>JAXDBU010000123.1:0-45735 GCA_034678485.1 Sedimentisphaerales bacterium | reverse complement strand
GGAGGTCGCCGGCCTGGGAAATCCCCTCGCCGAAGAGGATGTCGAATTCCGTCTCCCGGAAGGGGGGTGCGACCTTGTTTTTCACGACCTTGACCTTGGTCCGCATGCCGATCACCTCCTGCCCCTGCTTGATCGAGCCGGCTTTGCGGATGTCGAGGCGCATGGAGGCATAAAACTTCAGGGCGTTGCCGCCGGTGGTCGTGTCCGGGTTCCCTAAAAAGACCCCGATCTTCATGCGCAGCTGGTTGATGAAGATGACCGTCGTGTTGGACTTGCTGATGCTGCCGGTGAGCTTCCGCAGGGCCTGGGACATGAGCCGGGCCTGCAGGCCCATGTGGCTGTCGCCCATCTCGCCTTCGAGTTCGGCCTTGGGCGTCAGGGCCGCCACCGAGTCGATGACGCTCACGTCGACGGAGTTGGACGCGATGAGCATTTCGGCGATGTCGAGGGCCTGCTCGCCGGTGTCGGGCTGGCTGACGAGCAGGCTGCTGACGTCCACGCCGAGGCGCTTGGCCCAGGTCGTGTCCAGGGCGTGCTCGGCGTCGATGAACGCAGCGACGCCGCCGGCCTTCTGGGCGCTGGCGATCACGTGCAGCGCCAGCGTCGTCTTGCCCGACGATTCCGGGCCGAACAACTCCGTGATCCGTCCACGCGGAATGCCCGCGCCGCCCAGTGCGATGTCCAGGGACATGGCGCCGGTGCTGATGCCCTCGATCTTGGCGTAGCAATGCTCGTCCATCTGCATGATGGCGCCCTGGCCGTACTGCTTCTCGATCTGGGCGATCACTCGGTGCAACGCGGCCTGCTTGCCGTCATCACCGACCTGAGGTTCGGTTGCGGCGGTGGTGGGTTTCTTCGTCTTTGCCATGGAGTACCTCCAACTGTCTGCAATCTCGCTGTTCCGTTAGTCTTCCGGTAGTATGTAACGTCCCAAACGGGTGTAAATCGGTCCTCGCGGCTCCAACTGACTCTCGTACACGCAGATTGCGGCGGCCGGGACGACGCCCAGGTCGTAGTCGGTGAGCTGTTCTGCCGCGTCGGCGAGCTTCTCGCCGGCCTTGACGTTGCGGATGCGACACAGCGTCAGGTGGCCGGAGAACTGGCGGCCTTCCCTGGGCCAGCCGGCCCGCTCGAATTCGTCTTCCAGGTCCCGCTGCAGCTCCAGCAACTCGGGACAATCCAATCCTGCGCCTATCCACAGGACACGGGCGCTGCGACCGCCGAACGAGCCCACCTCCTTGACGGGGAAATCGAACGCGTGGTGTCGTGCCGCGACCGTCTCGACGATCTTGCAGACCTCGACGATCTGGTTGTCCGGGACCTCGCCCAGGAACTTGAGCGTCAGGTGCATATCCTTGGGCTCGACCCACTTGACGTCGCCTCTGTGGACGTCTACATGGCCGGCTATGTCCTTCTGCAGGCGGGCCAGCTCGTCCCGGATCTCGTTCGGAATGTCGATGGCGATGAAACAACGCATTGTTTGCCGATCCAATCAGAAACTCGTGAACGTCCGGAGCGTCTCCAGCCGTTTGTCGATATCGTTCCGCGTGGCTGCGGTCAGTCCGGCCAGCGAGAAATCCGCGATCGTGAACGACGCGACGACCGTGCCGTAGGCGATGGCGGTCTTGAGCGTCTTGAAATCCGTCTTGCCCATCTGGGCGAGGTAGCCCATGAACCCGCCGGCGAAGCTGTCGCCTGCGCCGGTCGGATCGCGGACCTCCGTGGCAGGATAAGCGGGCAGGACGAACTTGTCCCCGTCCTTCGAGCACATCAGCGAGCCCGACTCGCCTTTCTTGATGATGACGATTCGGGGTCCCATCGCCAGAATGTCCTGGGCGTCTCGGATGAGATTCGAGTGTCCGGCGAGCAGCCTGGCTTCCTCGTCGTTGAGGATCAGGCAATCGATCCGACGCAGGAGTCTTCGCAGGTCGTCGAGGTACCCGTTGATGTAGAGATTCATGGTATCGGCCGCGACAAATGCCGGCTTGGCCACCTGTTCGAGCAATCCGATCTGAAGCGCAGGCGCCGTGTTGGCCAGAAACACGAACCGGCTGTCGCGAAACACGTCGGGCACCTTCGGCGGCGCCTCCAGCAGGACGCCCAATTCGATGTGGTCCGTGGTCCTGTCGTTCATGTTCTCATGATAGGTCCCGTGCCAGGCGAGCGTCTTGCTGCCTCGTCGGATCTCCAGACCCCGGAGATCGACGTCCCGGCCTTTGAAGATCTCCGCCAGATCGAAGGGGCAGTCGTCGCCCATGGCGCCGACGAACCGGACAGGCGAGAAGAAGCTCGCGCCCATGGTGAAGTAGACGGAAGAGCCGCCCAGGCACCTCTCCCTGGCGCCGTGGGGCGTCTTGACCGTGTCGGTCCCAATGGACCCCGTGACCAGCAATGTCGATTTTGTGCCGTCCAAGACTGTTTCTTTCAAGTCTGCTTTCCTGTTGTCTGTCGTTTGTAGGCGTCCTTGATTGCCTGGAGGAGAACTCTCGCCTTCACCTCGTAGGGGGCAAAGTCGTCGATGTTCTCCTGTGTCAGGTGCAATTGTCCCTCTCCAACGTTGCCCCTGTGCTGTTTGTCCGAGAAATACTTGCTCTGTGCAACCTCGTTCGATGCGAGCACCCAGTATCGAATGAGATCACGCCAGACCGCTACCCAGATGAACACATCGCAGCAAGAAGGCTTCGTCTGCTGGAGGTTCATATCAAAAGGTCTCTGTGAGTCAGACGACAGCGCCTTGACATACAGAGGTTTGTCGCTGTCGAAGTCGACCGCACGGGAAGCCTTTACTTCCACGCGAATTCTACCATCCAGGTGAAAATCGTACTGGCCGGAGTAGCTGGGATCAAGTTTCTTCGTCGGCTTCTCCAATTCGGGAACGAGTTCCTTCAGATGGCCTTGTGCCCACGCTTCTCCAAATGTCCTGGGGGCGCTGATCTCGAAGATATAGAGATACATGTTTCTCGAGACGTACTCGTCTCGCAGTTCGCAGTATTGGTCGAGAGTAAGTCGATGCGAACCCAGGAGCGTAGCTATGATGTACTCAAACTCGTTGAATGGATAGACCGAGACGAGGCTCTCCAGACGCTGTCTGATCTGCGTTTCATTCGTCAGTTCAGCGATGAGTGTATCCAGTTGTCGTCTCAGCTTCTCCATCGTTCGCCGTCTCAGAACAGGGTCGCTTCGGCTACCTCCAGTTCCTGGCCCGTGTACGCATGCCTCAGGGCATTGTCGATCTCCGCTGTCCCTTCGAAGGGATGGCCTCCCTGCCAACCCAGCAAGCCCTTCTCTCTATAGCGTTCCAGGCGTCTGATCGTGATCTCGCAGAAGACTGGATCGATGTCCATGGTGAAACATCTGCGTCCGAGGCGTTCGGCGGCCAGAAGCGTTGTGCCGGAGTGCGAAAAGAAGTCGATTACGATGTCCTGTGGTCTCGATCCGGCCCGCAGAATTCTCTCGATGGCTTTGAGAGGCTTCTGGGCATAGCACCCCGAGACATTCTCCTCCATCCGGTAGAAGACCTGCTGCACGTCCACCCACACGTTGCCGGCGCGGATGTTCTGCGAGCGGCTCCTCTGGAGGTTCTCGGTCATGACCCCGCCCACCTCCTTGTAGTACCCCCGCAGAATCTTGGGGATGTCCGTATACTGGACTTCGAAGAAGGGGTCGCCCTTCGTGTAGTATAGCAGTTCCTGACGAACCGCCATCCAGTTCCTTTGCGTGCCATACCCTCGCTGGTTCCTCATCGTGATGAACGATCTGGCGCGGAACTGCTCGAACCGGCGCATCATCAGCATGAAGTCAGGCAGCGGCTGGAAGTCGCATGTCTGGTCGGCGCCCAGCCAGACGTACAGCGACGCGTTCTCCTCGAACGAGGCAGCGGTACTGCCCACCCACAATTCGCACCACGCAGTGTATTCGTCTATGGAGCGTCGCTCAAACGCAACCAGATTGTACGGCGGATCGTGAATTGCCAGTGTTGCCCTCGATTGTCCCATCAACGCTGCGACGTGGGAAACCTGCGTGGCATCCAGACAACCAACGCGGTGCCGACCTTCTGCATCTTCCCAGATTTGACCCGGTTTCAGTCGGCAATGAGGCAACAGTTGCTCTCGCACTTGAAGATTCGTATCGAGCCGAGGCAGCGGCAGTCTCTTCATGGCGATCTTCCTTCCGTTCTGAATCGCTCGAGCGTCAGGTCGATTCGCTTCAGCGTCCGCTCCCGGCCCAGCATCTGGACGGAATCGAAGATCGGCAGACTGATCGTCGTGCCGCACAGGGCCACCCGCAATGGCTGCGCCACCTTGCCCAAACCGACCTGTCTGGCCTCCGCCAATCGGCGGAGCATCTCCTCGATGGCGTGCTCGCTGAGTTCCGCCATCGCGGCCAGTTCGTCACGCACCTGCTTGAGGATCTCCAGGGCATGGTCTTTCATGAGCACTTTCTGGACCGCCTTTTCGTCGAAGACGATCTTGTCGTCGTCGATGAAAATGAACGCGCTCTTGCGCTCGACGTCCTCGAACGTCCGCGCCCCATCGCACAGCTTGAGGATCCTCGCCAGCATAGCGTCGTCCGCCTTCTGGACAGGCGAGTCGACGTGCTTGAGGTAGGCCTTGAAGTACGCCAGGACCTTCTCGGGGGCCGTCAGTCGCAGATGTTCGGTGTTGAACGCCAGCAGCTTCTTGCGGTCGAAGAGGCTGTTGCTCTTGGTCAAACGCGACAGGTCGAACGCGTGGATCAACTCGTCGCGAGTCATGATCTCTCGTTGGTCGCCGGGGTTCCAGCCCAGCATGGCCAGGAAGTTCACCATTGTCTCGGGCAGATACCCGCTCCGGAAGAAGTCCACGATGTTGATCTCGGGCAGGTGGATGCCCAGATGCTCGGCCATTGCGTCGACCGCCGGCATGTCCGGCGTCGTGTCGCCCTTGAGAAAGGACGCGACCTGCTCGGCCGGGATGCCGCCGACCTGGGCCAGCTTGTCGATATCGACGTCTTTCATCGCAGCAATCGCGATCCGAAGCGTCTGCGGACGCTCCCGCTTGGAGAGCTTGCCGCCGGTGTCGGAGACCGTGACGGACATGTGGGCGTACTGGGGCACCGGCCGATCCGGGAACAGGGCCTCCCACAGAGCCTTCTGGCTCGGCGTGTTCATCAGGTGCTCCTGGCCGCGGAGGACGTGTGTGACCTGCATCATGTAGTCGTCGATGACTACGGCATAGTTGTACGTCGGGAAGCCGTCACTCTTGAGGATGATGAAATCGCCCAGCTCGGCGGGATCGAACGAGATCCGCCCGCGGATGATGTCGTCGACGACGATGGGACTGCCCACGGGCATGGCGAAGCGGACGGTCACATCCCGACCCTCGGCTCGCGCCCTGGCGGCGTCCTCGTCTGTGGGCGGGTGCTCGGGGCGCCGGTAGACGAAACCCTTCTTCCGGGCTTCCGCTTCGGCCCGCATGGCCCCCAGTTCCTCGCCCGTCTCGAAGCAGTAATAAGCCCGTCCCTGGTCGAGCAGTTGGCGGACGTAGCGGTTGTAGATATCGAGTCGCTGCGATTGCAGATACGGCCCGTGTGGTCCGCCCACCTCGGGACCTTCATCCCACTCGATGCCCAGCCAGCGGAGGTCCTCCATTACCTGGCGGGTGGCAGTGGGGGTGTTTCGTTTGAGGTCCGTGTCCTCGATCCGCAGAATGAACTTCCCGCCTGTCCTGCGAGCCCACAACCAGTTGAAAAGGGCGGTTCGAGCCCCGCCAACGTGCAGATATCCCGTCGGCGACGGCGCAAACCGTGTTACCACTTGCTCCGGCACAGCTTGGCACTCCTCGTCTGTAAACCTATGGAAATCCAGAAGGTAAGCCATATAATGATGCTTGTCAAGCACGATCGAGATCGTTTGCCGGCCCGCTGGCCGGGTAGCGGGGTCCCGCGTTTTGTGTTTGACGGCGGGCGCGCTCACGGGATACGATGGATTTCACTGGAGCAGCCGGGCGCGTTCGGTCGATGACTCCTGTGTGCAGGCACGTGTCGGGAGGAATCATGAAGGACTATTGGCTCGCCAAATTGATGAGTTCGGTGAGCGAGGTGGACTCGCGGAAGCGACTGCAAAAAGCCATCTATCTGCTTCAATTGCATGGTTCCCCGCTGGCTTGCGACTACATCCTACACTACTACGGGCCGTATTCGTTCGAACTGGCGTCACTGATTGACCAGTTGAACAGTGCCGGGATCGTCGAGGAAACCCCCGAGCCCCTTGGCCCAGGTGTGGTTCGCTACAAGTCCACCGTTACGGAACTCGGCAAGAGGGCACTGGACAAGTTCGAGCAGACCGACAGGGGCCGTCCGCTGCACACACAGATTATGCCCTTCATCAGGCAATTCGAAGACCTCAATGGGGAAGACCCCTGGGTACTGGAGCTGGCGGCAACGGTCGCCTTCTACCACAGGGGCGATTGGGACGAAGCGCAGAGGCAAACCGCCTCGTTCAAGAAAGTCCGGGCCAATGACGCAAAGCTGAAGAAAGCGGTCGAGCTTGCGAGGAGGTTCAAGCAGTCCGTTTGACGCAGGGAGAGGCATGGCGCAGAAGCTGTTCCGCGATCCACTCTATGATTACGTCTCTATTGACCGCATCAAGCACGGCTGGCTCCTTGATCTGCTCAACTGTCGGGAACTCCAGAGGCTGCGGTTCATTAGTCAACTGGGCTTGTGTCAATTCACCTACCCCGGCTCGACCCATTCGCGATTTGCACACAGTCTCGGCGTGATGCACCTGATGACTGAATGCCTTGCGCATCTCGAACAAAGCTACCCCAAGGATTTCCGACCATTGGATAGGGAAGCTCTGCTGGCGGCGTCGCTACTGCACGATGTCGGTCATGGTCCGTTCTCTCACGCAACGGAGCGGATCTTCGGCAACCACGAAGCCCGAGGTGTCACGATCATTCGTGATTCCTCCTCGGAAGTCCACGAGGTTCTCTCGAAATGTGCCGCTGGCTTTCCATCAAGAGTAGGTGCCCTGATCGAGAAGGGGACCGAGGCGCCCCTCTGGCAGAAATCGCTCATATCCAGCCAGATCGATCTTGATCGGCTGGACTATCTGCGTCGCGACTCCCTGCATTCCGGCGCGGAATACGGGAACTTCGACTGCTTCCGAATCATCCACACAATGGAATTGAGAAGTAAGGAAATCGAGGGTAAGGGCAGGCAACAGGGCCTTTTTCTGGTGTGGCCGGAGAAGTCAAAGTTCGCGGTTGAGGAGTACCTGTTCTCGCGATTCTACTTCCCGAAAGAGCACGAACCTGAGATACGGAAGATGCTTGGCGATCAGACAGGAATCCGAGGATAGACCGTTATGAGAAGCTATGTCTACGAGATGTTCGTTCTGATCCTGGCTGTCGGGCCGGCTTCCTTTGGCGACGAGGGCGAGGTATTCCTGTTCAGCTACTTCAAGGGCAACGGCGAGACGGGCGTCTTCCTGGCCGCCAGCGAGGATGGCCTGGTCTTTAGGGACCTCAACGAGGGCCGGCCCGTCTTCACGCCGCCGCAATGGCAGGGGCAAAACCTCACCCGCGACCCGTCCATTGTCTATCGCGACGGGCTCTTTCGCATGGTCTGGACGTCTAACTGGGTCGGCTCGTGCTTCGGAGCGGCCACTTCGCCCGATTTGCGGACTTGGTCCGAGCCGGTTCGCGTCGAGCCCTTCAGGAACTGGCCGGCCGACGATCAGCCCGCCAACACCTGGGCGCCGGAAGCCCACTGGGACCCGGTGCGGAAGGACTATGTCATCCTCTGGTCCTCTGCGACCGCGAAGCTCGAAGGCGACGGCGGCCACAACTCCGGTGGTCTGGAGAAGGACCCGAACCGGCAGGTCCGACCTGACACCCGCCACCATCGCACGTTCATTTCGCGGACCTCGGACTTCAAGAGCTTCACGGACGCGAAGGTGTTCTTCTCGCCGGGAGTCAGCGAGATCGATGCCTGCATGGCCTTCGACGACCGCGGCACCGCCGATGTGTCCGACGACCGCTGGGTGATGGCTGCCAAGGACGAGCAGATCCCGGAGGCTGGGGGCAAGAACATCCGCCTGGCAACCGCCTCCGCGGACCTGACGAATCCCTTCCCGCCCCGATTCCAGTCGCCGACCGATCCGACCAAGCCTTGGTCCGACCCGATTGTCGGTCCCGCGGCGAAGCTGCAATCGAATCAATGGGTCGAAGGCCCGACCATTATGAAGGTGGCCGGCGAATGGCGGCTCTACTTCGACCGATATCGCGTGCGGACCGGCCGGTACAGCCTGGCCACCTCGAAGGACCTTGTCCACTGGACGGACAGGACTGCGGAACTGAGCCTGCCGGGCGACGCCCACCACGGCACGATCTTCCGAACCCCGCGATCCGTTGCCTCGAAGGCCTTCTCCCTGCCCTGAGCGGAAAGCGAAATAAGACAATGCGAGTTGCGACTGACCCTTGTGCAGTGTCTCACTGTAACAGGCGCGCGGATAGTGCGTCTAAAAGGGAGACGGTCGCGTAGTGTAACGCATGGATATCGAGATTCAAGGGAGGTCTCTTATGAGAGGGTCCTGGACGAAATCGGATGTTGTCACGGTCGTGCTGTGTGCTGTTGTGGCTGTGATGACGGCAGGGGCGGTCAATGAAATGGGTGCTGAAAGGGCGTTTCGCCAAACGTGCGCCAAGAACATGGCATCCTTGGGCAAGGCCATGTTGATCTACTCCAACGACTATGAGGACGAACTGCCGATGGCGGGCGGCAAGGTCAACGAGTGGGTCCCGACGATTCCCAACTGGCTGGGCCGGATGCGGACGCAGGCCTTCGGCATGAACACGAGGGATGGCAGCGGCGGCAAGACCACAACCACATCCAGTCTGTACCTGCTCGTGAAATACGCCGAGGTCCACTCCCGCAACTTCGTGTGCCCCGGCGAGCCGAAGACTCGGGCGTTCCGTCTCAGCGAGGTGAAGGAGACGCTCCCGGGTGGGTTCGAACTCATCGACGCCTGGGATTTCGGCGGCCGGTACGACGACTGCAACAACCCGAGCCGGCATTGCAGCTACTCTTATCATGTACCGTTCGACCGCCAGAACGCCCTAACCGTGGCGTATGACCCCGGTATGCCCGTCCTGGCGGATCGCAATCCGTGGATCGACCCGAATCGGGTCAATGACGCAAATCTCGGGTGGGCCCGGTTCCTGGAGGCATCCGAGGGCGCCGATCCTAACGGGGTCCGCATCGGGAATTCCGACACGCATCGGCGCGACGGCCAGAATGTCCTGTTCCTGGACACCCACGTGGTGTTCCAGACCCGTCCGGCGTGCGGCGTCAACGACGACAATCTCTACACGATCGACGCCACCCAGTCCGAGCCTGGAGAACCCAAGCAGACCGTCCCTCAGGTATACGGCTCCCTGCGCCCGGCCCACAAACGCGACTCGGTGCTCGTTCAGGAATTGCCATATGCTCTTCGCGGCGCCCCTGGGAAGGACGGACCGTGAGGGGATGCTCGGATGTTTCTGCGTTTTTCTGAATAGTCGTCGGCCCTGGTGCGACTCATAGTGGCACGGGCATCTTGCCCGTGTGTTTCATGGGCAGGATGCCCATGCTACGATCTACCGCGTTGGAGATGACCGCCGAAGACGCCGAACTGGTGCGCCGGTACGCCCGCCTGGTCTACGCCACCTCCTGGCGGGTCTTGGAGGATGAAGGCGACGCCGGCCTTACGCGATCCAGGAGACCTTCTTCGAGCTGACCCGTCATGCGGGGGACATCTCCGGCTCGCTTGGCCGGTGGCTGCACCGCGTGGCGACGCGAAAACCCGTCGGTCCCGCGAGGGGTGATGTGTCTGTTCCGCGTAGTCGCAGCAGCAAGCTGGTCGTCATGCCGGGATTGTGCGGACTATCTGACGGATGCCGGTCTCGCCTCCGTCCGGACAACGCAGGTTCCATCGCACTACTACCCCACGCACCGATCGACAGATCCCGCAGATCTCCCAATCCTTGATCCGACCATTTTACCCCTTTTCTCCTTCTGATCCTTCTTGGTATAATAGTCCACATTGGGCAAATCTGGTCGTTTGCGTTTACTGTCCCCCGGTAGTTTAGGGGAAACGACGATTGTCGCTGTTGGAATCACTTGCCGTGCGATATCTGAGCTGGAATCAGGTTGATCTTGTTTGAAGGGGTATGATCATGATGCGCAAGAATTGGGTGTGTCTGTTGGGGGTTGTCTTGGTGCTCGGGCTTTCAGGATCGGCGATGGCCCGGATTTCCGTAGCGGAGGAACTCCTGGTGGATCTGCGAGCGGAGGATTTTGACTATGGCGAGGTAACGACTACCTGGGAGAACCATGGGACGCTCGGCGATTTCACGGCGGTGGGGACCCCCATCGTCGAAGATGTGGGCGGTCGCAAGACCGTGACGTTCGACGGCTCCTGTTATTTCGAGGGGCCGCTGACGCCGGCCGGTATCCACGGGAAGGGCACGCGTTCCATCGAAGTCTGGGCGTACAACGGGTCCGATTTCG
The DNA here is from genome assembly GCA_034678485.1 of Sedimentisphaerales bacterium. Taxonomy (GTDB): domain Bacteria; phylum Planctomycetota; class Phycisphaerae; order Sedimentisphaerales; family Anaerobacaceae; genus PLanc-01. The sequence continues at coordinate 35,205 of JAXDBU010000123.1, read as the reverse complement.
TGGCCGAGGAGAGTATGGTCTCCTGGAGCCATCGCGGCGGTCCCGAGTATACGAACATGGTCTTCAACTACGGTAACAACACCACGTGGGGTGCCGCCGCTCACTGGGGCGCGGGCGACATGCCCTGGTCGGGTTCGCACGTCCCTGCCCCGGCGGCCAACACATGGTGGTACTTGGTGTATACGTACGACGGCGCCACCGTTCGCATCTACGTCAATGCCGAGGAGAACACGACCAAAGACCTCGCACTCAGCACCCATGGGCCCAATATCATCCGTGTTGCGGCGCAGGGCGACGACAGCGGAGCCGGCGCCTTCACCAGCGTCAACTTCACCGGGTCCATTGCGGAGGTGAGGATTCACGATGGCGTTCTGACTCCCGCGCAGATCGCGTACAATTTCACGTCGGAGCCGGAGGACCTGACGGCCACGAAGCCCGATCCTGACGATCAGAAGAGCGACGTTCCCTGTGACACGGTTCTGAGCTGGGAAGCCGGGGCGTATGCCGCCGCTCACGATGTGTACCTCGGGGAGAATCCCGACGATGTCGGCGAGGCCGGCGCGTCCGATCCGAGAAACGTCCTGGTCAGCGAGGGCCAGGAGGAGACCACCTACGATCCGGAAGGCCTGGAGTATGGCCGAACTTATTACTGGCGGATCGACGAAGTGAACGGGTCTCCCGACGACACCGTCTACAAGGGCGATGTCTGGAGCTTTACCACCGAGACGTATGCCTATCCGATCACCGGACTGAAGGTCACGCCTTCGGGCCAGGAGACCGCGTCTCCGGCGGAGCGGACCATCGACGGCTCGGGCATGGATGGCAATGCGCATTCGAACATCATGAAGGACATGTGGATGGTCAAGTCCTTGCCCGCCTGGATTCAATACAGCTTTGACCGGGAGTACGTGCTGGACGAGCTGTGGGTGTGGAACGCCAACTGGGAGTACGAATCCCTGATGAATTTCGGCGCCAAGGACGTGACGGTCGAGTATTCGACGGACGGCGAGAGCTGGACCGCGTTGGAGGACGTTCCGGAATTCGCGCAAGGGACCGGGTCCGAGACGTACACGGCGAACACGATCATCCCCTTCGGTCGGATCAGCGCCAAGCACGTGAAGCTGACGATCAACGCGACGTGGGGCCACGCGACGACGACGAGCCTGAGCGAGGTGCGGTTCTACTACGTCCCGGTGCAGGCGTTCAAGCCGGACCCGGCGGACGGCGCGACGGGCGTGAGCGTCGAGCCGGCGATGAGCTGGCGCCCGGGTCGAGGGGCGACGTCGCACACGCTGTACCTGGGCACCGACGCCAATGCGGTGGCCGAGGGAGCCGTATCGGGTGAAACGATCACGGAGCATGGTTATACGGCCAGTCTGAACTACGGGACGACGTATTACTGGAAGGTGGACGAGCAGGGCGACGCCGGGACGTATGGAGGCGAAGTCTGGGACTTCACCACGGCTGAGTATGATCGCGTCGATGACTTCGAGGGTTACAACGACACGGACCATCGGATCTATGAGACGTGGATCGACGGGGTGACGGACGGAACGTACGGCGGTTCGCAGGTGGGATATGACGACGCGTCGTTCGTGGAGACGGCCATCGTCCATGGCGAAGGTCAGTCGATGCCGTTCTTGTACGACAACGACGGGACGTTCCGCGAAGGGACGGACTACGAGAGGACGAATGTGCCGTTCTACGGGGAAGCGCAGTACGCTTTCGAATCGGCGCAGGACTGGACGCAGCACGGGATCGCGACTTTGGTGCTGTACTTCCGAGGCCAGGTGACCAATGCGCCGGCTCCGATGTATGTCAAGATCAACAACACGAAGGTCCTGTACGACAACGGCGCCGATGCGACGACGACGGGCTTGTGGAAGCAGTGGGCGATCCCGCTGGCGGACACAGGCGCCAATCTCAAGAGCGTCAAGAGTCTGACGATCGGGATCGGAGGCACCGGCGTGGCGGGCGGTGCGGGCATCATGTTCTTCGACGACATCCGCCTGTATGCCACGGCGCCCGAGGTGATCGCTCCCGTGGATCCGGGGACTGCCGGCCTGGTCGCTCGGTATACGATGGACGGGAACGTCCAGGACATGGGCGGCAAGAACTATCACGGCACGCTGAACGGGGACTCGGGCTACGAGACCGGCTACTCCGGTCAGGCACTGGTCTTCAACGGGATCAATACCTACGTGGAGCTGCCCATCGGTCCGACGATTGCGACGCTGACGGATGCAACGATGGCGACGCACGTCTACTTCGGAGGCGGCAGCGGCTCCTGGCAGCGGATCTTCGACTTCGGCTCGGGTATGTCGGCGTACGTGTTCCTGTGCCCGCGTCAGGGGACGAGCGGCCCGCTGCGGTGTGCGATTCGGACGGCTTCCGTGAGCGAGCAGATTGTGGATAGCAAAGTGGTCATGACGGAAGGCTGGCACCACGTGGCGGTCACGATCGACAGCACGGCCATGACGCTGAATCTGTACCTGGATGGCGAGCCGGTGGCGTCGGCGGCGACGACACTGCTGCCGAAGGACCTGGGTGAAACGACGCAGAACTGGCTGGGCCGGTCGCAGTACGCCTCCGATTCGTACTTCCTCGGTTCTCTGGACGACTTCCGAATCTACAATCGGGTGTTGTCGGAAGCGGAACTGCGATACCTCGTCGGCGATCGATGACCGACGGCATGAGCAAGGGACCCCAGGCGCAGCCCATGCGTCCGGGGTCCCTTGTCGTTTCTGGAGTTGCCGTTCGGCTTCACTTGCCCGGTGGGAGCGGCCGGGTACAACAGGACGTCGCGGATAATTCCTATCCTCACTTCGACGTATTGGGTCTGCGGTAACTCCATTGGCGACAGTGTGTTACGACGACTTGTGCTCTCCTTGCCGTGCTGGCCTCGGCGGGCCGCAGTTCTCTTGCCTTCGTGTTGCGAATTGCTTCTGGTATGATGACCGTGCGGTCTCGTCGGAGATGGGCGTTGGCAGGGTGAATGGTTGTGGGCCGGCAAGAGCCGGACGACTGGAAAGGAGGGCTGTTGCAGTCTGGGTGATTCAGGACAGCTTCGTCATCACCGCCTGGATCAAGACCGACACGACGGGCTTGACGGGAACCTACGCCCATGAAGGCAGCGGCGTGTTCTGGTCCGATATCGCCGGCACGGCCAACGACTTCGTCGTTGCGGTCCTGGGTGCGAAGCTGTCGTTCTTCGCGGGTAATCCGGATGTATCGGTCAGCTCCAACGCGGATATTGTCACCGGCGACTGGGTGTATATCGCGGCGGTGCGAAACACGACCGCCAAGACGCTCAGCGTCTTCGTCAACGGCGAGTTCGACAACAGCGTGTCTCATTCGAATACGAGCGCCTTGAACGCGAACAGTGATCTCGTGATCGGGTCCAACACCCTGGACGGCCGGTACTACACCGGGTCGATCGACGAGGTCCGCCTGTTCAGCCGGCGTTTGACGGACGACCAAATCGCCGCCCTCTACGCCGGTGACACCATCGATTTCGGCAAGGCGGAGTTTCCCAATCCCGCCGACGGCCAGGTCGGTGTCACAAAGGCTCTGCTCCAGTGGACCCAGGGCGAAGGAGCCGTGACACACAATGTCTATCTGGGCACGAGCCCGGATTTGACGGAGACCGACTGCGTCGCGTCCGCCTACACGAAGGTCTTCTACTTCCATGCCGGCGGCCTGGTCGGCGGCGCAACGTACTACTGGCGAGTGGATGAGGTCGAGGCGGACGGAACGATCCACACGGGCGATGTCTGGAGCTTCATCGCCCAGGCGGACGTCGCCTACTATCCCACGCCGAAGGATGGGTCCAACAGCATCCAGCTTACCTCGTCGCTCACCTGGATGGCGGGCAAGAACGCCATCGCACACCATCTCTACTTCGGCGCCGACGCCAATGCAGTGGCCGCGGGAACCGCGGATGTCGATCAGGGGGAGTTCGAGAAGAGGGCCGGCAACGTCACGATGACCGGATCGGTCTGGAGCTTCAGCACCGTCCTGCCCGTCGAGGACTTCGAGAGCTACAACGACGACGACACGCGGATCTACGACGCCTGGCTCGACGGCTACGCCAACAACACGTGCTCGACGGTGGGCAACTGGAACGCCCCCTTTGCCGAGCTGACCGTCGTCCATGATGCCAACCAGGCGATGCCGCTCGACTACAACAACGTGGACGAGCCGTACTACAGCGAAGCCCAGTACGAGTTCGCCTCCTCGCAGGACTGGACCGTCGACGACGCCAACGCGCTGATCCTCTACGTCGGAGGCAAAGCGGGCAACCCCAGAGTGCCGCTGTACGTGGGACTCAAGGATTCCTCATCCAGGGCCGCCTTCGTCACGCATCCCGACGCGGACATCACGACCACGACGGAATACGTCGAATGGCAAATCCCGCTGAGTGAATTCACCGACGTGAATCTCGCTCGCATCAAGATCATCTACATCGGATTGGGCGACCGCGAGAATCCCACCCCGAGCGATCGCCTCGGCCGGATGTATATCGACACCATCTGCCTGGGGAAGTAGAATAGGGTCTGCCCGCTGTCCCGTGGCGGCGGTCTTTGAACGCAACACAAGGGACCCCGGCACGTCATTCCGGGGTCCCTGTTCGTTCCGAGATTCCCGAAACAGGGGGCAAGTCACTACGTCTTGTTTGTGAAAGGGGGTTGTCGGCATGAAGATGCAGAAGGCCAGGACCGTCGTCGTGATCGTCGCTGCGGCGGTCGTCATAGGGATCGTGTCGGCGGTTGTCTACGTGCATCGGACCCGGCCGGCCTCGGAGCCGATCCCTCCTTCCTCGCCGAGTCCTTCGCCCAAAGAGGCAGGTGCCCCCGACCTGAGAACGCCCGCTGTTGCCGTGCGGACGGTCCTCTCTCTTGTCGATCAGGGTGCGACCGATGGACTGGCTCTGTGTCTGCTCGAAAAGACGGATGACGCGGTGAGCGATTTATACCCACGCTATCTGGGCCGGCCGGTGGAACTCGTGGAGGTGATCGCAGACGAGCAGTCCGCCAGGGTGGTTTGGGAAGCCGCCGTACATACGGAGTTCTCCCGAAACGGGAATCACTGGTCGCCGGGCGAAACGATCATGCTGACGGCCCGTTTGGTCCGTGTCGGTGGGCTCTGGAAGCTCCTGGAGTTGCACGAGAAGGAGGAAAACGGCGCCCAACCACAGGAAACGTCGGCGAGTTGAAGCACAAGTAGTCTCGCAGATTGTCTTGGGTCCTGCCCCATTCGGCTTCGCTCAGGGCGGGCTCTGAGCTTGTCGAAGGGGCCTATCGTAGCACGGGCGTCTTGCCCGTGAGTCGCATGGGCGCGAGCACCCATGAATCTGACTCTTATACACGGGCAGGATGCCCGTGCTACTCATGGGCGGAATGCCCATGCTACGGATAGCGCCTTACGGCGTCACTACAAACGGACGGCCTGCGCCCAGGACACATCCGGATCGGAGGGGGCTCCGACGCCCGAGAGTTGGCACAGACACCGCTGCCCGCGAGGGGCTTTCGAGGGTTGACCTCCGGGCGGACCTGTGGTACCGTGAAAGCGTTCGTTGGGCTCACAAGGCTTTTGGAAAGGGGTGTGACTCTATGCATCGAAGCATGACACGTCGTGGGTTTCTTCGTGGCGCAGCGCTGGCGGGATCGGGACTGGTTGTCTTGTCCAACCCGAGACTGGTCCGTGGTACGCAGGCCAACAGCAAGCTGAATATCGCGGCCATCGGCGTCGCCGGTCGGGGCGGCGACGACGTCAACGGCGTCGCGAGCGAGAACCTTGTCGCGTTGTGCGACGTCGATCACGCGCACGCCGCCAAGACCTTCGAGCGGTTCCCGTCGGCGAAGAAGTACAAGGACTTCCGCAAGATGCTCGACGAGATCCACGGGCAGATCGACGCGGTGGTGGTCGGGACGCCGGACCATACACATGCCCCGGCGGCGGCGATGGCCATGAAGCTTGGCAAGCACTGCTACTGCGAGAAGCCGCTCACGCACAGCGTCTACGAAGCACGAGTCCTGGCGACGCTCGCGAACGAGAAGAAGCTCGTGACCCAGATGGGCACGCAGATCCACGCGGGCACGAATTACCGTCGCGTCGTGGAACTCGTCCAGACGGGAGCCGTCGGCACGATCGGCGAGGTCCACGTCTGGATGGGCGCCAATCTCGAAGGGCCGGCGGTTCCGACGGATCGGTCGCAGCCGGATGCGCCGACGGATCGGCCGGAAGTGCCCGCAGGGCTCGACTGGGATCTGTGGCTCGGCCCCGCGCCGTATCGCCCCTACAGTCCGTCCTATGCTCCGTTCCACTGGCGATACTGGTGGAGTTTTGCGAACGGCCAGCTCGGCGACTTCTTCTGCCACTACTGCGACCTGGCGTTCTGGGCACTCAAGCTGCGTCATCCGCTGACGGTCGAGGCCGAAGGCCCTCTGCATCCCGAGAGCACCGCGAAGTGGACCATCGCCAAGCAGCAATACGGCGCACGCGGCAACTTGCCGCCTGTGGCGCTGACGTGGTACAACGGCGGGCCGTATCCGGCCTTCATGAAAGAGCGTAACATCCCCGCCTGGAACAGTGCGGTCCTGTTCATCGGGTCCAAGGGCATGCTCATTTCCGACTATTCGAGGCATCAATTGCTGCCCGAATCACAGTTCGCGGATTTCCAGCGGCCGGCGTCGTTCATCCCGGACTCCATCGGCCATCACGGGGAGTGGATTGCCGCCTGCAAGACAGGTGGCCCGACCACCTGCAATTTCGACTACTCCGGCGCTCTGACCGAAGCGGCTTTGCTCTGCAACGTCGCCCTCCGCACAGGCGAGAAGCTCGCCTGGGACGCGGCGAATCTCAAAGCGACCGGCTGCGCCAAGGCGGATGCGTTCCTGCGTCGCGACTACCGCGCGGGCTGGACGCTCTGAGCATTGATGGTGGATGATTGATTAAGGATGATTGGGCGGCGTTCGTAGTGACGCCGTAAGGCGTTATCTTCTCGATGGGCGAAGATATAACCCCATCGACAGGTTCAGGACGGGCTTTTGGCGACATGGTATGAGCACGCTCTGCCTGGTGTGTGCCCTGTGTCTCCGAATGACACCTCACCTTCGGATTGTCATTCCCGCGTAAGCGGGAATCCACATCGCAGGGTACGCCATGCCCCACGGTTTCTGGATTCCTGCTTTCGCAGGAATGACAGGGTCGGGATCGGTGGCATGAGGATATGGAGGTGCAGGTGTGGGAGTGCGCCGGCTGGTGCGGCTCATTGGGGCGTCTTGACCAGGGCGGGCAGGCGGCCTGCCAGGCCGATGCGGTCGTCTTGGACGATCAGTGCGCCCGCGATCCCCTGGATCACCATGATTCGTTCCAGTGCGGCGTCCACGTCGGCGATGGTGCGGACGAGATTGGCGGCCTGTGTAGCTGCGGCGTCGGCCAGTGCGGCGTCCTGGGCCACAATCGTAGCCAGGTCGCACCGGCCCAGGCTCATCGAAGGCCCCATCTTCCCTGACGACGAGCAAATGGCGAGCGGGGTCTGTTCGGGTGGAACGCGAAAGGCGAGCCGGTCGGCCAGGGGGGTCGCGCCCGTGCCGAGCGAGACGATCACTGGCGAAACCGCCTGGAGGTAGACGTCGCCGCCATTGTCCACGATGGCCTCCTTAGCACCCGCGGCCAGGGCGGCCCTGGCCGACCACTGCGCCATCGCGCCGGCAACTGCGGCCATGGGTCCGACACCCACGAGGTCGGCGGCCCACGCCATGTGCTGCGCGATCTCGGGGGCGTCCTCATGGAGTCCGAGCGGCACGAGCGACGTCTGAAACTCCGGATGCCGACGGATGTAGTCTTCGAGGATATGCCGCTGGCGGGCGATCTCGGCGGTGACCGCGTCGAACCGGTCGCAGCAGATCCGTAGGACCGCCTCCTTGTAGGTGAACGTGCGGTAGGTGCGGCTATGAGGCATAGCATTTTCGATTTATAATTTACGATTTACTATTGCGACGCACGCCCTGCGCGCGCCCAAGTCATAAATCGTCAATCGCAAATAGTAAATCAGAACGCCGAGGCGCAGGCCTCGAATGGACAGACGCGTATGCAGGCCAGGCACTCGATACAGGCGTCTTCGTCGAATGCGATCCGCCGGGTCGCGGGGTCCGCGATGTGCAAGGCGTCGGTGGGGCAGTGCGTGACGCACTGCCCGCAGTGGGTGCACCGGTGTTCGTCCCAGGTGACGCCCTTGCCGCTGTTGTTGACCGTGACGTTGCAGCTCTTGATGAAATCCATGGCCTTCTGGATGTCCTGCTCGGTCCCGCGGACGTCGAGGACGAGATAGCCTTCCTCTTCGGGCGTCACCTTGGCGCGATAGACGTTCACCACGAGATTGTGGTCTTTCACCAAATGGTAGATGATCGGCTTCTCGCAGTCGTACCGCGGGAAGAACAGGACCAGCTTCTTCGTGAGGATCTGGCTCATGACGGCTTCCTTCTGATCACGAGGGATTTCATCGTGGTGTCCTTGGGCAGTGCCTGGATCGGACGGGAGACGAGGAAATCGCCCCGTCGGATCTCGTCGGCCAGCAGGCGGGCGATCTCCAGGGCCTTGTGGTAGGAGGACATCGAGCCGACGATGATCTTCTTGCCGTCGATCTCGATCTCCCCGCTGCGCAGTTGCTCGTAGCTGACATGGCAGATCACGCGTCCGGTCTTCTGAGGGTAGTCGTTGCCGTAGTCGATGACCGGCGCCAGGATATCCCGGTCGCGGACGCACGTTCGCTGGAGGACCTTCTCGTTGAGGATGGGGATGGGGATTCCGACGCCCAGGGCGAGGGAGACGCCGTAACCGCGGAGGCTCACGCCGCGAACGAATTCCGGCTTCATCCGTTTCATGTCTGCGGTCAAAGCGAGCGTTCCGGCCCCTTCCTTGGGCACGCCGTCCGAAGTCCGCTCGCAGCCGCCGGCGTGCTGCGTGCCCTCCGAGTAGACGTGACCCTGGGCGCCCGCCAGCCAGACCCGCGTGCCCACTCCGATGGTCTCGTAGTACGGATCGTTCAGCAGGGGGGACAACTGGCCCGCGGAGCAATAGGTCGCGTTGCCCCGACGCGGCTCGAGCACGCCCAGATACGTGTAGATCGTCCGATCCGAGTCGTTGATCGCGACGTTGTAGTTCTGGTAGCAGTTGCGTGGGTTGACCATGGTCGCCTGGTTCACGTCGGCCAGGGTGAAGTACGTTCGGATCTCGCGACGCGGATAGTCGTCCGTCCCGTAGGACAAAGCGAAGAGCTGCAGCGACTTGCCCGCGACGAGGTCCTCGATGACGTGTCCGCCGCCGTAGCGGAACTCGCCCGGGGGGTACATGTTGGCGGGGTCCCCATGGCGCAGTTGCGTGGCGCCGAGGTAGACGTCCACCGCCGCGATGCCCGTGTAGACCAGGACGTCCTCGATCCAGGCCTCGGACATGCGGATCTTGGGCTTGGAGTGCCCGAAGTTGATGAAGCAGCCGGAGGAGCACATCGGCCCGAAGGTGGCGGTCGTGACCACGTCCACCTCCCTGGCGGCGGCCTCCAGGCCCTTCTTATCGACGTAATCCATGATCTCGTCGGCGGTCAGCACGACCGCCTTGCCCGACTCGATCCGGTCATTGATCTGTTCGTAGGTTTTCATTGGCAGCGTTCACCCTATTGGACATCGACGCAGGCGAACTCGCCCGGCGTGTTGCGGACGTAGATCCGCCCATTCGCCAGGACGGGCGTCGTCCAGCACTTCTCCTTGGACAGGATCTGGGCGCGGGCCAGGACGTCGAACTTCTGCGAATCGGCCTTTGCGACGACCAGCTTGCCCTTGTCGCTCGTGAGGATCAGGCGGCCGTCGGCGGTCATCATGAGCGAGCCCTTGCCGAGGCTCTTGTCCTGCCACTGCTGGCTGCCGTCCTGGAGTTTGAGGCACTTGAAGACGTCCTCGTCGAAGCCGTAGATGAAGCCGTCCCGCAGGATCGGCGAGTTGATCTGCATGGACATGACCTTGTTCTCCCAGACCTTCTTGACGTTGCCGCCGGAGACCTCCAGCAGGCTGCAACCCCTGTTGTACCCGCTCGATATGAAGATCTGATTGCCGACGATGATCGGGTCGGGGGCGTTCACCTCGTACTTCGTCTTCCAGGGGTACTGCCAGAGCAGTTTGCCGTCGGTCGAGCTGACGGCCACCAGCGTCACCTCGCCGAACAGGGCCAGGCCGGCCTTGCCGTCCATCGTGAACGGCACCGGCGTCGCGTAGCCGCACTTGCCCTTGTCGCTCTGCCAGACGACGTCGCCTGTGTTCTTGTTCATCGCCAGGCCCGCGACGCCGACGTTCAGAACCACCTTGTCGTCCACGACCAGAGCCGAGCTCGACAGATGCCACGTCGGCAGCTCGAAGCCCAGGCCCTTGTTCAACTGCTTCTGCCAGAGGACCTTGCCGGTCTTGGCGTCGAGGCAGAAGAAATCGCCCATCTTGCTGAGTGTGTAGACCTTGCCGGCGTCTACGGTCGGCGTCGAGAGGGTGCCGCCCTCATAGTATTTCGCTTCGAGCGGGCAGGGGTAGGAATGCTTCCAGAGTTCCTGGCCGGTCTGGGCGTCGAAGCAGTAGACGGTGTCGATATTGGTCTGTTTGCCGCTGTTGCCCATGGTATAGACCCGCCCGTCGGCGACGGCGGTCGTGGAGAAGCCCATGCCCACCGATTTCTTCCAGAGGACCTTCGGTCCGGCGTTGCCCCACGTGGAGTTCCAGTTGGTCTCCTGGCTGATGCCGTTGTGGTCCGGCCCGCGATAGCAGGGCCAGTCGGCCGCGAATGCGGCCTGGCTGATCCCCGCCAGAACCAACATCGCCGTCAGCGCCGTTGTCCTCCGTCGAGTGATCTTCATTCATATTCTCCTTGTGCAGGATTCTGTCTGTGTGTTGCTTGCATACAAGGCCCATATTGTACCCTGCCGCCGGGCGGGGTGAAAGGGCCTGACGCCGATTTGCCGGCAGGAGCGCCTCGGGGAGGGGTCAGGATGGGGAGTGCTGCCAGGGATGCAGCGAAGCCCGTTGTACCGCGACCAGCAGGCTGCGAATCCTGCGATGGATGTCCGGAGGGACTCGCAGGGGCATTTGTTGGAGCAGGGCCACCTCCGCATCGAGATCCAGCAGGGCACCCAGGAGTCGCACGAGGCCGTGGGCGTCGGGTCGCGACGGGTCCTCCGGGCTTCCGCGGAGCCGGACAGAGCCCCCCTCGCACTCCAGGCGGGCGGCCAGCAGGCCGAAGCAGCCCGTTGGGGCAAGGACGACGTTTCGCAGATCGAGCGCCCCATGGTGTGTGCCCCGACCGGCGAGTTGACGCGTGACCAGGATCATCTGCTTGAGCAGGACCGCCATCACGGAGAGCGCCTGGTGGGGCCGCCGCTGCAGGACGTGTCGCCAGACGTCGCTGAGGACCGAACAGACCGGCAGGGGCTCGACCAGGTAGGCGCTGCCCGCGACGGCGAAAAAGTCCGTGAATCGGGTGACGAAGGGTCTCGTGAAATCCGGCGGTTCCGGGCCCGCGACGAAGGGCCCCAGAGCAGTCAACGACACGGCGGGTCGAAACTTGTGCAGCAGGACCGGCATTCCATTGTCTCGGCGGGTGGCGCGAAACGATTGCGCGCCTGCGCAATCACCTATCTCGGCGGCCCCTTGGATGATGAAATCCCGAAGGATCGTCGCCGCGCTTGTCCTGCGCGCGTGTCGGGCGGTGCACGTCATAGCTATCTCTGATTTCGGTTGCGGCGCCTGAAAGCTTTAATCCTTCTCTCTGCTGTGTGTCGGACCGCAGGATTACCGGACGACGGATGCACATGTCACTGCGTCCGATCAACGCGATTCCACGCGGGGCCATCCTCTCCTGATTTTTTTCGCCGCCTCGCGCGTTTTTCACGTCAACATCGGGAGATGGCAAACGCCTTGTATCCGAAACGAGTTCACACGAGATGAACCACATCGGGAAACTGACGTGAGTCTCTTCTCGGGATGGAGCCAGTGCGGAAACAGAGAAGGTTGAACGACAATGCAGCGAGTATGCGGAACCTGTGAGCACTTCTCGGCGGCGCACACGTGCATAGAGAAACCCACATGGGGCTATTGCGTGAAAGAGGCCGCCGACGAGTCCATGCGGCGTGGCGGGAAAAGTCCGTCGCGGTTTACCTGGGCGGACGGTCTGTGTAGTGATTATCGGCCCAGGCAATCCGCCTCGATCCGGCGAATGGTGTGAGCAACCGCTCCCATTGACCTCAGATGGAGTCGCGTCTATAATACCATCATGAGGTTTCGTGGGTTCACACTGATCGAACTGACTGTCGTGACGGGCATTGTCACGCTGTTGATGACGCTGTCGGTGCAGGTTCTGCGAGGCGCGCGGGCGCAGGCGCAGGCGGCAGTGTGTGCCGGCCAAGTCAGGCAGTTGGCGCTGGGTCTGGTGAGCTACCAAACCGAGAACGATGTGTTTCCCTACGGCTATCAAATGCCTTTGGCCGGGCTGCTGTCCAGCGATCAGTATGCCGGGATGGCGGGCGCCGTCGATCTTCCCGGACGGTGGTGGTTTGATGAGACACAGACGGTCGATCATGCGACCGGCCAGGGGGAGAAGTTGCTCACCTGCCCGTCGAAACGCCAGGATCATCCGGCGCTTGCGAGCGATCTGCTCTGTGGAAACTACGGTGCGAATCTCTCCCTGTGCAGGGTGGAGAAGTACACGTCTCCCTACACGGATGGTTTTGGGGTCCCGCTCGTGTCGTCTCGGGAGATCCAGCGGCCGTCGGAGACGCTGTTGGTGGTGGATAGTGGGTACGCTCTGATCTGCTGGTGGCACGCTGCCGATGAGCCGCCTGTTTCGCTCCCGCCGGCCATGCTGGTCGTGGGCGGGATGATCCAGCACGCCGCTTACGTGCCGGGCATGGCGATCAATGCCGCCAAGGACCTTTTGCAGGGACAGGGTGTGGATGCCAGGGGCGGCCGCCACCCGCATAAGACTGTGAACGTCGGATTCTGCGACGGCAGTGTCGCACGGAAGAAGGCCGACGATTTGCTCGTCGAGAAGGTGGCGGACGGCGGCTGGAATAACGGTCCCCTCTGGCAACCCTCAGGTGATTCGATCACTCCGCAGGAAACCGCGCCGTGAGGGCCTGGTCCATGGCCGACGAAGTCAGATACTCGAATCGCGTGGTCTGGATGCGAGCTGGGGGCAACTGCCCGCCGTGTTCCTGCGAATACTCGATCCTTACCGGTTGAAGGGCGGGATTGAGGTAGATTCTCCACTGGTGCACGACCGGGATGCCCGCGTGGGTGCTGCGGGTCCGCGTGCATTCGTACACCGACCAGCACTCGCCCGGCCGGTCGGATGCGACTGGCGCCTTCTCCGAGAGAGCATCGTCCTCCGAGAGACCGGCGAACACCATCCCCAGCATCTGATTCAGCAGCTTCGTGCAACTCTCGGACCCATCCGGTTCCAGCTTGACCGTATAGGGGGCGCAGCCCGGGATGACCACGGTCTTCTGCTTCGGGTCGCAGATAGTCCGGCCGGCGTCCGTCTCCATGGCGACGATCTGCCGATCCTTTGCCACCCACATCTCCTGTGACGGCTGCGGATTGTCTCCGTGGAACCTCGCGATGTAGACATTGTTCATCTGCTCGACGGCCCTCCTGATGTGGCCGGCGTTCATGCCTGTAGCCGCAGGCTGGGGTAGAAGGGCCAAGAGCATCATCGCCAATACAGCGGCTGCCAGCAGAGCGGTCTTGATGCGAGGACCGGCCTTTCGTCTGCCCCATGTTGCCCGCCGGGATCCGCGAGACGCCACGGGCTCGAGCGGAATTGCCTCCGGCGAAGATTCGTGTTCGAGAATCTGTACGTCCAGGGGATAGTGATAAGCGGGTCCCTCCACCTGTCCGCAGGGGTCCCCCTCGCTTTCTTTGGGTCGGCACACCGTGCAGACGGCCGAATCCGCTCGCTCGGCGACCGCATAGATCGTCCGGTGCAGCAGTTGAACCTTCTCCATGCAGGAAATGCAGGCTCGCACGTGGGTGACGACGGCGTCTCGTCGACCGTCGGCCCTGCCGATCGCAGCCGCGTCCAGGCCGAAAGGCACGACGAAATCGAAGAGGCCGGCCATCGAGACTTCATCGCACGTCAGGGCGCCGATCCGGACGGCCCGAGTGGACAGGTCGGCTACTGCACGCGCCCTATGGCGGTATACCCAGGCCCGGCATTGCGGGCAGCAGCTTATGTGACGGAGCATTCGAGGATCGGCTCCGTCGAGCGACAAGGCCGCCAGGGCGGCTGCGGTTGGCCGCGCCGGTCCACACCTCGACAGGTCCCGGCCCAGATCCCGGCCGTAGAACCGCGTCAGCCGATTCAACTGGTCCGCGCGAAGACCCAGCTCACGGATCGATGCGAGGTCGTCGGCACACTGAGGGCAATTCTCGACGTGGACCGTAATCGGTGTGGGAACCCTGATCTGTCGAGAGGGAATCAGCAGATCGGGCAGAAAAGGTTTGACTTGGGAACAGTGGACCGACTCCCCGAGGAATCCGAATTGCCGAGCCAACGCTTCGATCGCTTCTTCGCTGTCGCGCCCATCCGGCGAATCCGACCTATTCTCGGTCCGCGAGAGCGCCTTGTGGAGCCGACTGATCTGCCCCTGACAGAATGGACAGGCTTTCACGTGGCGGGCTATGGGTTCCGGGACTGCGGCGTCGTTCTGACGCAAAAGGTCATAATAATACTCTCTTGCCCTATGACAGAGGCCCTCGCCGTTTCCCCACGTTGTCATAGCGATCCCTCATTCTGCCGCCAACCTCCTGTGGAGCTGCTGAAGCTTTCGCAAGCCCGCCGACAGGTACCGGCTGACGGTCCGCTTATTGATGCCCATTCGCGTCGCGATTTCAAGGATGCTGCAGTCGTCGCGATACCTCAACGCAAAAGCCTGGCCCTCCCGTTTGGGTAGAAGGCGGACCAGACAGGCGACCGCCAAGCTCTTCTCTTCGGCTGTAAAGGCGCTTCCCGACGCCTCATTGTTGACGGAAATCCTGGCTTCCCTCGCATATTTTTTCACCGTGCGGGCGTCCATTTCCTTGATGCGGATCGCATTGACCACATGGTGTACGACGACCCGATACAGATACCCCTCCATATTGTGCACGCCCAGCGGGATCGGGTTGTGGATCAACGCAAGATAGAACTCCTGGTACAGATCCTCGACGTCCAGCTTGCCGCCGGCCTGAAAACGGATGACGCCGCGAATGAAATCGCCGTGTTGTGCGAAAATTGCAGCGGCCCGCTCAATTGCCCAGTCGTTCGTGTCCACTGCTCTATAAACTCCGATCCCGGTCGGCCTGCCCCGAGAGCAACCCTCGTGCCCGCACGACGCCGGATTCACCTTGCGAGGCCGATCTCGTAGCCGATCCCATCGCCCAGGCACGGTGCTTTATTATACCTACCATCAGGAGAAAAGGCAATTCGTCGCATACTTTTTCTGGTAGCCGCCGGCGGGAACTGCCCTTTTCTTCGGATGGGGGCCTCCCAAGAAGGTCGGAGCCCCAGAAGGCGGGCTTGAAGCATACTTAAGCCGGCAGACTGCGTCTCCACACTTCGGGCCTGCCAATGCGCGGATCGCTCGATCGAGGACTGAGGTCGCCCAGTTCGCGGCAACGGTTCCTACCGGCCTGTCCGTTGGGTCTGGAAGCGGACCACGACCGGGGCCAGAGGAATGCCTTTCTCACTGCAGAACCCAAGATACCCCTCCGCGTTCAAGCCGAAGTAGTATTCCTTTCCTGCCTCCAGCTCGACCGGCATGGTGAACACCTTTCGCTGTGCATCGTATCCCACGGCCCCGGTGCTCTTGGGAACCTGGCTCGAAGACCCGAGGGTCACGACCGCCCAGCCCGGGCTCTTCATCGGCTGGTCGAACGTGACGACGATCGCCTTGAGATTCGGGTCCACGTCCTCGGCGCCGTTGGGTGGAACCATGGCGACGATCTTGGGGCCTTTTTCCTGCCACTGACGCACCTGCTTGTCCTTTTCGGCCCTGATCGATCCGAGCTTCGTGTCGGCGTTCTTGGCGTAATCGTCGAAGAACGCAATGATCTTGTGGAAAAACTGCGCCAGGTCCTTGTACTCGCGAGGCTGTTTGTCGTACTCGCCGAGGACCTCCGCCAGTTCGCCCACCCAATAGAAACTCCTGGAGTTCTCGTAAGCGATCGCCTTCTGCAGGGCAGCCGGTCCCTGGGTTGCCAGGGTATAGCGCAGGCCGCAGGCGCGGTTGAGGGATTCGTACATCAGAGTCCTCCAACCGCCATACGCCTGTCGGCGCATCTCGGCGGTGACGAAACTCTCGATGATCTCGCCCGGCCTCTGCAACTGGTCGGCAAAGCGGTTCACCAGGGGATTCGTGTAAGAATGGGTGAACTCGTGGATGATGGTGGGTGCGACGCTCGGCGTGAACGTGGGCTCGCCCTTGCGATCCACCATCCAGACGCCAATGACGGAATAGAGTTCTTCCTGGCCGTCCGGTTTCGTGTAATGCGGGCCGTAACACCCGCCGCCATTGAGCATGCCCAGGACCAGATGGAATTGGGCGCCCGCGCGGGGGCCGAAGAAGCTGTCGAACCACTCGAGATGGGCGTGTTGGCCCAGTATCTCCTGCATACGCTGGACCCCGATCCGGTACAAAGGCTCATGCCGGTCCAGAAACTCTTTGACCTTGGCTTCCACGACGAACCGGCGAGCCAGGTTCAGGAACTCCCGCGAGGTTTCGGGGGTCCATCGTGAGTCCAGGGATTGCGGCGGCGGAGAGAAGGGGATCCTCTCCTGGAGGGTGACCGCGTCCGTCACGTGTACCGCCATGCACATCACCGCGTCGTAGCTGACCCCCTGCGTCTCTCGGAGCTTCTTGGCCAGACGCACGACCGCGTGGTCGCGGAACGGGCCGAAGTGGCTGTCCACGTCCCGGACGTAGGAGGGGACCTTGCCTTGGTTGTATTCCGGATTGCCCGCCAGGCGGAAGATGATGGACATCAGCTCCACGCGAGGATCGACCGTGACCGTGATGCGTGGGACCGCCTGATCTTCCGCTGAGACAGAACCGCCAGCGTGTGCCATAATCACCTCGCAGAGCCCCAAGAGAAACACGACGCCACAGAACACGCTTCTCTTCATGGTTCACCTCCCTATCATGCACAGTTCTGAACGTGTTGTCGACACATCGCCAACATCCATGTGCCGATTCCCTGTCGTTCCGAGTATATAGACGTTGGATCGGGCCGTTTTGTTATCCAGCCGCCGGCGTGGAGAGAAGATGAGCACGTTGTGTGGATGAGATCCGTCGGGTTGGAAGGCGGTTTTGAGATTGTCTATCATCACAGGCCCGCCTACAATCATCGAGATGTTCCGAGTCCTGAGCGGTCTCGTTGGGACTCAGCCTGAACGTATGGAGGTAGTACCTCGTCGCCAAATGGACGAACTGACATTCATCGAGAAGAGATTGCATCTATGAAGAGACTGACTCGTCGTGCGTTATTGCGCTCGGGAGCGACCGGGCTGGCCGCCTTGGGTTTTCCTGCGATCATTCCGTCGTCAGTGCTTGGCGCCGACGGCGCCGTCGCGCCCAGCAATCGGATCCATATCGCCCAGATCGGGTTCGGCTGGATCGGCGGCAGCCACTTGGACACGCTCCTGAATCGCACGGACGTTCGATACGTCGCGGCCTGCGATGTCAATGGTCAAAGGCTGGCGGAGGTCCGGCAGAAGATCGTCGCCAAGTACGCCGAGGACCCGACCAAGGCGGGCGATCCGGATTGCGGCGCCTATCGGGACTTCCGCGAACTGCTGGCCCGCGACGATCTCGACGCGGTCGTGATCGCGACGCCCGACCATTGGCACGCGCTGATCTCGATCTGTGCGACCGAGGCGGGCAAGGACATCTACTGCGAAAAGCCGATGACATTGACGATCCGAGAGGCGAAGGCGGTCGTCGACGCGGTCCGACGCTACAATCGCGTGTTCCAGACGGGCAGTCAGCAGCGTTCCAACGTGTTCGGCCCCTTCCGACGCGGGGCGGAACTCGTCCACAACGGGCGGATCGGAACGGTGCGTTCGATCGACGTCTCGACGGGCGACCCGCCGATCCCGTGCGATCTGCCCGCGGAGCCCCAACCCGCGGACTTCGACTGGGACATGTGGCTCGGCCAAACCCCCTCGCGGCCTTACCATTCGAAGCTGGCGTCGATCAACTGGCGACCCTACCGCGAGTATTGCGGCGGCGGCTTCGCCGACATGGGCGCCCACCACTTCGACATCGCGCAATGGGCCCTCGGCATGGACGACAGCGGCCCGGTCAAGGTGTACCCGCCCGATGGGGACAAGCGCCCTCGCGTGAGTTTCGAGTATGCCAACGGCGTCGTCATGAACCATGTCGGCGGCAACTGCCTCGGCCTGACCTTCTACGGCTCCGAGGGCACGCTCTACGTCGGCAGGGACGGCCTCTGGACGAAGCCCGAGTCCATCGCCCAAGCGCCGATGGGACCGAACGACGCCCAGCTCTACGAGAGCAACGACCACCACGGCAACTGGCTGGATTGCATCCGCAGCCGCCGCAGGTGCATAGCGGATGTGGAGGTCGGCGCCCGCTCGGCGACGATCTGTCACCTCGGCAATATCGCCTACCAGCTCCGGCAGGAGCTGACCTGGGACCCGGTCCGAGAGCGTTTCGTCGGTAACGAAGAGGCGAACAAGCTCCTGTCCCGTCCGATGCGAAGTCCCTGGCATTTGTAGCCGGGGCGAGTTCTGGAGTCCCCCGGAATGCGGAGTCAAAGATGATGAGAATGATCGCGTGGTGTGCTGTTGGTTGGATCGCGGCGTCTGCGATGGCCGGCCCGCTTGGGGCCGAATCCGGGCCACCGGTCGAGAGATGGTCTCAGGAGAAGGCGTGGGAATGGCACTCCGCTCAGCCCTGGCTGTTCGGCTGCAACTTCGTACCCAGCACCGCCGTGAACGACACCGAAATGTGGCAGGCGGAGACCTTCGATCCCAGGACCATCGACCGCGAGCTGGCCTGGGCGGAAGGGCTCGGGTACAACTCCTGTCGGGTCTTTCTCCAGTACATCGTCTGGAGGCAGGACCCCGCGAGCTTCCGCAGCCGATTCGAGCGGTTCCTGGCGATGGCGGACAGGCACAAGATCCGCGTGATGCCGGTTCTCTTCGACGACTGCGCCTTCGACGCGAACCGGGACCCCTATCTGGGCAGGCAGGACGACCCGGTGCCGGGGACGTCCAACGCCCGCTGGGTGCCGAGCCCCGGGCGCAAGATGGTTGCCGACAAGTCCGCGTGGCCCCAGCTCCAGGAGTATGTGGAGGACATGGTCTCGCGATACGGCGCCGACCGGCGCATCGTGGTCTGGGACCTGTACAACGAGCCGGGCAACTCGGGCATGGGAAACCAGAGCCTGCCGCTCGTGGAGGCGGTGTTCGACTGGGCACGCCGGGCCAAGCCAACGCAGCCGCTGACGGTTGGCGTGTGGGGCGGACCCCGAGAGATCAGCGACCGGCAGCTCGAGCTTTCGGACGTCGTCAGTTTCCATCTCTACGGGAATTGCGACGCCATGAGGAATCGGATCGCCGAGATCAAGAAGTTCAATCGCCCGGTCCTCTGCACCGAGTGGATGGCGAGGACGCTGGGCGCACGGTACGAGACGGAATTGCCTCTGTTCAAGCAGGAGAAGGTCGGCTGTTACAACTGGGGGCTGGTCAACGGGCGGACCCAGTGCCAGTACCCGTGGGGCTCGCCCCAAGACGCGCCGGAGCCCGAGGTGTGGTTCCACGATCTGCTTCGACGAGACGGCTCGCCCAAGAACCCCACTGAAATCGCGTTCATCCGGAAGTTCGTCGATGCGCCGGGCGTGAGCCGCCTCCAGCCGCTATTCGATTATCCCCTCCGCGATACGTGCATCTGCCTCGGACCCGACGACACGTACTATCTCTCGGGCACCACAGGTCATCCGACGTGGTGGAAGACGAATCCGGGCATCCGCCTGTGGAAATCGAAAGACCTGCGGGCCTGGGAGCCGCTGGGCCTGGTCTGGTCCTTCGAGAAGGACGTGACCTGGCAGAAGAAGCAGGGGGACAACCAGGCGATCTGGGCGCCGGAGATCCACTATTTCAACGGAACGTTCTGGATCGCCTACTGTGTGAACTACGGCGGCACCGGCATCCTCAAGAGCTCCACCGGGCGCGCCGAAGGACCCTACGTGGACGTCAAGCCCGACGGCCCCCTCACCGGCGAGATCGACGCGTCTCTCTTCCGGGACGACGACGGCACGATCTACTTCGTCTATCAGAATGGCAAGATCGCGCCCATGAAGGAAGACATGAACGGCCTGGCCCAGGAGCCCAGGCTCCTGAAACCTGCCAATGCCGACCAGGTTGGCTTCGAGGGGGCCTTCCTCTTCAAGACGAACGGTCGATATTACCTGTCATGTGCCGACTTCACCGATGATCGCTACCACTGTTACGTCGCCAGTTCGGAACATCTGTACGGCCCGTATGGGAACCGCTACCTGGCCGTTCCGCATGGCGGGCACAACATGTTCTTCCAGGACGCGAAAGGGCAGTGGTGGAGCACGTCCTTTGGCAATGACGCAGACTCGCCATTCCGGGAAAGGCCCGGCCTGCTGCCGGTCGAATTCGGCGAGGACGGCGAGCCCCGCCCCTGACAATTGGGAGTGCCTCGCTATGCAGGAACATCTCCTGAACCGTCGCGGTTTTCTGGGCAGTGCGCTTGTCGGCGCTGCGGCAACCGGTGTGACCGCTTCCGCCGGCGCCAGTGACGAAAGAGCACAGCTTCTGGAGAAGGACATCTCCGCGGCGATCGCGACCATCCCCATCTTCTGTGCCCACGAGCACTGGGGCAGCATCGACGCGATGGGCATGAGTGCGTACGGATTCCGCGCCGATTGTGAGGCGGGGGCCGTGCCCCGGCGCGACGTATCGGTATGGGACCTCGTCCTGGATCCCTATTTCGGCGGATGGATTTCGACCGCCGGACACGACGTCGCCGCCTTCGCCCGGCAGGCGGGATGTAGCGATCCGTTCCAGTGGTGGCGCAATGCCCCGCAAGCGATGTTGGATCGCATGTTGCCTGTCATCCGCGAGCAGCAGCTGACCGGGGGATTCCAGTGCTTGCGACGCGGCATTCTGGCCCTGCACCAGGCGGATATCGGCACGGACGATCTCCAGGCGTGGAAGAAGGCGGATGCCGGCATAGCCGCCGCCTACGCGGACATCTTCAGATGGTATCGCGAGGCCATGACGCGGCTCCATTTCAGCCACTTGATCCGTCCCATCCATCCGGAGTTCTTCTACGATCGGCAGGCGAAGGCCGACGAAGAGGAGTCCTTCACCAAGACCCTCCTGCGTGTGGACCCGCTGCTGACGCTATGGCCGGCGCAGTGCCCTCGGCGGGACAGGCTGGCGGAGTTGACGGGTGTGGAACCGCGTGACGCCGCATCCTGGCGCGCGTTCATCACCGCGCTGTTCGATCACGCCGCCAAGAAGGGCAATCTGGGCATCAAGCAGTTGCAGGCCTACAGCCGGGATTTGGATTATGCGACGCGTTCCGACGCGGAGACGCGGTTCTCCGGAGACTTGACGCCGACGGAGCGACGCTGCTTCGAGGATTGGGTGATGCACGAGTGCTGCAAGCAGGCCCACGAGCGGCACTGGCCGCACCAGGTGCACGTGGGCACGCACAACCTGCCTCGCTCGTCGCCGCTGCCGCTCGGCGCCCTGGCGTCTCGCTACCCGAACATGCGGCTGGTGTTGCTCCACTGCTGGCCGTACGTCGAGGAAGCCGCCTATCTCGCCAAGCTCCGACCTCAGGTGTACCTGGATGCCTGCTGGCAGGTCATCCTGAATCCGGCTTTCCTGGAGCAGTCCCTGGACGCCTGGCTGGGCTACGTGCCCGTCACGAAGATCATGTGCTCACAGGACTCAACCAGCGTGGAGATGGCCGCTGGCGCATCGCTGCTGGTGCGCGAGACACTCAGTCGCGCGCTGACAGCACGGCAGCGACAAGGCATCGTCGAAACGCCCGCACTGCTCGCGATGGCCAAGGATATCCTCCACAACAACGCCGAACGGGTCTACAGCCCCTTCGAGGTTCGCCCATAGGGTGGTTTCTGGGGGGAGCGTCTGTCGATAAAGGAACAAGGCGGCGAGCTCTGGATACAGACATTAGCGCCGATGGATAGGAATGACGACACCTATGTCCAAAGCCTGACCCCTTTGTTCCTCCTTTGTTCCTCCAAAGCCTGACCCCTTTGTTCCTTGCTCCAACTTCCCCCTACCTATGGGGGGAAGACGTCACTACTCTTACTTATTCTCTCCGGTTCCGTAAAGAGATAGCTTCCATCCGGAGTACTCCAATTGCCGTCGCTCCGAAGTTGAAGCTGCAGTAGTTCGGTTGCTTCATGCGAGGAGAGCAAGCGGTCATAGGTGAACAAGAACTGTCGATAGACCACGTCACGCCTGGTATCGTCGGCGCCTATCATTACAAGGTCTCTTGCGTGAAGCCACCCAAGGTCACATGGCTGCTTGATGTCACAGTACTTATTGCTCATGACCATGCGTATCTGCTTCGCTCTGGAAGAGTATGAAACCACAATGACGAGATCCGTGTTGGGTTGCCAGTTGGCCGGATGAGCGGTGCTCATAGTCTCCATTGTCTGCCCGGCTTTGAGGATATCGCAAACGATATTGTTCTTTGAGAGTGAAAACGCAATCCTCGTTTCACCTATGAAGGACTGTACGACCGCCACCTCGGTCTTGGATGTCGGCAGAATGAGATATCCCATCTTCAACACAATAGAGAGGTTCCCATAGTCGGGATCTCGCCTCTTTCTCTGAAAACCGAGCTTCCTCTCCGCGGCAGAAAGCACTCGTTCGCCGACTTGGAGCGTGAGTTGCGAATCTCGAATGAGTATGGGGACATAGGGCTGTACGCCATTAATTTGTAGCTCACGGAGCGTTGCGAGAAAACACTCAATCGCATCGTCCTCATGGGCGCCCCCCATCTGCTGTGCGATGGCCTTTATCAAGTACTCGTGAGTTACATTCTGCCCCTCGACAAACACCGCGGTGCCGTGTTTGATTACCCCTTTGAGTGAGTACCCCCCCGGTGGAAGTCCAGTAGGTCCGAATCCCGCATATTGGATGGGTATGAATGCGAAGCTCAGCCCATTCGCCAAAGGGTGTTCTGCATTGACATCCCCTCCCAAGTGAATAGCTACTCCATCGCAGATGCCCAGTTGCTCCCCGACGCGCCACAACAGACCCTCTGTGCCACTGGAGCAACACACGAGGACGCGAAGTTCGGAAGCAACGGACTTCAGATAAGTGGCATCTCGCTCTTGATTAAGGATACAGTCACGCAGAAGATAGAGATGATCATCCAGATCCTCCAACAATCCCGTGCATGTCTTCTTGATCCGAGATTCCTTCATTTGATTCCTCGGCGAATGATGGACATGGCAAGAACACAAGAATTGAGGCGCCTGCTGCCCCATTCTCCCTGGCCCGTCTGCTTGTCGCGTCGCCTCCCGAGCCTCCACATTCCCTGTATCCACTTGGTTCTCTGCGAATCCGTGCAGCCGACCGTGGCCAACGATTCCTTCGTTGCAGGGGCGTCCACGGTATCTTCCTGGGAGCATTCTGACGGGCACAAGGGGAGGGAGCAAGAAGGAAGGTGGTAGTAGAGGGAACGAAACGCTGTCACGTACATTCTCGCGAATCGAACCCCTATGAAAGCAAAACCCCGCCAGAGGCCTTTCGGCGTGTCCGACGGGGAGTAGATCAAATCCACTATCATCCGTACACCTTAATTATCGGTCTGGTTCACGAGAAGGTCAAGTCCCAATCCTGCGAAGCGTAACATCATTGAAACGGATACATTGCTTCAAGTCAACATGCTTGTGTCAGCAGCTCCCGTCAATCCTGCAGGCATTGCGATACGATCTGTTCGATGGAGTTCAACTCGCCTGCCTCCTCGGTCGGGCCCCAGAATTCGGCCAGGGTGGGGCCGTCCTGGCGGCAGTGGTCGTGGAAGAGGAAGTTGCGGATCTCGTACGGCCACACTCGCCGGCCGATGCGGTAGTACCATTTCATCGCGTCGCGGATGGGCAAGTCGGGGTGCGCGAGGAGCCGGCGCAGCGACGTCGGCCGGAACTGCATGACCGCCTCGATGAACTTCACCCACAGCAAGACTCGCCAAGGCGGCATGTGCCGGCTGGCGAGCACCTGGTGCTTGTAGTCCCACTTGGAAAGGTCCGGCTGCACGACCCGCCGGTCGGAGGCCATGTGAAAATAGGGCGTCCAGTGGTGCGGCGTGGCATACAGCATTTGGATTTGGTCCGGGTCGTAGGAGAGCAACTGTTGCAGACCCCGCCAGTAGTCGCGATCCGTCTCGTCGTCGAACCCGATGACGTAGGTCGCCATCGAGAGAATGTCGTGCCGGCGCAGCAGGCGGATGGCCTCGCGGTCTTTGGCGGTGGCGCCGCCTTTGCGGATCTTGCGGAGTGTCTGTTCGTCGTAGTTCTCGATGCCCAACAGCAGGCGGGCGAAGCCGGCCTTCTTGTAGAGGTGCAGGATGTCCGCGTCGCGGACGATGTCATCCGCCCGGGTGGAGCCGACCAGCGTCAGCGGGACGTTCTCGGCGATGAGCGCCTCCAGGAAGGCCCGCCAGGCCGGTTGGGACGCGGTCGGATTCTCGTCCGCGAAGTCGATGACCTCCACCCCGTGGGTCCGGTGCAGCCAGGTGAGTTCGGCCGCGAGCTTCTGCGGGTCGCGGTGCCTCCAGCGCCTCCAGAACGGGTGCTGGCCGCAATAGTTGCACTGATGGGGACAACCCCGAGAGAACTGCACGACGACGGCCCGACGGTCTCCCCAATACGTATAGCGGCGCGGGTCGATGAGTTCCCAGCCCACGCGAAAGGCGTCGAGATCGTCGAGGGTCCGCGCCGGTGCGGTCGCTCGCGGCACGCCTGCCTCCCGGAAGGCAATCCCGGGCACCTCGTCCAGCGGGACGTCGGTCTCGATCGCGTCGATCACGCGGAGAATCGTCTCCTCCCCTTCACCGCGGACGATGATGTCGAATTGCGGCTCGTCGGCGAGAATCCGGCGCCAATCATAGGTGGGGAAGACGCCGCCGTAAACGATCCAGGCCGCGGGAATCGCCTGGTGGATGGCGCGGGCCACCTGCGCGGCGATGGGATGGCCCGAGGTTGAGCCGGAGTGTCCCAGCAAGACGACCTGCGGCGCGAATGTCACGGCCTGTTCCGCGATTTCCTGTGTGGACATGGGCCCGAATTCCGCGTCCAGCAGTCGCAGCTCATGTCCCGCGTGGATCAGGGGTCCCCCGATGGACAGCAGACCCAGGGGTGGCAAGTGCTCGTGAGGGATGCGGCTGCCGATGGAGGGATGAGGTGGATTGACCAGCAGAATGCGCATGGATGTTGTCCTCTCTTTGCTCACCACAACGATCCCGCTCAAGACTGGAATCGAAGCGTCGCAGGCACGCGCTTCAACAATCCTACGCCGCGACGGGTCCGAATGTTCTTGGTGACTTCCGTTCCTGCGAGGGACAGTCCCGCGAAGCCGTTCATGGTCCTTGGGCACCCCGAAGGAGATGAGAACCACCTTGGGGCTTTTGTAGGGTGGGGCTTGCCCCACCAATCCCTCGGACATCGACGCCTCGATAGTAGCGGTGGGGCAAGCCCCACCCTGCGTGTCGATGCCGCATTCTTCAGAGGAGCAGACTTGTTCGACAAGCCGGAGCCACCATCCACTCTGTGGTCTCTTCACCCATTATCCCGAAATGAATGGTTCTTCACGGAATTGCGGGGAAATCGGCACGGCTCTGAGAGACACGCAATGCACTCGTTTGTTCTCCACGTGCCTTCATTCGGGGGCGCTGCCCCCAAGCCCCCGGCATTTGGCGCATTGGGCCAGCAGCATGAAAATGGAGGAAAAGACGGCGAGACAAGCTCCGGTCGAGCGACCGATTCTTCCACCTCCATGCTGCTGGCCCAAAGCGGGAAATGCCCGACGCAATGCGGCGGATTCCGGAGATGTCCGTTTCTTCCTTTCGACAGGCGTCCCCGCAATTCCGTGATGAACCAAATAGATTGAGGGAAGCAACGGAGAAGCGGGGAATCCCGCTTTGAAATCCCAAGCATTGCAGTCCTGCCGGAGCCCGTTATGATATCAGCAGTTGTCTCGAAGTGACCATCCCTTGGGCAGTGCAGGAGTCGTCATGAATTCAGTATGCATCTCATCTGTAATCCGCGCCGGCGTGTCACTCCTGCTGTTGTCTGTGTCCCCTTGCGGATTGTGCGGTCCGCTCGCCGGCGATTGGGAACCTCTGGGCCTGTCCGGCGGAGGCGGTATGTTCACCCCTGCGATTTCACCAGCAGACCCCAACCTGATGATGCTCAATTGCGACATGAGCGCCGCCTACATCTCTGAAGATGGCGGCCATCACTGGCGGATGATTCACCATGCCCAGTTGCGGACCGACACCCGCTGTCGGCCGGGTTTTCATCCGTATGATCCCAACGTGATCTATGCATCGTCCGAGGGCCGACTGAAAATCAGTCGGGACCGCGGGCGGACCTTCATGCCTATCGGCGACCTGAAGGACTCCCTCTTTGGCGAAATCGCGATCAATCCCTCCGATCCCAGTACCCTGCTCGCAGGCACTCGCGAGGGCAGGTGTCAACTCTCACGCGATGCAGGCGCGACGTGGACTCCCTGCCCGGGCGCAGAGGGCCAGGTGATCGGATTTCACTTCGACCGCACGAACGAGGGGCGCACGATGTTCGCCGCGACGGACCGGGGCATCTGGCGCAGCGACGACAGCGGTCGAACCTGGGTCGAGAGCACCGATGGACTGCCTTCGAAGGAGATCCAGGGTTTCGACGGCGGCTCCGATTCGACCTGCACGATGCTCTACTGCACGCTGACCAGCAGACTGGAGAACGGCGTCCTGCAAGGTGGCGTCTACCGCTCCCGCGACCGTGGGCGAAGCTGGCAATCGGCGATGGGGCACGGCATCAACGTGGACACGACGACAGCCGACCAGTGGTCCTACGGCCCGATCGCGCAGTATAGACAGGTCCTGACCACGGACGCCAGGCCATCGACGGTCTACGCCACGAATTCGAGCACGGGCTTCCATCCGCCGCACCACGAGACCGTCTATCGCAGCGACGACGCCGGCGAGACCTGGAGAGCCACCTTCTTCCAGGACCCTCGTTTTGAGCAGTATAACGTGGCTCCGAACTACACTACCGCCTCGACGGGCCAATCGTACAAAGGAGGCGACACCCCCTTCGGCGCGGCCATCTGCAACAGCGATCCCAACCGGTTGATCCTGGTCTGGAGCCAATCCTACGTCACCGACAATGGAGGCGCCACGTGGTTCAATGGCGATACCTATCCCGCGCCCGGCCCGCAGCCCAGGCCGGGCTCCGCGTGGGCCTGCACCGGTCTCGTCGTCACGACGACCTGGAACTATTATGTCGATCCATTCGACGCGAATCGTCACTACATCGCCTACACGGACATCGGTTTTGCCCGATCCGTCGATCGCGGCGGGACGTGGATCTGGTGGGACAAGGACACGTGGGCCCCCTGGCGAAACACCTGCTATGAAATCGCGTTCGACCCGGACATCCCAGGCAAGATGTGGGGCGCCTTCTCCAACGTCCACGACATCCCTAATGACAACATCATCTCCGAACGTCACGGGCACAACGGGCCCGGCGGCGTGTGCATTTCCCGTGACTTCGGCGCCTCGTGGAGGCGGGAGGCGCAGGGTCTGCCGCTGCGACCGGTGACCTCCATTGTGCTGGACCCTCGCAGTCCGAAGAACGCCCGTACGCTCTACGCCGGGGTCTTCATGGAAGGCGTGTACAAATCCATCGACGACGGCAGGACCTGGACGCTCATGAAGAACGGCCTGGGCCATCCGAAAAACATGCGGGTCTCCCGTGTGATCCTGCACCAGGATGGAACGCTCTTTGCGATGATCTGTGCCATGCGTCCGGCGCAGGGAAAACCGCTCAGCAGCGAAGGGGTCGGCCTGTACCGATCCAGGGATGGAGCACAGACCTGGGAGAAGGTCAATGCGTCGCAACTGTTCCTGTACCCCAAGGACTTCTCGGTCCATCCGCAGGACAGCGATATCATTCTGGCAGGTGTCTGCGATGCAGGTGGAGGCGATCAGTCCGGCGGTCTGTGGCGGACCGAAGACGCCGGACGCACGTGGCAACGCATCGGCCGCCAGGCCCGGCAGACCTTCGGTGGCTACTTCCACCCCAAACATGAGGGGTGGATCTACATGACGCTCACCGAGGGCGCGCCCGGCGCGGGTCTGTGGCTCTCGCAGGACAACGGTCGCTCCTGGCGGGCCTTCGACGACCTGCCCTTCTCGAACATCCAGAGAGTGGCCTTCGATCCGGCTGACGACGGGCGGATCTGCGTCACCACCTTCGGCGGCAGCATCTGGCGAGGACCGGAACGCTGAGGTTTCTGTTTTCAGCTTGAACGTATCCGGCGTATAACAGATGTGAACAAGAACTGGTGAACGAATCCCAGGTTGTATCGTTAGACTTCGTTTCAGGGAGAACCGCCATGAACGCAAATCGCAGACTACATCCCAAACCGCAAAGCATCGCACGGCCGGTCCTTGCTGGGGTGCTGATCCTTGTTCTGGAGAGTCCCGTTCTTGCGCAGGGATTGCTCGAAGGCTTGGCCCGGCCCATTCCCGGTCGCAGCATGCGATCCACCTCGGCGTTTCGCAAGGGGGCCGACGGCAATTACGATCCCAAAGCCGACCCGCTGGGCACGACCGAACCCATCAGCAACCGCGACGCCCGCGACCTGCCGGCGGGCCAAACGCAGACCGTGCTCGACGTGAAGGGTCCCGGCGTCGTCACGCACATCTGGTTCACGTTCCGTGGGCCCGAACCCTCGACCAGCGCTCCGAACGGCGCCGCCAACCACCAGGAGATGCTGCTGAGGATGTACTGGGACGATCAGGAGAAGCCCGCGGTCGAGGCGCCGATGGGCGACTTCTTCGCCAATGCCTTCGGCTTCCGCAGCGAGGTCATCAGTCTGCCGGTGGTGGTGGAGGACGCCGATTCCTACAATTGCTACTGGCGGATGCCGTTTCGCAAGTCGGCGAGGATCGAGGTCATCAATCAGAGTGACAAGCCGCTCCGCGGACTCTACCACAACATCGACTGGGTCCAGCTCGACTCGCTGCCCGAGGACACGCCGTATTTCTACGCCCAGTATCGCCAGGAGTACCCCGTCGAGCAGGGCAAGGATTACGTGTTGCTCGAAACCCAGGGCAAAGGCCACTACGTGGGCACCGTCCTGGCCGTTCGGATGCGAAGCCCCGCCTGGTTCGGTGAAGGGGATGAGAAGATCTACATCGACGGCGAGGTGAAGCCTTCCATCTGGGGCACCGGCACGGAAGATTACTTCTGCTCGGCCTGGGGCCTGAAGGCGTGCAAGACGCCGTACTTCGGCGTGCCGTATTTCAAGCAACGCGGCGTCGGCGCGTACACCAGCTCCTACCGCTGGCATCTGGCCGATCCAATCGTTTTCAACACCGGGATCAAGGTCACCATCGAGCATTGGGGCTGGATGTCCCAGGATGAGAACCCGGACTACAGAGCCATGAGCTGGAACGAGCGCCAGGACGACTACGCCAGCGTCGCCTACTGGTACCAGACCGGCACGCCCACCTTCACCGCCCGCGTGCCCGACGCCCGCGAGCGGACCTTGCCGAACCTGGATCGGACCGTCATCTACGCGAAGGATTTCGCCGACGAGAAGCATCACGGCCCGGGCGAAGCCCGTCCCCAGTCCCTGCCCAGTCTGTACCGCGAGCCGCAGTTGCTCTATAGGCCCGCGAGCGCCCAGGCCGGCTGGATCGAGATCCCCTTCAAGGTCGCCGCCAAAGAGCCGCGCCGCCTGCTGATCCACGCGACCTGCGCGCCGGACTACGGGCAATACCAGGCATCGCTGAACGGCGTCAAGCTGGGCGAACCGCTGGACTTTTATGCCGAGAAGATCGACAGCAACGAATTTCACCTGCTCGACTTCTGGCCCGAACCGGGCGACTACGTGCTCCGGCTCGAATGCATCGGCAGGAATGTCGTCTCCAGCGGTCATCTTCTGGGCCTCGAATCCGTGCGTCTCCGCGAGCGCCGCCCGCGCGTGACCACCATGGGTCACGACAAAGACAAGGACTGGAAGGCACGCCCGATGCTGTACAGGTGAGGACTCGCCCGAGCCGCAAAAGCCAAGACTGTCACAAGGACCACCACCATGCTTCGACCTTGTCTTATTCCGATTGCCGTTCTCCTCTTCTGCCTTCCGACCGCGTCCGGTGCGGCGGCGTCCCCCGGCAATCCAGGAGCAACCGACCCGGGTTTCCCTGCACCGCAACAACTGCTCGGGCTCTGTGGCGACACGCTGCTGCCGGCGGAGTACACCATCGAGAAGGACGAGATCGTCACGTCCGACACGGACCCGACCAAGAAGCTCCGGCGCATCGAGGTGAAGTTCTACAGTCAGCAGATCGACGGCCGCAAATGGGGGCACCCGTCGGTCATCTTCCTGCCCGCCGACCGGCAGGTCTGCGAGGCCAAGGAGCGTCGCGGCAAGGTCGTGATCGTGGCGCAGCGGAGCTGGGATGGCCTGGCCACCGGGCCTTGGCGAAGCGCGTTCCTGGGCAATTACGGCGAACCGATCGCCGCGAGGACCGGCTATCCCACGATGATCTGCCCCATCCCCGGCGAATACGACGGGGAAGACGGACGCGAGATCGGCATCGGTTTCCTGGGCGGGCGGTATCAGCAGACCAAGAACCTGGCGGACACCGCCTACGTCCGCCTGGCGATCCCCTATCTGCGGGCCATGGACATCATGGCGAGCATTCTGGAGATCGACAAGAAGGATATCCGCGCCGTCCTCGGCGGACACAGCAAGCGGGTGACGGCCTACACCGCCGCAGCCATGGATCCGAATCGAGTCGTCGGCGTCGTCTACATGGGCAACGAGTCGCTCTGGAACCGTTCCGACGGCACCAGTCCGTTTCGAGCCTTGGAGCCGCCGTACCTGCAAAAGTGGGTCAAGGCCGACGTGCTGTACATCGGGGGCACCAACGAAGACGGCTACGAAATGTTCAACATCAATCGGATGCAGGAGCGAATGCAGGGCAAGTGGACCGTCGAAATGGTCCCGAACTACCGTCACGCGTCGATGTCCGAGAAGCACTTCCTCGACTGGCAGATGTGGGTGGCCCATTGTTTCGAGGGACGTCCCGTCACGACAGTCACCGATCTGGCGTTCGAGGAGAAAGGACCCGACTTCGAATGGGGCGGCCGCAATTACGGCGCCGGAGGCGGGACCCTGTTCCGCTGCAAGCTCGACACACCGAACAAGATCATCCAGGCCAAGGTCTGGTATGTCTACTGCGACGATGTGCCCTACTGGCGCGACCTGATGTGGTATCCGGAATTCATGGTGCCCCAGCCCGACGGCACATGGGCCGGCTACGTCAAGGGCAGGCTGCCCGACGCCTGGATGGTCGAGGTGAAGGACATCGCCGGCGGATTCGCGGGCTACGTCACCAGCCTGCCGCAAAACATCACGGGCAAGGAGACGCGCCGCCGCACATCGCAAGGCTCCCGCTCGCGCAATTGGGGCCCGAAACAGTAGCGCCCGGTCCGCCGCCCAGTTCGACGAGCAAGTCAAAGTCACGGGCTTCTGAGAGGCGGTTTCAAGATGCGTTTGTTCTTGTCCTGCACGCTGTTGCTTGCGAACGCGGCGACGGCTCGCGGCGGCGAGCACGCCGGGCCAATCCCTCCCCAGCCGGTTACTGCCGTCTTCCCCGAGCGCTGGACTCCTCCGCTCGAGCGCCGCGGCGCGATCGATTTCGCGATGTCGGCGCAGGCTGACGCCTGGCTGCGGCACGGGGTGCTGGGTGATCCGAGCTTCGACAGCTTCGAGCGCCGGCCGGGCAATCCGATCGTTCGTGGCAAGCCCCCGTTCAACTGGCCCGTCAATGGGTTCTTGTTCGAGAATCCGAAGAGCTGAAACAGGACCCGACGCCGGCTCTCCTTATGAACGGTAGCTCACGAGTTCATCATCCGTCAGGTCTTTGTTGGGCACGAGACGATAGTGCTTTTCGTCTTTGATACAGATCTTGTCTTCCGAGCGCTCAAACTCGAACAAAGCGATCAGATCGTCGTGCATGAACTGGGCTGCAAGCGGACGGCAGGTCAGGGTCGGAAACTTCGATTCGCAGAGGGCGAAATCCTGCTCCAGTTGGATGATTCCCACCTTGTCCCTCGCTCCCTTGGCTTGAAGCGGGAAGATGAATTGTTCCCCCGTCTTGCTGACGCCTATGTACAGTTCATCTGTTTCTACCTGACCGATGCCTTGTACGGATGTGCGAAGATGACTCTGCAACGAATAGCACGTAGTGCCTGTGAAAGTGTCCACCAAGCGGTTGTATCGCAGAATCGCAAGGAGCGCCTGTTCGTCATTGAGGGCATAGCGTCGAATGATCTCCGGTGTGGCGTCGAGCACTTTCACTCGCGAAAGACGGGGATTGGGTGCGATCGCGTGGGTGACTCCTTTTGCGAACACGTACTTGCCGGGTCCCTCAGAACGAATCAGCCATTCTTCGTCCGCGGCCAGCAACTCCCGTATGGAGGCCGGCAGCTTCTTTCTGTACCGGTAGGAATAGATGATGTCCCCGAGGTTCTTCGGCAGCGCCACATCAAGGTCCTTCGCCATCATGGCGAACTCCTCCCGGTCGAAGCGCACCTCCGTTGCCCCTTCCGCGTAGTGGGCGAAGAAGACCCGTTCGATGAGTTGATCGTATCGGCTGGGATCCTTTTCCTGCGGCATTTTCTTCTCTCCAGGCCATTCGAGAACCAGGACCTCCTCTCGAAGCTGTTCTCCTGTTGTGGTTGAAAGACGTGTTCTGAACAGATCCAAAGACAAGACATTGTAGCCGGCCTCGTGGGCGATGTCGGCCAGAAGCTCTCCCGTCCGAATCATCACCTGCAGATAAGACGCCTGATCCCCGACCACATAGGCCAGTCTGGCCCCCGGTTTGAGGACTCGCTTGATCTGCTCGAAATGCCGTTTCATCCCGCCGAAGTACAGCTTGGTGACCCGGTGGTAGAGCCGCTCGAATCCGGAGTCTTTGTTCAACGCGATGCGTCGTCGCTCAATCTCATCGGCGATTGCTGTGATCTTCGTGTGCTGAGTGATCTCGATGTCGTCGTCATCACCCCGGTAGACGTTTCGTGTATTCGATCGAATCAGGCTCTGCTTGAAGGCACGTAACTGCTCCTTGGAGCGGATGAAGCCGAGAAGCACGCTCTCCAGGCGGGTTGTGCGGGTATAATCCTTCTCGTTTGGATAGGGCGGCGACGTGATGACGGCGTCCACGGAGCCCGGCGCCAGGTCGGCTGGCATCTGCCTTGCATCGCCACAGGTGCATCTCGACGTGACCGCGGCCAGCGAAGCAGACTGTCTGAGGTCAAAGGCCATCTCGTTCGTCTTGTTCAGCCAGCTTTCGAACACCGGGGCATCCATCTTGCGTTTGGCACTGACGCCGACCTCCGGTCCAAACTTGAGGTTGCTGGCGATGAAGACGGACACAAAGGCCAGGGCGAGAAGCTCAATGTCGCGGATCGGGGAATTGGGGGATCTCAGGATCTCCTCGCGGAGAATCAGGCATTTGTGCAAGGGCCTGGGATTGATGGAATGGGTCAGAAGCAGTCTCTCCTCCTCGGAGGTGAGTGTCCCAAGAGGACCATTCCAGTTGTTCAGAGCGCGCCATGCCCGCCGACAGATGATACTCGCATGCTTGACGAGCTCGTCGGGTTCTACGCACCAGTGGGTCTTGACCCTAGATGCGAAGTACGCCATCGGATTGGCTTCGATGCCAGAGGATTGGATCCCGTTCTTTTTCGCTTCGACCAGGGTTGTGCCTGTCCCACAGAAGGGGTCCAGGACCAGATGGTCGCGTTTCAGTTCGAATCGAGAGAAATAGTCCCTGACGAGATGCGGCGGATACGACAACACGAAGCGATACCAGTCATGGAATGCACGATCTGCGTCCTTGAGCTTGTTGTGGCGTAGATCCTCCGGAGCCAACAGCTCTTCGGGAAGGGCGAACGTCAATTGTGTCATCGATCGCATGGGTGTATTCTCATCGAGCCAGTCTCGCCCATTGTAAAGCCACGATGGTGACCAGGCAAGTCAATCATCGACGAACTCCACTATACGGGGCGTAGCCGGATGGTAGCGCTAGGCATAAGGCCGACTACCCCAAGAGCTTCACTCTCGGCGTCCTGAAAGCGAGGATCAGCTCTTTGCGAGCACGATATCCCTCGTGGGTCTTGATGACGAGCCCGCTCTCGATCAGAGCGTTCAGGTCTCTCGCAAGAGTCTTGTCGGTGCGTTTGGCGTATGACTGGGCCAATCGCGTCGATATCTCCGAGATCTTGGCTCTGGGCACCGGCAACGACTGTGCGGCCAGATCGAGCACCAAACGTCGCTGTCGGACTGCGGTCTCGGACGACTTGCCGGCGAAGTGCTCGTGAATGTAGTTCTGCCACGCGATATCCCACTGTTGTGTCCATGTCTCATCCACCTGCTGTCTGAGTCCGTCCAGGAAGCCTTGGACGGCGTAGACCACGAACGGAACCGTGTCTCCGCCCGAATCGCTGGCGCGAGCCAATTGGCGGTAGTACTCCGTCCGCGTTGCGTTGTAGTGGCTGCTCAAGAGGTGGGCTGAGGCCGCCGGCACTCCCGCCCCGATGAGGATTTGAAACTCGAGAAGTCTCGCGGTTCTTCCGTTGCCATCGCCGAAGGGGTGTATCCACGCGATGTACAGGTGAGCTATGACGGCTTTGAGAATCGCGAAGGCAATCGTGAGATCTTGACCCTGGCTCTTGGGCGGGACAAAACTATCTCGCAGCCATTCACAGAGCTTCTGCAGATGCAATTCGCAGTCTTGTGCGGGTGCCCCACGATACTTGCCGACAACGACGGAATGGGATCGCAACTCGCCTG
>JAXDBU010000122.1:0-56362 GCA_034678485.1 Sedimentisphaerales bacterium | reverse complement strand
ACGACGAACTGCACGATCAGTTTGCCGAACGGTCCCAGCGCTCGCCTGTCGTCGCACAGGCCCATGAGGAACAGGACCGCGGCGCACAGCAGAATGACCAGGAGCTCATCGGTTTTGCGGAGGAAATCGGTTGGGTCCAGGCCGCTCCGTTCGACCAGCCAGCCCAAGTGCCCCGGGGCGACCAGGAACCGTATCACGACCGCCGCACCCAGGAGGAACGTCGCCAGGGTCACAAAAATCGCTACGCCCCCTCCCAGAGGGATGATGGAGCGATGGTACCGATCGGCCTTCGGATGAGCGACCAGGCCGACGCGCGGAGCAAGCCGTTTGGCTGATGCGGTCAGCAACGCCGACAACGTGAAGGAAGCGAACAACAGAACCACCGCCAGTATTGTCATTCGTGCCTGTCTCGCATTTCGAGTCTTGGATTTCGAATTTGCCTCAGTTGTTGCACGAGCGTGGACCTCACCGTCGAGAAGAACTCCTGGTATTCCGGCCGTTTGTAGTCCGGGAACGTGTATGGTAGAAGCCGCCATTGGCCCTTGTCAAAGACAAGTGTGACCTCCGCGTACATCTTCCGGCCGATGTAGACCCGATGGGCGAAGTTCTTCGTCGACGCGAGGATAAGCTTCGATGGCTCGATCACGCCGGGATCCAGGTTCACCGGGCGGGGAAAAGGCATCGCCAGCGTCGTCGCCAATTGCTGCTCGATCTCGTTGGTCCGATGCTTGATGCCCGCAAGTTCGCCTGGATCGACCAGCTTCTCGATACTCACAAACTGCCTGAGGACCCGCGACCCGAGCTCATCCACGTAATAGTCGGTCTGGTCAAAGATCCACACGTCACTGAGCAGGTCCGCCTGACCGAACGCGTCCAAGACCGCCTCCTTCGCAGCGGCCAGGCACCGTTCATCCGATGCCAGGACGCCGACGATCAGTTTGACCGGGCTGGGTTCCTTCAGTTCCCACATTCCGCACGACGCGACAGCAAGACTCAGACATCGCAGATCCGGGCCGCATAGGTCAGCGACTCCAGCGGGTCCCGCTTGGGCACAAACTCGTGGGCGACATAGCCGGTGAAGCCCGTCTCCGCGATAGCTCGCATGATGGCAGGGTAGTACAGCTCCTGGGTGTCGTCGATCTCATTGCGACCGGGATTGCCGCCGGTGTGGTAGTGACCGATATAGTCCTTGTTCCGGCGGATCGTGTCGATGATGTTGCCTTCCATGATCTGCGCGTGGTAGATGTCGTAGAGGATCTTGACCCGCTCGGACCCGACCCGCTTGCAGACCTCGACGCCCCAGCCGATATGGTCGAACATGTAGTCCTTGTGGCCGACGCTGTTGAGGTACTCCAGGATGATCGTGACTTTCTTCTCTTCCGCATAACCGACGATCTTCTTGAGGGCTTCGACCGCATTCTCGATGCCCACGTCGTCCGGAATTCCCCGACGGTTCCCCGAGAAGGAGATCACGTTCGGGAAACCCGCTTCGGCGGTCGCGTCGATCGTCTGCCTCAATGTCGCCAGGCACATGTCGTGGTACTTCTTGTCCGCGAGACCATCGGTCAGAGCATGGCTGTTGACCATGGAGACGACCAGGCCGTACTTCTTCACGGTCGGGAATGCACTCGGGCCCAGCAGATCGATGGCTTTGAGACCCAGCTTCTGGCAAACCTGGCACAGCTCGTCCAGCGACCATTTCCCATAGCACCACTGGCTCACCGACTGGTTGATCCGTCCCTTGGTCGCGACGCGCCCGATCTTGTCGATGTCGATGGCTCCAGCCGCCGTGCCTGCCAGTTGGCTCGCGACCGTCCCGGCCGCAAGCAGCGAGGCGTTGCGGATCAAACTCCTGCGTGTTATTTCGTTGTCCTTCATCGGTTGTCTCCTGTTGAGGTGTCGTGCAACTACGTCTTGTCATCCTGAGCGAAGCGAAGGATCTGGGTACCGAATACAATGCGGCTATTGAGTTTGTTGCGCCGCTTCCATCCTCGGGCCGGCTGCTTCACTTCGTTCAGCATGACAAACGTGCGTCAGATCATTATGCCTTGACTCGTTCCTTCAGGGAATTCACCAGATCGATCACCTTCTGCACAGTCTCGTCGATCCGGGTCTTGCGGCTGTCCTTCTCCGCTCGCAGTTTGACCTCGACGTTGCCCTCGACAACGGATTTCTTGCCGACAGTCACGCGGATCGGAATGCCGATCAGGTCCGCGTCCTTGAACTTGATGCCGCCGCGAAGGTCGCGATCGTCCAGGAGCACCTGGATGCCTGCGTCGGTCAGCTTGCGATACAGCTCGTCTGCGACCCTTACGACGTCGGGCTCGTCCTGGTTCACAGGCGTCACGATCACCTCGAACGGCGCGATCGAAATCGGCCAGATGATGCCGTTCTCGTCGTGGTACAGCTCGATCGCAGAGGCCAGGATGCGGTTGATCCCGATCCCATAGCAGCCCATCAGGCAGGGTTGCAGCTCGCCAGCCTCGTCTTTGAAGTTGGCGCCGAGCTTCTTGCTGTACTTCGTGCCCAGCTTGAAGACCTGGCCGACCTCGATGCCTTTCTTGAACTGGACAGGGACGCCTTTGTGCGCATCTCCCGGCACGGCCAAGCGGATGTCGGCCACCACGACATTGTCTCCCTCCAGCGGGAAGTCCCGACCTGGGACCACGTTTCGGGTATGGTAGTCGGTCTTGTTTGCGCCGGTCACGCCGACCGCCATCGCAGCTACCGCGTGATCGACCACCATCTTCGCAACGCGACCTGAAAGACCGATGGGACCGGCAAACCCCACCTTTGCTCCAGTGATGTCCTCAATCACGGAAGGGTATTCTATGAGCCCGGCACCAGCGCCCACAACCCCTCTTAACTTCTCTGGGTTCACCTCATGGTCGCCTCGCACAAGGACTGCGTAGACCTCGTATGATCCCGCGGCAGCCTCAGATGCTCTGTCAGAAAGATCCGCACCACCATCTTTGTGAGTAGCCTCATACTCGGCCATAGCCTTGACCACTTCCAAGTTGGATGGGGTCCAGAACAGCAGCGTCTTAATCATGTCCTTCGGTTGC
Source organism: Sedimentisphaerales bacterium (assembly GCA_034678485.1). Taxonomy (GTDB): domain Bacteria; phylum Planctomycetota; class Phycisphaerae; order Sedimentisphaerales; family Anaerobacaceae; genus PLanc-01. The sequence continues at coordinate 53,297 of JAXDBU010000122.1, read as the reverse complement.
GTCTTGAGGAATGCACAGACCGCTTCGATACTCCCGACGCTCGGGGTGTGGACATCCTGCGGGGCAGGAATCGCGCCGCGTGACGGCTCTTTCGGCAGAGGGTCCACCTCCGCTTTCTCCAGGTTCGCGGCGTAGGTGCCGTCGGCGGTATAGACGATTGTGTCCTCGCCGGACTCGCAGGGGATCGTGAACTGGTGCGAGCCGGAGCCGCCCATCTCGCCGGACTCCGCTTCGACGATCACGTACTCCAGGCCGCAACGCTTGAAGACCTTGCAGTACGCGTCGTACATAGCCATGTATGACTTGTGCAGGCTCTCCGGCGTCGCGTCGAAGCTGTACGCGTCCTTCATGATGAACTCGCGGGACCGCAGCGCCCCGAATCGTGGCCGGAACTCGTCCCGGAACTTCGGGGTGATCTGGTAGAGGTTGATGGGCAGTTGCTTGTACGAGTTGATCTCGCTGGCTGCGTGGAAGGTGAACACCTCCTCCGCGGTCGGTCCGAGCACGTTCCACCGCTCGTGTCGGTCCTTCAGACGGAACATGGTCTCGCCGTAATCCGCGGCCCGGCCGGTCTGCTGCCACAGCTCCAGCGGCTGGAGGCAGGGGACGATGATCTCCTGCGCCCCGGCCCGGTCCATTTCCTCGCGGACGATCTCGATGATCTTCTTCAGCACCCGCCAGCCGAGTGGCAGATACGTGTATGTGCCGCTGGCGACCTTGCGGGCCAGGCCCGCGCGGATCATCAATTGATGGCTGATGATCTCGGCCTCAGCGGGGACCTCCTTCACCGTCGGTATGAACATCTGGCTATATCGCATGTACCTCAATCTCCTTGGCCCGGCGCACAGTACGACACGGGACTTGCCACAAACCACCTAAACTCCGAAAGAGCCAACCTTTATAGCCGAGAAGGTCCCCGCCTGCAAGCGACATTGCGGAAATCCAGAATGCCCGGCCAACGAGCCTTCTCCATTGCCTTGGTTTCTGCCGAAAGCTATGATACCAACATGGATGATTTGTCGCGGCAATGGGCCGAACGAGCACAGTAAGACTTGGACACTGCTGACGCAATGCTCAAGGCGGGACGGCATTGCTGAGTGAGGTACGTGCGGCCTACCTTTTTGGCTCTCACGTGGAGGCCCATCTGTTTCCTGTTTCGTCCGTGGACAATCCGCCGCGAGGCGGCTTCGCCCAGCACATACTACGTCACGGAATTCGCATCTTCGAACGGCGCAGCCCGTGATTCCCGTGTGTCGTCATGGTCTGTTACTACCATCAGTTTCACTGTTGTAGCCCGAGTTTCCTGCACCTGTCTTCTCGTTAACCATCGCCTTCGCTGGAGCTGCACTGCCAGCACAGAATGCGAGGAGAGTAGGAGTGGTCCCGTCTCCTCACCGCAGCTTTGGTCTTGAAGGGGGGATTTGGCGGGACGTATAATACCCCTATATGCGAAATTTCGACAAGACCAAGCGCGTGGTCATCAAGATCGGCACAAACACCCTCGCCAAGGGCGGCGGGATCGATACGGCGTATTTCACCGGCGTCGCCCAGCAAGTCAAGGGCCTGATCGACGCGGGACAGCAGGTGGTCATCATCACCAGCGGCGCGATCGGCATGGGCGCGGGCCAGCTCGGCCTGACCGAGAAGCCCAAAGAGATGAAGATGCGTCAGGCGTGCGCCGCGATCGGCCAGCCGCTGCTGATGCAGGAGTATCGCGAAGCGTTCATGCAGCAGGGGGTCCAGGTGGCCCAGGTGCTGCTGACTGCGGAGGTGCTGAGCAATCGCAAGACCTATCTGAACCTCCAGAACGCAATCGAGACGCTGCTGGGCCTGGGGGTCGTCCCCGTGCTCAACGAGAACGACAGCGTCAGCACCGCGGAGATCGGCACCGCCTTCGGCGACAACGACAAGCTCAGCGCCCTGGTCGCCAGCAAGATCGACGCGGACCTGCTGATCATGCTCACGGACATCGACGCTCTCTACGACAAGAACCCCCGGAAACACGCGGGCGCCAAGCCGATCCTGGAGGTCTTTGAGATCACCGACGAGATCGTTCGCAACGCAGGGGGCTCGGGCAGCATACACTCGACCGGCGGGATGAAGACGAAGATTGAGGCCGCGAAGATTGCCGCCAACGCGGGCTGTCGGATCGTGCTGGCCAACGGTCGGGAGAAGGACGTGATCCGGCGGATCATGGCGGGCGAGCCGCTCGGGACCATCTTCATGCCCAAGCGCAAGCTCAGCAACCGCGCCCGTTGGATCCTCAACAGCCGGCCCGCCGGCGTGATTCGCATCGACGACGGTGCGATGAAGGCCCTTCGCAATCACAAGAGCCTGCTGCCCAGTGGCGTCAAGGGCGTCGAGGGCGTCTTCGATCCCGGCGAGGTCGTCCTGCTCAACGACGCAGCCAAGGCGGTCGCCAGCATCAGCAGCGTGCAGTTGGAAACCGTCGCGGGCAAACACAGCACCGAGGTCAAGAAGCTCCTGGGTCCCAAGCACCGCGATGTGGTGGCGATCCCCGAGGACATTGTTTTCCTTGACTACTGAGGAGCCGGCCGATGTCTACGGACGACGTATCCTCCGACGAATGGTTTGTCCGATACCTGCTGGACGCGGGGTACCTGGTGGCCCTGGTGCTCGCGGCCATCGCCGTAACCCTGTACCTTGACGATGGGGCCTATCTTCGCAGCGTGGACACCGAGCCGGGGGCGGGCTTTCTCGTTTGCATGGTGCTCTGTCCGGTGCTCGGGGTCGTGACGCTGGGCCTTCTGATCTACGCGGGCATTCGGCTCTTCGTGCGGCCGCGGACGCTCGAGCACGCGCTCGTGCGTCTGGCGCTGCTGCTCGCACATGTGTGTGTTTTCCTCCTGTGCATCGACACCATTTCGTCGGCGACGACTTCCCTCGTGGGCAGTTTCCAGCAAGAGGCGAGCTCCGCGCAAGTGTGGGGCGCGCTCGGAGATCGTGACTTCTCCGGCTCGCAGTACGATGTCCGTGAGGGTTCGCCGGACGACGATGCCTCCATGCCGTCGGGTTTGGGCCCAGGCCCGAGGGGGCCAGCCGGCAGTCGCGGAATCCCCTCTCGATGAGCCCCGGCCGGCGAATCGCGTCTGCGCTGCCTTCTACTTCACAACCGGCGTCAGAACGATGTTGCGATATGCGATGCCCGTGTGGTCGCCCTGGAGGTAGATCGGGCCGGGCTTGAACTCGTCGGAGGTCAGGGCGCCGCCTGTGCAGCCCAGGAGCGGCTCGTTGTCGATGATCTTCCGGCCGTTCAAGATCACGGTGACGTGTCGATCCACGAGCGTGATGTCCATCGTCTGCCACTGGCCGGCTGACTTCTCCGCAGCGACCGAGGGTGTAATTCGGCTGTAGACGCCGCCCATGTTGTGCGAGTCGAGACTTCTGCCGTAGGTGTCCGCGACCTGCACCTCGTAGATGCCGCGCAGGTAGACGCCGCTGTTCTCGCCCTTGCCGACCTTGACTTCCAGCTTCAGATTGAAATCCTCGAATTCCGCGACGGTGCGGAGATTGCCATAGGAAACGTGGCGGCCCTCCGGCTGAATGGGTTTATTGACGAGGATCCCGTCTTCTATTGACCAGCCGTTCTTCTGGCCGTCATGGGTGAGTTTCCATCCGTCGAGGCTTGCGCCATCGAACAGGGCGATTGGGGCGCCGAACTGGACCTTCGACAGGTCCGGCCTCGCAGGCAACGCGGGAATTCGTTTTCCGCTGAATTCCCGCTCGTCGTAGCCGATTCCATTCCGGTGCGGCTGGATCTGGGTCAACTGCAGGAAGTCGCCATCGACTCGGGCCATGATGACCTCCGGGAACATTTGCGTGCGGATCACCTTGCCGCCGGCGTCTTTGCGTTCCACCTTCTGCAAGCGGACGACGCACAGGCCGTTGTTCGCCGTGAAGACGCTGTCCACCGGGATCACGCTTCCGCCGCCCCAGAGGATACTGGCGTCGAGGTAGCCGTTCTCCTGCGTGACGCCCAGCCACCCGGCGCCGCCGCCGGGGATGGTCAAGGCCCAACGTCCGATGAAAGGATCAACCTCCGATGCGAAAGCCGTCGTGCAGGTGATCCAGAAGAGCACGATGAAGAACAGCGCGTGATGTGTCTTTGCGGTCATGAACGTCACCCTTTCAGATACATGCTGATAAACCTGGTTTGCATCAGCCTACCGTAACCGTGGAGACATTTCAACTGATGTCCTCGCAGGCTCCCGGTGATCCGACGGGTAGTTGCGGTCCGTCCGGGCATCTGGTATCGTGTTGGCGACGTACACGGGGATGAGTTCTGTGCCGTGGCAATGGGTCAGAATGTCTTGAATGACAGGGACGGACTGTGGAGAACCGGCAGAGCGATTCGAGCAGTGCCCGCGTGTTATCCATCGACGCATTGCGAGGCTTCGACATGTTCTGGATCATCGGCGGCGGGGCGATTCTTGAGAGCTTGCCCCGAATCTGGAGCCATCCCATCACAGAGATGATTGACGTCCAGCTGACCCACGTCGAATGGGAGGGCTTCCACCTTGAGGATCTGATCTTCCCCCTGTTTATCTTCGTGATGGGCGTGGTGCTGCCGTTTTCGATCTGCCGGCGGCCTTGGCTGGATTGTGGCTTTGCAGCGATCGTACCGGTTCTCGCAAGGCGGTGGGCCTGGCGCTGTCAGGTGGGCTGTGCGTGGTCGCTGGCTGCTTCTGTGGTTCCTGTATCGCCACAGGGCATTCTTGAGAGTCTGACGCCGGCCGGACGGGGTGTTGCTGGGGGCCGGAAGCTGGGGCATATGGCTTCTGTGGCATCCACTTCGCCGACCTGTGTATCCTTGCGTGCCTTTTATGACCTGAACATGGATAAATGGCTTGACAAACCGCGGCAGACATGGGAAATTGCACGACGTGGACAATACCGGTGGTTTCGTCCGACGGGTGTGTGAGACGGATTGTGGACCGGCGGTTTGCGAACGGGGCGGTACTCGTGTTCGTAATCGACCCAGCGGATTGACGGCCGGCAGTCTGACTGGGGCTTAAATGAACCCGGCAAGAGGCATCACAGTGGTGATGCTTGGCTATAGGGACTATTGGTTGAGGCAATAAGGAGGCCTAACGATGGCAAGAAACTCAAAAGGAACCGTTCCCACAACAACAGGCAGCACCTATTCGGGGACCGCGACCGTCACGGCGCCGCGTTCGATGGGCGCGAAGTCGCCTACATATGATCAGATTGCACAGCGAGCCCGAGAGCTTTGGACGAAGAAGGGTTGCCTGCCCGGCCAGGATGAGCAGAACTGGCTTGAGGCCGAGCGGCAACTGAAGGCGGAGCTTTCACGCAAGTAGCCGGTCCATCGGCCAAGCACAGGATAGTCGGCATGGTCGGCGGGGCGAAGAGTTCCGTCAGACCCGTCTTTATAACATACACCGGCGGTGTGTGACACGTGATATCCTCGTCTGTAGTTTGATCGTCACGTCGATGTGCTGATGTTGGCCGTTTCTCAATAGGGGGACCTGTTTGGGACGAGCCGGGTGTGTCGTGGTATGTCAGAAGCCCCTGCCCCAGCGAAGCACGCGCCGTGCCGGGGGCGGCTCGTTGCGGTTCGCGGGTCCGCTACTGCGAAGGGCCCCCGCAACCCCGTGGCGTCAAGCGTTTGCCTCGTGGAATGACCTGAACGAGAATCGTCCCGGTACCATTCATCGGTTGTCCCACGGGGGGGATGTCCGTGACTCGCACCACGACGGCGCAGGTCTGTACTTCCTTTGGCCTCCAGAGAAGGGTGTATGAACTTGTCTTTGGGCGGTTGACGATCTGCAAGCCATCGGGGCCGCTGACGACCTCGACCTGGGCGACGTCCCCGTTCGGATCGCACCACGTCCGCGTGTGGATCAGCTCCTTGCCCAGTTCCACCCTTACCCAGCCCAGGAGTTTGCCTGCCACGAGGTTCGGGTCCACCTCGAATGGGCAATCCTCAATGGCCGGGTAATGCGGCTCCGGGCATTTGGTCTTGCCGCCGACCAGCAGGGGCAAGAGAACCAACAAGGCGACTATCCTTCGCATGTTCTGAGGCAATAGCCCATTCAAGAGGCTTTGTCAAGCTGTGCCCTGATTGGCTATAATACCCTTACGCTGTCGAACGGGCGTATTGATCTGTACACGGTGGATTGAAAGTCCCACGGAGGTGCGGCCATGTCAATACGATGGGAAGAACGATCACGTTTACGGGTGCGTTTTCACCTGCTGTTCTTGGGATTCGCATCGTTTGCGATTGCACTGGGGTGCTCGCCGACGTCTGATCGCGGCTCGGGATGTGCGGGGCACAAGCGTGGACCGACCGCGAATCCGGCTGTACGCGATGAGGGGCTCCCGGCGGCTGACATCCAAGCCGGGCGTCGTCATCCGGCGTTTGCAGAGCGAATCGAGGAACGCCGGCGGATGGTGGCCACCCAGATCGAAGCCAGAGGAATCAGCGATCCTCGTGTGTTGCAGGCCATGCGGACGGTGCCCCGGCACACTTTCATCCCCGATTCGCAGCGTGCCTTCGCGTATGGCGATCACCCGTTGCCCATTGGGCACGACCAGACGATCAGCCAACCCTATGTCGTGGCGTTCATGACCGAGGCGCTGTCGCTCGATCCGAACTCGGTGGTCCTGGAGATCGGCACCGGGTCCGGGTATCAGGCGGCCGTGTGCGCGGAAATCGCGCGGGAGGTGTACTCGATTGAGATCCTCGAACCGCTGGCCAGGTCCGCCGTCGATGTGTTGACGCGGCTCGGCTACCACACCGTTCATGTCCGCGTGGGAGACGGCTATTACGGCTGGCCCGATGCCGGGCCGTTCGATGCCATCATCGGCACGGCCGCTGCCAGAGAGATCCCGCAGCCTGTGCTTGCGCAGCTCAAATCGGGCGGGCGAATGATCCTGCCGGTCGAGGGAGAACACGGATTCCAGCACCTGATCCGGGTGACGAAAGATGACCAGGGGCAGCTTCATCGCAGCAGCGTGATGCCGGTGCGATTCGTTCCTATGACCGGCCGCAGCCAGCGCTCGGAGGAATAGACCCTTGCGGGATTCTGCTCGACGCTGCCGCCGGGTCAGCACCACATCCGAAGGGCCTGGGGCAGGACTCTGAACTCGAAGCTCGTGCCCTTGCGGTAGATGCTGCCGTCGATCTGTGCGTATCGCTCTCGCTGAGTCGTGATGCGGATCTCCCTTGCCGTTCTGTAGATTCCCATCTTGTTTTCGTAGAGGAAGGCGTTCGCCATGCCTCCGACGATCTCGGCCCATCCCGAGTTGATTGCGAGAAGGTGCAGTTGGCCGTCGTCGAAAACAGCGTTCGGCACGATCTTCATTTTGTACCCCTAGTAGGGGATCTTGGTTACGATTGCCGTGACGGCGTTGGGCACGGCCAGTTCCTCGCCGTCGATCGAGATGGACATGTCGGTCCGTTCGAGTTCGGTGAAGAAGGAACCGAACGTGGCCATAGCATAGGCCTGCGGTCCGTAGACACCACTGTCTCGCAGGGATTCGCGGCGATGGATGATGTCCGCTTCGAGTCCCACGCTGGTCATGAAGCCCTTCCGCCGGCCGTCGCAGAGGATCAGATCGTACTGTCGCAGGCCGCCTTCCTTGATTCGTTTGGCGACGCGCGTCAACTGGGGCGGGAGATCCAGCGCATACCGCAGGGCACAGCCCGAGCCGAAGGGAAGGTAGGAGAAGGTCGTTCCGCCGTCCAGGGCGTTGATCGCGTCGGAGAAGGAGCCGTCGCCGCCGGCCACGATGAGGACTTCGACCTCACGTGCGAGCTGTGCGGCGCACTGCATGAACTCCTCGCGGGACTGGGTCTCCAATCCGCGGATTTCACATTCGCCCAGGATTGCCTGGACCGTCTGCAGCGCGCGCATCTTCCGCTGGACATTGGTCGGTCCCGCCATCGGATTGACAATCATCCCGAATCTCACGCGTCGATCTGCTCCATCCCTGCGGCCATCCCCGCAGAATCTCGACTCCTTCCGACCTTGCACGCCGGACGATGCCGCTGCCTCTCCGCTCACATTATAGCCGTGGGCTGCTGCCCGACAAGTGTCTGCTGCGGGACAAAACACAGGCGGCCCCGACGTATTCGCCGGGGCCGCCTTGGAAAAACTACCCAAACTGCCGGTCTTGACGACGATTCGCAGATCGTCCGATGCCGGAGCATCGTCCGTCACGAATCCGTACGCCCGATCCGGTGCCTCTTACTGCATGATCTTGAGGTCATCGTACCAGACGGACGAGGCATTGTTGCCGTACAGGTCGATGGCCTGGAGCGTGGTATGACCGGTGTCATCCCACTGGTTGGTGACGCACAACACGCCGTTGTAGTAGTGCTCGACGGCGTTGTTGTCCAGATCGATGACGACCTTCACCTCGACCCACTGATCGTACACGATCGCGGCCGTAGTGCCGCCGTCGAAAGTCACGACCCCGGTGCCCAGGTTGAAGACGGTTTGGACGGACCAGTCGCACTCCACTCCAGCGTCATTGTACTGGTTCAACAGAATGAAGTACGATTCGCCAGTGCTTTCCGATGCAATGTACTGCATGGCACTGAGTGCCACAACGCCGCCGTTGAGGGTGAACTCATGCACGAGGTCGGCGCTGCCGATGATCTCGACCGAGTTCGCGCCGGCGAAGGCATGCGTGCCCGACGCAGGAGCGCCGGCGTTGGGATCATTGAGCCAACCCTTCCATCCACCCTGGCCATGCAGATCGCTGCCGGCCACATAGGACTCGAAGTCCTCGAAGAACACCACAGTCTCCGGTTCTTCTTCTTCTTCCGGCAGAGTGATCATGTACTCGACAGCGTTGAGGAACATCGTAGCGCCATCATCATACAGATCGTAGAGACCCGCCGTTTCCGAGTTGATGCCATCGGCCTCGCGACCACCGGTCAGGAAGACCAGCCGAGGACCGGCCAACACGTCCGTTCCAGCGCCGCCGGAGTGCGTCAGCGTGGCGCCGGCCGGCCATTCAGCGATGATCATGCCGCCGGCAGGACCCGTGGCCGAGGATGCTGCCGAAACCGTCGCCAGGACGGTGCCCTCGGCGTTTGCCGCATTGTTGTTGACCGAGAGGCCCCGCGCCAGCGTCGTGCCGTCGGGATAGTAGGCCACGCCGGCAAACGGGTTGTCCATCGTGCCGTCCGTCAGGGCGATCCCTTCGAAAATCGGATGAGTCGGGTCGCTGACCGTCAGCGAGATATCCCCAGTGATGTCGGGCATGTCGGTCCCGGTGGTGAAGCCCAGACGGCTTGACCGCAGGATGTACCCGTTGGTGATAATCATGGGCGCGGTGATCGTGGTATTCCACCTCGTGGCCGCATCATTCTGGACGCTGCCGCGGGCGAGCGAACGACTGGCAACCACCAGATCCGCTGCATTGACTACGTTCACGTCGGGCGTGCCCGTCTGGATGTAGCGCTGGACGTCGTAGCCGTTGGCCTTCAGCAGGTCGGTGTACGGCTTGTCGACGGCCTCGGTGAAGCCCGCGCCGGCAGCGTTGCTCGAAGGCGTGTCATCCGCGCCATGGAAGGAGACCCAAATGACCAGGGGCTTCACAGGCGTCAGAGCGCCCTGCGGAATGATCTCCTTGGCAAAGCCCGGGCCGGACCATCGCAGATAGGCCTCGGCGCCGCCGCCGTTCTCGTACATTTCCATCACGACGACGTACCGCTCTCCGGCAACCAGCTCCAGATCGGCGCTGGCGTCTTCGACGTTGCCGCGATCAACCCAGTTACCGGCGATCTGCACACCATTGAGGAACAGGCGGCCGCCGTCGTCGGACGAGTCATAGAGCTTGTAGGTGCCCGTGACCGGGACATTGAGCTGCGCCGTCCACCGGCAGGAGAAGCCGTCTATCGGAATGTTCGGATCCGGAGAGGAGGTTTCGCCCCAGTTGAAGTTGACCTCGGGAACCGTCGTGACGACTTTCGGGTCGCCGGACAGGGTCATGTTGTCCCAGTACTCGGCCTGAATGGCGCCGACGGGATCAATCGTCGAGAAGCTCCACACTTCGCCGGGGTACACGGTTCCGGCGCTGTCGACCTCATCGATTCGCCAGTAGTAGGTGGTGTTCGCCACGAGCAGACCGGTGGCGTCGAACGAGGTTTCCGCGATCTCGGCCAGCTTCGTGCCGGCGTCGCCGGCGGCGACCAATGCCTCATCGGTGCCGGCATAGACCACGTGCGAGACGGCAGTCTGTCCCGCTGTCCAACTGGCCGTCAGATCAAGCCGTCGCCACATTGCTCCGTCGTGCGGATTGGGAGAATGGGCGGTCATGGGCATCACGGTGAAGCTCCAGACGGGCCCTGTGATGATGGCGCCGTCCACGTCGATCCCGTCGACTCTCCAGTAGTACGTGACACCCGGTTCCATGACGCCGGCATAGTAGGCCATGTTCATGGTATACCCGGGGTACTGAATGTCCGCTTCGGTTAGGTCCGGCGTGGTCCCCACGTAGACGTTGCAGGCGGCGAATGTGTCGCCGGCGATCCACGAGAGGATAGGACTCGTTACATCGATAGCGCCGTCAGCCGGAGCCGGGAACCGTGCGGCATAGCGGACGAACGGGGTCAAGAAGCTCCCCGCGATGACCGTCGGCGTCTCGCCGATGCCCGGGCCTGCCCAGGCGACGCAAGCGTGGCCGCCGCCGGTGCCGTCCGTGAACAGCATCTCGACGTAGTACTTCTCGCCTGCGACGAGCGGAATCGCAGCCGACTGCTGGTGGCCACCGGTCGAACCGACGGAGCCGGTCCAGTCCTGGTAGCCGGTCCAGCCTGCGACGTTGCAGATCTTGACCGCATTGGCCGCATCGGCGTCGGTGCTGAGCCACAGCTCGCTGCTGTCATCGCTGGCGATCCAGAAGGTGTAGTCGCCCGTCTCGGCTGGCGTCAGGTACGCGCGGCCGCGACCGCCCCAGTAGTCCATGTCGGCCCAGTCCGGACGATCCAGGCTTTCCCGCAACTCCTCCTGCTTGGGATTGTCCGGGAAGTTGGGATCGGCCCTCAGGTTATTGAGATTGTCGTTGATCGAGCCACCGAACCAATACTCGAAGAGCACGTTCTGCGCTCCCGCGCTGCCGGCCATGGCCATCGCCAGGCACAGAGCAGCTACACACACACACTTTCGATACATGTCGTCCTCCATAGAAAAAAAACACCACTTTCAGTTTCGTCCGAGCCCCCAACCGCGACGAATCGCGTCTGGGACCCTTTTCACCCACCAACAAGGTGTTTGCCTCATGGGCAATGTGTCGGGCCCCCAAACGCAACACGCCGCGCCTGGGAGCCGGGATACGGTTCCATCTGACAGCAGGGCTCGCCCACCACGAGTTGTTTTGCGAAATACCGCTTGTGCGCGACGCCACAGCGGAATCCGGACGTGACTGATTACCTCCTTCCTGCCAGCGATTGGCCATTGTGCGAAACGGTGGGATAATCGTGCTGCGCATGGGAACCGTTTGTTACACAGATCGTCCCGAAATGCGCGCTCACCCACATCTCCGATCCTGCATCCATAGCCTTTCAGGGGACCAATCCGCACCTCCTTGAGAAGCCTCTCAGCGTGGATTCCGGGCGGACAGGCCAAGGCTTCATTCCAACCACGGTTTTCAGTATATCGCGGCCTTCGACATGATGCAAGTTTTTTTCTTCGTCCCATAAAGGCATTGCGGGTTCCCTTTCGCATGGCTGCGATGAGTCCGCCGGCCTCCTAAAGCGAACGTCGCTTAGATCGACCGGTTTGAGGGTGGAGTTTAGGGCGATTCCAACATCAGCTTTTTCCCGATTCGTGACCTGTACTGGTGGCACATGGAGGGGGTCAGGACGATTGTCGCCCGCCTGTTCAAAGGACAAGAGCCGGCCCGAGGGGACCGGCTCTCGACGGGTTCTTCCCTGTTTGTTGGTCTGCCTTGGGCACGGACCGGAGGCTACGGGACCTCCACCTGCAGTTGGACGAGGACCTCTCGGGTGTCGTCACTGGCCTGTTCCGAGTTGTCCTCTCGGTCCGGGAACATCCCCTTCGCCAGGATCAACACCATGCCGCCAGGTTCCGTGCCGAGATTGGGCAACTCGAAGCCGGCTTGTCCATCATGGAATGAGATGGTCGACAGGACCTCCTTGCCATCGCTGGAGACCGTCGGCAACCAGCCCAACGCCAACCCTCCCGGTTTTCCCGTATCCGTCAGGGCGAACCCCGCCGTCTCGCCCTCCAGCACCATGACACGCGGCGAGGCGATGCATCGGACTGTCGCAGGGACATCGAACGATTCCGCTTCCTGGCGGCTGAGGATCGCGTATTGCACTCGCGGCTCAGCCGATGCCTCGACGAACTCGATCCCCTCGTCTTCGAGGAACCGCTGTACGTCTTGTCCCCCTTGGGGAACGTCGAAGAAACGGGCAGTGCACGAGATCGTCCGACGACCCCGGTCGGCCGTCCACCCCCCGGTCTCGACCGGCTCGGGCGGCAGTGCAGCGGGTTCGTCCGACGTGTCTCCCACGAGCATGCTCTTGAGCCACGAGAGCGTGGAACTGGCCGCGTGTCGCACCTGGCTGAAAGCCACGGACCCCGTGCTCAGACTGAGTGCGCCGACAACGACCACCACGAGGGTGGCAGCAGCAGCGATCCTCCCCGGTTTGTGTCTCATGATGTTTCTCCCCAGACTCAGCAGGCTGAGAGCCTGTCGCATCTGCTTCTGTCGTGTGTGCGTTTCGACGAGATCGCGGAGCGTTCGCTCCCGGCTCTTGGCGTCGACTTCAACGTGAAGCCTTCGAATGGACCTTTCTATCTGCTCCGCGGATTTCATTCTTCCACCTCGCCATTCAACTGGGATCGCAGCTTGTCGATTCCATAGCGGTACCGACTCTGGATCGTATTGATCGACGCGCCCTGGATACCTGCGATTCTGTGGAAGGTCAGGCCGCCCTTCACGCGCAGGACAATGACCTCCCGCTGTTCATAGGGCAGTGTCGCCAGGGCTTCCGCAAGCCGTCCGAGTTCCTCATCGCGGATCGCCCGGCCCAACGGCATCGTCTCCTCATCGGTCTCGGGCTCCGTTTCGCCCAGGCTGGTCACGAGCCGTTTGCCTGCTCGCAGCCGGTCCCGAGCGCGATTCGCTACGCACGTGGTCAGGTAGCTCCGCAGGCTGCCGGTCAGCCGGAGCCGCTCAGGCGACTGGGCGAGGGCAACGAAGACATCGTGGACCGTGTCCTGGGCGGCGTTGACATCGTTCAGCAGCCCAGCGGCCACCGTGAGCATGGTGCTCTCGTACTTCTCGTAGATGCGGCACAGGGCCTCTGTGCTGCCGCGTTTGAACCGCAGGATCAACAACTTGTCTTCCATCGTGTTTTGCCGACATCCAACACTCAGAACGGCCGTTCGTCGCCTATTACACGGTTGATCGGCCCGGATTAGTCTACGCCAATTCCGCGTTCTCTACGAGAACGGAGGGCGCATGAAAAGAGCCGCTGGAAGGCTTTCCATGCGGCTCTTGACAGTTGCTGATGGGCGAGGCCGGCTATTCGATCTCACAGGGCAGGCCGTAAGGGCCGTGGACGACGCAGGAGGTGTTCTCCCCGAAGTGGCGGAATTGCACGATCATCTGTTCCTGGACCTTCTTGCCGTTCTTCAGCTTGACCACGACCGGCACGGCCGCAATCGGACCCAGTGGCGATTGTCCCGTCTTGCTGATCTGCCCGACCCTCAAGATCTCCACGATGCAATCGTCCTTGTCCGGCTTGAAGATGACCTTGCGCAGAAACTCGTCGCCCCAATTTCGGCACAGGGGACTGAGGCCCTTGAGAGCGTTGAGGTCCTGGTCGATGACTGCCTGATACACGGCCCGCACGGTCCTCTCGGCGGCTTCTTGCTGTGTCATGCCTTCGGTCGGGATTCCGTCCCGGGGGTCGCTCAAGACGCCCACGGCCGTCTCTGGAATCACCAGCGGTTTCTCGACGTATTTCGCGTCGCCCGGAACGGAAACGTTGAAGACCTCGTCCGGCAGGTCCTCGTAGTAGATCATCTTGAAGGCATCGAAATAGGGCGGCCCGCTGCGATCCAGATTCTGCCACTGCCTCAAGGCCACCGGCAACTTGCTCACCTTGTCGAACTCGACAATCCAGGACTGTGCCCCGTTCACATCGGTCAGGCTGCACATCAGCGTGACGCGATCCCTTCCCGTGGCCGGGTCTTTGCCGTGTATGACCTTCGCATTGTCAGCCATGCTGAACATCTCCAGGAGCTCGGGACCGAGCCACTGCGACATGCCCACGGTGATCGCCTGTTCGAAATACACCGTGTTCTGGCCGGGATCATAGTGATAGGTCGAGCCGTCCCGCGTCCATGTGACGAAGCCGTGACTGCTTCGAACGACCGTGTCCGCGGAACGTGTCTTGTCGGCGTTGGCTCGAATCCAGATCTCCGCCGTGCCGGTGGGGAAGGCCCCGACCACGTAGATAGCTTGGAAGTCCTTGAGTGCTTCGATCGCGTCCGCGAAGGCCCAGGCGGGCTGGGTGAAACTGTCGAAGGCCGCGAATAGCACCATGCCTGCGACAATGGCCGCCGCAGTGAGTTTGCCTGCTCTGCTCGTCATGATCGTTCTCCATCGCGTGCGGCCCGGTTGAGCCGCCTGTTGTTTGGCTTTGTGCATGGCCGTCAATGCGTCCGGCAGGACCTTTGCGTCCACCTCGCTGCCGTCGGGTGTCTGGAGGTTCTCCAGATACGTCTCGACCACGCGTCGTGTGTCTTGTCTGTCCGTCATGATTCCAACTCCCCATTCAAGATCGAACGGAGCTTGTCCAGGCCGTACCGGTAGCGGCTCATCGCGGTGTTGACAGAAATCTTGTGAAGCCTGGCGATCTCCCGAAACGGCAGCCTGCTCTGCAGGTGCAGGACGATGATCTCACGCTGCTCGTCGGGCAACTCAGCCATCGCGGAGTCCAGACGGGCGACAAGCTCTCGGCTGATGGCCGCATACTCCGGCTGATCGGTGCTCGGGGGCTCAGGCAGAGCCTCGTCCAGATTCACCGAGCCTCGCCGCCGGAGCATGCGGTTTCGGTCCCGAGCCCGGTTGGCGACGCAGATGGAGAGGTACCCCTTGAGGCTGCCGTGAAGCTCGAACCGCCCGACGCTCTGTGCAAAGTCCGCGAAGACATCGTGCAACACATCCTCGATGCCGCTACGGTCGCTGAGCAGGGCGGCCGCCACCTTCAGCAGGCCATCGCGGTACTTTTCATAGATCCGGCACAGAGCCGCCGGGTCTCCGCGATTGAACCGCCAGATTAGGAACCTGTCCTCGATCATCTGCACCCGATCCGCAGAACGCCAACAACCGGTTGTCTGGAGTGGAAACGTCGCGACCTGCCATTTTAGTCTACGGTTTCCGATTTACCACAGAGATCGGAGAGAGTACAAAGAAGGCGCTGGGCCGCAGCCGGGGGATTCGTTGGCTCGCCCTCGGCAGCTTGGGCCGGGTAGGCGGAGGGAACCATTTCTGCGCTGTCCGGTCCGCAGTCGAGATGGAATCGGCGAAATAAAGTCTCCTCCCACCCGACATAGCAGGAGAACACGGCCGGATCGGTCCTTGCTGGGGAGTTTGGCGCCATGATTCACGTTGAGGATCTGCACAAGAGCTACGGCAGCCTGCGAGCGGTCGATGGGATCTCGCTTGAGGTCTCCGAGGGGGAGTTGTTTGGTTTCCTCGGACCCAATGGCGCGGGCAAGACGACGACGCTTTCCATGATCTCGGGACTGCTCAAGCCCGATCGCGGGCGGGTGAGCATCGCCCAGATCGACGTGTGGAGTTCTCCCAAAGCGGCCAAGAGGCTCCTCGGACTGGTTCCGCAGGACCTGGCGTTGTACGAAGAGCTTTCTGCACGCGAGAACCTGATGTTCTGGGGCAGCCTGTTCGACCTGCCCAGGTCGAAACTCAAGGCGAATATCGATCTGTGGCTCGACCGCGTGGGCCTGAAGGACCGGGCCAGGGAGCCCGTCTCGAAGTTCTCCGGCGGTATGAAACGCCGGCTGAATCTCGCCATCGGCCTGGTGCACAATCCCAAGGTCGTGCTGCTCGACGAGCCGACCGTCGGGATCGATCCGCAGGCCCGCAACAACATTCTCGACGTCATTCGCCAAATCGCGGCCGAGGGCGCCACGATCCTCTTCACCACGCACCATCTGGAGGAGGCCGAGACGCTGTGCGATCGCATCGCGATCATGGATCACGGCAGGATTCTCGAAAGCGGATCGGTCGAGGAACTGGCCAAGGTCGCCGGCGACGGGGATGTCGTCACGGTCAGCGGCCCGTTCGCGCCTGCCCGGTTCCGTGCGGCCCTGGAGGGTCAGAGCGTCAACGTCCTCAGCGCTGCGGAGAACACGGGGGCAGTGAGCCTGGCGCCGGGTCAGATGAACATCGTCGCCCTCCTCCAGAAGCTGAGCGAAGGAGGAATCGAAGTCACAGATGTCTCCGTCCAGAAGCCGAGTCTGGAGAGCGTGTTCTTGAAGCTTACGGGAAGAGAGCTGCGAGATTGAAAACGATCTGGACCTTAGTCAAGAAGGACCTGTTGCGGGATGCCCGGCATCCGTGGGGTCTGATCGTATTCATGATGATCCCGGTGCTCACGGCGGTTGTCATGTCGCTGGTGTTCTCGCCGCGAAGCGACCTCCAGAAGAACGTCCAGATCGATCTGGCCGTTCTCGACCGGGACGACGATTTCCTTTCCGGGGTGCTGCGATCCATGGCCGGGCAAGGGCCGGCGGCAGAGAACCTCCGACTGCACCTCGTCAAGACAGAGGCCGAAGGCATCCGCCTGGTGGAGAAGCGAAAGGTCTGTGCGTTCGTCGTACTTCCGGAGAACCTCACGGTCGATCTGCTCGACGGCGCCCCTACGAAGTTGACGTTGTACAAGAACCCGGCCCAGGCCATCCTGCCTCGCGTCGTCGAGGAGGGGCTGCTCATCGTCTGCATCGGCGTCTCCGAGACCCTCAATCTCCTGCAACCGCAGATCAAGGGGATTCGCGACATGATCGAGCGGGACGAGATGCCGAACTCCCTGGAGGTTGCCCAGATCGGTTCCAGCTCCATCGAGCGCATGAAGACGGTGGAGCCGTACCTGTTTCCGCCGTTGGTGCAGTTCAAGACGGTCAATGCCTCAGACTACGTCCCGACCGCGAGCGCGAAGACAACGGCAGTGGAGGACCCGAACTCATGAAAGAGGTGTTCCAGGCCGTCTTTCCCGGGCTCATGCTGATGTGGGTCTGCTTCATTGCCAATGGCGTCTTTGCCGACATCTTTGAGGAGTACAAGGGGCACACAATGTCCCGCTTGTTGGCGGGCGGCGTCACGCTTTGGGAGATTCTGCTGTCGAAGGCCGTCCGCTGTCTCGTCGTATGCTGGATCTGCGAGCTGCTTCTGATCCTGTTTACGGCGGTTGTCTTCGGTATCGGCTGGCGGAACCCCATCATGCTCTTCGTGGTTCTGACGTCGTTCAACATCTTCGTGATCGGCGTGCTGGCGCTGATATACGGCTATTCCCGATCCACCGAGATGGCCAACGCGATTACGGTGTTTGTCTTCCTGTTCGCATCCGTGCTGGGCGGCAGCTTCATGCCTTTCGATCAACTGCCGAAGATGTTGCAGGCGGCGGGGCGGTGGACCATGATCCGCATGGGCAACTACGGCGTCGAGAGCCTCTTTCTGTCCCGCGGGATCTGGGAATCTCTCGGGCCCAGCCTCTATCTGACGGCTGCGGGGGTCCTCCTGGCCGCGGCCGGGACGAGAGTCCTACGAAGACGGTTCGAGTCGGGGAGGATCGCGTGAACGTCCTGCGCATAGCTCTGAACGATATCCGCGTCGTCCTGAAGGACCGCATGGTGCTCGTCTGGTGGCTGGCGATGCCCCTGGCGTTCGTGTTTATGTTCAGCTTCATGGTCCGCGATCAGACACAGGACGGCACGTGGTTGCCCGTGATCAAGCTGGACGAGCACGAGCTGGCGGACGTTTTCATCGACCAGCTTCGGGCCGAGAAGTACTGGATCGAGGTCAAGACCGCCGCCGACGAACGCTGGGTCAAGGACTGGTCGCGGACGGTGATTGTGCCGGCGAGTTTTTCCGAGGACATCCTGGCCGGCCGACGGGTCGATCTGACCCTGGCGAAAGGCAAGGGCACCGATGAGAAGACCCTGGCTGTCCAGACCCTGCTGGTTCGCGCCCTGATCCGATTCAACACGGCCGTCGCGGCCGCGGACCTGATCGAGCGGGGCTGGTCGCAGGAGTCGAAGAACGACCTGCTCGCGGAGCTTGCCAAGCCGTGCCAGCTTTCGCTCGACAACAAGCAGCATTTCTCGCTTCGACCGCCACCCAGCGGTTTCGCTTTCACCTTGCCCGCGTACCTCGTCATGTTCATGATGATGATGACGATCATGTACGGCGGGATCACGCTGGTGCACGAGCGGTCCGGGAAGCGAATTAGTCGCCTCGTCGCCGCCCCGGTCTCGGTGCCCGAGATCTTCATGGGCAAGATGCTCGGCCGCATGGTGCAGCCTGCCCTGCAAGGCGGACTGCTGATCGCTGCGGGCGTGACGCTCTTCGGCGTCAACCTGGGCGACCACCCCTCGGCGCTGATCCCGGTGGTCCTGTGCCTTGCCTTCTTCTGCGGCTCGCTCGGCCTGCTGTTCGGAGTTGTCTTTCGCACAGAGCAGCAGATCAACGGGTTCGGCATTCTGGCGACGATGACGCTCTCCGCCCTGGGCGGTTGCTGGTGGCCGCTGGAGGTCGTGCCCCAGACGTTCAAAACGATCGCACGGTTCACGCCGTCGTACTGGGCCCTCCAGGGGCTTCACGACGTCATGTCGTTCGGCAAGTCCTGGATCGACGTCCTGCCCGAGTGCGCGATCCTGGCCGGCATCGGCGCCACAATCACGGCCATTGCCATCCCGCTGTTTCGCTGGGAATAGAACCAGTCGCGGCTGTCCGTAGTGACGCCGTAAGGCGTTATCTTCCCTACCTTTGCGGATACCCACGGCAAGCCGGTCTTTCCCCGGCAACGGTCCATGCCAATAGCGAAGAAGAGCGTTTATCGCTATGAGGATACCAGCGGGGAGCCAGGAAAGCGGAGCATTCCATTCTCGCATCTTCGCCGGCCCCCGCGACGCGCAGGACACCCATGCCGTGTCTGTGCTGATTTCCGGGCGTTGAGAGTCCCGAGAACTTGACTCTGTCATTCCCGCGAAGCCGTTCATGGGCCTTTGGCCCACCCGAAGGGGATGAAAAGGGGCTGCACGAGGATGCATAGCCCCTTGTGACTTGCAGGATGTTCCGATTGCTTACAGCGTCTTGCGACGTCGGAGCCAGCCGACGACGCCCGAGCCCAGGCTCACCAGGAGGATCGCTCCAGGAGCAGGAACGGTCGCAGGGGAACCCAGTCCCAGCGAGACCGTGTTGATGGCAAAATCCCCAACGTAGACTCCCGCGAGGTCGACATTGAGCACAACCTTCGAGATCAAGTTGTCGCCGGAGTCGATTGCGACGCCGATCAGTGCGGCGGAGTTGTCACCCAAGTCGGAGGATGTTGACGCGATGGTGAACGTGCCCAGCAGGGTGTCCGAGGCGTCATAGGCCGAGATCGAGGCGGTGCCAGTGTCGAAGTTGTTGGGCTGGATCTGCGTGGCGAATGCGGTCAGGCCGCTGCTGAACTCGATGGTCAGCGGTCCGGCATTATAGACCGTCCACAGGAGGGCGTCGCCATTCGCGAAACAGCCGTTCCAATCGGGCCAGGGCCCTTGAGTGCGTCTCTCGAAGTCGCCGTCAGGAATCGAGAACTCGGCGGTCCCTCCCGTATAGGAGAGCGACAGCGGATTGGTGACGGTCTGGCCGTCGGAGAACGACGAGAAGTCGATCGTAGCGTCCGACGGTCTGTAGTCGATCACGGACGCACCGAACGCCTGCCCACCCACTGCCAGCAAGACAACCACTGCCAAAAGACCCTTCACACATTCGCTCATGCTCATCATTGTGTTCCTCCTCCAAAACTCTGAAGTGAAAGCACCTCAACGACTGCCGACCATATGATGTGGCACCCGTTGTCGGGTACGACAAGTACCCCTTGAACGTCCTTGCGGTTGCGCTCGCATCCTTGCATCGAAGTGTGCATGTTATCACAGCGGACCCTCTATGTCAAGAGCGATGCATACAGGGAGCACGGTGCGAAGTGCGCGAGCCGCGTCCCGCGGCGCGGGAAAAGAGTCGCCGGAGGATGTCAGGCGCGGTATTATGCGACCATTGAGAGTGACTTGCAGGATAAGAAGATGAGCAAAGAGTATGGTTTGATTTTCGATGTGGACGGTCTGATCGCCAATACCGAGCCGATCAATGCCAGGGTGACGATCTGCGTTCTGGACGAGATGTTCGGCCTCAGGAACGTCAAGGATGAGGACTTCGCGCTGGGTTACGGCAGGGGGGCGGAGGCGTATGTCAAGGCCGGGGCCAGGGTCCATCGCCTGGAACTGACGGACGGGCAGGCTCAGGCCGCCGCAGAGGTCCGCGAGCATCGCCTGGCACAGACGATTCGCGAAGAAGGGCTGCCCGCGTTCCCCGGTGTGCTCGAGCTGATTCATGCGGCCCTCGGACGGAACGGTTTTCGGCTGTCTATCGCGACCTCCGCATCGCGAGAATTGTCCGAGGCGATTCTGGGTGCGGTGAAGGTGCCCTATGAGCGGATGGCCTACGTCAGCGGCAGCGACGTCACGAAGAAGAAGCCTGACCCGCAGATCTTCCTGATCGCGATCCGGCGGCTGGGCCTTCCCGCGGCCCGCTGCGTCGTCTTCGAGGACGCACCCAGCGGGGTCCAGGCCGCCAAGGCCGCGGGCGCCAGGTGCATCGCGGTCACGAATACGGTGCCCGCGAACGAGCTGGACGGCGCGGATTTGATCGTCGATTCCCTGGAGAAGGTGACTCTCGATATGATTCGAAAACTGGTCGCTTGACGACCGGGAGGCTGCGATGTCTCGGTGTCGGTCGATAGTGGTTTCGATTGTCCTGGTGTCCCTGTCCGGAGCGGGTTCCGCGGCGCAGGCTGGGCCGGCAACACTGTCCGACGCTGTCGCCTGGCTCCAAAGCGAGTCGCATCGGCTCATCCGTGCCTCCAGACGGACCATGTCCGACGGGACCGCGGCGTTTCCGCCCCAGGTGGGCCTCGGCTACGAGGCCTTCTGGCTGCGGGACTACGAATACACGCTCGAAGGTGCGGTCGATGCCTATTCGGATCAGGAGTTGATCGACGCCTGTCGCCTGTTCATTCGCAGCATGAGGTCGGACGGTGCAGGCGTCGATTGCGTGAAATTCGACGGCACGCCCATCTACAAGCCGGGCTTCGGATCGATGGGCGCCAATCCGGTCGCCGACGGTTCGCAGTTCACTGTCGCGGTCGTCTGGCACACCTATCGCAAGACGAAGGATGCCCAGCTCCTCCAGGAGTCCGTCGAGCCGCTCATCAAGACGATGAACGCGGTCCCCCGCAATCCTTCGACCGCTCTCGTGCATATTCGGCCGGGAGATCCATGGGATCGATGCCCCTATGGTTTTACCGACACCATCCGCAAGGAAGGGGACGAGCTGTTCTGCTCCTTGCTCTACGTCCAGGCAAGCCGGCAACTGGCCGACCTGCTGACCGCTGCGGGTTGTTCGCCTGAAGCCGGAGACTGGAGGAACGAAGCCAATCGCGTGGCTGAAAGCGTTCGCAAGGTCTTCTGGGACCCACAGGTCGGCCTGTTCCGAGCGGCCACGGTCTGCTGTCGCGAGCACGACATCTGGGGCTCCGCGTTCGCCGTCTACCTGGGGGTCGCAAAGACCGAGCAGGCCAGGGCGATTGCAGCGTACTTCCAAAAGAACTACTCCGGTATCGTCCAGAACGGCCAGATTCGCCACCTGCCTGCCGGCGTCTACTGGGAGAAGGGTTGCGAGCGCGACACCTACCAGAACGGTGCCTTCTGGGCGACGCCTACCGGGTGGTTCGTCTACACGCTTGATCTGGTCGATTCCACGCTGGCGGATCGGACGGTCCTCGATATGGTGAAGGACTTCCAGGCCGGCGGCGCCTGCGAATGGATCTTGAAGGACAAGCGTCAGCTCCCCAACTACTTGGCCAGCGCCTCGCTGCCGTTGGGGGGCATCCGTGCCATGATCGAGCGTCGTCAGTCGTCCCACGCCGCAAATGGTCCGATGCGCAATCCGACGGTGCAGAGATGAAACAGTTCTTTGGGCGATTTGTGCTGATCGTGGTCGTCTTGGGTGGCTTGTTCTTCCTTGCGGATCGGCTCAGGCCTGGAGTGGGGCCGGACGACGTGATCGACCGCTTCGTCGATGCGGGGATCGAGTTTACCACAAATCCCATTGAGACCGAGCTGCTCAGACAACGCAGGATCGTCATCGGGTCCGACATCAACGGCTACACCACGCAGCGAATCGTCCGGGCGTTGCTGTTGCTGGACGCCCAGGACAGCAACCAACCCATCGACCTGTACATCCGCACCGAAGGCGGCTGGGTGGACGACGCCTTCAGCATTATCGTCGTGATGGAGAGCCTTAAGTCGCCTGTCAATACGCACGCCATCGGCGGCACGCATTCCTCGGGCGCCATGATCCTCGCGGCCGGCACAGGCGTGCGCTATGCGTATCCCTACTCCTCGATCATGTTCCACGGCGGGCTCTACGGCGACGACGGCGGCTACGGCGAGAACACGATCGACAACGATCGGCTCGTCGCCTTCTGGGAAAGCCACGCGCGACTCCCCGCCGAGTGGCTCCACAACAATGGAGAAACGACTCGTTTCGTCGGAGCACAGGAGGCTCTGAAGCTGGGCATTGTGGATGAGATTCGCATTGCCCGACCCACCCTCGAAGAGCGGTAGGAAGAACAAACGGCGAGAATCCGATATCCAAAATGAGTCTCGCGTCTGGCATTAACGTCTGCACAAGGAGTTGAGCGATGCAGTGTGTGAAATGCGATGGGCAGTTGCGGCCGGTGACGGTGGGCGACGTGGAGGTTGACAGGTGCGACAAGTGCGGTGGCATCTGGTTCGACCTCGGTGAACTCAGCAAGATCATCGAGGCTGACTCGATAGAGGCTCTGAAGAGCGAGGTGGACAGAAATCGCAGCCAGGATGCGCGCAAGGGCAAGTGCCCCAGGTGCGGCGGAACCGGGAACATGGTCCAAGTCGCAAGCCTGCGGGATCCGGATGTCCATATCGACACATGTTCTGTCTGTTACGGGCAATGGCTCGACGCAGGCGAGCTGGAAGGACTTTCGGGGCAAGGGTTCATCTCCAAGATCAAGAGCCTGTTCAAATAGGCGATTGGGAGAAGGACTTCAGGCCGGGTGGATGACGGCGGCACACGCGAGTAGCCAGAGCTACGACGCCGGCCGCGACTCGGATGCCCTGTCAGGAAATCGCCGGATATCGTTGAGGTCTTGGCTTTGTCGCGCACAAATCGCATCGCCGGGCCGGGATCGTAGTCTCTCACGCAGCAGTTGGCTGCAGGTCGATCATGGTGCAGTGGGGGAGGCTGCTCGTGATGATCTCGCTGGCGAGGTTGGTCCATCTGGCGCAGGCGTCGAGGATGACGCTGTCGGTGGTGACGACGATTTCGTCGATCTTGCTCAGCTCCGCGTCGGGACTGATCGTCAGGCGAATCTCCCAGGACCAGCCGTGATCCCTTGCCAACTCGCCCAGGAGGGTCTTGAGCCGGCCGCTGTTGGAGACTGGACTGTCCAAGAGCCAGAGAGCCTGAGCAGCGCCGATCTCCGTCAGGAACTCGCCGATGAGCCGGATCGCGGGGATGGTTTCTTCCACCTTACGGTAGGTGCCGTGGATGCTGGCGAGGTCGCGGAAGCAGCCGTCTCGGCCCCTGAAAATCAGACCGCCGCTGAGGGCCGCTTCGATGGTGATCAACAGGTTGTACCCGTCGATGGCGATAGGGTGGTCTGCCAACGCCTCGACCGCGACTTGGCGAGACGAGCGAGACTGGAGCTGCTGGTCGGAGCAGGCGGCCCGCATGATCGCCACTCGCTGACGCTGCGTCAGGCAGAACCGGTCGCCCACGAGTTTGAGGCTGCTCTTGTCCGCGTAGCCTTTCGTCAGGAGCATCGAGAAATCGGCCAGCGCCTCACGCAGGCAGGGCAGCATCGCAGGAGCGAACAGCTCCCGGTCGTCGGGATGCGGACCACGATGTTCCCGGGTGTCAGGCACTTTTGTGATTTACGATTTGCGATTTGCGATTTATGATTCGGCCACGCCAGGGAACGCCGGGTCGGCTTCTCGGACGCAGGGTGCGTACCGCGCACCGTCCGTTCAAATAGTAAATCGTAAATCATAAATCGTAAATCGTAAATCGAAATGCCCAGTCACAACTTAGCACGCATACAGATCGACGACCTGGACCTCCTCGGCTACTCCATCGCCGGTGAGGAGACGGTGATCGCCATGCCGCAGCTCGACGTCTGCTTCGACATCGGCAAGGCCCCCGACCAGGTCATCGCGATCGGCACCGTCCTGCTCACGCACGGGCACATGGACCACTCCGCCGGCTTCGCCTACTACCTCTCGAACCGCAACTTCAGCGGCATGTCGCCCGGCACGATCGTCGCGCCCGTCAACCTGATCCCGCCCATGCGGGAGATCATCACCTCCTGGGGTTACCTCGACGGCAACAAGGTCCCCGCGAAGCTCGTGGGAGTCCGGCCGGGCGACGAGCACCAGATCAAGCCCAACCTCTTCGCGCGGGCCTTCCCCACGAAGCACAGTCCCGGCTCGGTCGGCTTCTGCGTCCTGGAGAAGCGAAAGAAGCTCAAGCCCGAGTACCTCCAGCTCACCGGCCCGCAGATCGTCGAGCTCAAGAAGCAAGGCGTCCAGATCGACAATCCCGTCGAGATCCCCATCGTCAGCTACCTGGGCGACACGCAGTACGTGGACTTCTCGAAGCTCGACTATGTCAAGAACAGCAAGATCCTGATCGCGGAGTGCACCTTCTATGAGGAAGGGCACGCGGACCGCGCCCTGGCGGGCCGGCACATGCACATCAACGAACTGGCGAGCCTGCTTTCCGCGATGAACAACGAGCACATCGTCATCACGCACACAACGCAGCGGACGCCCATGCCCGAGGTCCGTCGCGCGCTCGAAGAAGCCCTCCCGCCGGAGGTCTGGGCCAAGGTCACGATCCTGATGGACCGCAAGGCGAGTCGGAGGAAATGACCAGGAAGAGAATTTGAAATCCGAAACCCGAAACAAGCACGAATGACGGAAATCCCAGATTCGAAACGGGACCGCCGATGTTGCGTCAGCGTTTCGGTCATTGGAGCTCTGGTGCTCTGGATTCGTTTCGGACTTCGGGTTTCGAGTCGTAGGGTGCGTACTACGCACCGCTTGGCTTTCGAACAGACGGAAGATGGTGCGTGACACGCACCCTAATGAGTTTTGATAGACAAGTTCGGCAGCGTGTATCACCGCTCTGGCGGACTTCATGTGCCTGATTCGGAGTTCCTTGAGGCGGCAGGAATGTGGCCCAGCCGCCCCCGGCTGGGATCGCTGGGATCACCCCCGAGGGCGGGGGTGCCACATGGCCACGCGATTCGATTGCCGATCGGGCTCGTCCAAAACTCATCGGAGGCTATAGACATGGAACAGTCGGCGGATCGGACGCGGTTGCGAATCGTCCTGCGGACGGTGGCCCTCGTCGTCATGGTGTACATCGCCTGGATCGGCGCACACCTGGCCAAGGGACTGCTCGACGACCACGTCGCCTGGGTCACAACCTCCGGCGGTGGATTCGCCTACTGGACCGTGATGAAGGTCCTGCTGTGGATCGTGCCCTCCCTGTGGCTGATCCGCACGTCCGGCCAGAAGCTCCGCGACGCGTTCGGACTGTCTCACTTGCGTCGTGCAATCCTCTGGGGTAGCTCGGTGGGCCTGGCCCTCGCCCTGATTACGACGGCGGCGAAGGCCGTCCAGCATCAGCCTCTGTTCGATCGCAGCCTTGACTGGGGGTTCATCAACGCGGTCGTGATCGCGCCGGTCTTCGAGGAGTTCATGTTCCGCGCCGCGGTGCTCGGCGCCCTGATGCAGCGATGCCGATTCGCAGCCGCGAACGTCGTCACAGCTCTGTTGTTCCTTGGCCTTCATTTGCCCGGCTGGTACTTCCAGGGACGTCTCTGGCAGAATCTCATCTCTCCCGCCGGCGGGGCACCGGCCATCTTTGTGATCGGACTGCTCTTCGGCCTGGCGACCCACAGGGGCAAGTCGCTGGTCGCCGGCATCCTGGCGCACGCGATCAGCAACCTGTTCAGCGTATAGCCCACATGGCATATGTCAAACACAGCGGATATCGTGATACGAAGATAACAGCGGAGCGTCACTGCGGGCTCCACAACCTTGTCCCGGCGGGAGACATGTGGTAGGATAGCACAGGCGTCCGGCGCATCGGGGTCGGAGCCGCAAGCCAGTGTGCAGAAAGGAGTCGCCTTCTCATGCCAAGGATGCAAAGGCTTCGCGTGGCCTGTCTGTTCGCGGCGCTCGTGGCCGCAACCGCTTCGGCGGCGGTGAAGGTGTGGGAAGAGCCGCTGACGCTGCCGACGTACCGGCTCGATCCGCCGGACGTGAACCCGAGGTTCTACACCAACGAGTCCTACCAGGGCGCCCAGAAGCGGATCTATCCCTACCCCATGCTCGACGGCGTCACGGACCTCCGCGAGGACAGGACCTACAAGGCTCTCTACCTGGAGAACGAGTACGTCAAGCTGTGCATCCTGCCGGAGATCGGCGGAAGGCTGCTCTATGCGACGGACAAGACCAACGGCTACGACATCTTCTACCGCCAGCACGTGGTCAAGCCCGCTCTGATCGGGATGCTCGGCGCCTGGGTCTCTGGCGGGATCGAGTGGTGCGTCTTCCACCACCATCGCAACACGACGCAGATGCCGGTCGATTACACGCTGGCCGCCAACGACGACGGCAGCAAGACCATCTGGTTTGGCGAGATCGAGCGTCGCCACCGCATGAAATGGCTCATCGGCGTGACGCTCTACCCCGGCAAGTCGTACATCGAGGCGACGGTCAAGCTGTTCAACCGCACGCCGTATCCCCACTCGATCCTCTACTGGGCGAACGTCGCGGTCCACGCGAACGACGAGTACCAGGTGCTCTTTCCGCCCAGCGTCACGACCGCGACGTACCACTCGAAGAACGCTTTCGCCCACTGGCCGATCGGGAACGAGACGTACTGCGGGATCGACTATCGCGGCGTGGACCTGTCCTGGTGGAAGAACCATCCGTCGCCGATCTCCTTCTTCGCGTGGGACCTGCAGGAGGACTTCATGGGCGGCTACGACCACGGCCGGCAGGCGGGCGTCGTCCACGTCGGCGACCATCACGTCGTCTGCGGCGCCAAGCTCTGGGAGTGGGGTCCCGGCTCCACCGGGCGCATGTGGGACAAGATCCTCACCGACGAGGACGGTCCCTACGCGGAGCTGATGGTGGGCGCGTGGTCGGACAACCAGCCGGACTACAGTTGGATCCAGCCGCACGAGGTCAAGGTCTTCCGCCAGTATTGGTACCCGATCCGCGAGATCGGCGGATTCAAGAACGCCAACACGCACGGCGCGGTGAACCTGGAACTGGGCGACGACGGCACGGCGAAGCTCGGATTCAACGCCACCGCCCGCTACGACAAGGCCAGGGTCCTGCTGAAGGCGGGCGACCAGACGCTGCTCGAACGGACGATCTCGATCAGTCCGAGCAGGCCGTTCGTCGCAGAGGTCAACGTCCCTGCGGGAACCGCCAGGACCGATCTGGCCGCGACGCTCCTTTCGAAATCAGGCGATACTCTGGTCTCGTACCGGCCCGTCGAGATCGCATCCGATCCGAACCTGCCGCCGACGGTCAAGCCGCCCGCGGAGCCGAAGGATATCAACAGCGTCGAGGAGTTGTACCTGACGGGGTTGCGGGTCCAGCAGATCCACAATCCGCGTGTCGATCCGTTCGACTACTACGAGGAGGCCCTGCGTCGCGACCCGAACGACACGCGGACGAACACGATCGTCGGGATCGACTGCGCCAGGCGACTGATGTACGACAAGGCCGAGGAGCATTTGCGTCGGGCCGTGACTCGCCTTTCCGCCGAGTACACCCGCCCGTCCAACACGGAGGCCCTCTATCATCTGGGCGTCGTCCTGCGGGCCCAGGGCAGGCTGGATGAAGCGTACGATGTGTTCTATCGGGCGTCGTGGGATTATGCCTTCCACTCTCCAGCGTACTACCAACTGGCGGAGTTGTCCTGCTGCAAAGGGCAATTCGAGACCGCCCTGGAACAGATCGGCCAGTCGCTGAGCACGAATGTCATGGACAGCAAGGCGCTGAACCTCAAGGCCGCGATCGTCGCGCGTCTGGGCAGGTCGAAAGAGGCGGCGGGCATCCTGGCGGGGGTGCTGGAGGCCGATCCGCTGGACTTCCTGGCGGCCAACGAGCTGCTGCGGGTCCGCAAGCGACCGGAGAAGATGCTGCGGAGCCTGGAGACCGCCATGCGTCGCGATCCCCAGGCGTACCTGGAGCTGGCCTGCGACTACATGAACTGGGGGTTCTGGGATGACGCCATCGAAGTGCTGATCCGCGCTGCGAGGGACAAGACGGACCTGGCGGGTCGCTCGCCGCTGGTCTACTACTCCCTGGGGTTCCTCCACGCGCAGAAGGGCGATGACAAGCTGGCTGGGGAGCTGTATGCGCAGGCCGCCGGAATGCCCAGCGACTACTGCTTCCCGTTCCGTGCGGAATCGGCCCAGGTGCTCGAAGCGGCGATTGCCCGCACTCCCACCGATGCGAAGGCACACTACTATCTTGGGAACCTGCTGTATGATCTCCAGCCCGAGAAGGCCATCGAGCACTGGGAGCGGTCGGTCGCCATCGACGGGACGTTCGCTCTGGCGCATCGAAACCTCGGCTGGGCCTACTACCGCACGCAGAACGATGTCCCCAAGGCCATCGCCGGCTACGAGAAAGCGGTCTCCTGCAACGGCGACGATCCGCGTCTGTTCACCGAACTCGATGAACTGTACGAACTGGGCAACGTTGCCCTCGAGACCCGCCTGGCCTCGATGGACAAGCACCAGGCGACCGTGGTCAAGCGAAACGACAGCTACCTGCGCTGGATCATGGTGCAGGTCCTCGCGGGCCGATACGACGAAGCGGTCGATGCCCTCGCGACGCATCACTTCCACGTCCGCGAGGGCGGCGGCGAGATCCGCGACGTCTATGTGGACGCCCGCCTGCTGCGAGGCATCAACCGTCTCAAGGCGGGCCATCCGAAGGAGGCATTGGCCGACTTCCTCGCGGCGGCCGAGTACCCGGAAAACCTATCCGTCGGCAAGCCGAAAGAAGACCCTCGCGCCGCGCAGTTCGCCTACTATGCCGGCTGTGCCCATGAGGCGCTGGGCGACGCCGATAAGGCCAGGCAGTGCTTCACCGACGCCGCCCAACAGCAAGGCGGCTGGCGTTCGCCCGATGCGAGGTTCTGTCGGGCGATGGGCCTGAGGAAGCTGGGTCGGGAGGACGAGGCGGTCGCGGAGTTCGACGAACTCATCAAGACCGGCACGGAGCGTCTCACACAGGACGAGAGCGTGGATTTCTTCGCCAAGTTTGGCGAGCGGCAGAGCCGCCAGGTCCAGCAGGCGTCCGCCCAGTACACGCTGGGCTTGGGCCACCTGGGCAAGGGGGATCTCACGGCCGCACGCAGGGCGTTCGAGCAGGCCGCCAGGCTCAATGTCAGTCACGTCTGGGCCCGAATCCAGGCGGCCGAGCTGAAGTAGAAGCTCTCTGCCACCCCGTTCGTAGTGTGCCCGTAAGGGCATCTCTTGATTCGCACGAGGAGAAGAGAACGCCTGACGGCGTCACTACGAACGAGTGGCGTCGCTTGACGGATTCACGCGGCGGCGGTACAAACCACCCATGCACAACGTCGGGCCCAGACCAGTGGCGACTGACGCGGACCGCTCCGTGCGCCGGGCGGTGCGGAGGTGGCGCGGAGGCGATATGGCTCGGTCCGCCGCGTTCTTCGTCGGCGCCTGCCTGTACGTGTGGCTCTGGGTCCAGCCGTGCCTGATCTACAGTTGCGGTGCGATCACGAACTTCCCGCCGTTCTACAGGGGTTGGTCGTTCTTTCTGGGGAGTGTGCAGTGTCCCGGCGGGTCGGCGCAGTACGTTTCCGCCTTGCTCTCCCAATTGTTCGCGTACTCCTGGGCCGGAGCCATTGTGATCGTCGTGCAGGCCTGGGCGGTCTGTGCCTGCACAGGGTATCTGCTGAAGGCGGCACGTCTGCCGGCGGGGCGCCTGCTGCGGTTCGTGCCTGCGATCCTGGTGCTCGTCGCCTATGCCCGGTACAGCTACCACCTGCCTCTGTTTGTGGGGGCCATTGCGTCGCTGGCGTTTGCCTGCCTGTATGTCCGACTCGCTCGCGGGAAGCGCGACCTTGGCGTCTGGCTCGTCCTGTCGGCGGTCCTGTACCTGGTTGCGGGAGGGGCGTTTCTGCCGTTCGTCGGGCTGTGCGTTGCGTACGAGCTCGGACGCAGGCGATGGACGCGGATCGGGCTGTATCTGCTGGTCGGCTTGGCGTTGCCCTATGTCGTGGGCGTGCTGGTCTTGCGGGTCAGCGTGGTCAACGCCTATACCGACCTGCTGCCCCTGTCCTGGCGGGTCCGAGGCTGGGCCTCGCGAGAGCAGATGATCGGCGCGGTCTACGTCGCGTACCTGTTTGCCCTCGTCGGCATGTTGATCACGAGCCTGGGACGCCTGCTGTCCGCACGATGGCCCGACCGGCAGGCGGGCGACAGACCCCGTGTGGGTTGGCTCGTTCGCTCCATCCACAGGCCGGCTGTTCAGTGGACGTTCGGGACGCTCGTGCTCTTTGCCGTCGGCGGTCCGGCGGTTGTGCTCTCGCTGGACGGAGGGCAGAAAGCCTCGTTGGCGGTGCATTACTACGCCTGCCGACGGATGTGGCCCGAGGTTCTCGAAGCCTCTCGCGACTGTCCCGACAACCTCCATGTTATCAACGCGGTCGATCAGGCCCTCTATCACACCGGCCGACTCAGCCAGGACATGTTCCTGTACGCGCAACAACCCAACGGCCTGCTCCTGACGGGCGAGGACCACAACGTTTACTACTGGCACGCGTTCGATACGCTGATCGACCTCGGTCTGGCGAATCTGGCGGAGAAGAATCTGACCGAGTGCCTGGAGAGCTTCGGCGAGCACCCTTGGATTCTGGAGCGTCTGGCTCTGGTCAACCTCGTCAAGGGCAAGACCGCCGCGGCCCGAATCTACCTGGGGACCCTCCGCAAGACCCTCTGGCAAGGCTCCTGGGCGGGCGATTGCCTCGCGCGTCTCGACGCCGACCCGAACTCCACCGGCGGCGCGAAGACCCATCGTCTGCGGACCGATTCCACCGCCCAGTTCTACGCCAGGGAGGCGATGCTGACCGCTCTGGTCGAGCAGGGCGACGGGAACCGCATGGCGTTCGAGTACCTGATGGCGTGGTACCTGCTGACCGGGCAACTGGGCAAGGTCGCGCAGCAGATCGAGCGATTGGATGCTCTCGGCTATGCGGAGATCCCGCCGCTCTGGCAGGAGGCGGTGCTCATCTACGCCTATGGCACGGGCAAACCGGTCAACCTGCACGGCCGGGCAATCCGTCCCGAGATCGATCAGCGGATCAAGCACTTCAGCAGCGTCGTGAACCGGCACGGGCGGGACCGGGCCGCGGCGGCCGCGGAACTCGCGAGGGACTATCGCGGGAGCTATTTCTTCTACTACTTCTGCACCGTGGTGGCGAAACGACAATGAATCGACGTCACGCTTATCTCGCTGCGGTCCTTGCGGCAGCAGGCGTCGCATGTCTGGCCGCGTCTGGCTCTGCCGTACCAGATCAGGCTTCACCGGCGGGGCGGCCCGCGCGGATCGAGCCGGACTACGGCGGAGCGGTGATCCCGCCGAACATCGCACCGCTGAACTTCCTCGTCCGCGAGAGCGGGTCGCGATATCGGGTCCGGATCGCGTCGCAGCAGGGCGGCCCGATCCAGATTGACAGCCGCTCGGCAAAGATCGTGATTCTCGATAGATTGTGGCGCAAACTGCTCTCGGAGAATCGAGGGCAGGACCTGGCGTTCGAGGTGCAGGTGCGCACTGCGGACGGATGGCGGAGCTTCGACGCGTTCTCTGTCCACGTGGCGAAGGAGGACATCGACGGTTATCTCGTCTATCGCAGGATCCACCCGGCCCACTCCGCCTGGCGGGACATGGGAATCTATCAGCGTGACCTGCGGACGTTCGAGGAGTCCACCATCCTGACGAACGACTACTTCCGCGGCGGGTGCGTCAATTGCCACACGTTCTGCAACAATCGCACCGACACCATGCTGGTCAGCACGCGGAGCGGCGCGTACGGCAACTCCGCCGTCATCCTCAGGGACGGCCTGACCGAGAAGGTCGGGTCCACGTTCGGGTATGCTTCCTGGCATCCGAATGGCAAAGTCCTCGCCTATACGAGCATGAAGGTGGCCATGTTCCTCCACGCGGCGGGCGAGGAGGTTCGCGACGTGATCGATCTCGATTCGCTGCTGGCGTACTACGATGCGGGATCGCAGACGGTCAAGACCGCCCCCGACCTGGCGAAGAAGGACCGGCTCGAGACGTACCCGACCTGGTCGCCCGACGGGCGGTTCCTGTACTTCTGCAGTGCGCCGTTGACGTGGACGAGCCGCAACGCGATACCCGAGAAGTACAACGAGATCAAGTACGATCTGATGCGGATTTCTTACGATCCGAACACCGACACGTGGGGTCAGGCCGAGACGGTTCTCGCTGCCCAGGAGATGGGCCGGAGCATTCTCCTGCCCCGGATCAGTCCGGACGGGCGATGGCTGCTCGCGTCCCTGTGCGATTACGGCTGTTTCCCGGTCTATCGCAAGAGCAGCGATCTGTACCTGATCGATCTCGAAGCCGCCGGGACGAGGGACGCGACTGTCGGCGCGCGACCGGGGTTTGAGGCGGAAAAATCGAACCAGGAAACTCTTCCGCCTCAAAGTAGGTCCGACCTGCCTTTTTCCGAATGCCACTACGAAGCTCGGCGCCTCGCAATCAACAGCGACGAGAGCGAGAGCTGGCACAGTTGGTCCTCGAACAGCCGGTGGATCGCGCTCAGCAGCAAGCGCGACAACGGCACGTTCACCCGGACATACTTCAGCTATGTCGATCCTAGTGGAGTGGCCCACAAGCCGTTCGTGCTGCCTCAGAAGGATCCGACGCACTACGATTCCTGTCTGTGGACGTACAGCGTCCCGGAACTCGTGACGGAGCCCGTTCGGGTGACCAAGGAGTCGCTCGGTCGGGTAGTGCGGAGCGATCGGAAGACCTCCGTCGAGATGCCCATTACGACAGCAACGCCGAAGCCCGAGAAGGCCCCCGAAGGCACGACGCCGTACCTCGCTGGCCGAGAGTAGCTGTCGTCTGAGTGCTCTTGAAGCACGTGCAGGGAGATGCACCTTCGACCCGACCGGCGGGTGAGTAGAAGTAACAGAATCGTCGATGCACGGCGCGCGGGACGCCGGCCCTATGCGGAGGTCGTCAGATCTCCTTTGTGATCCCCGGCTGCGGCGGGGCGTACAGGCCGTCGGGTCCCGCGTGGATCGGCGCGGGCGTGTCCCAGGTCATGTGGTCGATGTCCCCGACGAACTGGAACTGCGAGTCCATCGCCTGGTCCCACGTGACCATCTGGCCGGTGTGGGCGGCCATGCGTCCCATCAGGGCCGCGATATCGGCTTCGCCCGCGCGGACGGCCTCGTTGTGCGACTCGTTCCGGCGAATCGCGTCGAGCAGGCGCTGCCACTCTACGACGTAGGGATTCGGATCGTTGCCCGCGAACTCCCACAGGAGGTTCTCCTTCGTCATGCTGTGGCCCTGGTAGATCTTCGGTCGCGGCTCGCCCAGCGTCGCCATCAGGACCGCGGAGCCCTTCGACCCGTGGGCGTAGTCGGAGTACGTCTCCCAGCAGTTGTGCATGTGACGCGAGAAGGCGAACAGCTTCGTCCCGTCGGCGAAGGTGTACTCGACCGTGTAGTGGTCGAACTGGCTTCCCGCGGACTCGAAGCAGCGACCGCCCATGCCCTGGGCGCTCACCGGCCAGGCGCCCTTCGCCCAGCAGGCAACGTCGATGTTGTGACAGTGCCAGTCGATGAAGAAGCCCGAGGACGTCCAGGAGAAACACGTCGCGTTGCGGATCTGGAAGACCAGCTCGTTCGCGTCCTTCGGCAAAGGCGGGCACTGGACCGGACCGTGAACACGATAGATCCGCAGCGTGTGCACGTCGCCGATCGCGCCGTCGCGGATTCGCTGGATCGTCTCCTGGCGGGCCTTCGAGTGACGCCACATGAAGCCGACGCCCACCTTGAGACCCTTCTGCTCGGAGAGCTTGGCGGCCTTCAGCCAGCGTCGGGCGGCCGGGGCATCGGCAGCGAAGGACTTTTCCGCGAAGATGTTCACTCCCTTGCTCACGGCGTACTCGAAGTGCATCGGGCGAAAGGCGGAATGCGTGGTCAGGAGCGCCACGTCGCCCGGTCGGAGGCAGTCGATGGCCTTCTTGTAGGCGTCGAATCCGACGAACTGTCGTTCCGGCGGGACATCCATCTGGTTCGCGTGGCCTTCCTGGAGGTTCTTGACACTGGCCTTGACCCGGTCCTCGAAGAGGTCCGCGACCGCGTAGAGCTTCACCGGTCCGCCGGTGGTCGCGAAGGCGTCGGCAACTGCTCCGGTGCCCCGCCCGCCGCACCCGACGAGCGCCAGACGGATCTCGCTGCTGCCGCCTGCGTACAGGCCAGGGACGATCCCTGCGACGAGGGCCGACGACGCGACGACGCCGGACCGTTTCAGGAACTCTCTACGTGACGTGGACCTGGCGACGCTGGCGGACGGTGCGGCTTGCATAGCATACTCCTTCTAACAGAGGTTGTGTTTGGGCGGCATTGTAGCACAACTGCGACGGGAAGGGTAGCCCTCGCGCAGGCGTGAGCTGGAATCCACCCTCCAGGCTGCGCCAAGACGCGTAGTAGGGTGTGCTCCGCACACCGCTCCTTTGCGTCTCGAAGTCCCCGCCCGAGATGAGTAGGGCGTCCCCGGAAAAACCGGAAATCGCGTTGAGACGCCTCTTGACCCGACTCTCGTGGATAGACAACATAGAATAAAGGATGAGGTGAAGCATGCAGGACTATCGAATAGAAACGAGAGTCGAAATCGACGGGTCGCTCACGATCAGCGGCCTGCCCTTCCAGGCGGGAGACCGAGTCGAGGTCATCGTCCGCAGCCAGAAGGCGGGTGAGGGGAACGGTGAACGGCATCCCTCCGCGGCAAGCCCTTCCGGTATACGAATCCGTTCGGCTGTGTCGCCGAGGGGGATTGGAGAGCCTTGCGATGATCGTTCTCGATACGCACATCTGGGTCTGGTGGGTCCACGGAAGTGAAGACCTGACCAAGTCTCAGACCGAGATCATCCGAGCCAGTGAGACAGACGTCATTGGCGTCAGTGTGATCTCTCGTTGGGAGATCGCCAAGCTTGTCCAGCTCAAGCGGTTGGAATTGCCTTGCCCGCTCTTGGAATGGTTTCGTGCAGCGGTGAGATAGCCCGGCGTTCGCCTGATCGATCTGACGCCGAAGGTCGCGATTGAGTCGACGCAGCTCCCCGGCGAGTTTCACCGTGATCCTGCGGATCAGATCATCGTGGCCACTGCCCGGCGGTGCGGGTGTCCGCTGGTTACCTCCGACGACCAAATTCTCAAATACCCCCACGTGAAGGCCGTCGCGTGATGGCCGACTTCCATCCCTGAAGAATTCCTACCGCCGTCTGTCGTGTTCGTCGATGGCATCGATCTCCGCCGTGGTGAGCCCCTCATAGACCTCGGTGGCCAGGGCAAGCACCTCCTCCGGCTCGGCAATCGGCTCCACCACAAGACGTACTCTCTGACCTTGCGTAAGCTTCAGATCGGCGTGGCCCCGCCGGCTCCGTACGTAGCTTCCTGGCGTCCCGAACCGGGTGACACCGAATAGATGTTTGGAACTCCCGCGAAAAAATCCCGCGACCGTCTTGACAACGGCTTGCTCATAGACCTCCCCGGAATTCCTCTCGGACGTTCCGTCCATCACAGTCCAAGTTCTTGGATAAGGTCGCCTCGCCGAAACGTTGCCGAAAGTCTCTGAAGTGTCAGCTGCTGACTGCCGTACAGCTTCACGATTGCGTCACGCACTGCCTCAATGGCTCTATGAAAGCACCATTCGCCCTTCCGTTCAACCCTGGGTTTGGCTTCTTTGAAGTTCCGGTGGTCTAGGTTGCCCAAGTCAATACCCATCCCATCCAGAAGGTGCTTACCCATGAGCATGGCTAGGAAGCATGAGGCGTAGGGTAGAGAATCCGGGGATCCCGCCGGTGGGCGTCTCCTCTTGTTCTCGGCAAGACGATACAGCAAAGTTGCGATCACCACTTGCGTGCCATTCAGATCATTGGTGAAGATCACATCGTACAGTTTTCCGAAATGTTCTCTCGACTGAAAACGCGGCTTGATTCGGGCGCTTCCGCCAGACGGACAGCACGGCCTCAGCCGCAGTTGCACTCGTAATGTCGGTCGGTTTCGCGGCAGGCTCGCCTCGTTGGCGACGGTACTGATACCCCAAGGATGATATCGACACATCGAGGCGTCGCTGTCGCTCATCATTAGATCGTAGGTCACGCAGGTCAACTGGATTCTGGCTGTTGGTTGCATACGTGATGTTGCGGATGAGATCCTGTTCCTCCCCCGGCAACTCACAAAGACGGACGAGCAGTGATGCCGTAGTCGAAAACGGCAATTGTCCGGCAAGGGTCATCTGAATCGTCTTGCATGTTTGTCCTCCGTTGGTCACTTGCAGGCCCTGCACCTTAACCTGATAGTTCTCTCCCTGCAAGGCATTGTGGGAGAACTTGCTGCAAATGAGCGTAATACCGTTGTTATGAAAGTAGGAATTCCCTTGCTCATCGAGGCGGTTCAACGTGTCGCTGATTGCCTGGTTCACCCGATTGCCGGTCAGACCCAGGCAACAAATCTCCTCAACTCGCTCAGCCAGTTGATCGTTTGAACTGACGGCCGCATTAGGATCGAAAAGGTATTTCACTGTCTGGATGACCTCTGTTATGCCATTTCCGGGAAATGCACTCTTTCCTTCAAGATATTGCCTGTACACGAAGGCAATCGATCGCAATCGTGTTTCATCGCCCTCAGAATCGAGACGTGTCTTGATCTCGGGTGCAAGGTCCCGTGCCAACTGACGTACCCGTTGGTCAATGATACTTGCATTGATGTTATTCATGACTTACCTTTCCAGCGACCTCACCACGCTTTGTTGGCATGTGTCATTCGTGGATGGCATCCGCCCGACGGACTGATCCGTCCAGCAGATAGCTCGCGTGCAGGCAGCCGCCGATGGCTCGCCGCTCGCAGGGGCACTCTTCGATTTGTGCACGGATGTCTTTCCCATGCCGGGACAATCTGAACCCTGGGTGGCAGATTTCAAGCCCCGAGCGGTTTTTCACACAAAGCCACGAGGACAAGAAGGGCAGTTGGATGAAAGAAACGAGAAAGAAGCCCAGAGAGGCGCTACTGCCAGTCCCGGAGATCGATTTCTCGGAGGTCCTTGGTGTTCTCGTCGAACTGGGCCGCGCCGGCAATCTGAACGCATCCACGCATCTACGATTCCACGCTTCTACCTCTTCCTGACTATCAACGTCGCTGTGATCCGGATTCGCAGGCGGATCGAGCCGTGGAGACCGACCAGCCGGGACTCCGTCGGGAAGTTCAGCCAGGCGAACTTGCCGAAGAGCTGGATTGCCTTGCGGTCGCGGGCTCGCGCCGCTTCGACCGGCGCGGCGAAACTGCCGACGTAGTGCTGCTTGCCCCGATGCTCGACCAAGCCGCACCATTTGTCACCCTGGCGATAGACGCCTTTGAAGCCCGATTGGTGGCCGTGCGGCCGGCTGTTGCAGCGGTTCTGGGCCTGCGTGCAGATGCGGAGGTTGTTCCGGCGGTCGTCGAGTCCGTTGTCGTTCTTGTGGCCCACGACGAGTCCGTCGGGCGGCTGCATGATCTGGCGGTGCATGAGGACGCTCCGGCCCTTCTCGGTCCGGCAGGCATAGAACTCGCCGCCTATGCGTGTCGCGTGCCATTTGAACCTGCACAGCCAGGAGAAGTCGGCCACGTCCACGAGGGCCAGCATGTTCTGCGTCAGTGGGATCAGTTTGGTCCTGTCGTCGGGCGGCACGCCAGGCTCGGGCCGATTCACAGGATCGGCCTTCGCTCGGAAGCGGGGGCAGCGGTCGGCCGGGCGGATCCGCGTCGGGTCGCCCGGCGACTCTTCGCGATTCACGCGGACGAACGTCCCCCGCTCGGCGTTTCGAACCGCCATGGCGAACACGCAGTTGTCGCAGCGTCGCTCGTTCATTGTCGTCACTCGTCGTTCGTCGCCCGGCTTGCGGGCCGTGATTCGTATCTCGTTGCTCGGCGAGAGCAATGCAGAAACCGCCTCTTCGCAAACCCTTGGCGGACAAGGGGTAAGGAGATGGGCCGGGATTCCCATCGTCCGTTCGGGTCCGCTTTTCCGGCGCGTCACGGCACGTCCGGGCAGGGCGCACGGGCGGGAGGGGCGTCCTTTGTTTGCCTCGGAGGGGCCGGATCGCTATAATGGAGAACGAGTAGGGGGGAGGGGGCACATTGGAAATTGGGAGGATTGTGGCTGTGAATCGCAGAATCATAACCGTGGCGTGCGTGGCGGCGCTGTGTGCAGGTGTCGGACGGGGCGCCGATGTGCGGGGTTACAACCAGGAAACGGGGTACCGACTGTCCAGCGGGCTGCGGATCGTGTCGATCACGCCGGCGGCCAAGGCCCGCGGCGGCGCCGGGCGGATCGGGATTGCCGGCGAGACGGAGTGGGATTACCCGGTGCCGCCGGTTGCGGGGTTCTCGCCATTGGTGGCGATCACCACGTCGAACCGGGCGAGTTCCGACGATTTCGACTGGGAGCACCAGATCCAGAGCTCGTACGTGGGCAGCCCGTTGAATGCTCCGGCGGAGAGGAACTTTGTGATCGG
Source organism: Sedimentisphaerales bacterium (assembly GCA_034678485.1). Lineage (GTDB taxonomy): Bacteria > Planctomycetota > Phycisphaerae > Sedimentisphaerales > Anaerobacaceae > PLanc-01. The sequence goes on along the minus strand of JAXDBU010000122.1, from coordinate 14,069 downwards.
CCTGCTCGACACGGGTTCCTCCGTGGACTTGGTCGCGGGTTCGAGCGCCGAAACGCTGGGCTTGACCGGCGCGTATCTGAGCGGCAACCAGACCGACATCGGCGGCATCAGCGGCACCATGGCGGCCGACATCACCATGCCCATCGGCTACTTCGCGGGTCCGCTGGGCGCCGTCGGGAGCGACGGTCGCCTGGACCTGACGCAGCTCGTGGGACACACGAACGTCTCGGCACTGGCTTCCCCTGCGATCGAGTGCGGCGGTCAGGAGGCGGTCACCGCGGTGCTCGGAATCCCGCTGCTGGCCTTCCTGACCACGGAGATTCGCGTGGACCGCCAGCAGAAAGCGGTCGTCGGCGACAAGACCTACATCGGTCCGGAGGTGGGGATGTACGATTACTATACTCCGTCGGTCGACGACTACACCCACAGCATTCCCATCGAGCTGAGCGGTACGGCGCCGGTGACGACGTCGTGCTATTACGCCACGTTCGATCCGTACGACGAGTACCTGGAGACGCTGCCGATCGTGCCGACTTCGCTGTCGATGTACGCGATGATGATCCCGACCGGCGGGGCGTTCTTCACGGATATCAGCCTGCTCCAGGGCGAAGCGGGCCCGCTGAATACGCTGCAGAGTGCGAGGGTGATGGTCGATACCGGGGCGCAGAGCTCAATCCTGAGTCCGAACTTCGCAGCGAAGTTGAGTCTGCCCGCCGAGCCGGACTTCACGACGATTGTGTGCGGCATCGGCGGCGAGATGGAGGCCCCCGGCTATTATATCGACTACGTCCGCATCAGCGCTCTGGGCGGGGCGCTCCAATTCTCACACGTCCCCTTCGTCGTCCTGGACGTGACGTCGCCGGAAGGCGGCCAGCTCGACGGCATCCTCGGCATGAATTTCTTCTGGAATCGTGGCGTGCTCTTCGAGCCGAGCATCACCGGCGGCGGTTACCTGCACGTCTCCGATCCGGTGCCCTTTGCGTACATCGATCTGAACTTTGACGACGTGGTGGACGTCGCGGATTTCGCCGTCCTTGCGTCCGCGTGGGGTACGACGCCCTCCGACCCGGAGTGGAACAGCCTGTGCGACTTCTACCTCGACGAGGTGATCGACGCGCGCGATCTCGAAGCGTTCGTGGATAGCTGGCTGAACATGCTGGGACAGTAGCACGCCGCCGGGCTGTCCGTTCCGGCGCGATTGGCCGAGAGGCGCCGTCTGCTGCCGGCCGACCCGCGAGACAGCAAGCCGTTCCTGCGAGGGGCCGGAGGTGGAAAGGGGCGGGCATCGCTCCTGCAGAATTCCACACCGCAATCCGGTGAAATCCCTTGACGATTGCCGCGACTGCGTCGTATGGTGAACATATTGTGTTGTCGCTCATCTGTTGGAGGCGGCGATATGAACAATCTGCGCTTTGCGCGGCAGTTTTTACTACATCCGAAACAACTGGGTACGGTTGTTCAGAGCGGCCGGACGTTGGCGGGCAAGATGGCCGAGGAGATCGGTCCCAGCGTCCAGGTGGTCGAGTTTGGAGCAGGAACCGGGCCGGTGACACGAGAAATTCTCCGGCGACTGCCTGAAGACGCCTCTCTGACCTCGTTCGAGATCAATCGCGACTTCTGTCGATGTCTCGAGAGAATCAACGATCCGCGATTGCAGGTCGTCAACGACGACGCCCTCCAGTGCGAGCGATACGTGGATCAGCCTGATTGCATCGTCTCAGGGCTGCCTCTGACGCTCTTCGACAGCGAGTCCCGTGAGCTGATCCTCACCATCGCCGGGCGGTGCGAGCGATTCATTCAACTGCAATACACCACGGCCATCACCAGGGATCTGAAACGGTACTTCTCCGACGTGCGTCTCAAGTTTGTGCCGTTGAATTTCCCGCCGGCCTTTGTCTACGTGTGCCGGTGCCCGAGCCATGTCCGGGTGCCATGATCGATTCCGACAGGGGGCGGCCATGGGAATGACGCGAACGACGGTCGAGACGGTCAGGAAGCGGGACGGATCGATTGTCGAGTTCGACGCATCCAAGATCGAACGGGCCGTCCTGCGAGCGGCGGTGGAAACGCTCCAGGATCGCACGCGCTCGGAGGCGATCGCGCGGCGCGTGACGCGGCTTGTCGCGAACAATCTCACAGGACGATACGCAGACAGAATCCCCGGCGTCGAGGACATCCAGGACCTCATTGAAGCGACGCTGATGGCCGAGGGATACAGCGGCATCGCGAAAGGCTACATTCTCTATCGCGAGAACCGCTCGCAGGTCCGTTTCACGAAGTCCGCGCTGGGGTTGAAGGATGACCTCAAGCTGCCGGTCAACGCCATCGAGGTGCTCCGGCGGCGGTACCTGCTCAAGGACGAATCACGCCGGATCGCCGAGACGCCCAGCGAGATGTTCCGGCGTGTGGCGCATCACGTCGCCCAGGCGGAGGCCAACTACGGCTCCGATTCGCGCGTGCACGACGCGGAAGACGCGTTCTACCGCATGATGCGAAGCCGCGAGTTCCTGCCCAACTCGCCGACGCTGATGAACGCCGGCACGGCCCTCGGGCAGCTCTGCGCCTGCTTCGTGCTTCCCGTGGAGGATTCCGTGGAGGGCATTTTCAAGGCCCTGGCCGACATGGCGAGGATTCATCAGACCGGCGGCGGCACCGGCTTCAGCTTCTCCCGGCTTCGCCCGCGTGGCGACCTCGTCGGCTCGACCCAGGGACGCGCCTCCGGCCCGCTCTCGTTCATGGGCATCTTCGATAAGGCGACGGAAGTCATCGTCCAGGGCGGCCGGCGCCGCGGCGCGAACATGGGGGTCCTTCGCTGCGACCACCCCGATATCGTGGATTTCATCGAGGCCAAGGTCGGTTCCGATGCCCTCCGGAACTTCAACCTGTCGGTCGGCGTGACGGACGCATTCATGAGAGCGGTCATGCAGAATCGGCCGTTCGATCTGGTGAACCCGCGAACCGGCAGGAACGCGGGACGAATGGCCGCCCGCTCACTGTTCGATCTGATCGTCAACGCCGCCTGGAGGACGGGAGATCCCGGCTTGATCTTCCTCGATCAGGTCAACCGTCGGAACCCGACGCCGCAGCTTGGGCGCATCGAAGCGACCAACCCGTGCGGCGAAGTCCCGTTGCTGCCGCATGAGAGCTGCATCCTGGCCTCCATCAACCTTGACAGGATGACCACGGACGACGAGGCCGGCAGTCGCACCGGAGAGGCTTGCGTCGATTGGGTCCGGCTGCGGGACCGAATCTACTGGGGTATTCGCTTTCTCGACGATGTGATCGATGTCAATCGCTACCCGCTCGAATCCATCGAGGCCGCCACGCGAATCACTCGCAAGATCGGTCTGGGTGTAATGGGATTCGCGGACATGCTGATCCGGCTGGGGATTTCTTACGGAACACCCGCGGCAACTGCGTTTGCAGACAAGCTGATGCGGTTCATTCGTCGGGAATCGCTCGCTGCTTCCATGCAGTTGGCGAAGGAGCGAGGCGTCTTCCCCCAGTTCGCCCGATCGAGCCACGCCAAGGCCGGCCGGCGGCTTCGCAACGCGACGGTCAACACGATCGCTCCGACGGGCACGATCAGCATCATTGCAGGCTGCTCCAGCGGGATCGAGCCGCTGTTCGCGGTCAGCTTCGTTCGCAACGTCCTGTCGGGGACGCGACTGTTCGAGAGTCACCCGCTCTTCGAGAGGGTCGCTCGCAAACGGGGATTCTATCGTCGTGAGCTGCCGACCGAGGTGGCCAGGTCGCCTTCCCTGGCGAAGGTCAAAGGCGTGCCGGCCGACGTGAAGCGGCTGTTCGCCACCGCGTTCGATGTGACCCCGCGCCGGCACCTGGAAGTCCAGGCGGCTTTTCAGAAACACACGGACAACGCGGTCTCCAAGACGATCAACCTGCCTGCCGATGCGACGGTCGAGGATGTCCGTGCGATCTATCTGGAAGCGTACAGTCTCCGCTGCAAGGGCATCACGGTCTACCGGTACGGGTCGAAGGCCGAGCAGGTGCTTTCGGTGAGCGAGGAGACGGAGGCCGCACGCAGCGAGCCGCCCGATTTCACTCGCGCTGATCTCGACTACTCCGGCGGCTGCGCCTGCGAGTTCTGATGCGGAGTATGCGGAGGATGAATATCGTAGACATGGATTGAACCTGTCATGTTGAGTCGCTCAGCCGCTTCGCGCCTGGTGTCGGGAAGGACACCGGCGTCTCACAAAACCCACCTGCTGGGAAATCCACCTCTTGTCATCCTTTACTGTGCTGCGCTTCGTTCAGGATGACACAGTCTGTGCAAGCGTTCATCACAATTCGTATCATACGCAGAGGACTGTCAACGCGAGAATCCGCTGTGTCTGTTCCGTCAGTTTCACCGACTCGGCGATGCGAACGGGGCAGACCCAGATGACTTTCTCCTGATCGGCGAGGACCACGACCCGTTCCCGCAATTGGCGGGGTACTCCGGCGGTCGTGAGGAACTTGCCGATCTTCTTTGCGGCGCCCAGTCCCAGCGGCTCGAACCGGTCGCCCGCCAGTCGACGCCGCATGACGACGGGAGACTCTATCCGGTCCCAATCCAGGTACTCGGTGTAGGGACCCTTGTCATCGGCGATCTTGCCGATATCGATCTCGTCGCGTGCAAGGACCTTCGCGTCGATTTCATAGCCACAACATCGAGTCGAGCCGGGGATGGCCAGGACGCAGGCGGACTTGCCCGTCGTGTTGCAGGCGTCGCAGGCACGGGACGGGCCCCGTCTCAGGACGACCCCGCCGGACTCGTATCGAGCGGAAAAACCTGCCGGCAGGGAGATCCCTTCGTTTGTCGTCCGTCGTCGCGCCATGTGCAGGATGCTTCTGTAGTGACGCTCGGTGAGATCCCGCTCGCCCGATCCGAGACTCACCAGTGCGTGCCGGATGACTTCGATTGCCACCATCTCTGGGAGGATCGCCAGGCCCGCTGCGTCGATGCGGACCGAGTGGTTGTTGGACTGCGCCAAGGCATCCCATGCCTTCTCAGCGTCACGCCGGACCCGGTCGTGCAGTCTGACCGCGGCGAGCGCCAGGTCCGAGAGTGCCTCGACGAGCGGGACTTGAGAGTCCTGCTGCAGCGAGGGCAGCAGCGTGTGTCGGATGTAGTTCCGCGTGTAAGCGACGTCGGCGTTTGTGTGGTCTTCCCGCCATGAGAGGTTGTGCTCGCACAGGTAGCGGAGGATCTCGTCGCGCGTCGCGCACAGGAGAGGCCTGGCAAGCCAAAGCCTGTCGCCGAACGGCCGAACGGGTCGGATGCCGGCCAGGCCGCGAAAGCCCGTCCCGCGGCGCAGGCGATGGATGAGCGTCTCTGCGTTGTCGTCCCTGTGGTGCCCCGTGGCCACCCAGGAACAGCCGTGCTGCCTCGCGATCTCCGCGAGGGCCGCGAGACGCAACTGCCGGCCTGCGGTTTCCAGGGACAGCTTGTGCTCCTTGGCGTGCGTTCGCACATCGACGGCGCGGGTGACGACGGGTAGATCCAATCGGCCCATGTGCTCGACGACGAACCGTTCATCATCGTCACTCGCCCGGTCCCGCAGGCGGTGATTGACGTGGGCACCGACCAGTTCTGCCTGGATATGCCCCTGGTCTCGGAGCGTCTTGAGAACGTGCAGCAGGGAGACCGAGTCGGCGCCGCCGGAGACGGCGACGAGAATCCGTGCGGCCCCTGCGAAGATCCCATGCAGGGCCACGAAATCGGCCACCTTCTTCTCCATGCTGTCCGACATGTTCACGGCCCCAAAAGGAAACGGGCCTGACGCACCGTCAGACCCGTCGAAGATCGAGAGCACTCATCGGTTTCAGTTGTTGCCGGAGGTACTCAGCTCGCGGATGCGCCGCTCGGCCGAGATTCGGTATTCGTCGAACTGCGCCTCTTTGACGATGGCTTCCTGGTACAGTTCGAGGGCTTCGGCCCGACGGTGCAGTCTCCGGTCGAGAATGTTGGCTGCCTTGAAGCGGGCGGGGTACGGCGTGGCGGGGTCCCACTGGTATGCGCGCTGATAGTGTTGCAGCGCGAGCTGGTAGTCGTTGAGGGCCTCTTGAATGGTAGCCATCCGGTACGCTGCGTCGTCGATCTTGTCGCTCGTCGGGTACTGGCGGATCAAATCGCCGTACTTGCCCAGTGCCACTCGCAGCACTTCCTCGTCCTTGAGTTGATTGGGCAGCAGAACCCCTGCCTTCTTGCGGGTCTGCTCGGCCTCCGCATACAACTGGTCCGCCGCCGGGATTGCCTCCGAGGCCTTCAACGTCGCAGGGAAGATCTCCGCCTCGATGATGTACCGGTACATCGGGATGCGATCCAGCGACTCCCGTTCCTCTTTGGCCCACATCGTCTTCTCGTGATTGCCGACCGAGTCGTAATACTGTTCGAGGGCTTGCAGGCTGCGGCGATACGCCTGACGGTGCGAGGTCATCTGCTCGACCAGGTCGATCTCGGTGGTGGAGCCGGGCTTGTCGAGAGGCTGGGGCTCCCGCGCGGTTTCCGAATAGGGATTTGTCCTCTGCGGCAGCCTCTGGCTGCGACCGGTGTCACTCTGACACCCCATGGCGACAGTCAGTATGAGAATCGCCGCCGCGGTTGTAACGATCCTTGTCATGCTCATGCCTCCTTAAGCACTGCCAACGTGTTTCCTGCCGGGCCGGACCCGCACCCAGGTAATCTGCGCCTCCGCCGTCTGGGCCTCTTCGGCTGACCATCGGCGCATCTATCGAGACAGTTAAGCCGAAGTCCCGCGACGCGTCAAGCGCAAACGCGCGGAAAAAACGGACAAAAAGGCCGTATCCTGCCACGAACCGCTCGCCCGGCTCGCCCCAAAGTCTCAGCGAAAAACGCACGACTGATGTATGAACGATCCGCCGGACGTATCTATATTAGGTAGAACGACATGGGTGACGAAGAACACAACGAGTTGATGCTGATATGCACCGCCCGACAGGGCGATAAAGAGGCCCTTCAGACGCTGCTGAAGCGCAATTGGGGCTGGCTCAAGGGAGTGGTCTACAGCGTTCTGACCCATGGGCAGGACGTAGACGACGTGATGCAGGAAGTGTGCGTGCGGGTCATTACGAAGATCCACACGGTTCGTGAGCCCGAGCGATTCCGGGCATGGCTGGCCATCCTGGCGAAACGGACGGCGATCCAGCACCAGCGGCGGTCGAGGCCGGCGATGGTTTCGACGGAAGAGCCCGTCTACGGCGGCAATCCGTCCGACGACCTGGAGAAGAGGGAGTTGTGTGGACGGGTGCTGGAGGCGGTCCGAGGGCTGCCCGCGAAGTACCGTGAGGTGTTCGTGCTGGCCCATTCGGGCGAGCTGACGTATGCCCAGATGGCCGAGGTGTTGAACGTCCCGATAACGACGATGCAAATCCGCCTGGTGCGGGCCCGCCAGATGGTTCGCGACCAAGTCACCGAGAAAAGACCCAGTTACAGTGAACAGAAGGTGTACGAGATATGAGTGCGACGGATGACAGGCTGGAAGTGTTGATCGGCAAGCTGCTGGATGGCGAGATTTCGCCGGGCGAGCAGCGTCTGCTCGACCGTCAGTTGGAGCAGGACGGCCGGGCAAGGGAGTTGCTGGACCAGATGCGTGTGCTGCACGAGTGCAGTTGCCGGGTCGTCGCACAGGAGGTCCGCTCGGGGGGGGCGGACCCTCAGGATGTGTTCGAACGGGCCTGGCGTCAGAGCAAGGGGGCTGCCTGGCGGCGAGTCATCCGCATCGACGGCCTGCCTCGCTTTGCCGCCGGGCTGGCGGCGGGGTTCGTTCTGGGGTTGATTCTTCACTTTGTGCCCGTCGGGGGCTCGAAGCCTCCGGCGGAAGGCACGACGCAAAGGACGATTGCCGACGCGGGCAGTCAGAATCGGGTCCTGCCGATGCGCGCGCAGCCGGACTCGCCTCGGGTTACCCGCGAGGTCGAATGGTACGGTTTCACGGACCAGGCGGGCAATCGATGGCTCGTCGAAGGATTCCGTGAGGGGGTGGCCAAGCCCGTTTCCTACCGTGGCGGCTTGTGATGAATTCAGGAATGATTGAAAGGACATCCTATGAAAACAAGCATATTGACGTTCGGCTGTTTGATTCTGTGTGTTCTCGGCTCCGCGTCCAATGCCGAGGGCGAGCGGGGCTACATGGGCGTGGAACTCGACGGTGCGCCGCTGCCCGATCTGCTGACGAAGCACCTCGGCCTGGAAGCCGGGCAGGGCGTCCGAATTCGCAACATCATTATCGACAGCCCGGCGGATCGCGCGGGCCTGGAGCGGGACGATCTGGTCACCACGCTGCAGGGCAAGAAGGTCACCTCGGTCGAGCAGATCGTCGAGACCGTGCGAGGTGCCACGGTCGGCGATGAGGTCTCCCTGGAGATCATCCACCTGGGTCAGCGCAAGAGCGTGCCGCTGAAGCTGCAGGCCGCCGCCCAGGACGCCAAGTCCAAGTATCCGCCGGAGCCCGAGGCCGTGACGACGTGGCGCCCCGGCAAGATCTTCCGAATCGGTCCCAACGGCGACAAATGGACCGAGGTTCCCGTCGACAAAGTGCCCGAGTTCGACGTGGACGTGAACCGGTTCTTCAAGGATATCTACACGTTCCATCACGTCGGGGACGACGGATCCTACACGATCACCGTGCAGGGCGACCCGGACGACGAAGGCACCACGGTGATCGTGCAGGCCGACGGCAAGGAATACCGTACCACGGTCGGCAAGCTGGACGCGATTCCGGAGAAGTACCGCGGCCCGGCTCGCGAAGCCGTTGAGAGTGCCCGCAAGAGTGTCAAGCAGGACGTGGTCATTGGCAGGAGATTTGCCTTGCCCGAGGTGCCCTGGCCCGAGTCGTACCAGAAGTTCTTCCACTCGGTGCCCGATCTGGACCTCGACAAGCTCTCCGATCAAAAAGACCGCGTCCTGGAGAAGCTCCAGGAGCAGGTGGAACGAATGCAGCAGCGGATGCAGTCGCTGGAAGAGCGGAATCGAGAGATTCTGGATCGGCTGCTCGAGAAGAGAAATGAAGAGAAGCAACAAGAACGCGACGCCGAAGAACCCTCACCTACCGAACCCCAAGGCGAACACGCGATTTGACAACAAGAACGACCCTTTACTTCCGAGACCGGCTTATCGAAGAGCCGGTCTTCTTTTTTTGAGGGCCCGACGCGGTTATCGGCCCTCGGGATCGGCCCGATGGCCGTGCGACGTGCCGGAACCGGCCCTTAGAGGACAAAAGAGATAGCCTCACACCAATAATGGATTGACATTCGCCCGTCCAACGAGTATACTATAGCGCATAGACGGATCGATGTGCGCCGGCAACGGCTTGTGTAATCTCGTTCGATCCCAGAGGGGGGTGCATCCAGTGAAAACCATCGCGATGGTCAACCAGAAGGGTGGTTGTGGCAAGACGACCACGGCCATCAATACCGCGGCCGCTCTGGCCGAGATGGGTAAGCGGGTTCTCCTGATCGACCTCGATCCTCAGGCCCACGCCACCATCGGGCTCGGCCTGGACCCGAACTCTTTTCATCGGACGATCTACGACGTTCTGACGAAACCCCGCACGGGGTTTCCGGACGTGGCGGTCAGCACGCGGATCAGCCGGCTGCACTTGGCGCCGTGCAATGTCCTGCTGGCCAGCGCCGAGCTGGAGCTGGCGGGCACGCCGGGGAAGGAACTGCTCCTGGCCCGTGGGCTTCGCGACGTGCGGGACAACTACGACATCTGTGTGATCGATTGTCCGCCTGCGCTGGGGGTGCTGACGCTCAACGCCCTGGTCAGCAGCACGGACATCATCGTGCCCGTCCAGGTTCACTACTACGCTCTCGAAGGGCTTCGTCGCCTGTTGGAGACGGTTTCCATCATTCGCCAGCGGTTCCACCCCTGCTCGATGGAGAACATCGGTCTGCTGCTGACGTTCGTCGAGGAGCGCACGACGTTCAGTCGGCAGGTGCAGCAGCAGCTGCGCGAGATCTTCGGGAACCTCGTCTTCGACACGGTAATCCACCGAAACGTCCGTCTGGCCGAGGCTCCCAGCGCCGGCGAGCCGGTCATGACCTACGCTTCACAAAGCAAAGGCGCTTCCGATTATCGGGCATTGGCTGCCGAGATTCTCCAGACGGTTCCTACGCCCGCCGAACCCGTCGAGGAACGGATGCGGCGTGGCATCCAGAAGCAGCTCAGCACGATCTTCGCAGGGGTGTGGATTCCCCAGCGGCAAGGGCCGCCAGCGCCGGCGGCGCCCATCCGGCCGCAGTCGATCGAATCGACATAGGATGCCAACGCAGTTTCTCTCTCCCGCCGCAGAATGACGCAGAACCTGCGCCCACAGATAAGAGTATATACTATGTAATTCTCTGTACGACCAACAGGCGTTCGGAGAGTACGGTCTTTGACAAGGAGTTGGGCTTGGCGGCCGGGGGCGTTGGCTCGGAATCCAACACTCTCACCTCCTCCTCTCTACCTCGCAGGTCTCCTTCGGGCAAATGCGCCCGGCACGAGCCCATTCAATCGTTCATGGGGGAATAGTCAGTAGAATTCTGGATGAATGTCTCGCCGAGAAACGGTGGAATCGACGGCCGCTCGGGTGGCACCGGCACCGTGCGTTTGTGACTTCTGTGACACGGCGCCCGCCCCGACGACAAATGGCGATCTCAACTACTCCGCGGGCAAGCCTGCAGCGGCCGCCCGATTCCATGCGCCACAGTCAGTTTCTCTGAGTCATCTTCCTCAAATGCTCCTCGATCTGGGCCAGGCTCGTCTGGATCTGACGCATGGTCAGCGCTCTCGATCTGACATGCCACGAGACTGTCAGGAGCGCTGCGATCACGAGCAGACCCTCGAAAACACGGAGAACAAGCCATGTCACTTGGGGATCGAACGCGCCGATGTCGGACAAGGAGCGATAAGCGACGCCCGCCGCGAGGACGGCTCCCACTACGAGTGCCCAGGCGATCAGTACCAGCCATCTCAGTGCGGCGACTCTTGCCTCGTCCGCCTTCAGAATCCGGTTGTGGAAGTCGTCTGCCATCCGCTGGCTTGCCGCGTCCTGGCAGAGCAGTTTGTCTCTAAGGTTGTTCTCGGTTGTCATAGGACTTCTCCAGTTCTCTCTTGAGGGCAAGCTTCGCGTGAAAGATGCGCGAGCGGACGGTCCCCAGGTTGCACTCCAGCACGTCTGCGATCTGCTCATAGGACATCTCTTCGAGGAACTTCAGTAGCAGCACTTCCCTGTGCAGCGGCTTGAGTCGTTCCAGGCAACAGTGCAGCTTGGCCGCATCCTCGACGGCATCCATCTCCTCCTCCACGCAGTCGGAGACCTCGAAGCCATCGTCCAACTCGAAGACCTGTCTTCTCCGACGGAACTCCAGGTACACCCGATTGCGGGCGATCCGGTAGAGCCAGGTGGAGAAGGTGCCGGTCTCCCTGAGCGTGTGGATTCTGCTCAGGACGGTCAGCCACGTCTCCTGGCATAGTTCGTCGGCCAGGTCGTCGTCTCGGACCATGCGCGCCACGAAATACCGCAGGGGCCTCTGATAACGCTCGATCAACTCCGCGAGCGCCTGTGGGTCGCGTATCTGACACCGCAGGATCAGAACCTGGTCTAAGAGTTCCTGTGTCGGCTTCATTCACCCAAGATAGATGCGCCGAGCTACAGGAAGTTCAAACGAAAAGACAGTCCTGTCGGGGTGTGACTACACGTTCTGGCGGTCCACAACTCGATTGGGCGCAAGGTGTTGGTGATACGGTCTCATCCCGAGCGGCAGCGAAGAGCCTGTCCCATTCGACTGCTCGGGCGCCGTTGTCGGGGGAACGGATTACACCCTTCTGTCGCTCTCGGCGCAGATGGTGACAGGCATCCCTGGTAGACGAGACACGACTCAGGCGGGTTTGCCCGATGCAGCGGCGAGCATCCCTTTCCACCGGCTGATGTGCCCGTCCTCGTCGGCCTGGTCCTTTTCGATCACCTTCCGCGTCTCGTCGTCCCATTCGATGGTTTCGAGCAGTTGCGCGTAGTGGTGCACCGCTTTGCTCTCGACCCAGACGCCGGTCTTGAAGACGGCTTTCTTGCCGAGCAGGCGGGAGCCGAAGCCGAAGGCGAACCCGACCATCCAATAGGCCGCCCGCAGAATGCTCGGACGAAAGCCATACTCGTACAGCTTGACCTGGAAGTCCTGGTAATGGCCCATCTCGTTGCACATCGCGGCGATCAGCATGTTGTTCATCGGGCTCCGCTCTTGGGTGAGCTGAAATTTGTAGATGGTCTGGGCCATCAGCTCCAGCGTGTGCAGGGTCCGCAGGCCTTTGCGGATGGCGGCCAGCCGCTCAGGGGAGAAGCCCTCGCCTCGCAGCTTGAACTGCTCCTCGCGCAGCTCCGGACGGATGATGGAGATGTCGTACTTCGGTTTCGCTGTCACCTGCTGCTGAGCCATGTGGAAACTCCCTTCACTGATCGATCCAAGCTCTGTGTTACTTTGGGCGATTCTCTATACGCAGTCCCCTGCCCACGGTTCGATGCTGGGCGGTTCCATTGTCGCACGAGCGGTGTCTCGCGTCAAACCCCAGGAGCCCGGCACAGCACTCGACCCAGGCGGGGCGGACGGGTAGAGAAAAAACGCTCTTTCCGCCAACAGGGCAGTGTCCTCGCGCGTTATCATGGTAGACGGCCGAAAAGTGAGCAGGCGTGCATGTGCATAGTGCAAGACCGCAATCGACATTCCGTTGAAGACGAAGTCCCCCCGGGACAGGGAGCGTCCCACCCGCGTTTTATGGATGTGTTCCTGCGGGAGCGCGAGCGTCTGATGCGGATTGCGGCCGGGATGGGAATGGATCGGGCCGATGCGGACGATGTCCTCCAGGATGTCTCCGTCCAGGTCTTGAAGAACGCAGGTCGATTCGAACAGGAAAGCGTGATGGTGCGATGGCTGGTCACGACGACCGTGAATCGGTGCCTGACAGAGCATCGCCGGCGGTTCCGGCACAAGGCGTCGCGGATACTCAGACACCGGCTGGACATGGCCAGGGACCTTGCACGAGACTGTGACGGCGCGGATCGCGCAGGTCTGGGCGAGGAGATCGAGGCAGTCCGCCGGACGCTGGTCGAACTCGACCCGTTGTTGCTGCAGGCGGTTGTCTTGCGCTACTTCTGCGAGATGAAATCGCACGAGATCGCGGATCTTCTGGAATGGAACGCCTCGACGGTGCGATGTCGGCTCCGAGAGGCCCGGCTGATCCTGGCGGGAAAACTCGTGCAACGAGGAATTGAACCATGAACGGTCCCTGTGGAGAATTCGCGGACAAGATCGTCGACTACGTTGACGACGAGTTACCCGAAAACGAGGCCGAGGTGGTAGCCCGGCACCTGGCAGAGTGCGAGCGATGTCGCGAGGCTGCGACGGCGTTGCAGCGATCTCTCGGACTGGCGAAGGCGATCTGGTCCGACAATCTGGGCAGTTCGCAGGCGGTCCCCGCACGCAGGTTGCGGCGTATCCGGTTCTATGCCGTCGCGGCGAGCATCGTCATCGCGGTCTCTGTCCTGGTGTCGATCCTGTCGGACCACCCTGGACGCAAGCCATCGATCAGTCCGGAGGACGTGGAGCGACAGGTGGCCCGCGCGGGCATGGCCGCGGAGTTGCTCGCGGCCACTCGGATCGTCGCTCAGTGCGAGGGTACCGAGTCCATCGTCCAGCGACAATACAGCTACATCCTCCGCGAGTATGCGGACACGCCTGCGGCTGAAACGATTAGAGCCAACTACGGGTTGAAATTGGGAGATACACAGCATGATTAGTCATAAGATGAGCCGACATGCAGTCGTTTGGGTCATCGTTCTCATTTGCTCGGTTGCATGGGGTGGCGAGCCGAATGATGCCTCGATCCAGCTTGCCTTCGAGGTCAGTTCCACAGCACACGGGCCATTCTCGTCGCGGGACATCGTGTTGAGGTTCGGGCCCCAGTGGCGTTCGTTTGCCAACGCCAAGCCAGGCTACGCCGCAGCCATCCCGATCACAGGTCCGACGAGGTTCACGCCGCTTTTCGAGGGCCGGGCGTTCGATCCTCCAGT
>JAXDBU010000121.1:0-3089 GCA_034678485.1 Sedimentisphaerales bacterium | reverse complement strand
AAGGCGGCTAATTCCGTGGAGGTCCGGTCCGAGGTGGAAGGCCGGGCCACCATCATTTCGCTCGTCGCCGAAGGGACGCAGGTCAAGCAGGGCGACCTCCTCGTGGAACTGGCCAGCGACGAGATCGACGAAAAGATCCGCGATCTGGAGATTAAGGAGACCGTGGCGGCCGCCGCCTATGAGGCGGCAGTCAAAGAACTGGAGATTCTGAAAGACAAGAACCAGAGCGAGGAGCGCAAAGCTGCGCTGGCTCTGGACATTGCCAGGTTGAGTCTCGAGAAGTATCGCAAGGGCGAATCGAAGGAGCTCAGGAAGGAATCCGAAATCGCCGTCAAACAGACTGAGGAGGAGCTGCAGCGGGCCAAGGACTATCTCAAGGACTCAGAGGAGCTCTTCAAAGAGGGCTTTATTACCCGTATCGAGCGAGAGCGGGACGAATTCGAGGCGTGGAAGGCCGAGAACGAACTGGAGAAAATGCGGGTCAGGGCCGAGGTGCTGGAGAAATGGACGATCCCGATGGATCTCCAGAAGAAGGAATCGGACGTGGAAGAGGCCGAGGCGGAACTCGAGCGGACGAAGAAGGCATCCAAGGCTTCGGAAGAGAAGGCCGTTGCAGAAGTGAACGCCAAGAAGGACGAGTTGGGCATTGTCCGGGACAAGCTCAGCAAGGCCCGTGAACAGAAGAAGAAGACCCGGATCGTCGCTCCCGCCGACGGGCTGGTGGTCTATTACAAGGAAGACTGGTGGGACGAGACCCGCATCAAGACGGGGACGGAACTGCACGAACGTCAGCCGATCATCGAATTGCCGGACACCAGTTCGATGAAGGTGGTGGTGCGTGTGCACGAGACGCAGATCGAGCGGTTGAAGGAGGGCCTGACCGCCACGGTCACGCTCGAAGGCTACAGCGGGCGCCAGTATCCGGGCAAGGTGATCAAGATCGGTACCGTGGCCGACTCGGCCCACCGCTGGATGAACCCCAACACCAAGGAGTACCTGACCGAGATTCTCATCGAGGGCGCGACCAGCGACCTGAAACCCGGGGGGACGGCGAAAGTGGACTTGCTGGTCACCCAATTGAACGACGTCCTCGCGGTGCCGGTTCAGGCGGTTTTCGGCAAGGGGGGCAAGTACTATGTCTTCGTCGATGATCGCGGCAACGCGCGCCCGACCGAGGTCGAGGTGGGACTGGCAAGCACCGAGTACGTGGAGATCAAGAAGGGTCTCGATGTCGGTCAGGAGGTTCGCCTTGCGATCACCGATGAGATGAAGCGGTTGCTCCCCGACAACAAAGAAAAAGAGGAGAACGCCGGGAAAGGGACAGGGGCGAAGAAAAGAGGGGCTCCGCCGGCGTCGGCGCCTTCGATGAAGTGACATTGGGATCCGACGGATACAGCAGCAGCCTATGGTCATGCCGACACCCGTTGTGACAGATCAGACTCGTGAAGCGGCCCGGGGCAGCAAAGGGGCCAGGGTCCTGGCGCATCTGGACGGCGTGGTCAAGATCTACCGCAAGCCCGGCACCTCCGTCGAGGTACCGGCACTCAGGGGCATCACGCTGGATTTCGCCGAGGGCGAGTATGTGGCCATCTGCGGCCACAGCGGTTCCGGCAAGAGCACGCTTCTGAATCTGCTGGGCTGCCTCGATCGGCCGACCAGTGGGCAGTATGCACTGGGCGGGGTCGACGTGTCTGAACTGGATGACGACGCTCTCTCCGACATCCGGAGCCGCCGGCTCGGCTTTGTCTTTCAGAGCTTCAACCTCATACCGCAACTGACCGTGCTGGAGAACCTGGAGGTCCCGCTTTTCTATCAGGCGGTCACGCCCCAACTGCGCAGGGAAAGGGCCCTCGTCCTGGCCGACCGCATGGGACTGTCCGATCGCATTTACCATCGGCCGATGGAACTGTCCGGAGGCCAGCAGCAGCGCGTGGCCATCGCCCGAGCCCTGATGAACGATCCGCTGCTGATTCTCGCCGACGAGCCGACGGGGAACCTGGACACCGCCACCGGCGAGGTGATCCTTGCCCTCTTCGATCAGCTCCATCACGCCGGTCGGACCATTCTCATGGTCACGCACGAGGCGGACGTGGCGGCGCGTTGCGGCCGGGTGGTCACGCTCCGCGACGGCTGGGTGGTCGGCGACGTGAGCAACGACCGTCGGACGCCTGTTCCGGCCGCCGGGGGGAGATCCTGAGCCATGTTTCGTGGACTGACGCTCGAGACGGTCCGGCTGGGTCTCAAGAACCTCTACCTGCACAAGCTGCGTTCGTTTCTCACCGCCCTGGGGATCATCTGCGGCGTCGGCGCGGTTATCTGTATGCTCTCCATCGGCGAGGGGGCCTCCGAAGCCGAAATGGCTCTGATTCGTCTCCTTGGGACGCAGAACGTGATCGTTCAATCCGTTCGCCCCCAGGAGAGCGGCGTGGTCAGCTCGACACGCACATACGTGTTGGAGTACGGCCTGACCCGCGCGGATCTGTCTTTAGTCCGGGCGACCATTCCGAACGTTAATCGCGTTGTTCCTCTGCGTGAGGTGGCCTATCAGGTGCAGAGGGGCAGCGCGCGGCTGCCCGCGGCCGTATTTGGTACGGAGCCGGCGTTTTTCGACATCCTCCACATCAAGATCGCCCGCGGCCGGCCCCTTCAGTTGGTCGATGAAGCGGAGGCCGCGAAGGTATGCGTCATCGGAGACGAGCTGGCGGCCAAGTTGTTCGCTCACGAGGATCCCATTGGGGAAACCGTCTATGTTGACCGACCGGCCACACCTCTCACTCCCTACAAAGTGGTAGGTATTCTGGAGCGGACGCAGACCGCCGGCCAACCGGCCAAGGGGCTCGGGGAACGAGATATCAATTCAGAGGTGTTCATCCCGCTCAGCACCGCCGACAGGTTATACGGCGATCTGCTGATTCGGGTCACGAGCGGCAGCTACGAGAGAAGCCGGGTGACCTTCAGCGATTTCTATGTTCAGGTCGATGATATCGAGAACGTGATTTCCGAATCAGAGATGGTCCGGCAGGCCTTGTCCCATTTGCACGACAAGGCCGACTACACCGTGAAGGTCCCCCTGGAGCGGCTCAGGCGGG
>JAXDBU010000120.1:0-49693 GCA_034678485.1 Sedimentisphaerales bacterium | reverse complement strand
AGGCGGGGGGTCGCGGACACCCGGAAACTGCACAACCGCGTCGTGGAGGGGCTGCTCTCGACACAAGATATCTTTCTCGTTGAAAAGGCGTTCCTGCAGACGTTCGCCAAGCAACACCTGCTCGAACGGCTCTATACCCAGGGCCTGCCGGCGGACGACAAGCAAGCCCCCTCCGACCCCGCGGCCGAGGCGGCCCTGATGATCGAGCAGCACGTTCCGGAGATTCGTCGGGAAGCGCTGGGCGTGCTGCGACTATCCCAGCGAACGGAGCCCGGACGCCTGGACACCGCGACGGACGCCCTCAACGAGGACGAAACGCCGCGAAACGGACAGGTGAAAATGCTGATCGAACACTATGTCAAGAAATAGTCCGGCGCCGTGGGCGACTGAGAAGACAGGTCATGCCCGCAACGGGCGGACGATACGGATCCGGAAGAAGGAGAGACAGGACTATGAGATTCTCAAAGCGTATCGCGCAGGCGTTGGTTCCGGCTGCCATCATGCTGCTCGTCGGGGCGTGCGGCATCGAGGTCAGGGACTGGTCACAGGCTCACTACGAGAGGACCGTCGAACTCCGGCACGCGATGGCGGACGGCTCGACCCTGGCGGTCGCGACAACCAGCGGATCCATCGAGATCGAAGGACAGGCCGTGAGCGAGGCGAAGGTCATCGCCACGATTCAAGGCCGGGCGCCCACCGAAGAGGAGGCCCGCGAGATCGTTGAGGCGACCGAAATCCGATTCGAGCCGGCCGCCGACAGACTCACGATCCGCGCGGATACCCCCAAGAGAGAGCGCGATCGCTCGGTGAGCGTCAGCTACAATATCGTCGTGCCTCGCCAGACGAGCGTCGAGTGCAGCAGTGCCTCGGGCTCCGTCGAAGTCAGGAACCTGCAGGGCAGCGTCCGCGCGAATTCCGCCAGCGGGTCGGCGACCTGCTCGGCCCTCCGCGCCGGCAGCGTCCACATGAGCACCGCCAGCGGCAGTGTCCGCCTGTCGGACGCATCGGACCTCAGCTCCTGCGAGCTTCGTTCCTCCTCGGGGCGCGCTTCGGCCGAGCAGGTGCAGGCCGAGCGCATCCAGATCGGCTCGGCCAGCGGATCGGTGGAGCTTCGCGACGCCCGTGCACGAGAGATCGAGATGCAGGGCACGAGCGGACGAGTGAACGCTGCGAACGTCGATTGTGCCCGCCTGCGAGCCGGATCGGCCAGCGGCGAGGTCACCGTCGAGTTCTCACCCTCGGCGCCCGCTGATGTCACCGCCGACGCCAGCTCGATCTCGGGCAGCGTCTCCGTTGTCGCGCCATCGAGCTTCGCGGGCCAGGTGGAGATGTCCACGACGAGCGGCTCCGTCCGCTGCGATCTGCCGCTTCTGGTGCAGGGTCGCACGAACACCAAACACATCACCGGGTCCGTCAGGCAGGGAACCGGCAGTCTGGCGATGCGAAGCTCCAGCGGCTCGGTCCACGTGCGATAGGGCCCGCAGGAATGGCTGGCGAGGTCGCCCCCTTGCGCAATGGGTCTGTTTTTCCCGTTGCCTTCTCCGGTCGGCGATTCATAATAGCGTTGCCGACGAAGACAACTGATGCGCAGCAAGGGCACGGAGCCATGAGCATGATGGGCAAGGGATTGTCGAGACTCCACGTTCTCCTCGTGGCGGTGGTCGTTACAGCGCCGCTGGGGTCGGGCGGGTGTCAGCCGAGGAGCGTAACGGACCTTCGCACCGACTCGCACCGCGTCTTCTCATTCGAAGTCGAAGACGACTACGCAACCGTGTACGAGCGGATCGCCCGCAGGGCGCGACAACGATACGTCTCCGTCGGCTTCGTGACGCATCAACCCGGCGTCAGCACCAATCTGTTCCCGGAGAGCCGAACCGCCTATGTCACCTTGTGGGACAGCGGCGGCACCGCCCTTCGCTACCGACTCAGCGCCGCGATGCGGGCCCTCGATCCGACCCACGCACAGGTCGATCTCTATGCCGCCGGCAAGAGCGACCGGCGAGAGGCCCGACTCTGGGCTGCCTGGGCGACGCTGCCGCAACAGGATTGATCCCTCCTACCAGGCGCCGACGCGAGTGACCCCAAAAGCGGGAGCAGGCGACGTGTTCGTGCGAGTCTTGTGCGGCGAGGCGACCGCCGTTGGTTGACGCGGGGCGCGCTCGGGGGCCATGACAGGCAGAATCTCCGCATCGGGGGCCGGATCCACACGGAGGGTGACGATGCCGCCGTTGGCGTCCCAGATCTGCGGATTCACTGCATGGACGTGAATGCCGACCACACGAATCCTCCGAGTGTGCATGGCCGTCATCGCGATGCCTGTAGCTCGTTCCCCCGACAGACTCAGAACGACCGGTTCGCAAGCGGAGTATCGCCCGTCGCCGGCCGGACCGATTACCGCGCCGACCGCCACTTCCGGCGGGGTATTCGGATCCTGCTCTGCGCCCACGGAGACCAGCGAAAACTTCAAGGCAAAGGCCTTGTATTGGCCAACCTCCAGTCCCACCAACGCCCGTCGTCCCGCGACTCCGGACGAGGTGTGGTCCACCGAACAGAGCTTCGGGCTGTTGCTCGGAAAACGGATATCGATCTCGACGCCCGTCCCGACAAGCCGCTTGTCCACGATCATGGAGCGATCGACCGTCCTGCCGTTCCAGTCGAGCGACATCAACTGCTCAGCGGACAACGTCATGGTGGTGGAAGTCGGCGGTACAACCGGCGGATTCGCAACCGTCGGCTCCCGACGTTCATTCTGCCCGCAGCCCGCGATCGCCAGGAACAGTGGCAACACGGTCAAGACCAGCAGGTTCTTCTGCATCCTGATACTCCTTTCCCTCGGCAACTGTCCGGGACGGGTAGTTCGACCTCCCGGCACCCCTACAGTCGGCACAGCAGACAACACACAGCAGGTGCCCGCGTCGACTCCCGTCGTCTGCGAAATCGCGCTCATGTTATCACTTGCCGATGGTCTGTCAACAGTCGATCTTGGTAGTCGGAATCCTCAACGAGATTCCCGCTGCTCGATATCGGACGACAGACAAGACTTGCGCTCCCAAGGATTTTCTCTGACAATATACGAAGATTTTCGTTGACTTGACGAAGGCCTTCGTATATCTTCAGACTCGTGCAGTGGCGGTAAAGACACTTGGAGAATGGAGACAACGCATGACGAAACAGGATGCCCCGAAACCCACGGATGCCGAGTTGACGATTCTTCGTGTGTTGTGGGACCGCGGGCCCAGCACGGTCCGTCAGGTCCACCGGGCGATGTGTCAAGACCGTCAGACGGTTCATACCACGACGCTCAAGCTCATGCAGATCATGACGGACAAGGGGCTGCTGCTCCGCGACGAATCGGACAGACCCGCAGTGTACCGCCCTGCCTTCACCCAGGAGAAGACCCAACGGCAGTTGCTGCAGAACCTGCTGGAAAAGGCCTTCTACGGCTCGACGGGGAATCTCGTGCTCAGGGCGCTGTCTGCGAGGAGAATCCCCGCGCGCGAGCGGGAAGAAATCCGGAAGTTGCTCGATCAATTAGAGGGAGGCAAACCATGAACGCCTTGAACTCGCTTTTGTCGCATGGAATCGGCGAACGAATTGGCTGGATGTTGGTCCATTCTGTCTGGCAGGCTGCGCTGATCGCGGTGTTGCTGGGGGTCGCGCTGAAGTTCCTGACGAGATTGTCGGCCCAACTGCGGTATGCAGCCGCCTGTGCCGCGATGTTCGCGATGGCCCTGCTGCCGGCTGCAACAGGCGGATTGCTGTCGCTGCCGAAACGGCATGTGGCATCGCCGATTGGCGCGACTTCACAACCGCTGTCGGTCGCAACGCGCGCAGGAACGGAACTCCGCGGAGCCGCAATCCCAGCCGCTTCCGCACACGTGCCTTCAGAGCCGACCAACAAACGATCCTGGCGGGATATCGTCGCAGATCGGCTGGAGTCGACTCTACCTTGTGCGGTCTGCGCCTGGGTGGTCGGTGTGTTGTTGTTCTCGTTGCGGCACCTGCTCGCCTGGACCCGACTCCAGCAATTTCGCAGAAAGCAGGTTCGACCCGCCGACGCGTCCCTGCGTGACAGGCTGTTGACGCTGGCTCGGAGGTTGGGAATCGGCCGAGCCGTGAAACTCGTCGAATCGGGCCTGGTCCAGGTTCCAACGGTGATCGGCTGGTTGCGTCCGATGATCCTGTTGCCCGCGAGTGTCGTGACCGGCCTGGACTCCGACCAACTGGAGGCCTTGTTGCTGCACGAGCTGGCCCACATCCGCCGGCATGATTATCTCGTCAATCTCGCCCAGACAATCGTGGAGATCCTCGGCTTCTACCATCCCGCCGTGTGGTGGGTCTCACGCAGGATTCGCGTCGAGCGGGAGAACTGCTGCGACGATGTCGCGGCGCGGGCATTGGGCGACAATCTACGTTATGCGAAGGCCCTGGCTTCAATGGAGGACATCCGCGCCGACCGCGCAGAACTCGCGATGGCTGCGAGCGGAGGCAGCCTGCTGGCGCGCATCCGTCGCTTGGTCGGACAAGCTCCCTCCGAGGGGAACCCGTCCACCTGGGCGCCAGTTATCATCATAGGCCTGTTGCTGCTTGTCGTGGCAATCCCCGCCGGTCTGGCAATCGCGCAACAGTACGCCGGCCCAACAAATGAACTCGAGCGTGCCGTCGTGAAGGGTTTCGTCGAGAATCGGGACAAGTTCACCTGCGGAGTCCTGGCCTGGACCCACGCCAACGAGCAGAAGATCGCAATTGGCGATCAGTCCATACCGCCAGACGGTCTGAAGTACGGCGGGCAGTACCAGATGTGGTGGGATGGGGACAAGATCGCTACGAAATACACGGCGGAGGGAATCCATGTATCTCAGACTGTCCCGCCCGAGACTGAGAGAACCTGGCGAGGCAGGGATGGCCAGTACTACTGGATCGGCCGAACAGAGGGCAGCAACGTCTACACGGGCGGCCTGCTTGCCCGGCAACCTCGATGGAGGTCCTATGAGAACTGGCTCGAGAGCGTGATCCTTTGGCGCAGCCTGGCCTCCCGGGACAAGTCGATCCTCAATGTAGAACGTAGGAAACGCATGGCGGTCGAATGGTCCCAAGTCCACGTCGATGGAGACAGGCTGATCCGGCGTGTCGCGAAGGGCAGCGACCCCACGGATGTCAGCTACGGCGAATACACCATCGAGGACTACGACCCCGCAAAGGGATATGGTCTTGTGCATGAGGAGTGGTATACGCCCAATGGGATCCGGCGTCTCAACCGCACGGAGAGACTGGTTGAGGTCGTCCCGGGCGCGTGGTTCCCGGTGGAGGTCATCATGGAGTTCTGCAGCATACAGGATAGCTCGATCATCCAGAGACAGCAAATGACGCTGGATCTGGCGAGATGCCGCTTCAATGACAAGTCCGCTCTGCCCAGAGGGATCTTCGAGATGACGCCGCGACAGGAGCAGGACGAGCTGGGACAGATACTTGAGGGGGTTCATCAGAAACGAGCAACGGCACAGACTGCCGATGCCGTAACACAGACCCAGGGGCCGCGCACGACGGTGCACGACTTCATCACAGCGGTGATGAATGGCGAGTATGAAAAAGCAGCGAGGCATATCGACCCCAAACACCCCACGGACGACCTCAAAGAGTCCAAGGAAATCCTGGCGGGCCAAGAATTGAGCGTGATCGCGGTCCTCGCCGATGCCCAAGCCGCCCTGGTCATCACATCGGCCATCCGCGCCGACCACGGAAGAGCCGGCCCGTTGACATTCGCCCTCGTCAGATCGCCGGACTCTCCGACCGGATGGCTCATCGACGACATCGAGGTCGGGAAAGGGGTCACATCTTGAATTAGGAATTATTCGCTTGACGACGCGGGCGGAGGCGTGGTAGTCTGGCTGCATGGCACGACCGCTGCGAATCGATCAGGAGGACACGTTCTACCACGTGCTGAACCGTGGCAACGAGCGGCGTGCGATCTTCCGCGACGACCGCGACCGGGAGGGATTCGTCGAGCGGAGAAGGAGGCGGAGAAGGAGGGGTCACATCTTGAATTAGGACTTATTCCTTTGACGAGATGGGCGGTGGGGTGGTAATTTGGCCGCATGGCACGACCGTTGCGAATTGACCAGGAAGACACGTTCTACCACGGGGAGAGAGAGGGGTCGCATCTTGAATTAGGAATTATTCGCTTGACGACGCGGGCGGGGGCGTGGTAATCTGGGTGCATGGCACGACCCTTGCGAATCGACCAAGAGGACACGTTCTACCACGGAAGGAAGGAGGGGAAGGAGGGGTCACATCTTGAATTAGGAATTATTCCTTTGACGAGATGGGCGGTGGGGGGAAGGAGGGGTCACCCCTTGAATTAGGAATTATTCCCTTGACGACGTGGGCGGGGCGTGGTAGTTTGGTTGCATGGCACGACCCTTGCGAATCGACCAAGAGGACACGTTCTACCACGTGCTGAACCGTGGCAACGAGGGGCGTGCGATCTTCCGTGACGACCGCGACCGGGAGGGATTCGTCGAGCGGCTGGGGCGGTGTTCGGAGGAGGGGAGGAGAGGGGTCACATCTTGAATTAGGAATTATTCGCTTGACGACGTGGGCGGAGGGGTGGTAATTTGGTCGCATGGCACGACCGTTGCGAATCGATCAGGAGGATACGTTCTACCACGGGGGGAGGAGCGGGGTCACATCCTGAATTAGGAATTATTCGCTTGACGACGCGGGCGGGGCGTGGTAGTTTGGTTGCATGGCACGACCGTTGCGAATTGACCAGGAAGACACGTTCTACCACGTGCTGAACCGTGGCAACGAGCGGCGTGCGATCTTCCGTGACGACCGCGACCGGGAGGGATTCGTCGAGCGGCTGGGGCGGTGTTCGGAGCGGTTCTCGCTGCGTGTCTACGCCTACGTCCTGATGGGCAACCACTTCCACCTGCTGGTCCGCACGGGCGAGGCGAACCTCTCGGCGGCGATTCAGTGGCTGGGCGTCTCGTACAGCACCTGGCACAACACCCGTCACCATCGCAGCGGGCATCTGTTCCAGGGGCGGTTCAAGAGCTTCCTCATCGCGGAGGACGCCTACCTCTATCGGCTGCTGCTGTACATCCACCGCAATCCGCTGCGGGCCAAGATCGTGGAGCGGCTGGCGGACTGGCCGTGGAGCAGCTATCGGGCGTTGGCCTTCGGACGGGGCGGTCCGGCGTGGTTCGACCCGCGGCGGGTGTACGAGCAATTCGACCTGGACGCCAGGGGCTTTCGCGAGGCGGTTCGGCAGTACGACGACCGGCGGGACGACCTGCTGTCGAGCCTGTACTACGGGCTGGTGCTGGGCAGTCCGGCGGTGGTGGAGTCGTTGCGTCGGCGTCTGGAGGGTCGGCAGGACCGCGAGAAGCCGCAGTTACACGCCCTTCGCTCGCACGGGTCCATCGAGGACCATCTGGCCGAATACAGTCGAAGACTCGGGCTGGGCAAGCGGGAATGGGCCACACTACTGCGTCCGACGCGGCACGTGGAGCGGCCCGAGCGGGACACGCTGATGTACCTGCTGTGGCGCCAGGGGCGACTGCGGCTGGGGCAGATCGCGGGGCACTTCGGCGTCGGCGAGTCGGCGGTGTCGCACGCCTGCCGGCGGGTGGAAGCCCGGCTCAAGACCGACCGCAAGCTCCGCAGCGCCCTCCAGGCGATCATGGAATAGGCCGCAGCGCGCAGCGGGAGAACTCCCGCTGTTCTTGTAGCACCATTGGGCTGTCGAGGAGCATCCTGAGATCGGAGACGCCGTCGGCGACGCCCACGCGAGCCGGTGAGAGCATCGGATATGCTCGGATTCGCCGCCGGGGCGACCCCGAGTTTTTTGCGAAAAAAGGGGTTGCAGGAGTCTGCCGAGGCGTATATACTTTGCGTGTTACGCTGCGGGCGTAGCTCAGTGGTAGAGCACCACGTTGCCAACGTGGGTGTCGTGAGTTCAAGCCTCATCGCCCGCTTTTTGGGAGTTTTTCCCATGGATGGGAATTCCCGCGATGCCACGGGGCATTGCGGGATCCTATAGTATCGGCGAGGTACCGGCTAAGGGTAGTTTGGCGTTGGTCGTCGATACGTTGAAGCCCCGCAGTTTCGGCGGCGGGGTCGGAAACGTGTACCTGGCCAAGGGGATTCGGTTCCTTTATGGCCTTTTTTTGTTTTTTGGACGCTGGGTACTGGAAGATGGGCAATCAGGCCTACTTTGGGAATGAAGAATCTCTCATTTCGATTTTTCACTCCCAAACCGCAAACCGTGTCGGCCTCATAAAGAGCACTATAGAATCAGAAGCAGTTCTTCAAGGAAATCGAGGATCAAGATTTCCTTGAAGAATATAGGCCTGATAGCCCATTTTCCAGAACCCGACAACAGTACAGTCATCAGCTTTTTGGGAGCTCCGCAATGGCGGAAGAAAAACAGGACACAACGGCCTCTGAGCAGGAGGAAGGCACGCAGGAATCCACCCAGGAGTCCAGGACCGCGAAGAACATCGTCGCGGTCGAGGAGATCGGGCCCTGCAAGAAGAAAGTGAGCGTCGAGATCCCCGAGGAGACAATCAAGGAGATGGGCGACGAACAGTATCGCGAGCTGCGACGGGACGCGGTGCTGCCGGGTTTCCGCAAGGGTCGCGCGCCCCGCAGGCTGCTGGAGAAACGATTCGGCAAGGAGACCAAGGAGAGCATCAAGCTCAAGCTGCTGGCGGAAGCCAGCGAAGCGGCCATGAAGTCCCAGAAGCTGGACGTTCTGAGCGATCCCGATATCGACTACGAGCACGTCGAGCTGCCCGAGACGGGATCGATGAAGTTCTGCTTCGAGGTTGAGGTCCGACCCGAGTTCGAGCTGCCCGCGATGGAAGGCATCGCAGTGACCAAACCCAAACTCGATGTGACCGAGGCGCAGATCGACCGCGAGATCGAACAGCTTCAGCGATGGTCCGGCGTATGGACCCCGCGCGAGGACGGCGTCATCCAGCGAGACGACCAGATCGTCGCCGATGTCCGACTCAAGGTCGAACTGACGGAGGAGGAGAAGGCCCGCCAAGCGGCCATCGCTGAAGGCAAGAAGCCCGAGGAAGAGACCCAGAAGGCCCCGATTCCCGAGGCGGAGACCAAGCTGGACAACGCAGAGGTCTTCGTCCGGCCCAATGGCTTCGCCGGACCGATCCCCATCGAGAAGCTCGACGAGCTGCTGGTCGGCGCCAGGACAGGCGAGAAGAAGGCCACGACCGTCGAGGTTCCGCAGACGTTCTTCCGCGAAGAGTACCAGGGGCGCAAGGTCGAAATCGAGATCGATATCAAGGACGTCAAGTTCCTCAAGCCTTCGGAAACTGACGAGCACTTCCTGCAGCGTTTCGGCGTCGAGACCCTCGGCGACCTGCGAGAGCGAATTCGCGAGAATCTCCAGGAGCGGATTGAAGGTCAGGTCCGCAGCGAGATGAGCGACCAGATTTACCAGTACCTGCTCGACAACACGAAGTTCGACCTGCCGATGGACATCGTGGCCCGCCAGGCCGGCAACATCCTGCAGCGTCAGTACATCAGCCTGCTGTCGCGGGGGCTCAGCCGCCAGCAGGTGGACGAGCAGATGGAGCAACTTCGGGCCGGCAGCGAGGATCAGGCCAAGGAACAGCTTCGGACCTTCTTCATCATGGACCGGGTCGCGGAGAAGCTCGAGATCGAGGTCACCGAGGAGGAGATCAACGGGCACATCGCCCGCGTCGCCATCCAGCGAGGCCAGCGTCCCGAGAAGATGAAGGAACAGATGGAGCGGGACGGCTCGCTCTCCCAGTTCCGTCTGGAGATTCGTCAGGGCAAGTGCATCGCCAAGCTGCTCGAATCGGCGAAGGTCAGCGAGCGCGAGCCACAGGACAAGTCCGAGCAGGCGGAGGCGAAGCCCCAGAAAGCCAAAAGAACCAAGAAGAAAGCGGCTGAATCCGAAGAAGGCAAGGCCGAGGCATAGAGTCAGAAAAGGATGGTTCAATGTCCGTACAAGACTACTTGAGACATGCAGGAAGACCCGACAGCCACGATCAGTCCGGCCCGTACCAGCGCTATCGCCAGATGAGTCTGGACGACATGCTGCTGGAGAACCGGATTGTCTTCTTGATCGGCGACATCAACTACGGCCGGGCGGCGGAAGTCATCATGAAGCTGCTCTACTTGGACAACATGAAGAAGGGCCGGGAGATCAGCCTGTACATCAACTCACCCGGGGGCACCGTGGACGACACGATGGCGATCTACGACACGATGCGTTTCGTGGGCTCGCCCATCGCGACGTACTGCATCGGTCGGGCGCAGTCCGGCGGCGCGGTTGTGCTCGCGGCAGGCACCAAGGGCAGTCGATACGCTCTGCCGCACGCAAAGATCATGCTGCATCAGCCCTGGGGAGGCGTCACCGGGCAGGCCTCCGACATCAAGATCCAGGCTGAGGAGATTCTCCGGGCCAAGCAGACGATCAACGAAATCCTCGCCAAGCACACCGGCCAGCCCCTCGAGAAGATCCAAATCGAGACCGAGCGGGATCGCTACATGAGCGCCGAGGACGCCAAAGCCTACGGCCTGATCGACGAAGTCCTCCACGAAGAAGGGCAAACCGAGGCCGAGAAGGCGAGAGCCGCCGCGGCTCAGACCCAGGAGAAGAACGAAGAGGGCAAGGGCACGTAACCTCGACAAGGTTCCCAAACCGAATTTCATGGCAAGGAATTGGAAAAATGAGCAACAACGAGACCCTGGTGCCCATCGTCATTGAGAAGACCGGTCGGGGCGAACGGGCGTATGACATCTACTCGCGGCTCCTGAAGGACCGTATCATCTTTCTCGGCGGCGGCGTCAACGACGCGGTAGCCAATCTCATCATTGCGCAGATGCTGTTCCTCAGCAACGAGGACAGCAAGAGCGACATCCACTTCTATATCAACTCGCCCGGCGGCGTCATCACCTCCGGCCTGGCGATCTACGACACGATGCAATTCGTGCGATGCGACGTCGCGACGTACTGCATCGGTCAGGCGGCCAGCATGGGCGCGGTCCTGATGGCCGGCGGCGCCGCGAACAAGCGGTTTCTCCTGACCAACAGCCGGGTCCTGCTGCACCAGCCGCACGTCATGGGCGTCCTGGAAGGCCCTGCGACCGATCTCGACATCGAGGCCCGCGAGATCCTGCGGCTCCGCGAGCGGCTCGACCAGATTCTCGCCCATCACACCGGTCAGGAACTCGCCAAGATCCAGAAGGACACCGACCGCAACCTCTGGCTCAGCGCCGAGGAGTCGGTCAGCTATGGGCTTGCGGATCAGATCCTGCAAAAGGCCCCCGAGATCGTTCGCAGCGACGACAAGGAGTAACCACAGTAGGAGCATGGAAGCTCGTGAGAAACGCACGGAGGCAATTGGGCGTTGGAGCGTTGGAGCGTGGAAGCGTGGAAGCGTGGAGACGGTCATGGACGGGCACGCATCTACGCATCTACGCATCCACGCTTCTGCTTCTTCTTGGCGGCTGCGGCATCGGCAGCGAGCGGAAGACAGAAGCCGAGATGCGAGCAGAGAAGCTCGAACAACAAAAGGCCGACCTGACCGGTGACGTGCAACAGTACTGGGCCGAGATCGAGCAGCTCCGAGCGCAGGTGCGCTCGCTCTCGGCCCTGCCGAAAGACCAGTCGAACAACCCTTATGAAGTGATGACCGTCCGGGTCGCCAAGATCTCCAATTTCTTCGACAAGGACAGCGACGGCAAGCAGGAGAAGCTCGTCGTGTACGTCCAGCCGATCGACGCCGAGGGCGACATCATCAAGGCCGCAGGGACCGTCGCGGTGCAGCTCTGGAACCTGGACAATCCCAATGGCGAGGCCCTGCTCGGTCAGTGGCAAGTCGAGCCCGCCGAGTTGCGAAAGCTCTGGTTCGACTCGTTCACCACGGGCTATCGCCTCACGTTCGACCGGCCGGAGGGGTTGGAGGTGCTCTCCGAGCCGCTGACGGTCAAGGTCACGTTCACCGATTACCTGACCGGCGAGACCTTCCGCGTCCAGCAGGTCATGAAGCCGAAGCTCGATTGAAGACTTACTCCTCCGGCCCACTGAATTCGATGTCGAGTTTCGGGCCGAAGAACTCCTCGCTGCTGGGAACGGTCGCCATGACGTTCTCAGGCACGATGTATGCCCACGCTTGCCCGGTTGCCGTGTCGAGGATGAAGGCGCCGGAGTCCGTCGTTCCGACCGCAAACCGACCGAATGTTTCTTGTTGTAGCCAGGGCACACCTGCGAAGCAGGCCAGAACCAGCAGGACCAGGAGACCACCGATCAACATGCTCTTGGGATCGATTGATTTGGACATGTGATTCCTCCCTTCGTCGTGTCAGGGCTCAGGCCGAGCCAGCATGAGTTCCCCGACGACACTTCATTTCCGCTCCGCTTCAACGATTGAGGCGGGAGGTTCTCAGCAATCAACCGTTTAGACAGATGAGACGGGAAAGGCGTTCCCACTCTCTTGCTGTTTTTTGCGGACGTTCAATCTCCGGTTCGGAGGGGCGTCTCGCGCGGGCCTGGCATGACGACACAAGATCAGCTCGCAGAACACGGGCCAACAGGCGGCATTCCCCTCCCAGCGGTGAGTCGGAAACAAGTCGTTGCGACAGAGCCTGCCGCCTTGAGGCGGTCGCCACCAAACGGGCTCTGAGTTCGAAGAACTGGTCCAGAGTTTCTTCCAGAAGCTGTCAACCGAGCTCTCGTCGACATCGTCTTAGCCGTTAGAGTACAATCGCAAGGGGCGATTTCGATGGTTCTTTCGAGAAAGGTGCCAGCTCTATGGGTACGAGAACAGCTTCCTCCGTTGTATTGTCGGTCCTTTTGTGTCTCAGTCACCGCTGTGCCGCTGAGACCTCAGCAGACAGTCGCCCAAAGCCGATCCTGTATCCTGCGACCACAGCAGAGCCGGCACAACTCGCGTCGCCCACGCGACTGCCGGATGGCACGGAGACAGTCATCGCTCGTATGAAGGACGACCAGTACGCTCTCATCCCGGTCACCATCGAGAACGCGCCGCCCCACATCCCCTACGGCGGGCGCAAGATCGGCAAGGGAGACCAACTCCAGGTCGACGCCAACGATTTCCCCACCCTGGCTCGGACCGGGTTGCATTCGATGGAGGAGCTGGACGCCATCGAACGGATTACCGGCAAGCCCCTCACGGACATCACGGCGATCGGCCGGCCGGGCAGTTCTTCCGGAGAGGGCTTCCTGGCCGTCGACGAGGACATCCGCTCGGTCCTCCAAGGAGACAATCGCCTCGTCGAGCGTCTGGGGCTGACCCATCCGGAAATGGCCCGGCCGCTCTTTCACATCTGGAATCTGATCCTCAAGGAATACGAGCTGGGTCGGGTGGGCCGCTACTGGAAGAACGTGCCGTATGTTCTCTATCACGGCAGGATGGTCCGCTTCGGCGAGGTGCACCCCACTCGTGGCTTCCAGGAATCGATCTTCAACGACGAGATCCAGGGCGCGTTCGACATCAGTCTCTTTCGCGAGCTGGACGCCTCCGAGCGGACGTTCCTGCACCGCAAGTACCCGAACCTGAGCAAGGCACGAATGGAGGAACTCATCAAGAGGCTCTCGCACATCCGCACCGGCGAGATGGAGCCCTACTACGTGATGCGCTACGGTTTCTACGAGGGCCACACCACCTATCGGGTTGATCCCATCGCCATCGCATTCCTTTTCGGCCTGCGGAGCATCGAGGAGATCGAAGCGGCCTTCCCCGGCGAACTCTACGAGGCGCTCACTGTCCATTTCAAATCAGAGCGCAAGGCAGCAGGAAAGAGGCGACGGTGAGGCAATCGCCGCGTCAACGGTCGGCGGTGGGCAGGCCGACAACTGACGCGAAGCGGCCGGCTGCATTCCCTTCCCGCCGGTGGCTGGGGAACAGATCGTTGCGACAGAGCGTGCAAACGCCGGCGACATGGATCGAGTTGCCAAGCAGGCCGCAACGCACCAAGGCGTCGGCGTTGGCCTGCCACAGATCGAAATGGAGTTGACGGCCCCCGGGGCGGAAGAAGGACTGCGCGTGGTGACCGATCCCGTCGAGGGCCGCAACACGGACCTCGTCCCCCACCTCGTAGCAGCAGGGTCCCGCGGAGGGACAGATGCACGCAACGAGATCGCTCGGCCGGCAGCCGAGATCGACCATCCGGCCCACGACCGCCGGGGTGATTCCTGCGACGGTGGCTTTCCAGGACGCATGGGCGAATCCGACCGCACCGCCTTGACGGTCGGCGAGAAGCACGATGGGACAGTCGCCGCTCTTGCCCAACACCGCCAGTCCCTTCGTTGCGGTCACAAGCCCATCGGCAGATCCGGCGCAGCCCCCCTGCTTGCACGTGAGAACCTCGCCTCCATGGACTTGTTCGAGGAAGGCTACATCCTCCAGGCCCAGAACCTTCGCAATCTCCCGTCCGGCGGCAGCGGGATCGTGCCGGACCTGGTGCACGTCCGGTCCCCGTTGCGTCGTGACCAAGTGTGGAACGCCCATCTCCTCGAATGCCTCGAATCGTCCCACCAGCCAATCGTTCGCCAACCGTTCCAGGCGGAATCCACCCGAGTGCCCCAGAGAGTCGGTCATACACGACTCCACTACGACTGGTCCGTGAGTTTCGCGGTCTTCAGGATGTCCAGCAACGCGGCCTTCTCCTCGTCGGTGGAGTACTTGAGGATCAGCAGCAGCGCGTAGCCCCTGCGGATAGCCACATAGTAGTCGTTCTTCACGACCCTTGCCGGCGGCAATGCCAGTTCCGTCATCAGAATGTAAAACTCGACACCGGCCACCGTCTCGCTGTAGACATCGCGGGGGTAGGCAAACCGCAGAGCCCCTGCCTGGAGCGCCCGCTTGACGTGAAAGAGGTAGTCGCCGCCGGTTTGGATGCCAGGAAGGTGCGCGACTCCCTCGGCAACACAATTGATGTAGGGATTGGATTCGACCGGGGCTCCCTGCGGATACTCGAACGCGGTGAACAGGTTGAAAGTACGCGATGCGCCGGCCTCGAGGGCCGCCTGGATGTTCTCGTCGCCGCCGGCCGCAACTCTCGCTCCCGTCTGCATCATCTTCCTGGCGGTTTCCGGGTCCTGAATCGTCCAGCCGGCGGGAATGGCGATCTCGAAGCCAAGGTAGTCATTGTGATAGACCTGCCCTTCGAACCGACCCACATCCATCTGCCGGCCGGGCTTCTTGCCACACCCGACCGCAGTGATCAGGCACAAACCCACTGCAATCCAAAGACAAGCTCTGCCGTACTGCATCCGGCCTCCTTCGACACACTTTCCGTGCGACGATGCGACAACCTGCGCCCGTCGCCGGCATTATCGTCCGGATACCGACAGAACGCAAGTGCCGCAGCGATCATACCAAGGCGTCGAAGCCTGATCGAGCGTATCCGCGTGTAACGTTCTTCCATCTGGAGACATTCTACGCTGTGGCACTGGGATCGAACGGTGCGCTGAGGAATGGCCTTGTGGATCAGGCATCGCTCATTGAGGATCGGAATCTGAGGTGGTCGTGGGATCGCCATCCGTCGGACTTCCTGGATCACTACCTCGTGTCCGGCGTCGAGGACCCACGGATCAACGGACAGAGCATCCTCACGCGTGCGATGCTTGTGGACACTCTGTGCCCGGGACACTTCGATGCCTTGATAACCGAGGAGTTGCGGTTTGGCGCCGCGCTCACCTGGATCGTGCAGCAGTTGGAAAACGGATCGTCGCGTCACAAGCTCCTGGACGCCATCGAGTCGGACCATCGAACCGACGTCCCTGAGTTTATCATCAGAACCTCCGAATGGCTGCAGGACAAGACGTGCCCGATTCCCGACTACATCAGCGTTGCTCTGGGCTATTTCGACTGCGACATGCCCGGCCCGTCTCTGCCCGATCTCGCATCGGACACGTTCATGGCGATCTGGAACGAGCAGCTTTCCCATCTGCCCGCTCGTGCGATCTCCGTCCTCGAAGCCGCCTGTGGCTCCGCCAACGACTACCGTTTTCTCGACAGGTCCGGCTTGACACGACATCTGGACTACACGGGGATCGATATCGCGGCCAGGAACATAGCGAACGCCCGAATGCACTGCCCCAATGCCGACTTTCGAGTCCAGAGCATTCTGACGACCGAGTTCGCCGATTCTTCATACGATTACGTCTTCTGCCACGACCTCATCGAGCATCTGTCGCCGGATGCCATGGAGCGTGCCCTCCGCGAGATGTTCCGGATTGCGGCGGACGAGGTGATTCTCCACTTCTTCAACGCGACGGAGGGCCCGGACCACGAAATCGTCCCGGTCGGAAGGTACCATCGAAACCGGGTCTCGATGCCCAGGCTGGCGGCATTCTTCGAGGGTCTGGGCGCACAGGTGACATGCCTGAAGATTACCCAGTGGCTCCGCCGGAAGATCGGGGCGCCCGGCTATCACAATCCGAACGCCTTCTCGCTGATCGTCGAAAAGCAGGTGGGTCTTGCCAAGTGAGCGAGGGGCTATAGAATACGCCCATGCGCGAACTCAGGGATCAGATCATCTGTGGGGATTGCATTGAAATCCTGCAAGAAGCGGCCGAACCGTTTGCGGACTTGGTCTTTGCCGATCCCCCATTCAACATCGGGTATCAGTACGACAAGTACCACGACCACAAGGCCGGCGACAAGTACCTTGCCTGGACGCGGGACTGGATCGGCGAGTGCATCCGCGTGCTCAAGCCGCACGGGTCGATCTACATCGCTATCGGCGATGAGTACGCCGCCCAGATCAAGCTCATCCTCGAGGACGAGCTCGGCCTGACGATGCGCAACTGGATCATCTGGCACTACACCTTCGGCCAACAGACCAAGGCCAAGTTCGCCCGCGCCCACGCGCACATCCTGTACTTTGTGAAGGACCCGAAGAGCTTCACATTCAACGACGAGATCGTTCGCGTGCTCTCGGATCGGCAGAAGAAGTACAAAGACAGGCGGGCCAATCCCGCGGGCAAACTGCCCGACGACGTGTGGGACGAGCACCCACGGATCTGCGGGACCTTCTTGGAACGGACAGGTCATCCGTGCCAGATGCCCGAGAGCCTGTTGGCGAGAATCATCCGCGCCAGCTCGAACGAGGGCGACTGGGTGCTCGATCCGTTCTGCGGTTCCGGCACAACCGCGACCGTCGCCTACAAGCTCAACCGGTCGTACACCACCACCGATGTGTCGGAGACGTATGTGGAGGCCACCCGACAACGAATCGCGGAGTCGGTTGGCCTGCCTGTCGAGGGCGACGGTCAACCTGACTGGCCGCAACATGCGGACGACGAACTGAAATGGCTCTACACCGAGAGCAAGATCCCATTGGCGCCGCTCTGCAGGAATTCTCTGCTCTTGTCCCTGTTCACACAGAAGCTCAACGGCCGCCTGCGGAAGAAGAAGCCCTACACCACCAAGCAGGTCCACGATCGGTTGTACGATCTCGGCAGCATGCTCAGTCCACTCGACAAGCTCAGCACCGCACCGATGGAGGCATCCTTGTTTGAAGAGTAACCCGCCCCTTCTCCGTGTCGCGTCGTTCTTTGTCCTCAGTGGCCTGCTGTTGACGGTCATCCAGGCGCCGATCGGCTGGTCATTCCTCGCGTGGGTGGCGTTGGTCCCGTTTACGCTGGCCTGCTCACCTCAGATGAAGACCCGTGGGTTTGCCCTGGCCGCCTTCGTCGTCGGATGGCTCTACTGGCTGATCAACATCTATTGGATTGCGCCGATCACGATCCCCGGCTGGCTCGTGATGGGACTGTACTTGTCGTTGTCCTGGCTGCTGCCGGCGTTGGCGATACGGTTTGTGAGGGCCAAAGGGTTTCCACTGTTCATCGCCCTGCCGGTCATCGTGGTCGGATGGGAGTTTTTGCAGGGCCGTCCCATGGGCGGCTTCTTCTGGCGGCTCCTTGGGCACAGCCAGTACGAGCACCTCGCAATGATCCAGATCGCCGATCTCGTGGGAGTGGCCGGCGTCTCTTTCGTCGTCGCCA
The DNA here is from genome assembly GCA_034678485.1 of Sedimentisphaerales bacterium. GTDB lineage: Bacteria > Planctomycetota > Phycisphaerae > Sedimentisphaerales > Anaerobacaceae > PLanc-01. Next base: position 31,659 of record JAXDBU010000120.1, on the reverse strand, counting down.
TGGCCAACGGCCTGATCGCGGACCTGATTCTGTTCGTGGAACGCTCGCGTAGGGTGGGCTGTGCCCGCCAGCCGTCATCCTCTTCAGAGCAAGTCGCTGGGCACAGCCCACCCCACACGCTTCACGCTTCACGCCCGCTCATTGCGGGCGCTGCACTGACAGCGTTTGTCCTCACGGGGACGCTCCTCTACGGCCGGTGCCGGCTCGGCCAGACGCCGGAATGCCTCTGCGAGGGCCCTCTCGTCGGCTCGCTGCAATCGAACGTACCGCAATCGGTCAAGAGTACCTTCAGCGCCAGCGGACAACTCTTCGACGATCTGATGGCCAGCAGCAAGGCGGTCGCCGCCGGGGGGGCCAACCTGATCGTCTGGCCCGAGACCATGGTCCAGGGCATCCTTGATCCAGCCCTCTGGGCCCAGGTCACGGGAAATCTCGACGAGGACAAGGCGTTCCACGAGGCCCTGTGCGAGCACGCCCGCGAAACGAAGACGTGGCTGCTCGTCGGCGCCTATGGCATGGAGGTCCTCCACGACCACAACGGCGAGCCCTACCTGGGTAACTACAACTCCGCCTACTGCTACCGGCCTGACGGGACGCGTGATCCGGGACGCTATGACAAGATCCACCTCGTTCTGTTCGGCGAGTACATCCCCTTCAAGAACGCGTTCCCCTGGCTCTTCCGGCAGCTCGGGAGGTTCCTGCCTGCGGGGTACAGCCTGAGCTACTCGCTCGAGCACGGGACACGATACACGATCTTCGAGATGACGCCGAAAGATGTCCCAAGCGGCGAGTCCCCACTTCGAACTTCAACCTTCAAACTTGACACTCCCTGGCATTTCGCGGTTATCATCTGCTACGAGGACGCGATCCCCTATGTTGGACGGAACTTCGCCCTCGACGAACAGGGCCGCAAGCGGATCGACTGGCTGGTGAACATCAGCAACGACGGGTGGTTCGTGCGATTCCCCAAGGACGCAGGTCGGGTGATCCCGAGCGCCGAGCTGCCCCAACACGCGGCGATCTGCGCGTTCCGGGCCGTCGAGAACCGACTGGCCATCGTTCGCAGCGTCAACACGGGCATCAGTTGCCTGATCGACTCGACCGGGCGTATTCGCAACGGCTACTTGGCCGCGAGCGACGATTTTCCCACCGAAGCGATGAAGCGCACCGCTCTCGCTGGATGGTTCATGGACCGATTGCCGATAGATAGACGAGTGAGCTTCTACAGCCGACATGGCGAATGGTTCGCCACTGGCTGTGCGGCAGTCTTCATCGGAACGCTCGTCGGGTCCTTCGCAGCCTCCTGGCGACGGCGCAGATCGAAGCAAGCCGCGTAATGGTCTCGGATTTCGGAATCCGGTTCTCGCTCATGTGAGGTACTCAATGGGTCGGTCTTTCGGGATTGCTGTGTGCAGCTTCGCGCTGCTGCTGGCGCCGGGCGCCGCACGGACGACGGAGGGACGTTCCGTGCCTTTGCTGGGCCCTCCTACCCCACAGTCGTCGCCGCAGACGGCCGCCGGGGGCATTGAGGAACAGGCTCGACAGATCATCTCCGACAGTCTTGCAGACACGAATCCGCAGATCCGCGCCAACGCGGTCGAGGTGGTCGCCGCGACGCGAAGCCTGCCCCTGATGGCGCAAGTCCACAAGCTGCTGGCCGACGAAGTGATCCCGGTTCGGTTCGCCGCTGCGTTGGCCGTAGGCGACCTCGCATACACCCCGGCCAAGAACGAGATCATCGGCCTGCTCAAGGACCCGAATCCCAATATCAAGGTCGCGGCCTGCTACGCGATCTCGCATCTGGGCAGCCCGGAATACTATACGGCTCTCTGCAACGCCGCAGCCAGTGAGGACCAGACCGTGCGGGCCAACGTCGCGCTGCTGCTGGGCAAAAGCGGCAGAAAGGAAGGACTGCAGCTCCTTTATAGGACGCTCCAGAGAACCGACTCGGAAGACAAGGTGATTCTCCAGGCGACCGAGTCCATCGCCATGCTCAAGGACCGGCAAATCTATCCCAAGCTCTGGACACAACTGATCAGCGTGTACGCGGATGATCGCGTGATCGGCATCCGCGCCATGGGCGCGCTGGGCACGGAGGAGGCCAGGAATGCCCTGGCAACCATGCTGGACGATCCGGTGCCTGAGGTTCGCCTGGCAGCGGCCGAGCAGCTTGGCAGACTCGGGACCCCCGTCGGCGAGCCGGCTGTCCTGGCCATCATAGATAAGAAGGTCGACACCGACGCAGACCCCCAAAGCCAGGAACGCATCAAGGTGTTGACTGCCCTGGCCATAGGCGAGATCGGCACGCCCACCGCCACGAAACGCCTGCCAAGCCTGATGCACGATTCTGCCAAGGTCGTCCGTCTGGCGGCCGCCAAGGCAGTCTTGCGGGCTGCGGCCAAGAAATCGGAGTCGTAGGTACCCCTCAGGGCATCGAACTGCGAGGCTTCAAACCGCAGTGCCCGGCATCCGCCGCTTCCCACGTGGCAATCCACCTGATAGCAGCGCCCACGGCGGCGCGATTGACCTGGGTCGGCCAAGCGGACGGGGTGCCCTTTGCCTTCTCCAAGCCTGCCTGCGTGCAGGTTGGGCGCATCCGGCTCTCACTTCCGACCTGCAACTGTTTCTATTTGGGCTATTTAGGAAAAATGACTTGACCTTTCTCCGGTAGAAGCGTAAAATTATGGAGTGCACAGGTAATATCGGGATGTAGGCAAGGTTGCATGGCCCTTGGTCACCCTGACGAGGTCTGCGGGGACGAGATATCTATCAGCCTTTGACCAATGTCCCATAGTACCGGGCACAAGAGTGCTGCTGGAAAACGCTGATTCGTGAAAGGAGCCTGTCTTGAGCACGCTTACCAAGGTTCTGATCGTCTTGCTGACCGTCTTCTCGATCTTCCTGTGTGGAATCGTCGTGACCTACGTCGCCAGCGCCAACAACTACAAGAAGGAAGCGGACGACGCGAAGCGCACCATCCAGGCGGCCAAAAGCAAAGAGGCGGATGCCAAGCAGCAGCTCGAAGAGGAAAAGCAAAAGGCCCTGGCCGAGAAGGCCAAGCTCGACGAGCAGCTCCTCGCCCTCGACACACAGGTCAAGAGCCTCGAGGGCGATCTGGACCTGGTCAAGCGAGAGAGGGACCAGTTGGTGCAGAAGGTCGCCAACATGACCGCGGCGGTAGAAAACGCCACCGCCGCGTCCAAGCAGCAGACGACGCTCTTCGAAACCGCTCAGCAGGAAGTGCAGAAACTCCAGGCCGAGCAGACTAATCGCAGAAAAGAACTCGATGAGACCAACCAGATGCTTCTGGAGAAACTGGCTTTGATCGCCCAGCTCGAAACGAAGGTCCGACAGTTGACCGAAGAGAACCAGGATGTCGAGAGCCGACTGAATCAGTACCTCCATCAATATGGGCGGGTCGCGACGCGACCGGAGACGACTGTGGCGCCGACGGGCACAGCCGCTCGGCTGGTGACCGCCCAGACCCGACTGATCGGCCTGAACGGCCAGATCACCGCGGTGGATATGAGCAGCGAGCTGGCGGAGATCTCCATCGGAGCCGCCGCCGGCGTGCAACCTCAGATGAAGTTTCATGTCCTCCGCAACGACCGCGTCGTGGCCGACGTGCGAATCCTGGAGACTTGGCCGGATAAGGCGGTCGGCAAGGTCAGTCTCATCCAGAAAGGAATGGAGCCGAAAGCGGGTGACAAAGTCTCAACGAACCTGTAAACCGAACGTGGCGGGTCGCCTGTGGGCCTCCCGTCGCCAGGAGGTTTTCTGCATATGAGTCCGATGCCTCAACGCGGGGGCAAAGTTTCCCCTCCCAGCAACCTGTACACCGCCATCCTGGCCGTAGCCGTGGGCGTCCTCCTGGCAACGGCCGCCTATGTCACCTACGCCTGCTCCAGCCAGTACGGGACGATTTTTGGATTGCCGTAGCGGAATTCCCTTGACGATATCGCCGAACGGCATTCAAAATATCCAATGGCAAACTGAGAAAGGAGTCGCTCGTGCTGTTGGACTCAATCCTTGGCTTTTTCAGTATGGATATGGGTATCGATCTGGGTACCTGCTCCACACTGGTTTGCGTCCGTGACAAAGGAATCGTCCTGAATGAACCCTCCGTCGTGGCGGTCCGCAAGGGGACCAACATCGTATTGAACAACGGGGAGGCCGTCGGTCTGGTCGCGCGAGAAATGCTGGGCAAGACCCCCGGCTCGATCAGCGCCATCCGCCCGATGAAGGACGGCGTCATCAGCGATTTCGAAGTCACCGAGGCGATGCTCAGCTACTTCATCCGCAAGGTGCACGGGCGCGGGCGGTTCGTCAAGCCGCGAGTGGTCATCGCCGTGCCCAGCGGCATCACCGCCGTCGAGCGACGGGCCGTCATCGACAGCGCCGAGCGGGCCGGCGCCCGAAGGGTATACCTCGTGGACGAGCCCATGGCCGCCGGAATCGGCGCCGGGCTGCCCATCACCGAACCGACCGCCTCCATGATCGTCGACACCGGCGGCGGCACCACCGAGGTTGCCATCATGAGCCTAGCCGACATCGCCACCGCCACCTCCATCCGTGTCGGCGGCGACGACATGGACGAAGCGGTGATCAATCACCTCAGGCGAACGTACAACCTGCTGATCGGCGAGGCGCGGGCGGAGAAGGTCAAGATCGCCATCGGCTCGGCGGCCCCGCTGGAGCAGGAGCTGACCATCGAGATCGCCGGGCGGGACACGATCTCCGGCCTGCCGAGAAAGATCGTCATCACCAGCGAGGAGATCCGCGAGGCGTTGAAGGATCCCGTCTCGCAGATCATCGAGGCCGTCACGACGACGCTGGAACGGGCGGAGCCCGAGTTGGCCGCCGATCTGATCGACAACGGAATCTGCATCTGCGGCGGGGGCTCTCTGTTGCGCGGCATGGACAGCGTGCTCGGCAACGCCACCGGCCTGAAGGTGTATCGAGCGGAAGACCCGCTCAGTTGCGTCGCGAGAGGCACTGCCGTGTACCTCGAGAACCTGGAGATATGGAAAGACACGATGGACCACAGCGACCGCGGATACGATTAGCTTCTCGAGGCGGTCGCCTCTGCCGGTGGCGACCAGGCAACCTCACGGGAGTTCAGGGGGTAGATCGGGATCATGAAATGCAAGAAGGTCAATTTGTCCAGGGGAGTGCTTTTCGCCTGGGGCATTTCGTTGGGACTGACCTTCCTGTTCGTGGTTCCGCAAAAGGCGTCCAGCCGTCTCCAGTTGGCCTATGCGAGCGTGTTCCGCTGGCCGCTGGCATGGGGTCGGAGCATAACACTGGCAACAGATCGATCCGTTCGGTCGTCCAACATCAATTCCGAGGAGTACCGGGATCTTCTGGCGAGTGATCGCGATCTGAAAACGAAGGTCGCCAACCTGCGTGCGCAGCTCCAGGACGTTCAACAGCGATACGAGCAACTGGCCCGTCTGCAGCAGACGTCCGGGTGGGAGAACACCGCGTTCCGCCAGGCGGGAATCCTCACCGCTGCGAACTCGACGCAGAGTCAGCCGGTAATCGATCAGGGGACGGAGGCCGGTGTCGCCGAGGGCCAGTTCGTCCTGAGCCTGAGCAATGAGAGCGGCAGCGTGATTGGAACGGTCTCCGCCGTGAATGCCAGAAGCGCGAAGATCCGCGTGATCACAGACAGGGGGTCCCTGATCCAGGCCAGCGTGGGCAGCCTCGGCGTGAAGGGGATTCTGGAAGGGCAAGGCAACCAGACGGCTCGGATCACCATCTCCCGGGAGCACCGCGTCAGCGTGGGCGATCCCGTGTACGCTCTGAAGCAGCCCGGTCTCGATGTCCCGGTCATCGCGGGCCGAGTCACGAGTTGCGACGTGGATCGCGAGAATCCCTGGTTCGCGGACGTCCGGGTTCAACCCGTCTGCGAGGTCGCCACGCTCCGCGACGTAGTCGTCGTGGTTTCCGCTCCCCAGCCGCAGTCGCGATGACTTGCCACGAGGTCCGGTGGAATTCCGGATCGAGTTTGTATCTCCTGGGAGTGACTGATGCATTGGATTCGGTTTGCGGTACTTGTGCTTCTGGCCTCGGTGCTGCAAGCCGGTCCGATGGGCGTGCTGGGCGTGGGCCACTCCAATGTCAAGCCGGACCTGCTGTTGATCCTGCTGGTGTTCTTTGCCTCTCGCTGCAACTCGACGGATACGGTCATCACCTCTTTCGCCATCGGGTTCGTCGCCGATCTGGCGGCGCCCATCCACGACCTGATGGGACCGCGAACTCTCAGTTTCGGCCTGTTCGGCACCCTGCTGTTCGACCTTCAAAGTGTCATCTCGATCCGGCGTCCGATCTATCAGGGCGCTGCGATCTTCGCGATGGGCTTCCTCACGGCCGCCGTGAGCTGCCTGCTGGCAGCGGCCCGCACCGGGGGCAGTGAGATGAATCTATATATGCACCTGCTCTGGCAGCCGTTGTACTCAGGCATCCTCGGGCCGCTCTTTGCCTTGCCGGCAGCCTGGTGGATGCATATGAATAGAAGACGCCGTCGGCCGTACCCCCGGTCGTCTCGTTCGAGACGATGAGTCGGACGCAACGCAAGGAGCATGGATGTTCGATCGACGGATCAAGATATTCATCGGATGCAGTCTCGCGCTACTGCTGATCTGTGTGGCCCGCCTGGCACAAATGCAGTTGCTGGCCGAACCCAAGGTTCAGGAAGAGATCGCGAGGCTCAAGGAGCGTCAAGGCCAGTCCAAGCAGCTCAAGACGCTACGGGGCACGATCTTCGACCGCAAGGGCAGGGTCATCGCGGCGGACAAGCCGCGATTCCAGGTCTACGTAGACTACGATCTGAGCCGCTATCTCGACCCCCGCGTTCGCCTCGCAAAAGAGGTCGGCGCCAAACGGGAGAACGACAGTCTTCTCCTCGCCGGAGTGCGAGAGGAAATCGACGGCAAATGCCGCGACATGAATGAGGTGATCCAGGAATGCCTGCGGTTCGGCGCGAGTCGCGAACAGATGGAGGCCGCCATCGACGCCCGAAACGACTGGCTCTGGAACAAGCGCAGCCATGTGGCATGGGCTCGAAGCAAATACGACGCGGACTTGGTCGCCCAGTATGGCAGCCGGGTGAAGGTGCCCCTGGCGAAAGCCAACGAGGATCTCGAGCGTCAGTTCGCCGACCCGAACGACCGATGCTGGCGAATCGCCCAGGTGGACGACATCCCGGAGCTGAGGATGAAGCTGGCCCTGGTGGAGCTTCAGACGGAGGATGATGTCTTCGCCGCCCAGGTCGAGTTCCGCGAGATCGCAGACGTGAACGTCCTGCCGACCGGATGTCGGTTCTATCCCTACGGCGCCGCGGCGGCTCAGACCATCGGCTGGGTGGGAGAGGCGACGCAACCACGAGACAAGGAGCTGTTCGAGGACGATCCGCAGGCCAGCTACCTCCCCGGCGAGGACTGCGGCCGCGAGGACGGCGTCGAATACGTCTGCGAGACCATCCTGCGCGGCCGGCGCGGCGAACTGGTCTACGACATCGACGACCAGCTCGTCCGTAAGATCGAGACCCAGTTCGGACGGGACGTCCAGCTCACACTGGACATCGAGCTGCAAGAGCAAATCGAGGAGTACCTGGTCGATCCGGAGAAGAACCCGCAGCACTACGACGCGAACATGGCCGCGGTGGCGATCGAGGTCGGCTCAGGGGACATCCTGGCCCTCGTGTCGCTGCCGAACTATGACCTGAACCGGGCACGATACGACTACGGGAAGCTCTGGAAGGACCCGAACCAACCGCTGACGAATCGCACGATCAATCGTCTTTATCCACCCGGATCGGTGGTCAAGCCGTTGATCCTGATCGCCGGCCTGGAGACCGGGCAGATCACGCCGGAGGTACCCATAAGCTGCCCATCTCAGGAACAGCCCAAGGGCTGGCCCAATTGCCTGATCTTCAGGCAGTCTGATGTGGGACATGACGAAAGCTGGATGAACAACGCGCGCAATGCACTGAAGGGGAGCTGCAACGTCTACTTCGCCCATTTGGCCGACCGGATCGACGCGAGGTTGTTGCAGGAATGGCTCTTCCGATTCGGATACGGGCATCAAATCCCACTGGTCTGCCCTGCCCAGCTCGATCCCAACACGCCGCCTCGGAGTCTCCGCCAGGCGCCGGGACAGATCGCCAGTACGGGCATCTCGCAGTATTCCAGCGTCGTCTCGCTCCCGCAGATTCCACCTTTGAAGGCCTGGCACAAGCGGCTGTTCGGGATCGGTCAAGGCAACTTTCGTGTCACGCCCTTGCAGGTGGCAAATGCTTTTGCCACACTGGCTCGCGGTGGGCGGCACCAGATGCCCCGCCTGTTCCTGCGTCCCACCCAGCCACCGGCCGAATCCGTGGATTGGCAAATCCCCCTCAGCACCCTGGCCCCAGTGTATGACGGCACGAGCGCCGTGGTCAACGAGCCGGGCGGATCGGCATACAGAGCATTCCGAGGCAGCACGTTGTACACCCGCGGCGTGAAGGTCCACGGCAAAACCGGCTCGACCGAAGGCCCCGAAAACGCCTGGTTTGCAGGCTATGGAGAGGATGGTAGGGGCAACAGGATCGCCATCGCGGTAGTCATCGAGGGCGGCCAGCGCGGCGGCAGCGACGCCGCGCCTCTGGGCCGTGCAATCCTCGAACTGTGTGTCGACGCCGGCTACCTGGGCAGTCCAGCTTCCTCACCCGCGCGCTGAGGAGCTGCGACTTCCTCACATCGCGATCTGCACAGGCATTCGCGCCCCTGCCAGAACACCCCGGACGATCTCGAAGAACATCTCATTGTCCGGCCAGAGTATCCGACTGTCCTGTGGCATGGGTTGTTCGATCCCTGCCAGGAAACGGGACAGAGCGGGCTCATCGAGATCGTTGGACCACACGCCAAGCCCGAGCCGCTCGACGTACCGCGCGTTGATGTATTGCTCGTAGTGCCCCCCTACCGGCAGCAACAGCATCTTCTTCTTCAGGTGCAGGCACTCGCTGATCAGGGAGAACCCTGCCGATGCGATGACGCCGTGAGAGGAAGCCAAGTCGGCGAGAAAGCCTTCCGTCGAACGTTCGCGAAACAGGCAGTTGCCGCTTTCGAGCTGCTTGTTGAAGCCGTAGATGCGGAACTGCTGGTCGGGGAACCGCATGAGCACCTCGCGGAGGTGGTCCTCGTGGGTGCCAGTGGTCCAGTAGATCGTGATGTGCCCCTCGTTGGTGGGCGTCAACTCCGTGATGACCCGCCGCACGATCGGCGGCGCCAGTACTGCCTTGTCTCTCTTGAGCGGCGCATTGAAGAAATTGATGACGACATAGGCCCGCGCGTGCATGCAGTGGAATTGCGTCACGGCGCTGGCCTGAAGCCTCTGAATGATCCGCCGCGGTTCGTGCTCGATCCGGAGAAAGGTGAGCGTGTGCTCGTTGTTGATGCTCAGAAGCGGTACGTGGCGCCAGACCGCCCACCAGGCGCTGAAGGGTTCGAAGTCGGTGATGACCAGGTCCGGACGGAACGGCTTGTACACCTGGTTGTAGAGGTCTCTGTTGACCCGGTGGCCTCGTCGAAACAGCCAGATGTTCTTCCACACCGTGGCGACCGGTGCGACGTATCCCTTGCTGTAGTCGAAGGTCAGGCCGAAGATCTCTCGGGCCCGTTCGCCGAAACATTCGCGCAGGTACAGCAAAGCCCGGTGCGACGTGGCAAATAGCACATCGTGTCCCGCGTCGAGCAACCGCTGTCCAATGAGATGCGCCCGGCTCGCGTGTCCGAAGCCCTCACCCGCCACTGCATAGATGATCCTGGCCATCATCGAGCAGTGTACCATATTCGTGGCGGCCCGCCAGCCCAAAAGCCCAAGGGCTGTGACTCACACAGCCCCCGGCATTCTCACGTGCATCACGCCGATCACGCCAGCGTTCTGCGTCGTCGCAGCCAACCCACGACACCGATCCCCAACCCAGCGAGCGGCAGCGCCGCCGGCGCGGGAATCGTCGCCGAGACGCCCGTGCCCTCCAGAGGGAGGGTCGCGATGTACCCCGGCGGCGGATAGGCGTCATCGCTTTCGAGTCCCAGGTAGGCGATGTAGTGGCCCGGAGCCGAGGGCGAGAAGAGGATGTCCACGGAAAGGTGCTCACCCGGCGCCAGCACGAGCGGCAAGTCGGGATACGTTGCGGCGTCAAAGGAGAATGGCCCCAAGGCGTACGTGTACCGGTACGAGTCGATGGCAGACCCAGTCCCCGTCTCAATGTCCGTCAGACAGATGGTATAGACATACACTTCAGTGGTGGCCGCGCTGAAAAAGTCAAACGTTACCCTTTCGGAGGCCCCCACGACCACGTTGCCAAAGTCCCAGCTCAAGGGGGAGACCGACAGGTCCACGGCCCGGACCAGCGATGGATCGGACAAGACCGCACAACATACCAGAGCACACCACCCGAGGCCTCGCACGGCGCGACTCTTGCACGTTCTTCCACTTCCCATGTTTCCCGCCTCCACATCTCACCATCATGCGATCAGAACGAACCACACGTATCGTATCACGGGAAGACTCTCACGCTCGCCAATCGCCTCCTACACAAACCACCCTGTTCACGACAATCGTTCGGAAAGGACAGCGGTACACAGACTCCTCCCGCTTCTCGCATTATCATGCCAATTATTTCACCCTTTGTCCATCCGCAAGACTGCGTATTTTCCGCCAGGACGATCCGCAGGGTCTACCAGGAGTGATCGTCCTCCTCTTCGGAGTAGGGTCGGACCTGAGCGACGGCGGACTCCCCAGCCGTGCCCTTGGCCGGGACGCCCAGGTAGGTGAGGGTCTTTTCGAGGATCACCGCAGCAACGGGAGCAGCGACGGTGCCGCCGGTGTAGCCTTTCTTGAGCGCCACGTTGGGCCGGCGGATCGAGATCAGCACAACGACCCGCGGGTTCTCGGCCGGCGCCCCGGCGATGAACGAGGCGATATAGGCCTTGTCCAGGTAGCCGAGACCGTCGGGCTTGGCTATTTGCGCCGTGCCCGTTTTGCCGAACACCGTCCATTTCTCGAGCTTGGCCTTCGCACCGGTGCCCTTGGAATCGTTCACGACCGCCGTCAGGGCATCCTGAACCATCCACCGGGCCACGTCGGGCTTGATCACGTAGCCGATCCGCAGCGTGGACGGCTTCATATCGACCACCATGCCGTCGGAACGGACCAGGGACTTGACGATGTAGGGATGGACGAGGCGGCCTCCGTTGGCGAGCATGCAGAAGGCTCGCAGGATCTGCAGACCCGTGACGGAGATCTCCTGTCCGAAGGGAATGCGGGTGGGACTGTAGCTGGTCCACTTGTCCACGGGCCGGAGCAACCCTTCGGCCTCGCCCGGCAGCTCAATGCCCACCTTGCGCCCGAACCCGAACAGCGTCAGTCCCTCGTACAGCCTCGTAGCACCGAGCCGCTGGCCGATCTTCGCCATGCCGATGTTGCTCGAGTACTTGAGGATCTCGCGGACGGTCAGATCGCCGTACCCCTGGCGGTACTCGCCGATATGACCAAACCCCTTGCCATGATAATTCCCGTTCTCGCAGAAGATGGTTTCATAGCGGTTGACAACCTTCATATCGAGAGCGATAGCGGCGGCGAATGGCTTGAAGATGCTGCCCGGCTCATATTGGTCTGTCAGCAATCGGTTCGTGAACAGCTCGGGGTGCGTCTGGGCGGTGTCGGCCGTTTCCGTAGGATCGAAGTCCGGCAGCGTCACCATGGCCAGGATCTCGCCGGTGTGCGGATCGGCCACCATGGCGACCGCCGCCTCCGCCTCGAACTCCTTGTACCGGCTCAGCAGCGCCTCACGGGTGAACTGCTGAATCGTTGCATCCAGCGTAAGAATGATGCCCGCGCCGTGGATGGGCATCTCGTTGTCGTCCCGCTCGTCCGCCAGACAGAAGCCCAGCGGCCGACGGCGGACATCGACGAGAAACGTGTGCTTGGCCCCTCTGCCGCGAAGGTCGCGGTCGAAGGTGTACTCAATGCCCGCCAACCCGAAGTTGTCCTTGCTCGTGAAGCCGACGACGTGAGCGGCAAGCCGGCCCATCGGATACTGCCGCTGCCAGTCGTACTGAATGCCGATGCCATAGTGCACCTTTCTGGCCTCCTCGCACTCGGCAATCGTCGCACCCCTCTTCAGAATGGCGCAGCCGGGATTGTTGCTGTCCACGATAAGCCGGCAGATCTCATGCGCTCCCATGTCCAAGAGCGGCGCCAGGCGGGTCGAAGTCTCCTTGGGTTCCTTGATAACTCGCGGCTCAGCGAAGACCGTACGAATCTGATTGCTCGCGGCCAGGACGCGCCCGCGCGAGTCCAGGATCGCCCCCCGCTGCGGCTCCAACGGCAGGTAAGCCCGTTGCTGAAAGATGCATTTTTCCGCGTAGTGGTCGCCCAGATTGTGCTGCAGGTAGTAGCACCGCCCGGCCAGAGCGAAGAACGCAACAATCACCAGGGACATGATGACGACGATGGCGGTCAACTCGCGCCGCCCGCCGACGGATGCATCCCGCGCGATCCGAATCTCCTTGTCGTCATTGCCTGATTTCATGCACCGTTCGCTCATCCAGCCGTTGGGAGATCGAAGCCGGATTGGTCAAGCCCTCGACGCGAAGCTGCTTCTGCCAGAGTTCCTGTTGCAGGCGACCCTGTTCGATCTTGTACGTCTGCAAGGTATAGAACACGTGGCGATTGGCGTCGCGCAAATACACGGCCACGATCAGCGTGGCTGCGAAGAAGAAAACCACCAGAACGAAACTCAAGCGCGATCCCATGACCCGCCTTCCGACTCACTTCACCGGCAGGCGGATCTTCATCCCGGGACCCACCCTGGACGCATCCTTCAGCAAGTCCGTGTTGAGCTTGGCGATCTCATCGTATCGTGCGCCGGCGCCAAGCTGGCTTGACGCGATCTTCCAGAGATTGTCGCCGTCCTGAACGGTATACCAGCGGATCTGGGCGTTCGTCGCAGGCGCCTGGGCAATTGGCCGTTTCAACGATTCGAGACGTTCGAACAACCCCGACGGCAGGACATCCGACGGTTTGTTCGGGTTCAACACCCGCACCGGCTGCGGCAACGGCGGGATGACCAGCTTCTGGCCTGCCCTCACGTCGTCAACCGATGCGAGGATGCTCTTGTTCGCTTCGTAGATGCGATTGACATTCACGATCCGATTGCCTTCCTCCGAGCCGTAGACTTTCTTGGCTACCGAGGACAGGCTCTCGCCATCGGCGACGACGTAGATCTTCTCCGCATGCTTGGTCCCGGCGGCGGGCTTCGGCTGGTCCGCGGTCCGTGTCGCTGACTCCTGCGGCTTCGGCTGGGGAGACGGCTCGAGTCCGGGCCCCTGTTCCGGCGGCGCCGACGACGGAACGTCCATGTTCACCGTCGAGGTCTGCTCCCGCGGGCTTTGCAGACCAGCGGTGATCCGCTCCAGCAGGTTCTCGATCCTCGGCAGCGTACCCTCGAAGCGGATCTCCGGGTAGTCCGCGACCTGGCCGGACTCGGCCGGGGATCCCACAGCCGGCGTCGCCTGCTCATCAGCGGGCGACGGATTCTCCGCTTCCGGCTCCTCCTGGACAACCAGTCCCCTCCAATCCTGCTCCACCTCGTTCTGCGCCGTGTCGGCGATCCCGATGTCCCCCTCCGTCAGAGAGACCATGTTCGTGGATACTTCCGCCCGGGTTGTCTGCGGCTTGAGGTTCGGCAAGCCGTTGATGATGAAGGCAATCACGAAGATGAATACTAATCCCAGCAGCAACCCGATCTTGGCGTCCGACGTCATGTTTCGACTCCGTTCCTACCGTTTTGTTCCTTCCTTCGTGGATTATCACAGACCTGGGCCTGGCGACCTCAGGTCCTCTGTGCAATTCTCAGTTTCGCGCTTCGGGCCCGGTTGTTCAGCGAGATCTCTTCCTCGCTCGGCACGATGGGTTTCTTCGTGCGGATACGATAGACCCCTTCGCTCTCGTTACGCCGGAAGTCCCGTTTCACCAAACCGTCTTCCAGGCTGTGATAACTGATGACAGCCAGGCATCCGTCCTTCTTGAGCAGCGCCGGCGCCGACGAGAGCAGATCCTGGAGATTGTCCAGCTCATGGTTGACGGCTATCCTCAGTGCCTGGAAGGTCCGGGTCGCCGGGTGTTTCTTGGACCTGGTCTGTCGGCCCGGCGTTCGCAACGCACTGCACACGACAGCCGCCAGTTGGCCCGTCGTCGCGATCCGCTCGCGTCGCCGACGCTCGACGATGAACCGGGCGATCCGACGCGATGCGTGATCCTGGCCGTACTGGAAAATCAGGTCGGCCAGCGCCTTCTCGTCGAGCTCGTTCACTATATCGGCCGCCGTCGTTTCCAGGCTTTCGTCAATTCTCATGTCCAAGGGCATATCCATCCGAAAACTCAACCCGAGATCGTCGTCCACGAGCTGAGCGGAGCACAGACCCAGGTCGGCCAGGATGAAGTCCGCCGACCTGACGCCCAGTTCGCTTAGACATTCAGCGATTCGGGAGAAGTTCGACTTGACCAGGATGACCCTGCAGCACAGACCTGCCAACCGTTGTCGGGCCCGCTCCAGAGACCTGCTGTCGAAGTCCAATCCGATCAGCGTCCCCGCCGGCCCGAGCCGACCGCCGAACAGCAAGCTGTGACCTCCGTGTCCTGTAGTCGCATCGACTACCACCCCATCCTGCGGACAGCTTATCTGTTCGGCCAAAGGTTCCGCGAGTACCGGAACATGCTCTACACTATTCGTTTGCTCCACCGCCGCATCCGCCGGCGATCCTCCCTGCTCCAAGGCGACTGCCCCTTGCAGGGTCGATCCGGGCGCCTTCAGCTCAGTGCCATCGCTTCGGTGTGGCGCTTCATCTTCAGCACGTAGGGCGAAAACGCCACTCCCGCAAACAACTCGCTGCTTTGTTTGAGTTGCTCGAGCCGGTCGGCCAGAATCGCCATCGACGCGCACGTCTGCTCGTCCACCGGCCTCGCGCCCATCAGGCTCTCGCCCACGATTTGACAATGACGATCCATCTCGGTCATGATACCTCCAACGCAGCGATCACAGTTCCTTGGCTTGTTCCTGTCTCACGCGGTGACGCGTCTGGGTCATCTGCTGCTGGTATTGGAGCATATGATCGCGTAGAAACTGCTCCCAATCCTCCGTGTTCCACAATTCAATATGGTCCCCAGCGCCTGTCAGCGTGATATCTTCCTTCAGACCGGCCCGCTTGCGGAGCTTGTCGTTCAGCAGGAGCCGGCCCTGGTTGTCCAGCTCGACCTTGCTCGCCAACGCGAAGCTCATTCGCTCGAAGGCGACCGCCTCGTCCGGGGCGGTCGTGTCGTGGGCCATCGTCAAAACGAGCTGCTCGTAGCACCGCTCGGGATACAAACACAGAACCCCGTTGGCGCCGAGCACAAGGTAGAAATCGCCGCCATGCTCATCCACATCGATCATGTTGCGCAGCTTGTTCGAAACAAGCACACGCCCCTTCCCATCGACAGTGTGTTGGTACTCACCTGTTAGTTTGAGCATGGCTGCATTCCCACTCGGCCATCTTACAGAGGGACAGCTTACCACCTGTTTGCACATCGTCAACACCTTTCCCCACAATTGAATGAATTTTTGGGAAATTCCTTCACAAAGGTGTCACTCAACCGGGGCGATGTGAGAAACCAAGCAATCTCGCACGGCGCGACCGGCGGCGCAGGTCTGATAATCCATGGCGTCCAATGCCTGGCGTGCCACCTCATCTGACGGCCTCGTCGCTGAAAACTCGACGATGCGTCCTCTATCCTGATGACCCAGCCTCCACGGCATGCCCTACCCTTGGGGGGAATGCGACTCACAGCCCCCTTCCAGTAGTGGTCCAGAAGCCGGCATCGCGTCTGAGTACTGCCTCCATTCTCGCTGGTCGCTCCTGGCTCCTCGTGATCGTGTCAAAATGCGTGATCCACGGTCGGAAGTGTCAGGTGTGAAAAAAGTAACCGACCGATTGATACTTGAGGATTTGGACTCGATAATCTCTGCGTGGATGCGGACAGCATCCCCCCATCCCAGAATCGCCCACAATCTCCCTGCTCATCCCGCCCGGGAACCCCGTGTGATACGGAATGCGCCCAGGGCAGGCTCTGAGTCTACCGAAGGGATCTGGTCCGGGAGTGAAAGGTGCGTCTTGACTCCGGACACCGCGTCTCCTACGGAACCCAGAGATGCTTCACGTCGTTCAACATGACAATCCCTGGTCCCTGCCTTCTTGACGGACCTTCCGCCGACCGGAAATGCTTGCTGAGAAGACAAGATGTTGCGCTCTTGCAGTGCAGCGAGGCGGCGCTGTGTTTGTTTCGAATACCGAGCTTCCCTGGCTTCCGCGCTCGGCCTATTGTCCGAGGACTTCCTTGATCGGCGGCGCGAAGTACAGGCCAAGACCTGAGACCGTCGGGCAGACGCGGGAGTCGAGGATTCGCAAACGGACCTTCGACGCGGTCACCGAATCGAAGCGGAACAGGCGCTTGTAGCCGACTGTCGTACCACGGGCGAATTCCCTCCATCCAGAGTTGGTGAGCGCCTCCATCGAGAAGTCGCTGATCCGCTGCCCGACAGCGATGTGCTCCGCCAACTGAGCGACGTTGAACGTGCACTGCTTGCCCAAGTCGATCTCGACCGTCGCGGCGGTCGTCCCGTCGTCGGTCGTCCAGTACGTCTGCGGGTCGTTGTCGGTGATCTTGCTCGGCGCGAAGGCGGGATTGTCTCCTTTGACGTGGGACGCGGTGACCTTGGCGCCTGCGGCGAGGTTCTCATCGAAGATGGCGTTGAGGACCTTGCGGAACTCGCGGAGCCGCCGCACGTCGTTCTCGTGGATCAGGCCTCTGCGATCCGGCGGCAGGTTCAGCAACAACACGCTGTTGTAGCCCACGGAACAGAAGTAGATATCGAGCAACTGCTCGACAGATTTGACCTTGTCGTCCTGACTGGCGTGGTAGAACCATCCCGGACGGATGGAGACATCGGTCTCCGCGGGATACCAGATCAGCCGATCGCCCTCGCCGAGCGCATCGAGACTGCCGAGATCCTCGGCCATGGCGTTGACTCCTCGGTTGACCACGCTCCACTCGCTCTCGCGGGCATAGCCCGACTCGTTGCCCACCCAGCGGATATCGTGACCGAAGATCACCGCGTTGGGCTGAAGCTCGTGCACGATCGCGTAGTAACCCGCCCAGTCGTACTCCATGTCCTTGGCGTTCTCGCCTTTGGCGCCGTCGAACCAGACCTCGGAGACCTCGCCATAGTTGCTCAAGAGTTCGCGAAGCTGGTTCTTGTAGAACGCATTGTAGCCTTTCGTATCGCCGTAGGTGGGCTCGTGCCGGTCCCAGGGCGACAGATAGAGCCCAAGCTTCAACCCCTCCTCGCGACAGGCCTGGGCCAGCTCGCCGACGATGTCGCCCCGGCCGTTCTTGTAGGGACTGCTCTTGATCGAGTGGTCCGTGTACTTGCTGGGCCACAGGCAGAAGCCATCGTGGTGCTTCGCCGTGAGGATGATCAGCTTCATGCCGGCATCCTTGCAGACCCGTGCCCACTGGCGCGTGTCGAGCTGGGTCGGGTTGAAGATCGCGGGGTCCTCGGTGCCCTCGCCCCACTCCTTGTCGGTGAAGGCATTCACCGTGTAGTGAATGAAGGCGATGAATTCGAGATTCTGCCAGGCCAGTTGCTGCGGCGATGGGCAGACGTTGGCCGCCTGACAGATCAAGGCCTTCTTCTTGTAGTTCGGGGCGTAGGTCTCCGGCCCGGCCAGGTCATACACGCGGACGTAGTCCACCACGAAACCGTCGGGCAGATTGGCCTTGGTGATGTCGCCACCCCAGTTGCCAATCTCCTCGGTCAGCTTGGCGTAGCCGGGAGCTTGGGAGACGCCGCCGCCACGGGTGCGCCAGGTCTCCTTGCCATCGACGTAGAAGACGTACTCCTCCGGCGTCCAGTGCAAGCCGAACGTGTGAAAACCTTCGCTCAAGCCGGGGAAATCGAACGTCGTGCCGACATGCTGATGCTCCTTGCCATAGCCGTCCCAATGCAGGTTCTGAGTGATGCGGTCCTCGCGCCAGGGCTTCTCCATGATGTCGATCTCGGTGCCGTCGCGTCCGGCGTCGCCGATCCGTCCGACCGTATCGGCATGGAGCCAGAAGGCAGGCCAGTGCCCCTGCTCCTTCGGCAGCTTGCATCGGCAGACCCAATAGCCGTAGCGGTGCTCGAACCGGCCTCTCGTGCGAGCGGCTCCGCACGTATAGCGGTCACCGTCCTTCTTCGTCCGCAAGATCAGGCGACCCTGGCCATCGACGTAGACGTCGTCCTTGACCCAGAAGCCATCCCGGCGCTGAAAATCGCCGAGGACCTCCCACTTCGACGAATCGACCGTGTTGCCTTCGAACTCATCGTTCCAGACGAGCTTCCAGCTTCGACCCTCCCCAAGCGGAGGAAGGAACTCCTTGTCGGCAGCCATCTGGGAGGCCGGCGAGACTGGCGCCAGCAAGGACAAACACAGAATCAGGGAAATCGACGCGCATTCAGTTTGACCTGATGATGAAATGCTCATACACGCTCCTATCCAATCAGGCGGCTTTGGCTTGCGGGGTCTTCCTTCGTTTCGTGGCCTGGAGACCCGAGACGACGGTCATGGCGATCATGGCCAGATAGGTGACGATGGTGAACCAGTGGCCCCAGGCCGCGGTCTGCACGTGGGCGGTTTTGATCAGCACGGTCCCGATCGCAAAGGATTGCAGGAACATCTTGATCTTGCCGGCGGCGACGGCGCCGAAGTTGACGCCGTGCGCTTCGGCTATCTGACGCAGGACCGTGACATATGCTTCTCGCGTGACGAGAATTGCCAGGACACTCCAATGAACGACCGCCAGCGCCACGGGGCCCCAGTCGAACAGCGTCGGCACACCGATGACCGCGAAGCACGCGAACGCGCCGCACACCAGGATCTTGTCCACCAGCGGATCGATCATGCGGCCGAACTTCGTGGCCGCGTTGTATCGCCGGGCGACGTGGCCGTCGACGATATCCGAAAACCCTGCGACGACGAACAGAACGAAGGCAACGTCCAGGAAGAACGGACGATTGGCCACCTGGGGCGAGTGAAGGATCATCCACAGGAAGATGATCGTCAGTCCCAGCCGCGCGAACGTCAGGATGTTCGGAACGTGTTTCCACATGGCGCAGAGTCTACCGGGGCTTTGGAGCCGCTTCAACATCAAAGTCGTTCGACGAGCAAATCATAGTCCTGCGTGCCGACAACCGTCACATCCGCGAACTGTCCCGGCGGGCAGGAACACCCCTGGATAAGGCAGAGACTGTCGATCTCGGGGGCCTGACCGTAGAAGCGTCCGCGCCCGAAGGGCCGAGGACGGCGCCTGCCGCCGCGTCCCGGTCCGGCGTCACAGGAGTCGACCAGGCACACGAGCCTGCTGCCGACACGATCCCTGTTCCGGGCGAACGCGATCTCCTGCTGCGCCAGCATCAGTTCGTCGAAGCGGGCCTGCTTGACTTCATCCGGGACCTGGTCGGGCATCTCAGCCGCAGGCGTGCCGGCCTCGCGGAAGTACGTGAAGGCGCCGAGCGCGTCGAACCGGGCCCAGCGGATGAACTCGACCAGCTCGTCGAAATCGCTTTGCGTCTCGCCTGGAAAGCCCACAATCACCGTTGTTCGCAAGACAATATCGGACATAGCCGTCCGCAGCTTTTCTATGAGCCGGCGCATCGTGTCCTTCGTATCGGGCCGGCGCATCGCTTTCAGAATGCGGTCGCTGGCGTGCTGAATAGGGAGATCCAGATAGCGAACAACCCTGTCGCTGTCGGCGATTGTCCGGATGAGATCGTCGTCGATGCCCGTGGGATAGGCATAGAGCAGACGAATCCACGAAAGGCCGGGAATCTGTTCCATGCGACGAAGCAGTCCTGCGAGTCCCTCCTTGAGCTTGAGATCCCGTCCGTACAAGGTCGTGTCCTGGCCGATGAGGTTCAATTCCACGGCGTCTGCCGCGACGAGATCCCTCGCTTCCTCGAGGACCATCTCGGGCGCTTTGCTGCGAAACGGACCTCGGATGGCAGGAATCGTACAGAACGAGCACCGGTGGCTGCACCCTTCGCTGATGCGCAGGTAGGCGGAATGGGCCGGCCCGATTCGCAACCGGACCCGGTCATCCGCCAGCGCGCACGACGTGGGACCGTGGAAGACCACCGGCCCCTCGGACGCCAACGCCTCGCGAATCACGCGAACGATGGCGTCACGATGTTCCAGGCCGACGACCGCGTCGATGCCCTGCGCCTCACGGAGCAGAGGTTCGCCGGCGCGCTGCGCCAGGCAGCCCGTCACAATCACTTTTCGCACATTCCCCATCTTCTTATTCGCGACCGCCTGTTGGACGGCATCGAGCGATTCGATCCGAGCCGGCTCGATGAAACCGCACGTGTTGACGATCACAACGTCCGCCCGTTCCGGCTCAGCCGCAAGCAGGAATCCCGCCTGGACGATCTCGGCCAGCATTCGCTCGCTGTCCACCACGTTCTTCGGGCAACCCAGCGAGACGAAACCCACTGTCACATGCTGTGTTTTTCTCTTGGTCATATCGCGGTACATTAGCATCGAGACGGCATTTCTTCATCACATTAATTTGGGTAAATCATCGCGTTTCATTTTTGCTGATCCAATCAAAATGACCTTGACGATAAGGAAAGGTGCAATAAAATGATGTCTGCTGCCGTCCTCCTTTTGCGGAAGAGAGATTCGAAGGGTGGAAGAGATCAGTGGGAGATGGAGCTTCGGGGTTCGTGTGTGAGAAACAACGGTGAAGGCCTATGAAGATGGACAGCCACAAGATCCGGCAGGGTAGGAGACTGTGCGCGGCCTTCGCGATTTGGGGGTGCGTGAGTCTGGCGGGCTGTCATGACTGGCCCGACGAGCGAGTCACGGCAATCGAAGCGCAGAACATCCTGAGAGACCTCAGTCGCATCGAGCCGGTGGCCGATGTCAACATCCAGAGTCCCGCGGTCTACCGATCGCCGCCCAGGAAGATCAAGCAGACCGTTGGCGGGGGTGAAGAGTGGAAGTTGATCTACTTCTGCCAGTATCACACCGCCGAGTCGATGAAGACGATCATCACCGAGCAGTTCGCCACGAAGCTGTTCGATGAAAAAGGCAAAAGCACGGACGTCGCAGACTACACGGTCACGAGCAATCCGGCATCCAATCAGCTCATCGTCCGATGCCCACTGGAGAAAGACATCGACGCCGTCCTGGAGGTCATCAAGGAGACGGACATCCCGCCGATTCAGGTTCGCATCGATTGCATGGTCTCGGAACTGTATGCGGACATGACCGTGGACCGTGAGACTTCCATGCAGATCCAGAATCTCTTCGGCGAGGGAATCAAGCTGACCGGGGAGGAGGATAACAGCTTCATCGCCTTCCCCGGCGCGGAGCTGAGGGATTCCGCAAGAGCCAAGTTCGGCCTGAAGATCGGCGTCGAAAGAGAGAATTTCATGGCCCTGGTGGATATCCTCGTTTCCCGGGGCTACCTGAAGATCCTGATGAATCCGACCCTGGAAGTCCTGAATGGGCAGACCGCCAAGATCCAATCGAAACAGCATCAACCTCTCCAGGAGGTGACCGTCCAATCCGGCGGATTCGGCGGCGAGGTGATTCTCAGGACCCAGCTCGAATACTACGATATCGTCGACTCGCT
The DNA here is from genome assembly GCA_034678485.1 of Sedimentisphaerales bacterium. GTDB lineage: Bacteria > Planctomycetota > Phycisphaerae > Sedimentisphaerales > Anaerobacaceae > PLanc-01. The sequence continues at coordinate 9,894 of JAXDBU010000120.1, read as the reverse complement.
CGAGATCACGCCCCACGTCTATGCCGACGGCTACATCGGCCTCGAGACCACAGCCCAGATCGCGTCCTATCTGACGCCGGAAGGCATCAAGCAGAACCCCGTCGTGACCGAGCGGACCATTACCAACAAGGACAACCGCATCCGGCTCGGCGAGAGTCTCGTCATTGGAGGCATCCGCAAATCCGAGAAGCGAGATGTGATTCGAGGCGTGCCCATCCTGAAGGACATTCCGCTGTTGAACGTGCTGTTCTCAGGCCGGGATTTCGAGGAGCGGGCCACCGAGGTGATCTTCATCCTCACGCCGAGCATTTCCACAGGGGGCCGATCGAATCAGAGCATAGTCGAGGAGCTGAGAGATCGCCACACCTCTCCGCTGACGCAGAGTCTTCCGGAAACGGTTATGGATCCGTTGGGGACGAGAGCCCGCCAGGAAGAAGAGCAACGACGGGACGAAATATCCACCCGCCAGGAAACCGAGGCCGTGAGGAACGCCGCTCGGCTCGAAGCCATGGCAACGAGCCAGCAGATCGAGGCCATGGAGGCGGAACTCGAACAGACCAAGGCCCAGACCAACCAGATGAGCACGAAGGCCGAGAAGGCCAAAACCGAGGCGGAAGACGCCGCAAAGACCAAGGCGCAGGCCGAAGCCGAACAGGCGAAAACCGAGGCCGAAAAGGCCAAAACGGAAGCCGACAAGGGCCAGGCCGAGAAACCACCCGAACCAGGAAATCAACCGAAACCGCAGGAGGCACCGAAAGACCCAGGGCAACAGCAGCAGCCGCCACCGCCACCACCGGGCGACGCCGCGAAGCCCCCAGCGTAGGATCTTCTCGCCACAATGGATTCTACACTCCATCAGCAGCAGGAATCCGGGCGATTCACGCCATCGCACAGGCGACGGACGTGACTGGCCCGATAGCGTAATCGGCGACTTACGAATATCGGCCTGACTTGTATGGAGGATCGGACATGGACAACGTGGGCAGCAATGGACCCCAACCGCATCAAGACAATGCGCCCATTCCCCTGGAGGGTGGCCCTGAGAAAACCATATCGACAGAGAACAAGCCGGGAAATGGGCCTGCGCCCGTCTCTCGCGCCCCGTTGAACCTCGGTGGCGGCGGGGCATCCCCAGCGGCAGCACCCGCTGCGACGCCGTCGACGGCCCCGGCAACGGGACCCGTGGCGCCCCGAGCACCTGCTCCCCGACCCCTGCCCGCACGTCCGGCGCCCGCGGCCGGTGGCTCGGATCGGATCACGGGCTGCAAAACGTTCTTCACGAAGCTGCACCCCGGCGCAATTGACTTTCTGGATGAACAGATTACCCAGTGGTTGAAGGATAATCCCGGCGTTGTCGTCAAGATGACCAACACGACGACGGGCGAGGTCCAGGGCAAGAAGACCGAGGCGAACATCCTCATGACGGTCTGGTACCACGGCCAAGCGACCAAGTCAATCGCCCACATGGGCTGAGAACGCCCGCTCGAAGGCCTCGCCGGCACTTGACTCGACGAAAGGCCCTTTGGGCGGCCTGGGGTGGGCGTCTGTCATACTGTTCCGGCGGTTCGAACCGCTCGCGGCGCGCCCCGCGGGACGCAGGGTCCCCGTCTTTCGCGGACAAATTATCGCGATAAAAAGCCTTGACACATTCCCAGAATTCCGTTAAGTAGTTGTAATTTCACGGTTTGTTTCTGCATTCAAAGATCGGTCAAACGTGTTTTGGAGGTATTTGTGGCTAAGCAGTTGGCTCGGGAACTCATCAACGCGGGGGTACACTTCGGGCACGGTGTGAGCCGGTGGAATCCGAAGATGGCTCCCTTCATCTTCGCAAAACGGGGCAACATCCACGTCATCGACGTCAAGAAGACCCTCAAGGGCGTCCTGATCGCCAAGAAGCTGCTTGCGGAGATCGTCTCATCCGGCGGCGACGTGGTTTTCGTGGGCACGAAACGACAGGCCCAAAAGGCCGTGGAAGCGGCCGCCAACCGTTGCGGGATGCACTTCGTGTCCGAGCGGTGGCTGGGCGGGATGCTCACGAATTTCCGGACCATCCGCTCTCGTCTGCAACGTCTGGAACAGCTCGAAGCCATGGAGCAAGATGGACGGATGGAAGCCGAGAGCAAGAAACAGGCATCGCGGTACAAGCGGGAGATGCGAAAGATCCGCACCAACCTCGAAGGCGTCCGGCGGATGACGCGCCTGCCGGCGGCCGTGGTCGCGGTCGATGCCAAGAAGGAATACCTGGCCTTGCGGGAAGCACGTAAGCTCGGGATTCCCACGGTCGGTGTTCTGGACACAGACTCGGACCCCGACACGGTGGATGTCGCCATCCCGGCCAACGACGATTCGATCCGGGCTGTGGAGATCATCCTCAACGAGCTGGCCGACGCCGTGGCCATAGGCAAGACAATGGTTTCCGCTCGCCAGCAGGAAATGACACCCAGGCCACGCAGGATTCGCTCTCGACGTCCGACCATGGCAAGGGCGGATGGCGGAGAGCCTGTCACAGGCACGGCAATCAGCGACGAGCCGCTTGAAGGCGAGGAACCCCTGGTGGTGGAAGACAGCGCAGGGCCGCCACAATCCAGCCCTGAGCAACCCTCCTCTGATGCCTGACAGGTCGCCCCGCGGCACGTTCAGGGCGCGACGAATGCAGAAACAGATGCGGCACGTTGAGGATTTGGCACAAGAGCAGAACGGACTTCATTGGGTTCCCCTACGAGGGGAGAGGGGTTCGTATAGAGCCCGAAACAGAGGCAATCTGCGGAAGGCATAGGAGATCGGTCAAATGGCGGAAATTTCGGCGGCGGTCGTAGTCAAATTACGAAAACTGTCAGGTCAAAGCATGGGCGAGTGCAAGAAGGCCTTGCAGGAAGCCAATGGCGACATGGACAAGGCCACGGAGATCCTTCGCAAGAAGGGACTTGCCACACTCGCCAAGCGTGCGGAACGGGAGACCACAGAAGGGGCGGTCGTCGCCTGGCAGAGTCAGGACGGCAAGACTGCCGCAATGGCTGCGCTGTGCTGTGAGACCGATTTCGTCGCGAAGAGCGATGATTTCGTCGCCCTGGCGAGGGCCCTTCACGACTACGTCGCTGCCGCCGGGCCTGAGCCGGGTGCAGCGACGCTGCTGCAGACCGTCGTGGGGGGCAGGAACTTCCAGGAAGTGCTCACCGACGCCGTAAGCAAGACCGGCGAGAAAATGCAGGTCGGCGATTACACGCGGTTCCGGCTGGACAGTGCAGGGATCATCGGGATCTACATTCACTTCAACAAGAAGGTGGGCAGCATGGTGCAGATCGAGACCGACAGCGACCAGGTTGCCCAATCCGACGCGATCAAGCAGGCCGCTTTGGATTTCGCCATGCACATCACGGCCAGCAAGCCCATAGCGCTGGATCCCGCGAGCCTCGATCCCGAGATCGTTGAGAAGGAAAAGGCCATTTACGCCGAGCAGGTCAAGAACAAGCCCCCGCAGGTGGTCGACAAGATCGTCGAGGGCAAGTTGAAGAAGTTCTACAGCGACTATTGCCTGGTGATGCAGCCTTTCGTCAAGGATGACACCAAGAGCGTCGAGCAGGTTCTCGCGGAGGCCGCCAAACAGGCCGGGGGCAAGGCAAGCATCGCGCAGTTCGTCAGGTTCGAAGTGGGCTGATCGCGTGCGGACGGACGGACGCCCCTGACGGCAGAGAGAGGGAACTCGGGCCACACCAAAGATGGATTGCAGATCGATGGGACAGTGCAGGTACAAACGCGTGCTGCTCAAACTCTCGGGGGAGAGCTTCTGTTTGCCCGGCGAATTCGGTATCAACGGGGCCTCGCTGGAATCGCTGGCGGAACGAATTGCCGAGATCTGCAGACTCGGACCCGAGGTAGCCATCGTCGTCGGCGCAGGCAATTTCATCCGTGGAGAGGCGTTCTCCCAGAAAAGCCACATCCCGCGGAATACCGCCGATTACATGGGGATGCTGTCCACGATCATCAATGCGTGCGCTCTCCAGGAGACACTGGAGAAGCTGGGGCGGCCGACGCGCGTCATGAGCGCGATCGAGGTCGCTGCGATGTGCGAGCCCTTCATCCGTCGGCGGGCCCTGCGGCATTTCGAGCAGGGACGCGTCGTGATCCTGGCCGGGGGGACGGGCAACCCCTTCTTCACTACCGACACGTGCGCCGCGCTGCGGGCCTCCGAGCTCGAGACGGATCTGCTCATCAAGGCCACGAAGGTCGACGGGGTGTACAGCGACGACCCCAAGAAGAACTCCAACGCCAGGCTGCTGACCAAGTTGTCCTATGATGATGTGCTAAGGCAAGGCTTGCGGATCATGGATCACGCCGCCATCAGCCTGTGTCGCGACAACCACATTCCGATTATCGTCTTGAACATCTTCAAGAAGGGGAATATCACAAAGGCAATCTGCGGCGAGCCCGTGGGTACTTTGATTGACAACGGATGATCCATAGCGAGGGCTGGCAATGGCAACACAGGCGGTCGTTACCGAGAGCAAGACGAAGATGCAGAAGGCGGTCAGCGTCCTTCAGGACGATCTGAAGGCCTTCCGAGGCGGACGGGCCACGCCAGCTCTGGTCGAGCATCTCAAGGTCGAATACTACGGCAACCCCACCCCCTTGAAATCGTTGGCCACGATCTCGACGCCCGAAGCCGACATGCTCGTCATCAAGCCCTTCGATCCTGCGTCCGTGAAGGACATCGAGAAGGCCATCAAGAGCAGCGACCTGAGTATCGCACCGGTCATCGAGGGCAAGTTCATCCGTCTGAATGTCCCGCCGCTGAGCGAAGAGCGAAGGAAGCAGCTCGTGCAGCAGGCCAAACAGGCCGGCGAGCAGACCAAGGTCAGCATTCGGAACATCCGCCGGGACGCCAACAAGAGCCTGGAGAAGCAGGAAAAGGACAAGCAGATCACCGAGGACGATCTGAAGACCGCCCAGAAACAGATCGACGACATCACGAAGGAATTCTCGGACAAGGTCGATTCGCTCGTCACGCACAAGTCCAGCGAGATCATGAAGGACTGATCGCGGCGCTGCGCCGACGCGATGACAGTCCTCGACAGAAGCAGCATCATTACGGGATCGTTCTCACATAGCGCGTCGCACGTCGCGCCCCTGCCTTTCGCCCGGCTCGGTGACGGCTGAACATCGGGCGCACCACGTCGTATCTGTGGACGTAGGCTTTTCGTGTGGATATGCGCCGCGAGGGGCTGCAGTATCCACCCATTGGTTCGGGGAGTGCGAGCGAATACTGAAGGGAAGGACCTGTGATGGACGCGAGAAAACCCAAGCAACGCAGACGATCGAGAAAATGGCGGTGGATGCTGGCGGGCGCGTTGGGTCTCCTGATCCTGGTAGTGCTGCTGGCGCCCGCGGCAATCTCGTCCCGCGGGTTTGCGCGTTGGCTCGGGGCCCGGATCGGCACAGCCACGGGCGGCAAGGTGAATATCGGCGACCTCTCGATTGGATGGCTCAAAGGCGTGCAGGTCGCGGATTTCAGCTTCCGCGGGCAGGATGGGTGGGCCCAGGTGGACATCGGACGGATCACAACCCGACCGCAGCTCGCCGGCCTGCTGGGCGGCAGTCTGGCTCTGAATGGCACGGTGATCGACCAGCCAAGGATCGCCATCGATCTGAGGCACCGTCCCACGTCAACGACCGAGGAGTCCCCATCGATCGACGTGGCGGGTCTGGCCGGGCTCAATAACGTAGTCGTCCATGACGGCAGGATCGAGTTGACCGACACCGGGGGCAAAACGGTCCGGCTTGCCTCCGTCGATTCGGCTGTGACGCTGAAACCCGCAGGCCAGACCTCGCGGTTTGCAGTCACTTCGGTTGTCGCGCAGGCGGATGCCCCGGGCCGGATACAGGCCTCAGGTCAGATCACCCCGGGCAAGCAACAGGGCTGGAGCCTCAAGGGGACCTCCGGCGATCTGACTGTCGAGGTGAACGACCTGGATCTGGGCGAGATCGCGCCCTTTCTCAGAATGGCCGGCATCCAGGTGCAGACGCAAGGCGTCGTGTCGGCCGATCTGGCCGGCACGATTCAGGATGGCCGGATCGAAAACCTCACGGCGACGGTCGTCGGCCGAAACCTCGGCATCGCTGGAGAGGCCCTCAAAGGCGACAAGCTGCACACCTCGCAACTGGACGTCCAGGCCGGCCTGAGTCAAACCGGCGACAACATCAGAGTGGACCGACTGAACGTGCGGACCGACTGGGCATCCCTCTCGGCCACCGGCCAGCTCCCCACGACGGTGCAGTCCATGACGGAACTGCTCAGAAGCGGCGCGTCGTATCTGAAGGGTCAGTTCGATATCGATCTCGCCAAGGTCCTGTCACAGATGCCCAACACGATCGGGGTCCAGGAAGGCTTGGAGATCCAGGGAGGCCGGGCCACCGGAACCATCAACACCACGACCGAGGGTGGTCGTGCGACCATCGTAGCCGAGACGCAGGTCGCTGGATTGACCGGCAAGGTGAACGACAAGCAAGTAAGCCTGAGCAAGCCGGTGCAGGCCACACTGCGACTGTCGACAGACGACAAAGGCAGCTCACGGCTCGAAGGATTGAACGTCTCCGCTCCCTTCGGCCAGGCGACCGCAAGTGGGGACTTCAAACAGATCCAGTACAATGCGCAGATCGATCTCGCGTCGCTCCAGAAGGAATTGGGGCCCTTCGTCGATCTCGGCAGGTACGCCGTCGCCGGCGAGATCGCCGGCACGGGAAAGGTGTCGGTCGAGGAGGGATTCATCGCAGCCGCAGGGTCGCTTTCCGGCAAGCAGCTCGTTCTGACCACTCCCGACGGCAACAGCGTCTCCGAGCAGACGGCGAGTGTCGATTTCGCACTGGGTCTGAATCAGAAGGATCAGATCGTGACAATCGACGCGCTCTCCGCCAAGGCCGGCTTCGGCGAGATCACTGTTGCCAAGGCATCATTCCCACTCACACAGGACGCCAAGACTCCGCTGAACGTCGCGGTCTGTGCCCGTGACATTCGGTTGGCTGCACTCAAGCCCTATGCGGTGATGTTCGCGTCGTTCCCCAAGGATCTGGGCATCGACGGCACGGCACAATCACAACTGGCTCTGACTGAGCAGAACAACGTTTACCACATCGCCACGGACGCGACAGAGATTCGGAACGTCACGCTGATTTCGCCTGGGAACGAGATATTCAAACAGGAACAACTGACCGCACAGTTCGACGTTTATCTCGACGCAGCTCGCAAGACAATCGACCGCGCGAGTTGGCTGGTGAAGAGCCCGCAGGTCACGATGAAGGGCCAGCTCGCGCAAACGACCCAGGCCGGTTCCACCCGTGTACAGGGCACAATTGACGGTGACGTGGATTGGACGGGGCTGAATCAGGCCGCTTCGGCCTTCATGCCGGAAACGCTGGAGATCAAGGGGCACAGACAGGTGGCGATCAACTTCGCAAGCACGTATCCGGCCGATGATCCGAACGGCTTTCTCAAGAACCTCGACAGCACGGCCTCGCTCGGATTCGACCGTGCGGCATACAAGGGGCTTAACTTCGGCTCGACCCAGATCGACGTTCAGGTCGCGAAAGGGTCGATGCAGATCAAGCCGTTCACGACGACCGTGAACGAAGGAAAAGTGAATTTCGCGGCCCAGGCGGACCTCCGTCAAACGCCGATTCTATTGAAGACCTCCGGTCCGCTCCAGGTGGCCCAGGGCGTCCGGATCACGCCCGAGATGACCGAGAGCTTCCTGAAGTACGTCAACCCCATCTTCGCCGACGCGGTCGGCGCCAGTGGCGTCGTGAACCTCGACACCCAGTCCCTGACGATTCCGCTAACCGGCACCGACAGCAGATCAATGCAGCTCGACGGCACAATCGGCATCCAGCAGCTCCGGCTCCAGGCCTCTCTGCTCAACAAGATCCTCAGCGTCATCAAGGAATCCGTGCGCGACCAGGTTGTGACGATCCAGCCAACGAAGCTCACCCTGCGGAACGGCACGCTGCGATACGAGAACATGCAGATCGACGTCGGCGACAACCCTGTCAACTTCAGCGGGGCCATCGGCCTCGATGAAAGGCTCGACATGACGGTCCTTTTGCCATATACTTTCGAGGGTCGCACGGTACGAGTTGGAGACAAGGGGCAGGAAAGCAAGCGGATCTCCGTGCCCCTGACCGGCACGCTGAGCGCGCCGCAACTCAATATCCAGAGGCTGCTCGAGACCCAGATCCTGCAGGGTTTCGGAGAGTTGATCAAGAGACTGTGAGAATGAGAGCCTTACAAGAGTTCCTGACGACGCCCGCCGCGAATCTCGGCCGAGCGGGCCGGTTCATCGTCTTCCAGTATAACCTGTGGGACCACTGCCTGCGCCTGCTGAGGAAGAACCGCGCCGAGCAACTGGCGGCGGCCCTCTCCTATTACACCATCTTCGGCCTGGTCCCCCTGGCGATTGTCGCGGTGCTGATCTTCAACGCACTGCCCGGCTACCGCGATACGGGCGATCAGATCAAGAAGCTCGTCTACCAGGAGCTTCGGCTCAGCCAGATCGAGTACGCCAATCCGGACAAGCCGGAGGAAGACGTCGTTCTGACGGACTATCTGGACGAGATCATCGCCCGCTTCTTTGAGGGCCTCAACAAAGGTTCGCTCGGCCTGGTCAGCGCGATCCTGGTGATCTGGGCGGCGCTGCGGCTGCTGGCGCTGATCGAGACCGCCTTCAACCACATGTGGCACGTGCCCAAGGGCCGCCGGTTCTTGCACCAGGTGATCAACTACTGGGCGCTGCTGACGCTGAGCCCCCTGCTGCTGGCGGTGGGACTCTACGCCACCACGCGGTATTCCCTGCTCAAGGACATCCAGGCCGGTCCCTTCGCGGCTCTGGGTCCGGTGATCTCGTTTCTCGTGTCCTGGACGGCCCTGTTCCTGCTCTATCTGGTAATGCCGAACGCCAAGGTCAAAGCAGGCCCCGCCCTCTGGGGTGCAGGCGTGGCGGCGCTGGTGTGGAGCCTCGCGAAATGGGGATTCGGCGTGTACGTCCTGCGGTTGATCCCCTACAGCGCCATTTACGGCGTGCTCGGTCTGATCCCGCTGGGCGTGTTCTGGGTCTACGTCACCTGGATGATCGTCCTGTTCGGGCTGCAACTGACCTTCGCGGTCCAGCATTTCGTGACGCTCGAATCGGCCGAACGACTCCTCGCCAAAGAAACCGACACCCGGTTCATCGCCAATGAGATGACCGGCATCGCCATGGCCAGAGAAATCGCCGTGGCATTCGAGAACAACCGAGGCCCCCTCTCGACGGACGCCATCTGCAGCCGGCTGGATATCCCGGGCGATTTCGGCCAGAAGCTGCTCGATGAACTGGTCGGCCGCGGCTTGTTGGGCAGGACCTCCGAGCCCAACCCAGGGTACGTGCTCGTTCGCAATCCCGCCCGCATCCGGCTCTCCGAGATCGGCGAGGCGGTTTCTGCCGTGGCCCTCGCCCAGCCCAAGCGGGACACGCCCGGCGATTTGCACCGGATCGCGCAGGCTCAACACGACGTGCTGATGCAGTACAGCCTTCGCGATATCTTGGACACACCACCCACGATCAGCCAAGAGACTCCGCAACAAGAGCCCCATCCACCGGCACAAGAGACTCGCCCCACGGAAGACCCGTTGCAGTGACGCAGGCTGTGAGGGATCTGTGCATAGTGCCTGTCATCCTGAGTCGTTCAGCCGCTTCGCGGCTGGTGTCGGGAAAGACACGGGCGTCTCACAAAGCTCATATGCTTGGAGGCCCACCTCTTGTCATCCTGAGCAACGCGAAGGATCTGGCCCTGGAGTGAAAGATACGTATCGACTTCGGACGCCACGTCTCCTACGGGGCCCAGATGCTTCACTTCGTTCAGCATGACAAG
>JAXDBU010000119.1:0-50944 GCA_034678485.1 Sedimentisphaerales bacterium | reverse complement strand
ATTGTCCTTCCTCGGTCTGCGCCAGCGTGTCGAGCAGAGCAGTGGCCGCCGCCGGGGTGCCGATTCTGGCGAGGGCCTCGGCGGCCCACAGTCCGGCCTGTCCGCCATTGTTGACCATGTCGATGAGGCAAGCCACAGCTTCATCGCCCTGCGCGACCAGCTCTTCGAGACACCGCTTGATCAGCGTGTGATCCTTCTGCTGGACCGCGTTGTGAAGCATAGCCGCGATTCTGGCGGGACCTTCCAGGCCGTCAAGATCGATGGTCTCAAGCGCCCCGATGCCTGCGGATTGGGTGATATCCGTTTCGACGGCATTCTGTGCCGTCGGCAAGATGGTTCCATCCGGTATCTGCACATGTCCGACAGGCAACGCAGGGATGGCGACGGAGCCATTCTCCCCAGCGCCTGTCGTCGATGCGAATGGGTCGGAGCCGTCGGATGTCGATACGGCTTGCCCGGCGTCCACTTGATCGAGCGGCATGGGCAATTCCCGCTCGATGGAGCGACTCATCACGTATAGGACGACCAGCGCGCCCAGAATGGACGCCGGATATAGCAGAAGCGCCCAGTCCGGTCTCAGACCCAGCCTTGGAGTCGTCGATGGCACGGTTTCCGTGGGTTGGGCCTGCTTCTTCGGATGCTTGGTTCTCATGGCGATCTCGCAAACTGTTTCCCGGTTGGCCTGGCGAGAACCAGGCCAACCGGGATTGTCATCGACTTGATCGCAGGGCGGCAATCCGATTCTTACGGCTTGCCGTAGGTCCCTGCACGAATCTCCGCGATCTCTGCCGTGGTGAGGATGTCGTTGAACACGACCATCTCGTCCAGCAGACCGTCGAAGAAGTGGCGCGACAGCTCATCGGCCCGGCCTCCGACGCACACGTCCGCGTCGGTGATGCTGATGTGGTACATGGTCGTGCCCGTCGTGTCGGACAGCAGGGCGCCGGCGTCTTCATCCCAGATGTTGATGCGATAACTCTTGTCGCTGTCCCGGTAGGTCATGACGACGTGGTACCATTTTCCGGCCGAGACCGTCTCAGTCAACGCTGTCCAGTGGGCCTTGTAGTTCGCGCCGTTGTTCCAGCCGACGAGGAACCCGACCTGGCCGGTGACACTGACCATGTGGGTGATCGTGATCTTGTCGTTCGTCCCATCAATCTTCGAGAACGCGTCGGCAGTCGTTCCGAACAAGGGCATCGTTTCGAGCTTCATCCAGTAGGCCACGGAGATGGTCTTCGGGGCGCTGGCGTCACTGAACGGGAAGTCGGACGACAGGTTGGCGTCCGGGATCGACAGGTAGTCGCCCTCGCTCAGTTCGAGATCGAGCGAGCTGTCGCCTTCCTTCACGTCCGTGGTGAAGGCCGTGGCGCCGTGGTTCGTCAGGACGTTGGTGCCGATGGTGTCGGCTCCCAGTTTGGTCGTCTCGAAACGCCACCAGGCGACGGCATTCGGGTCGACGGTGAAGTCGTTGCCCGCGAAGGCGGCGCCGTAGGTGGCCTTCAGGGTCACGCCGGTATAGGCGTGATACCCTCGCAGCATGATGTACCACGTCGCGGCGGCGGGGTCCGCCACTTCCACGGTCTCATTGTTGCCGATCAGGTACGGGCGGTAATCCCAGGTGCCGGTCGTGGGCTTGGAACCCTTGCGGACGTAGAGGTCGGCATCGCCGGTCCCGCCGGACATCTCGATCTTCAGGGAATCCTGGCTGGCCGGCACGACGATCTTGTAGAATGTTTCGCTGCTGGCTGCGCCGGAGATCCCGGTGACGGCCACGCCGTTCTGAAGCTCTATTGCATCGTCAGAGACCCCGGTGTAGGTCGCCTTCAGCGTCACGCCGGTGTAGGCTGAATACCCGCGGAGCATGATGTAATACGTTCCTGCCGTGGGCGTGTTGATCGTGACCGTCTCCTCGTTGCCGACCAGATAGGGACGGTAATCCCAGGTGCCGGTCGTAGGCTTGGCGCCCAGGCGGACGTACAGATCCACGTCGCCGGTGCCGCCCGAGGTGAAGATCACCAGACTGGTCTGGCTGGCGGGTACGACGATCTTGTAGAATGTTTCGCTGCCGGCTGCGCCGGAGAGCCCGCTGACGGGTACGCCGTTCGTCAGTTCGGTGACGGTGTCCGGCGTGGTGCCGCCGTAGGTCGCCAGCAGGGTGACGCCGGAGAAGGCGGTGCGGCCGCGGATCATGATGTACCAGGTGCCGCCGGGTGGGTTGTTCACGGTGACGGATTCGTTGTTACCCGTGAGGTACGGACGATAGTCATAGTCCGACGTTGTCGGCACGGACCCGAGCTTGACGTACAGGTCGGCATCGCCGGTGCCGCCGGACATTAGGATTTCCAGTTTCGACTGGCCGCTCGGCACCTCGATCTTATAGTACTTCTCGGTGCCCAGACTGCCGGAGATCCCGCTGACTGCGACATTGTTGTAGATCGTTGTGACGGTGCCGAGCGCGGCGTAGTCCGCCTTCAGGGTCGCGCCGCTGTAGGCCTGGGTGCCTTTGAGCATGACGTACCAGGAGCCCGCCAGGTCGGTGCTGCCGACGCTGATGCCCTCGGTGTTGGTCGACGTGATGTTTGCGTAGTCATAGCTGGACGTCGTCGGCTTGCTTCCTTTCTTGATGTACATGTCCGCGTTGCCGGCGCCGCCGGACATGTTGAACAGGATCACGTTATTGCCGCTTGGCACGTCGATCCGGAAATAGGTGGTGCTGTTCAGGGCACCGGCCAGGCCCGTCAGGGCCACGCCATCCTGGAGTATGATCACGCCGCCGTAGGAGGCGGTGAGGGTCAGGCCGGTGTATGCGCTGTAACCGCGGATCATGATGTACCAGGTTCCGGCGGTCGGCGACGGTACGGTGACCGTCTCCTCGTTGCCGGCCAGGAAAGGTCGATAGTCATAGCTGGTCGTCGTCGGGGCGGCTCCGTACTTGACGTACAGATCGGCGTCGCCAGTGCCGCCCGTGATCACGATGTTCAGGCTCGTCTGGCCGCTGGGCACTTCGATGCGAAAGAGGGTCTCGCTGGACTTCGCACCGGACAGATTGGTGACGGAGACGCCGTTTTCGAGGAGCGTGCCGACGCCGCTGCCGCCGTAGCTGGCCAGGAGGGTGACGCCGGAGAAGGCGTTGAATCCACGCACCATGATGTACCAGGTTGTTGCGGTGGGGTCGTTGATGCTCACCGATTCGTTGTTGCCGGACAGGTACGGTCGATAGTCGTAGCTGCTCGTCGTGGGCAGCGAGCCCTTCTTGATATAGAGATCTGCATCGCCGGAGCCGCCGGAGATGCTGATCTCCAGCTTGGTCTGTAATGCCGGAACGACGATGCTGAAGTACAGCTCGGAGGCGGCGGCCCCGCTCAGACCGGTGACTGGAACGCCGTTGGTCAGCGTGGTGATGGACGTCGCGGCCGAATACTCGGCCAGAAGGGTCACATTGGCATACGCGTTGTAGCCCTTCAACATGATGTACCAGGTGCCGGCGACCGGGTTGGAGACAGTCACCGTTTCCTGGTTGCCGATCCTATAGGGACGGTAGTCATAGCTGGAGGTCGTCGGCAGCGACCCGCGTCGGACGTACAGATCGACATCGCCGGTGCCGCCGGAGGTGCTGATCACCAGTTCGTCCTGCCCGGACGGGACCTCGATCCTGTAGAACTTCTCACTGCCGGCCGAGCCGGAGATCCCGGTGACCGCCACGCCGTTGGTAAGGCTGGTCTGGGCGTGAACCACCGAAGCGAGCATACCCAGCACGGCGGCCACAACTGCAAGGCCTCTTCCGCTTCTTGTGTTCAAAGTGTTCATTGTGTACTCCTCTCTACAAGGGTTCATACAGGTTCCATGATTCCTGCTCTCAATGTCGGACCGATGCCTTTTCGTCATAAGTGCCATATGCGCGCGGATTCATAACGCTAATTCCATAATCCTTCTTCTTTCCAATAGACGGACGGCGTACACAGATTCCTCGCCGGCACAGGAGCAGCCACGAACCAATTGTCGGTCCGAGAATAGGGACGAGCGGAGGCTTCTGCTGGCCGGGGCCTTGATGGACTGGATGTCCCGCTAAACAACGCATCGTAGAATCTGTGCACCACACACGCACCGGGCGACCCGCTGCGAGCTTAGGCACCCGCTGCTTGATTGCCCATTGAATTCAGCGCTGGTTGTTTGTTGGCAGTTGAGATTATCGCACCTTGCGACATGCGTGTCAACCGTCCGGGCGAGAGGGATTCTTTTTTCTCCGGAACACCCGCTCTCGCGAATCAAGTCTGATAATCGAAGACTCCACGAGAGGCAGGCAATCCGCGTGGACAGGCGGTCTGTCAATTTGGCACGGCTTGGCTGCTTGCCTGCGCACAAACGACAGTCCAAATCAATGCCGCTGGCCCGAATGCGAGCCTAAGTCATGGCGCAAGCGGCCTTTATGGTTGCGTTGGTTTTCTGGCACGTCTTTTGCAAGCCCTCGTCTCGGGATTTGAAGCCAAGATGATGCGTACCGGAGCAATCAGAAAGGAGGTACTGGACGATGTTCATGGATCAATGGTTTCCGTTCTTCGACGTGGGCAAGACCTTGCAGGAGATGGATCGGGCGTTGGGGCACATGGGAAGGCCGCTGAGTCTGCGGAGTGTTCCGAGAGGCACATTTCCGGCGATCAACATCTATCAACAGGACGACGCCATCGTGTTGACGGCCGAGGTCCCCGGCCTTCAGCCGGAAGATCTCGATCTGACGGTGCTGAACGAATCGGTGACACTCGCGGGTCGGCGTGCGGAGACGGGGCGTCCGCCGGAGAACCGTTTCTATCGTAGGGAACGGCCCGCCGGGCCTTTCAGTCGCACCGTGACCCTCCCCGACAAGGTCGATCCCGATTCCGTCAAGGCCGAGTATCGCAACGGTATCTTGGCGGTCCACATGACCAAGGCCGAGGAAGCCAAGGTCAGGAAGATCGCAATCAAATCGTGATGAAAAGCACAAAACACAGATGGTGAATAGGGGGCTTGCATATGGCGGTGGAACAGAAGGCAACGGGAGCACAACAGTCCGAAACGACCCGTCACGACGGGCACGCGGTGTATTTTCAGCCTGCTACGGATATCGTCGAGACGGCGGACGCCGTCCTCTTGAAGCTCGACATGCCGGGAGTGGCGAAAGAAAACGTTGATCTGACGGTCGACAAGGATATGCTGACCATTGTTGGCAAGGCAGAACCCGAGCAGGGTGGCGATGCCGTTTATCGCGAGACAAACGTTGGGGACTATCAGCGGCAGTTCAGCCTCTCGACAGACCTTGACCCCGGCAATATCACGGCAACGATGAATCACGGTGTGCTGACCGTTCAGATCGGCAAAGCCGAGCGGGCCAAACCCCGGAAGATCAGAATCGAAACAGCGCAGTAACCAGGGCTGACAAGACACGGTTCATGCGATTCTCGAAGGGCGAGCGGATACGCTCGCCTTTTCTTTCGACCCCTGTGACGGGGGGACATCGGAGAAGGGTGCGTGGTATAAGCGATGAGCCGGAACGCCGGCCCGACGTGAAACCCTGGCATTGGCGGTCTCCCCAAGTGATTCCTTGACGACTCGTCTGTGTCCGTCTACAGTGACCGTCAGATGTGGGGTCTGACGGCCTGCACGATCGGTGTCCTTGCCCGGATCGCGCGGCTCGCCCAATCCCGACGGCAATGACGAGAAGCTGGAGGATGAATCATCGATGAAGGCGAACCGACTGAGACTTGCAGCTTGTATCCCGATGTTGTTGTCCTTCTCCGGGCAGGCCGCGACGAATCACAGTGACACCGACTGGTTCCGGGATGCGAAATACGGCGTCTTCATGCATTTTCTGCCTGGCGACGCAGACGGGCTGACCCGTGTGCGCGAGTTCGATGTGGACGGTCTGGCACGACAGTTGGAAACCATGGGGGCGAAGTACTTCGTCCTTACGTTGGGACAGAACTCGGGTTTCTTCAACTCCCCGAACACCACCTATGACCGATACACCGGCTACGCGCCCGGCGAACGCTGCTCCACTCGCGATCTGCCGCTGGATTTGTATCGGGCACTGAGGCCCAAGGGCATCCGTCTGATGCTCTATCTGCCCTGCCAGACCCCGAACGCCGACGTTCGTGCCCAGAGGGCCTTTGGACTGCCCGAAGGCCGGCGGGATCAGCCGGTCGATCCGGAGTTCGCCCGCAAGTGGGCGCAGGTGATTCAGGAGTGGTCGGATCGCTACGGCAACAAGGTGGCCGGCTGGTGGTTCGACGGCGGCTACAAGTGGATCAACTTCAATGAGGAAATCGCTCAGATCTATGCGACTGCAGTCAAGCACGGCAACCCGAGCGCCATCGTGACATTCAATCCCGGCGTCAGCCTGATTCGCCACACGCAGGCGGAGGACTATACGGCAGGGGAGTTGAACGATCCCTTCGATGTGCTTGCCTCCTCCCGGTGGGTGGATGGTTCCCAGTGGCATGCGCTGACCTTCCTCGGCTCGAATTGGTCCGCACGGGACACACGGCATCCCGCCCAGAAGTGGGCCCGGTGGGTCAGTACAGCGGCTTCAAGGGGTGGAGTCGTCACGCTCGACATGGGTCCGAACTGGGACCCGCAGGCCGGACCCATCGGCTCGCTTGCACCGGCGCAGGTGGAGCAGGTGCAGGTCGTCCAGGCCGCGGTGAAGGCGACTCTCGTTCTGCCTGACTCGGTCGATCGCGAGAATCCCTCTCGTCCGGCGGTCGAACTGCACGCCCGCGGCGGTTTGGCGAACTTCTTCGCGAAGGCGAAGGCCGGGGGAGAAGTGACTGTGGCTTACCTTGGCGGCAGCATCACCGCTGCCAATGGCTGGCGGCCGCAGACGACCGCTTGGCTGCAAGAGCGATATCCGAAGGCGCAGTTCGTGGAGATCAACGCCGCCATCGGCGGTACCGGCTCGGACCTGGGCGTCTACCGGCTCGCACACGATGTGCTCGCGCACCAGCCGAACCTTGTGTTCGTCGAGTTCGCGGTCAACGACGGCGGCGCGCCGCCCGAGCAGATCTACCGCTGCATGGAGGGCATCGTCCGCCAGATTCGCCGGGCCGATATGGCTACCGACATCTGCTTCGTCTACACGATGCACGACGGGATGCTCAAGGATCTCGCGGCCGGTCGGCTGCCTCGGTCCGCGTCCGCGATGGAACTGATCGCAGATCACTATGGAGTTCCGTCTGTCCTTCTTGCGCAGGAAGCGGCCCGGCGGATCAACGCCGGCGAATGGGTCTTTACGGCGTCGAAGCCCGAGGTGCCCGCCGATCCGAGCAAGGGGACGCCCGCGCGTCCGGCCTTCTCCTCCGACAGTTGCCACCCGTTTGCGGAGACCGGGCATCGGCTCTACACCGAGGCGATTGCCCGTTCCTTCGAAGCAATGGAGAGTCTCGGAACCGCCGGGGCGCATTCGCTGCCGACGCCGTTCACGCCGGACAACCATGAAGCCGCCAAACTCATTCCGCTGACTGGCGCCATGCTGGGTGGTGGCTGGCGGACGCTCGACCCTCAGACGGATTCGCTCGCGCGGAGTTTCTCGAATCGCCTGCCTGCCATGTGGTGTGCGGACAAACCCGGTGCGACGCTGAGTTTCACGTTCCACGGCCGTGCGGCGGCGGTCTACGACCTGCTCGGTCCCGACGGCGGCGAACTGGAGGTGGTCGTGGACGATCAGCCCGCGAGGACCGTGCGACGATTCGATGCCTACTGCACGTATCATCGACTGGGCACGACCGCTCTGCTGTCGCAGACACGGGACAGCGACCACACGGTGACGGTGCGTCTGACCGGCAACGCGTTCGACAAGGCCGAGATCCTCAGCCGCAACAAGAACACCATCGACAACCCCGCTCGCTACGCGCCGCTGCGATGGTACGCCGGCGCCTTGTTGATCGACGGGGACTTGAAGCCCGGTGGGACGGCGCAACTGAGCACGTCGTTTCCCAAGCGTCTCACGCGGGCGGAGAGTTTCCTCGGCATTCACTATGACTTTCACGCCGGGCCGGACTGCAACGCGATCGGCAAGAACACCACCCGGGCGATGATCGAGAACATCATCGACCAGGTCCAACCCGACTACATCCAGACCGACTGCAAAGGCCATCCCGGGCTGTCGAGCTATCCGACGAACGTGGGCAATCGAGCGCCGGGCTTCGTCGGCGACCCCCTGCGTCTGTGGCGCCAGGTCACTGCCGAACGGGGCGTTGCGCTCTACATGCACTACTCAGGAGTGTGGGACTCCGAGGCCATTCGTCGCCATCCCGAGTGGGGTGTTGTCAACGCCGACGGCCAAGTGAACGGCAACGCCACCTCGCGTTTCGGCCCGTATGCCGACAGCCTTCTGATTCCGCAGTTGCGCGAGTTGGCAGGTGATTACGGGGTGGACGGCGTTTGGGTGGATGGCGACTGCTGGGCCTCTGTGCCCGATTACCGCGGCGCCGCGTTGACGGCGTTCCGCGAAACGACCGGCATCGAGGACGTCCCTCGCAAGCCGGGAGATCCCCATTGGTTCGAGTTCATCCAGTTCCACCGCGAGGCCTTCCGCCAATACGTTCGTCACTACATCGCGGAGGTGAAGAAGACCCATCCCGACTTCCAACTGTGTAGCAACTGGGCTTTCTCCGATCATATGCCGGAGCCGGTCAGTGCGCCGGTGGATTTCCTCTCGGGCGATTACTCGCCGGACGACAGCGTCAATTCCGCCCGCCTGTCGGGACGGTACCTCGCCCACCAGGGAGTGCCCTGGGACCTGATGGCGTGGAGTTTCTCCCGCAACCCGGGCAAGAGCGGGAGCAATCAGAAGAGCGTGGTCCAGTTGCAGCGGGAGGCTGCGGTGGTCCTCGCGTTGGGTGGTGGCTTCCAGGCCTACTTCACGCAGAAGCGCGACGGCTCGATCCGCGAGGAAACCGTGCCCGTGATGGCGGAAGTGGCCAAGTTCTGTCGTGCGCGACAGGCCCTCTGCCACCATGGGACGCAGGTGCCACAGGTGGCGATGCTGTACTCGACTGCCGCCCACTACCGTCGGAACAATGGGTTGTTTCACCGCGACCTGGGCCGGATGAGCGGCATATTGCAGGCTTTGCTTGAAGGCGGGCAGTCGGTGGACCTCGTCGGCGAACACTACCTGACGGGTCGCATGGCGGACTATCCGTTCATCGTCGTGCCCGAGTGGGACTACCTCGAATCCCAGTTCAAAGAAGAACTGGGGGCATATGTGAAGGGCGGCGGCAGTCTGCTGCTCACCGGACCCGGGACAGCGGCCTTGTTCATGGCGGAACTTGGTGCTGCATCGGAGGGCGAGCCGCAGTCGGCGAAAGACTGCCGGCTTGCCTACGCCGGCCAGATGGCTGCCATCCGGGGCCAGGTGCAGTCGGTGAAGCTGGGACCGAAGTGCAAGACGTTCGGCCGGATTCAAATGGGCGATGGAGCCGATTCACCTTCGCAGCCAGCCGCGTCCGTCACCGAGTTCGGGCAGGGCAAGATCGCGGCGATCTACTTCACGTTCGGCCAAGGCTACGTCGATGCGAGGACCGACCTGGCTCGGCAATTCCTGAATGATCTGGTGCATGAGTTGTTCCCGAAGCCGATGGTGGAGGTGAAGGGCTCGCACGAAGTGGACGTAGTGGTCAATCGGATTGGCGGCAAGCTGGCGGTGAACCTCGTCAACACTGCCGGGCCGCATCGGACCGAGCCGATTGTGGAGTCTATCCCACCCGTCGGCCCGCTCGACGTGACCATTCGTCAGGTTGCGAAACCGACGAAGATCATGCTGGAACCTGCTGGAGTCTCGCTGCCTTTCGAGCACCATGACGGCGAGATCCACCTCACCGTCCCTCGCGTGGACATCCACGAAATCGTGGTCGTCGAGGGACCGTGACATGGATACCGGAGTCCCTCTGTCGCGGTGACGACACTGTCATTCCTGCCACAGTTGCCCTCGACCTGATCGGGGGGAAGCAGGAATCCAGGAACCGTGGGACCGGGCGCGACCGGGACAGGGGATTCCCGCTTTCGCGGGAATGACAATCAGGCGTTGGGGACGCGCGGCGTCACGCACAGGCTCTCAGTTGGATTGCCGGCCGAAGCACAAGAGGTGTTTGAAACCTCGCAGGAAGACCTGGCCGTCGCTGATCGCGGGCGATGCGTAGCACTGCTCGCCCAGCTCGAATTGCGTGACCCGCTCGAATCGTGGGCCGGGCTTGATGACATTGATCTGTCCGTCGTCGTTGACGAGGTAGACGAGCCCGCCCACCAGGACGGGAGACGCATGATGCCTGCCAAGCTTCTCCTGCCAGAGCACCTTCCCGGTGGCGGCCTCGTAGCAGAACGCGGTGCCTGGGGTGTTGACGCTGAGCAGGTAGTCGCCCACGACGATCATCGAGGGGACATAGGGGGCGCCCTTCGAATCCTGCCAGACGAGGTGTGTTTCCGTGACGTTGCCGGCGCCGTCGGGACGGATTGCGTAGATGACCTGCTTGGGCCAACTACTGTTGATGAATACCAATCCCGCCTTCTCACTGTAAACCGGCGTGGCGACGGATTCCTGGGAAGGCCCGTCCACGGTCCAGATCTCCTCGCCCGTGTCGGGATCGAAGCTGGTGACCCGCCGATCTCCGCACTGGATCAACTGCACCCGGCCGGCCAATTCGCGGATCAGCGGGGCGCTGTAGCTGATCCCTTTGTTCGTGCGCGGGACACGCCAGAGGGTCTTCCCGCTCTCACGGTCGAGAGCCACGAGGAAGGAATCGCCCTTGCTGTCGCCGTCCAGGATGACCTTGTCTTTGTAGAGGACAGGCTCGTTGCTGAATCCCCACTCGCCGGCGTGGGTTCCGGGCCGGACGAGCCAGAGCTGCTCCCCGCCGGCCAAGTCGTGGGCGGCCACAACGATGTCGTCGCCGACGCGGAATGCGGCGTAGACCCGCTGGCCGTCCGTGGCAGGCGTGCCAGAGGCGTAGCTGTTCTCCTTGTGGAGTTTCTCCAGCGGCCCTTGTACGACGGTCTTCTGCCAGAGAATCGCTCCGGTTCTGCGGTCCAGGCACAGGAGTATGCGTTCCTGCGTCTCCTGCAGGGCGGTGACGGTGCAGACGCGGTTGCCCCAGACGATGGCGGAGGCGTGTCCGTGGCCTGGCATCTCGACCTTCCACGTCGCTGTCGCGGGGTCCCAGTTCGTCGGGATGTTCTCCTCTCTGCACGTCCCGTCTCCTCGCGGGCCGCGCCAGCAGGGCCAGGACTCGCCGTAGAGAGTGCCCGGATCAACGGCAAAAGCCGCCATCACGGCAACCAAG
Organism: Sedimentisphaerales bacterium; assembly: GCA_034678485.1. GTDB lineage: Bacteria > Planctomycetota > Phycisphaerae > Sedimentisphaerales > Anaerobacaceae > PLanc-01. Next base: position 39,638 of record JAXDBU010000119.1, on the reverse strand, counting down.
GAAATCAGCCGACGAATGGTGCTGGTCCAAACAGTGTTCGAGCGTATGCGCGTTTTCTGCATAGAGTCCATTTCTCTTCCTGCTGGCCGGGAGTAATTCTGACTGTAACTACTGCCTGCCGGACTATTGGTTCGAGCTGAATTCCGAGACGGGTCGGAAGTTCCTTCGTGTGGACGTGTTCGCGGATCTCCGTAGGGACGATTTCAAAGTCCACACCGCGAGTGTGGATCTGGGCGTCGATAGCTGCTCCGTCCTCTTCGATCCCTTCTCGGCGGCAACGGTGTGCCCGGTCCGTTCCTCACACAGGGATCGGATCGTCTTCTCCATTTCCGGGACGACCCGCCAGAGTCTCATTGTGTGTGTATCCTCCCGTGCAGACCGGTGTTCGGGGTGTGAGTTCCTGCCCTCTATCGACCTCGCCATTCGCCGAGGATGCGTTTGAGACGGCGCAGTATGCCGTCTTTGGCCAGCTCGACCGGCGTGGTGGACGTGGCTCGCAGTTTCTCCAGGGATGCGGCGTTCTGGGCCGCACGGGTCGCCGCCAGGTCCGAGAGGACCTGGGGGATCTCCTCCCGCAACGACAGCAGGCGAGAAAAGGCCGCCCGGTTGAATTCGAGCAGTTCGCAATCGGTGATCGCCGTCATGGTCGCGGTTCGCGGCAGGCCGGTCAGCAGGCTCATCTCGCCAAAGAGGGCTCCGGGGTGCAGCTCGAACTCGATGGGTTTGGCCATGTCGGAGTTCGTGATGGTTCCTCGCACGGCGCCTTTCACCAGGACATAGAACGATTCCCCCTCGTCCTTCTGGTGCATCAGGGTTTCCCCATGCGTGAACAGGATGCGTCTCACGTCGCGGGCAACCGTCTTCATCTCGTCGCGACTGAGCATGCAGACGCCTTGGGCATCCGCCATGAGTTTGCGTCCGAAGTCGCTGCGGACCAGGTCGGTGACGACCCGTTCGATCTCCGAAGCCGACGGGGATTCGAGTCTCGCGGCGTGCACGGCCTCCATGAAGTTGTCCATCATGCGGCCGCTCATCGGGAACGGGATCTCGATCCCCCGGCGCTGGAACTTGTACCAGATCAGCCGCTGCACGCCGCCTTCGATCGTCGTGCGCCGCTGATACTGGGTCGACCAGAATCGAAGAACGTACTCGACGCAGAAGTCCTTGAAACCGACGACGCGTGCGGACGGGGGCGGGTCCTTCTCGACCAGAGGTGCTTCGCGCGCGGCCTCCTCCAGCGCGGCGATCACATCGCCCGGCGCATCGCCGTAGCTGCCGCTCACAATCACCTGGTGTCGGCGCAGGGGCGTGGGGGAGGAGAAATTGCGGATGGTCGTGTCGGCGAGCTTGCCGTTGGGGACGATCACGATATGCCCGCTGCGGGTGCGCAGCCGGGTCTCACGCCAGTTGACGAGGATGACCTGGCCGATGGTCCCGTCCACCTCGATCCAGTCGCCCACGGTCATGGTCCGGCAGGCGTGCAGGGACATGCCGGCCAGGAGATTGCCCAGGACCCCCTGCATGGCGAAACCGATGACGCCGGTGACGATGGCCGTCGAGGTCAGCAGCACGCCGATCTGTCGCCCCATTTGATACTTCAGCAGCAGGAACACAATGCTCACGATGATCGCCAGGCGGAGCATGCCGCGGGTCAGTCGGCTCAGTGGGCACCGGCGCCCCATCTGTGCGAATCCCTCGACGAACAGTCCTTCCGCCAGTCTGACGGCGCCGTACAGACCCCAGAACAAGAGCCAGGGACGATGGAACTGTGACCATATCGGCTGGCCGTGATTGATCGCATAGACCAGCGGAGTCGAGATCGCCAGCACGAGGATGGGGACTACGACGTAGTTTGCAAGCACGCCCACGAACTGCCATCCTGCGTGGCGCTTTGCATCCACGCCGTCTGAGGGAGTGTAGCGACGACGAAGCGGCGTCGCGAGGATGTATGCTATGAGTAGCACCGTCAGGCCGGTCACGACGTCGCGAACGTAGGGCAACGTCTCCCTCAGAGGTTTGGGAGCGGCTGCTGTCGCCAGCAGGAGGGTCTGAATGTGCGTGGTCAGCGATTGGAGATACTCGAGCATAGCGATTCCTCAGTCACAGATCGTCAACCATTGTCCGGCCCGCGCGAGCAGGGCGCCGGGCGAGAGTCTTCTTACCTGCTCCTCCACGGCCAGCAACGTCTTGTCGTCGGCATTCGGTGCATGGTGGCCCAGGAGCACGCGGGGAATGCCCGCGGCCTCGGCGATTGCCAGGTCGTCCTCCCGGCAACTGTGCCCCCACCCGGCGAAGGCGTCCTTCTGCGCCTCGCCGAAGTGGGCGTCGATGATGAGCATGTCCGCGGGCCGGGGAGTCGAGCACATCGCGATAAAGGCCTTTTCGTCGGCTGGCGTCCGTTTGCGCCATTCGATGTCGGTGGCGAAGACGACCGACGCCTTGCCGCCGGCGTCGTCAATGCGATAGGCCAGACACCCGCCGGGATGGGGTACGGGACACCCTTGGATTCGCAGACCCCCGATCCGGATTCCCGCTGTGGGGAATTCGGAAAACTCAAGCCGGGCGCTCATTTGCTTCCATGAGATCGGCCAGTACGGCTGGGCCAGTAGGCCGGTCACGGCGCTGCGGACGCCGCCATCGGTGAAGGTCGGACCGGCGAAGAGGAAGGACCATTGTCTCTGATAGAGCAACGGATTCATCGTCAGGCCGGCCAGATGGTCCAGGTGATAGTGCGAGAACAACACCGTCACTTCGCCCGGTTTGGTCTGGGCCAGTTGTGCCGCGACCGCACGCATCCCGGTGCCTGCGTCGAGGACCAGTCGTTCGCCGCCCGAGCCGACGAGCAGCAGGGAGGTCGTGTCGCCGCCGAATTCATCGAAGCCGGCCCCGAGGGCGGGCTGGCTTCCCCGCATTCCGCCGATGAACAGCCGCATGGTCATTTCTCCGTGAGCCCCCAGACCCCGTCCCAGGCGGCCGGAAGGTGAGCCGCCAGATTCGCGCAACGGTGAGCGTAATTCCTCGCAGCGGGATCGTCGGGCAGTTGCTCGAAGATCGCCTTGGCCCCTGCGAAATCCCCTTCTCGGAAGCGAGCCAGCCCGGCGGCAAACGTCTCCCAGCCGGCGGGCGCCGGGTCCGACGCGAATCCCGTCAGTTCGAAGACCTCGACCGCGGTCTTGCGACCGACCACGCGAAGATCCGCCAGCTTGCGCCCGCAGAACTCCGAGGACGCCTGCCGCCAGGTGCTGCCCGAGACCATGGTCTCTGTGCCGAATGCCTTGTTGGCGCCTTCCAGACGGGAGGCCAGGTTCGCGGCGTCGCCGAGGATGGTATAGTTGAACCGTTTGCGAGAGCCCATGTTGCCGACCACAACGTCGCCCGTATTGAGACCGACCCTCATCCGCAGCGTCGCACCGGTCCGCTGCAGGAAGACGTCCCGCAGCTCGGCCAGGCGTCGCTGGCATCGTACCGCCGCACGACAGGCTCGGACCGCGTGGTCCGCCTGGCCCAGAGGGGCGTTCCAGAACGCGATGATCGCGTCGCCTTCGTACTTGTCGAGCGTGCCGCCTTCCTCCATGATGATATCCGTCATCTCGGTCAGGTAGTCGTTGAGCAGCGTAGTGAGTTCGACCGGGCCCAGTCTCTCGGAGAAGGTCGAGAAGCCCGCGAGGTCCGTGAACATGATCGTCAGCTCGCGTTTCTCGCCGCCGAGCTGGAGGTGCTTGGGGTCGAGGATGATCTTCTCGATCACATCGCTGCTGAGGTAGTGTCGGAACGCCTGTTTGATGAAGGCTTTCTGTCGTCCCTCCGTCCAGTAGTTCGCGGCCAGCGCGCCGACCATGCCCAGCGCCGACCCGCCCGCCTGGGCAACAACCGGCCACCAGAAGCCCTTGGCGTAGGCGGCGAATCCGATCGCCAGCGGCGCCGCGAGCCAGAGGATGGCCAGCGGTCCCGCCTGCCACCATTTGCCGCCGTAGGTCAGGGAGATCGCGGCGGTCAGGGCTGCGAGCAGGACGCCGGGAATGACCAGCGATGAAGGCGACTCGGCAATGAAAGAGTCGGTGAGCAGGTTATCGACGAACGTCGAGTGTAGGACGACGCCGGGACACTTCGGATTGACCGGGGTGGGCCGCAGGTCCAGCAGACCCGGCGCGCTGTATCCGACGAGGACATAGCAGTCCTTGAATACCTCGGGCGACAACACGGGAGCCTCATCCGATTGCAGACGCAGTTCCGATTGGATAACCGCGGCGAGCGAGAACGCCTCCGGCAAGCCCTCTCGACCGCGGAATCGCAGAATCGTCCTGCCTCGCCGGTCGAGAGGAACGACCTTGTCGCCCACGTGCAGTTGCCGGCCCGACACGGTGACCCTTGGCGGTGCCACCGCAGTGGCTGCGGGGACATTGGGGTCCTGCAAGGCGTTGGGATCGGTCCGGGAAGGAGGGCATAGCCAAGCCGCCAGTCCGAGCGTCGGGATGGCGACCCCGTCGAATTGGCGGAGGGTCTCGATCCGACGGAAGACGCCATCGGGATCGGCCGAGCCGCTGACATGGCCCATTGCCGCGGCGCCAGCGGCTATCTCCGGAACCGGGAACGACAAGTTAACGTCCTGGGCCATGGCGGGCAGGTCAACCTGGAGATCCGGACGCGGCACGTAGTCCGGCCACGCCGTTCGCATCCCTCCCGCCATGACCGCCATGACTGTCGGCGTGCCGGCTCGCAGGCCCTGTCCCAGCGCCTCGTCGTCGGGTACCCCCCGCGCGGACGGTTCGGTGAAGAGCACGTCGATGGCGAGGGCCTTGGCGCCGGCTCTCGCGCAGAACGCAGGGATCACGCTGTACACCTCGCGCGGCCAGGGCCAGCCCCAATCCGGGTTCTCCTGCTGTGCCCAGTCCAGACTGGCCCGGTCCAGCAGGATCAGCTTCACCCTGGACGAGGGAGTCTCTCGCTGCGAGAAGTACTTCGCTCGCCAGGTCCACGTGGGAGCTTCCCAGGAATCGAGCCAGCCGACTCGCCACAGCAATAGCGCCATGACGCCGGCAACCAGGCCGATCCCGGTCCCTCGCAGACACTTGCTGTCGAGCTTGAACATGCTGTTCTTCCTACCGACCGGTGCCACTCGTCCGTAACGGCGCCGTAAGGTGTTCTCTTCCCTGCCATGAGAACATGCCCTCGTGGGCGCACTTCGAACGTCGCCTGCGGGATTCTACTTTCCGGCTATGATGGATTGCATGGCCGCGGCGAACCGCTGCTGTCGAACCGTGTTGAGGGGCGACCCGGTATCGACCACATCCCCACGAAGCGATTCCACCCGACTGGACGCGGAAGGATGCGTCTTGGCGAACCCGAGTCCGCCGGACTGGCTCAGCCGCTCGTCCATCCGCTGGAGCATGGTGACAATCGCGGCTTCCGGATAGCCGGCGCGGCGCAGGATTTCCACCGCTCCAAGGTCCGCACGGAGTTCCTGTTTTCGCGAGTAGCCGCCGACCGTCATGGTCTTGACCACGTCGCCTACCGATCCTTCGAATTCCTCGGTCAGCGCGGCCAGCTCTTCGCCGCCCAGTTGCTTGGCGGTCTCGGCACCGATGATCGTGAAGGCCTCCGTCAGACGACCCTGTTTGATCGCACCGAGTCCGTGCTTCATGGTGACGTGGCAGATCTCATGCGCCAGCACCGCGGCCAGCTCGTCTTCGTTCTGGCAGCATCGGACCATGCCCCGCGTGACCAGGATCAGCCCGCCCGGCGCCGCGAAGGCGTTGATCTCATCCGAGTCCAGCAGGACGAAATGATAGCCGCCGAAGGTCTCGGGGCGGTCGGAGAAGATCGTGAGCGACTGGCCCAGCAGGTTCAGGTAGGCGTTGGCCTCAGGCCGGTCCAGCGGGGGGTAGCTCTGGAACACCGTGGCCGCTACTGCTCGCCCGATGTAGTACTCCTGTTCCGGTGTCAGGTCCTGAAACGTCTTGTCGATCGCATGGGCTCCGCGTTTGACGGATTCCGCTTCGCTGTCGGTCAGCACGCCCGTCGCTCTGCCCACTTCCGCGCCCACATCGCCCACAGTCTCGCACCCGCAGAACAGCAGTGCAATCGGCAGGCTCACCAGGATGCTCATTGCCAGCCAGTATCTCCAGTTCATTGGGCGCCTCCCTGCAGGCTGCCCTGTGCCCGGAATGCCTCAATCTGGGCGGGGTCCACCGCGAACTTCGACATGCGGTCCACCCAGGTGTAGTCCAGCTTCCCGTCCGCCTTCATCTTGCTTTCGACCTGTTCGTTGAAGCCGAAACCCGCCAGGGAGGTTTCATCGGAGGAAACGCCCGTGGCCGCGTCGCCGGTCCCTGCGCTCATGGCGATTTTCTTCTTGGTGAGCGTTGACTCGTGCAGCCAGCCGGTGGCGCCGTTGGGCAGGGTCACCGGATACCAGCCGTTCTGCAGTGTTCCCGTCTGAACCGATGCGCCATATGCGACGTCGGCGACGACTTTGCCCAGTTGAGAGGGGGTCGCTCGGACCTTGGCGTTGCGCACCTGCACATTCAGTGTCCCTGCGAGTGCTGTGCCGGCACAGATCGCCAGCAGCACTGCAACAACTCTGATCCTCATATGGGTCTCCCTTGAAAGCACATTCTCTTGTCGCTGTCCGATGCCCGAACGACGCATCGCATAGCACATCGCACCATGATATCCATTGCCGGCGCGAAAGCAAGCGATCATGTACGCCGACCCCTGTAGTCCCTGGCGTCGAGCGTGGCATCATGGTACCATGGCGGTCATCAATGGAAAGGGCGTTGTCATGATGCATCGGGCGAAGGTTGTGATGGCCGCCGTGGCTGCAGTGATTGTGGCAGGGGCGATTTGTCGCGGGGCTCAGTTCGTGTGGTTGGAGGGAGAGGCCGGCCAGGCAAATGTTACGGTCAGCAACAGCGGCTGGGGCAACGCCCACTTCCTGTCGGAAGGCAAGTGGATGCACGTCTCCATCGACGCAGAGAAGGTCGATGCTGAGGTGAAGGCCGATGCGGTCCTCATCCAATACCGCTTCGACATGAAGAAGGCCGCCCGATACGAGGTCTGGAGCCGGATCGGGTTCGAGTTGGCACGCTCGGCGTTCGAGTACCGCATCGACGAGGGCCCCTGGAAGGCGATCAGTCCCGACGATCTGACGACCGACCTGATGGAGATCGCCTTCTTCTGCGAAGTTGCCTGGATTCACATGGGGGACGCCCAGCTCGGCGCGGGCGGGCATGTCCTGGAGATCCGCATCCCCAAGGCCAAGGACAAGGACGGCAAGACCCAACGCATCCTCTATGCCTGCGACGCGATCTGCCTGACGGACGGCCCATTCCACCCGAATTCCAAGCACAAGCCCGGTGAGACCGGGCGCGACGAAAAGGACGAGGCGGCGTCGGAGCATGTCTTCCAGCTTCCCGAGGCGCCCGCAGGGGCGCGGTCTAGCGTGTCCCTCAAGGGCGAGTGGGAAGTAACGCGCGACGACGAGCAGATGCCCGGCGAAGTGGCCGAGCCGATCAAGACGCTGCCCCAGACGACGTTCTTCAAGGCCATCGAAGTGCCGTCGGACAAGAACGTCAGCCGGCCGGACCTGGTGTTTGCCCACCGGCTCTGGTATCGAACGCGGGTCCACGTGCCTGCGAGTCTGGCCGGCCGCGCATTCTACATCGAGTTCCCCCAGAATAGCCTGAACACGACAGTCTACGTCAACAGCGTCTATTGCGGCTTCGAGAAGAACCCGTTCTGCCGGTTCCAGATCGACGTGACAAAGGGAGTCAGGCCGGGACAGGCCAACGAAGTCTGGGTCGGCATCCGCGACGCCTGGTACGGGCGGACCGCGGACCCGGATCGCCCGCTCAAGCTCCGTCGGACCTTCAATATACCGATCAAGTTCTTTCATGACGGGTTCCAGGACCTGGACTACCCGATCTGGAATTCGCCGCAGTCGGGTATTCTGTGCACGCCCACGTTCGTCGCGGCCGGCGGCGTTTATGCATCCGATGTCTTCGTCAAGCCACTGGTGGACAAGAAGCAGCTTGAGGCCGACATCACACTGACGAACAGCGCCGCGAAGGACGCCTCCGGCCAGGTCCGCTGGGAAGCGGTCAACGACGCGACCGGTCAGGTCGAGAAGACATTCACGGCCAAGCCTTTCACGGTCCGTGCAGGCGGGACGCAGACGCTCACGCTCAACGACGGCTGGACGAATCCGAAACTCTGGTGGCCCGACACGCCTAATCTCTACCGGCTTCGCACCCTCGTCACCGTGGGCGGCAAAACGGTCGATACAAGCGAGACGACCTTCGGCTGCCGCCAGTGGAAGATCGATGGATGCAAGTTCGCCCTCAACGGCGTCGTCTGGCACCTGTGGGCGGACCTGATCGGAGACACCGGGACGACCGCAGAGAGCTTCGTGACCGCCTATCGGCAGGCCAACGTCCGCCTGATGCGGTACGCGACCGCCGGCCAGGGGGGCGACAACACGCTCTGGTATGGCATGGAACCCCCTGTGGCGCTGGACTTCATGGATCGCAACGGGCTGGTCGTCCGTCGAAACACCTCGCTCGACGGCGAGGCCATCGGCTCGAACTTCTCCGAGAACGATGCGGAGATCTGCAAGAAGCAGGGCGGCTCGAAGATGAAAGCCAAGCTCATGCAGAACTGGCGGGACCAGTGCGTCGCCCAGGTCAAAGGCGAGCGCAATCACCCTTCGATCCAGATCTGGTCTATCGAGAATGAGTTTGCCTTCATCAACCTGATCAACCTGCTGGGCAACAGCCCGCTGATGGATGAGTACGAAGCGCAGATCGCCAGATGTCACGACGCGGTCATGGCGGTCGATCCGACGCGAAGCGTTATGACCGACGGCGGGGGCGCGATGAAGGCCAACACGCTCGCTGTACACGGCGACCACTACGTCGCCACGCTCGACGTCCGATACCCGGATCAGGCGTACGAGCCGTTCGCCGAAGGCGGCGGGCGGGGCCGCTGGAAATGGGACATGGCCCGGCCGCGCTACATCGGCGAGGATTTCTACGCCAATGGCATCAACCCGGCCGACTATGCCATGTGGGGCGGCGAAGTCGCCTTCACGGGCAAGGCCGCGACGAAGGACGCGATCGCGACGTGCTACCGCATGTTGCAGGAAGGCTACCGCTGGGCGGGCCTCTATGCCGGCTGGCACTTCTGGCTCGGCGGCGACGGAGGCGGGCGATCCCGCGTCGCCAACGCGCCGCGTGCAGTCCTCGTGCGGCAGTGGGATTGGACGTTTGCCTCCGCGGCGAAGGTCACTCGCACCTTTGGCCTCTTCAACGACACACAGTACGCCGACGTGATCGCGTTCACGCGTGTGCTGACGGTGGACGGCAGAGAGGTCTATCGCAAGACCACCCAACATGACGTGCAGCCGGGGACCGCGGAGAGGTTCGACGAGACGATCCCCATGCCGCAGGTCAGCGAGCGCCACGAAGGCGAACTGCTCCTGATGCTCTCGGTCAAGGGCAAGGAGGTCTTCCGCGACACGAAGGCGGTTTCTATCCTGCCTGCAGTGAAGCTTGTTGGCGGCGCCGAAGTCGGCGTCTATGACCCCAAGGGAAGGCTCAAGGCATTCCTCGATTCCTCCGGGATCAAGCAGGTACGAGTTGCCAGTTTGGAGAACCTGCCGCAAGTCAGGGTTCTGATCGTCGGCCCCGATGCCCTGAGCGAGGCAGACGCGACCTCGACCACACTGGCTGCCTTCGCCTCCGGCGGCAGGGCGGTGATCGTGCTCGATCAGACGAATGTCCTGAAATACCAGTCGCTCCCGGCCCAGATGGAGCCGGCGGAGCGAACGCGTCGGAATGATTTCGGCATGGAAGTGCCCGCCGCCGACGGTAAGACCGCGTTCATCGAAGATGCCTCTCACCCCGCGTTCAACGGCCTGCAAGACAAGGACTTCTTCACATGGCCGGGCGACCACTGGGTGTATCGCAACGCGTACATCAAGCCCGTCCGAGGGGCCAAGAGCCTGATCCAGGTCGGCCCGAGACTGCTCAACAGCGCCCTGGTCGAGGTGCCCGTGGGCAAGGGCGTGATGTACGTTTGTCAGCTCGTCCTCGGCGACAAGCTCGACCAGTCGGCTGCTGGCCGGAGGCTCCTGGCGAACCTCATCGAGCACGCACAGGACTACAGGCTCGAGGTCGCCAACGTCGCGGCTGTGATTGCCGACGAGCAGCTTGGCAAGGCGATGGACGCGATCGGCGTGCAATACAGCGGCACGGCCGATGTCCTCGCCGCGATGGGCGCTGCGGACAAGAGAATCGTTGTGGTCTCCGCGACGCCCGCTCATCTCAAGGTCCTGGCGAGCAATATGGACAAGGTCGAGACCTTCTGGAATCGTGGCGGCTACATCCTCCTGCACGGCCTGACGCCTGATGGACTGACCGACTACAACCGGATCGTCGGCTTCGATCACGTCATTCGCCAGTTCAAACGCGAGCGGGTGACCTTCCCGCCCGCCCGGAACCCGCTGACCAGCGGCCTGACCACCGGCGACATCACCATGCTCTCGGGCAAGCGGATCTTCGGCTGGACCGCGGACGAATACGTTGCCTCCGATGTGTTCACTCATGTCATCGATTACGACGAGATTGCACCGTTCGCAACGAGCAGCTTCTTCGGCTGGGACAACATGACGAATGGTTTCGTCGGCTCGGATGGTTGGCCCTTGATTATGGATTTCGAGGCCCCGACCGACGGAAAGCCCTACGAGTTCACAGTCACCCTGCCTCGCGAGGAGACGGTCACCGAGTACATCCACGATCAGTCGATCAACTACAATCCAACCGGCAGTGTGACTCTGCTGTTCGACGGGAAGGACCCGGCGAAGTTCGACCTGACGGCGGACGGCGAAGCGGTCAGTTGTCCGCTCGATCCGCCTCGAAAAGCGAAGGTGATAACCGTCCGACTGGGCGACTATGAATTCGCCCCTGGCAAAGCCAGGAACATCGGCATGGACAATATCCAGATCAAGGTCCGGCGTCCGGAGCGATTCACGCAGAGGGTCAAGCCGATGCTGAACATCGGTGCGATGCTGCAATACGTGACCGGTCGCGGCGGCGTCGTCCTGTGCAACTTGAACTTCCTGGACAGCGAGGCCGTACCGGCAAACCAGACGAAGAAGCGAGCGATCCTGGCGGCGGTCCTGCGGAACCTGAAGGCCCCGTTTGCGGGCAAGACCGTTATTGCTGGGGGAGAGGTGGATTACACACCCATCGATATCCACATGAAGGCGACCACCTATAAGGACGAGCGAGGCTTTCTGGGCGATAAGAACCGGACGTTCAAGGGGCTCCCGCAGGGCCGACAGCGTTTCGCCGGTGTGGACTACGACATCTATGAGATGCCGACCTCGCCCGTGCCACAAGTGCTCATGCTCGCAGGCAACGGCCTGCCCAACGACCTTCCTACGGAGATCACCGGCATCCCGATCCATGCGAAAGCCGATGCGTTGTTCTTCCTGCACGCCGCCAGACTGGATCGGCGAATGACCGACGAGGACGGACGCGAGCACAAGCGGTTCGTGCTGTTCAAGTATGTAGTCCATTACGCGGACGGACAGACAGACGAAGTGCCTGTCTATTCCGAGATCGATATCGACCACTACGTCCAGCCGCATCCTCGTGCCCTGTCCGGGGCCCAGATCGCGTGGGTTGCCCCCTACGAAGGCAGCGAGGACAAAGCGGTAGCCTACGCCATGCAGTGGAACAATCCGCGGCCCGACGTGGAGATTGCTTCCATAGACATGGTGTATGGGGATAAGGACCGGGGCGTGCCGGTGCTACTGGCGATTACGGCTGCGAGCGCCCGATAATTGAGTCAGGAGGAATGAATATGAACATGCGTGTGCTTGCAGGGGCGAGTTTTGTCGTGGCCGCGGGGCTCGGTTCATGGTGGTTCACGGCGCGGGCGCCCGGCATGGAGTCGGTCCCTCAGACCCTGACGGTCCGGCGGACACAGGATTTCACCGTCAACGGCAGAGGGGATTCGCCTGCCTGGGCGAAGGCCGCCTGGGAGCCGCTCCACGCACGTGGAGCCGGTGAGAATCCGCACGAAACGCGCGTGAAGATGCTCTACTCTCAGACCGGCCTGTACGTCCTCATGGAGGCCGAAGACCGTCAGATCACGGCCACGATGAAAGAGGATTTCCTCGACTTGTGGAATGAGGACGTCTTCGAGTTCTTCCTGTGGCCTGACGAACGCTATCCGATCTACTTCGAGTACGAGATATCGCCTCTCGGTTTCGAGCTGCCCATCCTCATCCCGAACCTGGACGGCCAGTTCCTCGGCTGGCGGCCCTGGCACTACGAGGGTCCCCGCAAGACGGTCAAGGAGACGACTACGATCGGCGGTCCCAAGCAATCCGGTGCGGCCATCACCGGCTGGCGGGCGGAGGTGTTTGTCCCGTACGACTTGCTCAAGCCGCTGCGGAACGTGCCCCCGCAGCCGGGGACGAAATGGCGGGCCAATCTGTATCGCGTGGACTACGACGACGGCAAAGGCGTTGCCTGGGACTGGGCGCGCGTAGGTCCCAGTTTCCACGAGTTCCAGAGATTCGGCACGCTGGTCTTCGAGTGACGCCCGCCCACGAGGAGGTTACCGTGGTCTCTCGGGCCCACCGGGACCGCTGTTGGGATCCAGCGGCGGCTCAGGGGGCCTGCCCCCTTCGTCGCCCATGAACGGACCCCATGGCTCATCCCCGCGAGGACGGTTGGGATCCAGGGGTCGTTCGCGATCCATGAAGGGCCCCGGTGGTCCGTCGCCCCGGCGCTGGTCCGGGCCTCTGAACCGGTCGGGCGGCCAGTCCCCGCGCGGGGCATTGGGATCTCTTGGTGGGCCGCCTTGTCGGCCTCCGCGGCGGTCGTTAGGGTCCATGCGCCGGTCGGGCGGCCAATCCCGTCTGTCGCCGGGCGGGCCACCGCGACCGCCTCCCCGACCTCCGAAGGCCCGCACCCGTTCCCAGTGCCTCATCCTTTCTTCCATGTCCTGCTGCCATTTCGCGAATTGATCCGGGGTGAAGACACTCTTTACTGCCTGGGCGAACTTGTCCCGCTGAGTCAGTTCCATTACACGAAACCTCCCCCAGAGCTCGCGTGTCGCCGCGAACTGTTTGGCAAGTGTCTCTTTGGTCTTCTGCACCTGATCGTCATCGAGACCGTATTCGACCCTCCACCACTCTGCAAGGTTGTTGGCGTCATCCGGTCCCGGTCCCGGCGGCTGATCGACGGGCATCAGACGCAGGCGAGTGAAAATCCGGTCCTTCAGGGCCAGAATCGTGCCGCCCGAACCGATGGCAATCCCCGAGACGAGGATTATCGCCGCGACAACGACTTGAGCGACGACCTGCCGACGGGGGAAGGGCGGCCGGTGGTGCGGCGCCGACGGATGGTCAGGTTTCCCTGAATCTACCATAGCCGTATCTCCGGCAACGGAGCCACCAGCTCCATGACGGGACTGCTCACATACTTCCAGAACTCGATGGCCATGAACAGGGTAATCGAGGCCGCTACAGCGGACAGGCCCCCAAACAGGCCCAGCGGAATCAGCGTAACCGAGGCGGGCCTCTCCGATCTGATGCGAAGCCGGACCCGATCTGCCACATTGAAGATGGGTATCGGTTCCTCACGTGCCTTGCGAGCCAGTCGAACCAGAGCCTCTAAAGCGTCCATCCGAGTTTCTCCAAAAGGTGTTCTCTTTCGGCGATTTCCTTGATCCTTCTTCGGGCTCGGAGCGCCTGGGTCTTGACCTTGGCCCGGCTCCAGCCCATCCTTTCGGCAATTTCCAGGGTGCTGCATTCGTCGAAATACATCAACGTCAGGACCAAGCGGTCGTCGGCCGGCAGGCGGGCCAGCAGGCCTTGCAGGACCGCGGCGGCCTCGGTCGGATCGATCTCATCATCCTGCGCTGCTGCGATCTGTTCCAGGACATCGGAGTCCGGCAGCGTCGTCTCCACGGATTCCCTGGTCTTCTCCCGCCAGTATCGGTATCCCGTGCGTGTGGCGATCTTCCGCAGCCAATGCAGCAACGGGGCATCGCCGCGATAGGTCTTCAGGCTGAAATAAGCGTCCACGAACACCTGTTGCACGAGTTCCTCACACTGCGCCGGGTCGCGAGTGAAACGCCAGAGCAGACCGGTGATGGCCCTCTCGTACCGCCGGACTATGCGACTGTACGCGGCATCATCACCAGTAAGCGAAGCGGATACATCGGACCAGTCTGTGTTTTCCACACGTCTATTCTATACCGTTCTTCTTGATCGTCCAGTCGCTATTATAGTGGCATCGAATGCCCAACGGTGACAGGAAAACGGTCGGAGGCGACAAGATCCCCGGTGAAAACAGCACAGCGACGCGGCGCTGTGATGCGCAATACCTCAGCGAATTGATATGGTTTTCCCATGATTACCGGTCGTGGCACAGGCCGAAGGCGGCATCTCACCCCATTGCCGCGAAAACCACCGTTGTGTGTCGCGTCGCAGAGGCCCGTCGCAGGGTGCGAGGTCGCGTTCATATTGCGCGCCATTACCCCAAACGGGGGTGAAGCACCCGGCCGACGAACGCCGATGTGTTCTCTGCTCACGCCCGCCGTGTCTTGCACCGACGGATTTCTGTAACCGCCGTCGGGAAGGAACCACTTATGGGGTGATTGATAGACATCGCGGTGTAGGGAATCCCAGAGGAATACGGACAAACGGATCACTGAAGGAGTCGGAACGATGAGTTCTGAGGAAATGACGAGGGAACTGGAACGATTTGTCAATACGGGGCTCCAGGAAGGCTGGACCGGTTGGCCGGTCAAGGTTGAATCTTGCATATCGAGTCGATTCAGCGGACAATGGGCGACATCCTCGGTGCAGTCCTGGCTTGGCGCCTCGGATGGAGTGGTCCGTTCCGATAGGCTGGGAGGTGTATCGGCCTCCCTGCACACGCTATGCTGATGGAGGATGGATTCGGGCAAGACGCCCGACACGTACGTGCGCGTGAGCATGGTTTTACTGAGGTTCTGAAAGGAGAAGTACAATGCAGAAGAAAGTGATCGTGATCGGTATCGTGGCCGGCGTTCTGGCCTTGGTAGCTGGAGGGCTGTGCCTGGCTCAGCCTCCGCAGGGCGGTGGTCCGGGTGGCCCTGGCGGCCCCGGCGGTCAGTTCGATTTTTCCCAGATGCGCCAGAGAATGATGGAGAACATGAAGCAGCAGCTCGGCGCCGACGACGAGTCCTGGAAGGTTATCGAGCCTCGGCTCACGAAGGTCATGGAACTCAATCGGCAATCGATGACGGGCGGCATGGGCAGAGGCATGTTCGGCATGAGAGGCATGCGTGGGACGCGCGGCCAGGGTGATCGCGGTGGTCCCGGCGGCCAGCAGGGCGACAGGCCTCGGTTCCCGGGAGATGAGAACAGAGAGCCGTCCGCTGTAGAGAAGGCTCAGGATGCGCTGCAGACCACGCTCGAGAATGAGTCGGCGTCCGCCGATGTAATCAAGCAGCAGCTCACGGCCCTGCGGGCCGCTCGTGTGAAGGCGCAGCAGGAACTGGCGGCTGCACAACAGAGTCTCCGGGAAATCCTCACCGTCCGGCAGGAGGCTCTCCTCGTTCTCAGCGGAATGTTGAACTAAGGCAACGGCTGATCCGAATGAATGCAATCGTACACAGAATGCTCGATCAGGGTCTGATTGACGAATCTGCGGCCCGGGGTATCAGCGGCTTGCTCGCGGAGGGCGAGCCGCCGACCCGGGCCTTTGCGGTCTGCGGCGTGGCGGACGACCGCTTGCTGCGCTTCCTGGCTCGCGAACTGGGACTGGCGTTTGTGGAGCTCGAAGGGCGCGCGTTCACCCGCGAGTTTCTCGCCCAGTTCCCCGCTCGTATCCTTCTCGACAAGCACATCATGCCGGTGCAGGGGGACAATGGCGATCTGCTCGCCGTCACGAGCGATCCGTTCGACACCTCGGCGATCGATGAGCTGCGGCTGGCGACGGGACGAGACTACCAGATCGCGTTGGCGCCGCTGGCGGATATCGACCGATGCATCAAGAAGTACCTGGGCGTCGGAGCCGACACGGTCCAGTCGATGATCTCGGAGGCCGGCGACAACGGCCTGCAGGTCATCGATGCCGAATCGGATGACGATATGGACCTGACGGAGGCTGCGGAAGGGGCCTCCATCATCCGCTTTGTCAACCAGATCCTGACGGAGGCCATCGAACTGCGGGCAACGGACGTGCACATCGAGCCGTTCGAGGAGAGCTTGCGGGTCCGCTATCGGATCGATGGCGTCCTCCAGGAGACCTCGCTGGCCGCCGAGGTCAAGCAGTTCCAGGCGGCGATTGTCTCTCGTCTGAAAATCCTGGCCAAGCTGGATATCGCGGAGAAACGCATCCCTCAGGACGGGCGCATCAAGATCATCATCTCGGGCCGGGAGATCGACGTTCGTGTGTCCGTAATCCCGATGATTTACGGCGAGGCGGTCGTGCTTCGTCTGCTGGACCGCTCCTCCGTCCTGCTGGGGATGGACAAGCTGGGCATGTCCCCGCGCGATCTCAGGATCATGGAGGTGATCCTTGAGCGGCCGCACGGAATCATCCTTGTGACCGGGCCGACCGGCAGCGGCAAGACCACTTCCCTCTATGCGGCCCTGTCGCACATCAACGACATCCAGCGCAAGATCATTACGATCGAGGACCCCATCGAGTACCAGCTCCATGGGATCAACCAGATCCAGGTCTCTCGCAAGGCGGGATTGACCTTCGCCAGCGGTCTTCGTTCCATTCTGCGTCACGACCCCGACGTCGTTCTCGTCGGCGAGATTCGTGACTCCGAGACGGCGGAGATCGCCATTCAGGCGTCGTTGACAGGCCACTTGGTCTTCTCGACCCTGCACACGAACGATGCGCCGAGCGCCATGACTCGGCTGGTCGATATGAAGATCGAGCCGTACCTGGTGGCCTCCTCGCTGGAGGCGGTGCTGGCCCAGCGACTGATCCGCACCATATGCAAGCACTGCAAGGAGCCGTTGACCGCGAGCGAAATGGCCCCTCTGAAACGCCGTTTCGGCGACCGGCTGCCCGACGTCCTGTACAAGGGACGAGGCTGTCGCGAATGCCAGGGGACCGGTTATCGAGGCCGGATCGGCATCTTCGAGATGATGGTGGTCACGGACGATGTCCGATCTCTCATCATCGAGAACGCCTCGGCTCCCGAGTTGCGCAAAATGGCCGTCAAGCATGGCATGACCAGCCTCCGCGACGATGGGTTCCGCCACCTGTTCGAGGAGCGATCCACCGTCGAGGAGATTCTCCGCGTGACGAAAGACGAGGTATTCGAGATGAACGGCCTGCTCGATGCCGAGCAACCGAAGGGATAAGCGGGATTGTCGGTGTTCGATCTCTGATTTGTCGAATCGACAGCCCATCTTCAGACTTCAGACGTAGACTCTATGGCAACCTTTCTTTACAAAGCGATCGATGCACAAGGCCGCCAGGTAGCCGACAAACTGGTGGCGCCCGACCGGGCTTCGGCCATCGAGCAGCTTTTTGGCCGGAGCCTCAACCCGGTTTTCGTCGAACGGCAGGAGGATCACCCTCCGGAGGGGCTGTTCTCCCGCGCCGGTCGCGTCTCCAAAGCAGAGGTCGAGGCGTTCACTCGGCAGTTGGCCAACCTCCTGGCAGCGGGTGTGCCTCTGAGCCGGGCGTTGAACATTCTGAGCCGCGAGTCCGCCAAGCCGGCGGCCGGCAAGCTCTGGGCCACCGTGCACGACCAGGTTGCCGGCGGGATCCCTCTGGCCGATGCGCTCAGCCAGCATCCCCGCGCGTTCCCGCCCGTCTACGTGGCCATGGTCCGTGCCGGCGAGACCGGCGGCTTCCTCGACGTGGTCCTCGAACAGATCGCCACGTTCCGCGCGCAGGAGCAGGAGCTGAAAAACAAGGTCACGTCGGCCATGTTGTACCCGGTGATCCTCTCGGTGCTCGCTACGGGTATTCTCGCGTTCCTGTTGGTGTACTTCATCCCGAAATTCTCCGACATGTTCAGAGAGTATGGGGGATCGCTGCCGACCTTGACGAAGACGATCGTCTCGGCCAGCGATCTGGTCGTGCGATACTGGTTTGTTCTGCTCCTTGCAGTGGCCCTGGTCGTCTTCGGGATTCGGCGTGCGGCGGCCAGTGAAGAGGGCCGTCGTATTCTGGAGCGCGCCATGCTGCGCCTTCCGTTGTCCGGCCGGGCTACTGCGCGGTTCGCGCTGGTCCGGTTCTGCAGGATGCTGGGCACGCTCGTCGGCGCCGGTGTGCCGCTTGTCGCAGCGCTCCGTGTTGCCAAGGAGGCCATCGGCAACCAGGTCCTGGCTGATACCGTGGACAGCGCTATCGACGACGTCCAGCGAGGGACCTCCCTGGCCCGCAGTCTGGAAGGCTGTCGCGAGCTGTTTCCGGCCTCGGTTATCGAGATGGTGGCCGTGGCGGAGGAAAGCGGTCGTCTGGACAAGGAGTTGACTCGTCTGGCCACGGCCTACGAACAGGAACTGGATCGTTACCTGAAGATGCTGGTGGCCATGGCGGAACCGGCGCTGCTGTTCGTTATGGCGGCGGTCGTCGGGACGATTGTGATCGGGATGATATTGCCGATCTTCAGCCTGCAACAGTTGATTCGCTGAGGAGACGGGGAACCGCCGTGAAGACTGTCGGACGCTTCGTCCGGGCAGGCATCTGCCGGCTAAGAACTCTTGGATTGGGATGGACTATGGAATCAGTGCTCAGAAACAGGAAGAATTGGATGTGTCGCGGGCGGCGCACCGCCAGGACCCCGGGCTTCACCCTGATCGAGCTGATGCTCGTGCTGGTGATTCTGGCTACGTTGGCCACGATTGTGGCGCCGAGGCTCACTGGACAGTCCCAGAAGGCCAAGATCACGGCGACTCGTACGCAAATCTCGCAGTTTGAGGTGGCGCTGGACGCTTTCGAGATCGACATGGGACGTTATCCCACGACGAGCGAGGGATTGCGGGCGCTGGTCGAGAAGCCGGCTTCGGACTCCGAGAACTGGACCCAGCCCTATCTGAAGCAGAACGTCCCGCTGGACCCGTGGAAGAATGAATATGTTTACAGGTACCCCGGCCAGTACAACAAGGACGGCTACGACCTGTACTCCTTCGGCCCGGATGGCAAGCTGGGCGGCGACGACGACATCCCCGACAGGTCGGGCGAGAGATGACCGAGCAGGAAGAGGGGTGTTGCCGCCTCCGAGTGTCGGACGCCGTGACGCACGTGAGTGCTCGGCCACCCGCTGGAAGAGACGGCCAACGACAGTGCAGACGGCTTCTCCGCATACACAAACCCATGATCGCGAATCCGAGACAACACGGTAAGAACCGGGGCATGACCCTCCTGGAGTTGATCCTGGTCATGATGATCCTGTCGACGGTTCTGGCGATGGCGGCACCGTCGCTTCGTGGGTTTTTCATCTCCCGGCGGGGCGATGACGCGGCCGCCCAGATTCTGGCGATGACGCAGTATGCTCGCTCCCAGGCGGTGAGCGAGGGAATCAACTATCGTTTGAACTTCGATGTCCAGGAGCGGACGTACTGGCTGACGGCCCAGAAGGCGGGCGCGTACGAGCCGCTGGAAACCGAATTCGGAAGGACCTTTGCGATCTCGAAAGATCTCGTCCTGGAGATGGAGGACATCGTTCGGGAGAATCGAGAGACGTACTTGGAGTTCTCGCCCTACGGGACAGTCACCGCCGCGACGATTCGATTGATCGACCGGCAGGGACGGGCGCTTGAAATCGCCTGTCCCACCGCCACGGAATCGTTCTCCATCACGGAGTGCGACGAGGTCTTCAAGAGATATGTATCCAAGTGAGCCGACAATCCGGTCCAGCCGTACGCAATGGAGGGAGGAAACTCCCTCGGTCGGACTCTCCCGCTACGGGTCCGGACGCAGCGGCTTCACTTTTATCGAGCTGCTCGTCACGGTGGCTTTGATCGGCATCATCATGCCCGTCGCGATGCGCGGCATTGCCCTGTGCACCCGACTGGGCGGCGAGTCGCGCCGGCAGATGGAAGCGGCGTCGCTGGCCAAGACCAAGCTCAGCGAGCTGATCGTCACCGGGGACTGGGAAAACGGCAATCAGCAGGGCGGGTTCGAGGAGAAGGACTGGTCCGACTATGCGTGGTCGGCGACGGTGAGCAACTGGACGGACACCTCGGTTCGTCTGGTGGAGCTGACGGTCACCTGGCAGTCCGTAGGCCGCCTTCGCGGGGTCACGGTCAGCACGTTGATGTACCCGGAGGAGGGCTGACATGATCTCCGGCGTCCGACAATCTGAGGGCTTCACGCTGCTGGAGCTGCTGGTGGCCATGGTGCTGATGGTCGTCGTGGCGTCCTGCCTGTACACTGCACTGTACACGGGTTTCCGCGCGCGTCGCAGCGCCTTGCAGGCGGTGGAACCGACGTTGCAGGCGCTCAACGCGATCGAGTTGCTCAAGGAGGACATTCTGGGGGTCGTGCCGCCGGGCGACAGCAACAGTCTGGTGGGTGCGTTCGTCGGCGAGGATTCCGGCGGCGTCAAGGGAGTGGATGCCGACAGCATCGAGTTCTACACAACGCACGTCTATGCCGATGACGACTCCGTCAGCGGGGGCATTGGCAAGATCACGCTGCTCCTGGACGAGGAGGATGTTGAAGACCGCCAGAGCAACTATACGACGTACAAGCTGGTTCGAGAAGTGACGACGAATCTGCTGGCTCGCAAGGAGCCGAAACCTGTCGAACAGGTCCTGTGCCGCGACGTGGTGTCCCTGAATTTCCGCTATTACGACGGGGAGGACTGGGTGGACGAGTGGGATTCCTCGGAGGACTCCAACAGTCTGCCGCAGGCAGTCGAGGTGGATATCGAGGTCGCCTTCCATCTCCAGAGCGGCCGGCGGGACAAGAACAGCAGAGAGAAACCTGAAACGCGACGGCTCGTGCAGAGCTTTGTGGTTCCGTGCGAGGCCGCCGAGGAAACGACGAGCGAAACGTCGTCGGGAACGGCGGCGAATAGCGCGGGCGGTACAGGTGCCGGGCAGTAGACACGATGAAACGACGAAGGGCCGGACAATTCGGAACGCAGTGGCAGGTCGGTCGCTCCCGCGACCATCGGGCCCGGGGAACGGTTCTGATTGTCACGATCTGGGTCGTTCTCGTCCTGGCGGGTCTGGCGATGGTGTTTGCCCGCTCGATGCGAGTCGATGCGATCGTTGCGGCCAACCACGTCGCCTCCCTGCAGGCCGAGTGTCTTGCCAATGGCGCCCTGCAGTACGTGGTCGCCAAGATTACAGAGGCCGCCGAGGAGGAGGAGGACGAGACCCGCTCCGAGACCGGCAGGGACTTCGAAGAGCAGGAGGTTGGCGAAGCGGGGTATTTCTGGGTCCTTCGCTCGAACCTCGAGAGCGACCACGAGTTCGACTACGGCCTGACCGACGAGGCGGGCAAGATCAACTTGAATTCCGCTTCGCTGGAGATGCTCCAGAAGCTGCCGGGCATGACTGCGGAACTGGCCGCGTCGATCATCGACTGGCGGGATGAGGACACCGACGTGACCACCGGCGGCGCCGAGAGCGAGTACTACCTGCTCCAGGCCGACGGGTATCAGTGCAAGGACGCGCCGCTGGAGACCGTGGACGAGATTCTCCTGATCAAAGGAGCCTCCGAGGAACTGCTCGACGGCGAGGACATCAATCTCAACGGCTACCTCGACGACCACGAGAACGACGGCGACGAGAGCGAGCCGGACGACAATCACAACGGCAACCTCGACGCCGGATTCTACGACTATGTCACGGTCTACAGCGAGGAGAAGAATGTAGACGCCGACGGCGAGGAACGCATCGACATCAACGACACCGATACCTCGACCGTGCTGGAGAACTTGCAGACCCTGGTGCAGGAGACATTCAAGGAGAATGAAGCCACGAATGTCACGACGAGCATCACGTTGGCCGTCTCCGATGGGCGGACCTTCGAGAACATCCTGGACTTCTACTACAAATCGGGCATGACGCTCGATCAGTTCTCTCAGATCGCCGACAGGCTGACGACCAGCAGCGAGGAAACGCTCGCCGGCCTGGTGAACGTGAACACCGCTCCGAAGGAGGTGCTGGCGTGTCTGCCAGATTTGGAGGAAAGCGACGCAGAGGCCTTGGTCTCGTATCGCGAATCCCACAGCGACAGCCTCGACTCCATCGCCTGGGTGACGAAGGTCCTGGATCAGGAGAAGGCCGTCGGGATCGGCAGCTACATCACTGTTCGCTCATACCAGCGCTCTGCGGACATCGTCTGTGTGTCCGCCAACGGTCGGGCGTACAAGCGATACCGGGCGGTCCTCGACACGCAGGAGGGCACGCCGCGGGTCGTGTATTGGCGAAGTCTCACCCACTTCGGCTGGCCCTTGCAGCCGGAGATCCTGGAGGCCCTGAAGAAAGGGCAGCCAATTACCAATGTTGTCTTGAGTATGCATTGACGGGACAGGAACATGGTTGGCACACGCCACATAGTAGGACTGGCTGTCGACGACAGCGGCGTCGTCGCTGCGGAACTCTGTGTCCGAGCGGGGCGCACGGAGACCCGGGACGTTGGCGAATTCACCTGGGAAGGCGAATTCACCGTCGAGAACGCCAGGGAGCAAGGGCAGCGGCTTCACAAGTTTCTGCGAGAGCAGGGGGTGACCGCCAAACGCGCGGTGATCGGCCTGGCGGCCCGGTGGGTCCTGGCCAAGGAGGTCGAGGCCCCTCCGGCGTCGCCGGAAGCCCTGGCCGGGATACTCGCCATCCAGGCTGAGCGAGTGTTCTCGATGAATGCCGGCGAGCTGGTCTTCGACTATTGCGGCCGGACCAGCGCGTCGGAGAAAGGCCAGGTGCTCCTGCTGGCAGCCCGTCGGCAGGTGGTCGATCAAATGAAGGAATTGGCCGAGGCAGCGGGCTTGCACATCGAGACGATCACGGTCTCGGCATTCGCTTGCGGTCGCAGCCCGTCCGAGAGCGGTGCCGCGTGCCGATACGGATTGTACACGCGTCCGACGTACTGCGAATTCTGGGATCAGTTCGACGGCAGTCCCCGATTCATCAAACACATCCCCATGGTGTTGGACGGGAATCCGTCCGGTTATGCGGATCTGTTGGGTCCCACGATCCAACGACAGATACTGCTTTCTTCCCGGCAGGATCAATCGCCACCACACCAGGTGGTGGCGTACGACGCATGCGGACTTGGGGCCGACGTCTTCAAGCGTCTCAACGAGCGGCTCGGACCTCAGATCGCGGTCTGCGATGGACGCGCCGGGGCATCGTCCGACGTAGCAGGCGTCTCGGGCGATCCGAGACAATCTCTCGCGGTGGCCGCCGCCGCGGTGGCGCGGACTGCGGTCGGACCCGCCCGACCCATCGTCGATTTCCTGAATCCTCGCATCGGCGAGAGGAAGAAAGCGAACGACAAACGGGTCATGGTCTGGGCCCTTGCGGTTGCGGCGGTATCTGTCCTTGTCCTGGCTGTCTGGTTGGCCCGCTGGCAGGCCGACAAGCGGGATATCGCGGACTACCG
Source organism: Sedimentisphaerales bacterium (assembly GCA_034678485.1). GTDB lineage: Bacteria > Planctomycetota > Phycisphaerae > Sedimentisphaerales > Anaerobacaceae > PLanc-01. The sequence goes on along the minus strand of JAXDBU010000119.1, from coordinate 16,041 downwards.
CCGGCAATTGGACGCGATGGGCGAGGACCTCGATGTCACGAAGGAAGTGGTCGAGCGCCTGTCCTACGCCGACAGTTGGGGCAACACCGATCCGCGGTTTCTCCGTTGTCTGCGTGAGCTGACGCTGGCGTTCCCTCAGGAAGGCTACGTCTGGGTCACGAGCCTGGCCTTGAACGACACCGGCGCCGGGTCGGTGGTGGGCAAGGCCTCGAGCGAGGACGGCTTCCTGGAAGTCCTCGACATGATCAACGAGAATGAGGCGTTCACCGACGTCAAGATGATCCACCTGCGGGACGTCGGTCGCAACTCCAGCGAGAAGGAATTCGCCGTCAACTTCACCTTCAAAGGGACGAAATAGACATGGTTCTAACGAAACGAGAGCGAATCCTGGCGATTGTGACCGGCGTGGTGCTCGGAGCGCTGGCGATCAACTCGGCAATCATAAAACCGCTGAGCGCATGGCGTCAGGAAACCGAGGACGAGAAGCTCGAATTGGAGGCTCAGGTCCAGGAGGCTCAGAGCCTGCTGGAACGCAGGCGGCTCCTGGAGGGTAAGTGGCGCGGCCTCCTTTCCGAGGGGATGAAGAGCGATGCGGACGCGGAACGCCGCATTGCCAGGGCGCTGGATGAGTGGTCCCGTCAGACGGGATTGTCGTTGAGCTCGACGAAGCCCGATCGTTCGGTCACCGAGAAGGGAATGAACGAAGTCACCTTTGCCGTGGCGGGCCGGGGGACGATGGAGTCCGTCGCGTCGTTTCTCTACAGGGTCGAGACGTCCGAGCTTCCGGTGAAGGTCACCAATATGCAGCTTGGCGCCGAGTCCGGGGACAACCTGTCGCTGCAGCTTCACCTCTCCGCGATCCATTTGGGCAGCGTGCAAAAGGCATCCGATACGACACCTCAACAGCAGCCGGAGGCGAACGATGACGAAGAACTGTTCTAAAAGCGCGAGTTGGATGCTCCTCCTGACGGGGATCGTCGGGGTGGTTCTGATGTCATGGCCGACCACCGGCTACGGTCAACGAACGTCGCGTCAGCGGACTTCCAGGTCCAGGTCGTCGGTCGCGTCCGTCGATCCGAACGAGGCCGCCAAGCCGAATTCCTGGGCCAGCTTCAACATCATTCTGACGCGGAACATCTTCTCTCGTACGCGAACTGCGCCGCGACCGGAGCGGATCGATGACACGCCCAGGCCGACTCCCGTGATGCGCAATCCCGAGGCCTATTTTGTCCTCAAAGGCGTGGTCCAGGAGAACGACGATTTCTATGCCTTCATCGAGAACTCCCAGACCGGCGAGAATCTGCAGCTTCGTCGCGGCGATCCCGTCGCGCGCGGCACGATCAAGACCCTGACCCTCGACGGACTGGAATACCAGATCGAGGGCAAGGACCCGGCTGTCGTCCGGGTGAACTGCGATCTCGAAGGGGGAACCGGCGTCCTGACGACCAATCAGATGTTCGAGCTGGCGTCGGTGCCGTCTTCGTCGACGTCCCCCTCCGGCCAGTCGTCGGAAGACAGCCCGGAAGCGGCCGAAATCCTCAAGCGGCTCATGGAGCAACGTAAGCGACAAATGGGGCAGTAGTGTCCCGATCCGATGCGTCTTGTCATAGACCTGTGCGAAGGAGTACGTGCAATGCGATTGTTCAGAATCATTGTGATTGGCCTGGTTTCGGCGGTTGCCCCCATCTGCATGCCCGGTGACACCGCCGCGCAGGAATCCTCCGGCTCGCCGCCTCCGGCAAAGACGGAGCCGATCGAGGTGGTCAAGACCAACGGGGACACGAAGATCAAGCTCAACTTCCAGGATACGTTGCTCCAGACGGTCCTGGAGTATCTGTCGGAGACGGCCGGACTGACCATTGTGTCGGATGAGCCGCTCTCTACCACACGCATGACCGTGATCAGCCGCCAGCCGATCACGCTGGACGAGGCGGTGGCTCTGATCAACTCGATCCTGAAGGAGAAGGGCCTGACCACGGTCCGCACCGCCAAGACCCTGAAGGTCGTGGCGCTGTCGGGCGCCGTGAAGGAGAACATCCCCGTGCTGACGGGCAACGACCCGGAGGCGGTCGTGGCCGGCGACGACGTGGTGACGTACGTCATTCCCGTCTCGCACGTGACGGCCACGGCCCTCAAGCAGAACCTCGAAGCCCTACGCCCGGAGTACGCGAGCATCGAGGCCAACGAGGACAGCAATACCCTGATCATCACGGACACGACGGCCAACATCAAGCGTCTGATGAAGATCATTGCCGCCCTGGACAAGCACATGTCGTCCGTGGCGGAGATTCGGGTCTTCCCGTTGAAGAGGGCGGACGCTACGAGCACGGCTACCCTGATCAACAATCTCTTCGAGCAGCAATCGCAGGGCAGCGGCAGCAGTCGCAGCCGACAGGGGGGCCGGGGCGGCAACCCGTTTGAGATGATGATGCAGATGCGCGGCGGCGACCGCGGCGGTCCGGGCGGCCAGACGCAGACCGGACAGGCCGGCGGCAGCATGAACGTCCAGGTCATCGCAGCGGCCGACGAGCAGACGAACTCCCTCGTCGTCCGTGGTCCCAGCGATGCGCTGGAGATCGTCCAGGGCGTGATCGATTCCCTGGACGACACGTCGGCCAGGATCGCGGACGTCCGGGTGTTTCAGCTTCGCTATGCCGACGCTACGAACGTCGCCGACGTGATCAACCAGGTCTTCGGGGATCAGTCCTCTTCGTCGAGATCGGGCATGGGGCAGATGTTCCGCGGTCCGATGGGCGGCCCGCCGGGAATGACGCAATCGCAGGAGTCCAGCGCCGTGAGCGTGGTCGCGGCGGCCGACAGCACGAGCAACACCGTCGTGGTGACCGGCCCGGACGCGATTCTCGATCTGATCGCGACCGTGATCGAGAAGCTCGACGCCAAGATTGCCAATGTGGCCGACGTGAAGGTCTTCCATCTGCAGTATGCCGACGCCACCGACACGGCCGAACTCATCAATGAGGTGTTCGGCGAGCAGACGAGCACCTCGTCCCGGTCGTCGCGGTCGTCGCGGGGCAGCCAGAACCAGGGCGTCATGTTCGGGAGAGGCGGCATGGGCGGTCCCGGCGGCATGATGATGGGCGGTGGGCAGAGCACCAGCACCAGCAGCGTATCGGACGTATCCGTGATCGCCTCGGCCGACACGCAGACGAATGCGGTGGTCGTGAGCGGTCCGGCGGAAACGTTGACGATCATTGCCCAGATCGTCAAGGAGCTGGACGTCAATCCCGAACAGGAACGCCGGATCTTCGTCTATCCCCTGGAGAACGCCAACGCCACGAACCTCATGACGATCCTGAACAACCTGTTCACGGAGATGGCCAACCTGGAGGCACAGGGCACCAGCTCGCGCACCGGCAACCAGCAGTTCCAGGGCGGCCAGGCGAGCCGGGGCGGGACCGCTGGGGGCACGTCGTCTTCGTCCTCGGACAATGACGACCTCTCTGACGAAACCTACTTCGAAGCCGATCCGAACACCAACTCCCTGCTGTGCATGACCTCGACGAAGAACTACGAGAAGATCAAGCCGATCATCGAGGAGCTGGACAAGCCGGTCGGCCAGGTCCTCATCAAGGTCCTATTCGCCGAAGTGACCCACAGCGACGGCCTGGACCTCGGTACCGAGTTCTCCATGCTGAACATGCGCGACAGCGGCGGCTCCACGCAGAGCATCGGAATCTTCGGCAAGGGCGATACGCTCACGACGATGGCCAACGAGACCAGCACGACCGGCCTGGCGATACGAACCCTGGAAGGAGATCTGGACCTCACCCTGCGGGCCCTGGCGGAAACCCAGAAGCTGAACGTCCTGTCCCGACCGTACGTGCTGACTCGGAACAACCAGACGGCCACAATCACGGTCGCTGAGGAAGTCCCGATCCCTGAGAGCGAAACCACCTCGGGATCGATCGGCAGCACGACCAGCTTCACGTATCGCGACGACATCGGTATCGTGCTGGAGGTCACGCCCTCCATCAACCGCAAGGGCCTGGTAAACATGGTGGTCGTTCCGAAGATCACGACGCGGACGGGCGAGACGGTGCAGATCTCCGAGTCCCTCAATCCGGCGGTCTTTGCCACTCGGTCAGCCAGCACGCAGGTGGCGGTCAAGGATGGCCAGACCATCGTCATCGGCGGTTTGATCGAGGATCAGGTCAGCGAAACGACAAAGAAGATCCCGTTGTTGGGCGACATTCCCATTGCGGGCGCCCTGTTCAGACGGCAGGTCAAAGACAAGTCGAAGACGGAACTGCTGATCTTCCTGACGCCGCACGTGGCGCAGACCCCCGAAGAACTGACCCCCATTTCAGAGCTTGAGAAGTCACAGAGCACGCTGGACAGTAACGAGGATATCGCGGAGATCTACCAGCGACATCTGGATGCCATGAAGGCCCATCCGGAAGGAGTGACGGCCGAACCGAACAAGCCATAAACGCGGCGGACCGTCCGACATCATCGCGGGCGGCCTGAGAGGCAAAGGACGGTATCAGCAGACACGGGTTCGCTGATGCCGTCCTCGTTTCTGCTGCCTGGTACGAATGGCCGGCGGGGACGTGCCATCACGGCGACTCGACGCCGCACCAGTAGCGCGAGGTGTTCTCCGAAGCGGACAGCCAATCGGCGTGGCCGTCGAAGAACAGATTGTTGCAGCCCTTCGTGCGGTGACGGTCAGCCGCAACCCGCCGGGTCAGGTTGTTGCCCACGCTCTCTTTGTCGGAGGCGGGCATGTGCGTCGCCGACCACACATCCAGCAGGTTGAACACGGATGCAATATCGAGGTCCTTGCGGTCGAGGATCACCGGGCGCCAGGGGCCGGCCTCGTTGTCTGCCAGGTAGATTCGCTCGGAAGGGCGAGGGATCCCGCCCAGCTTGCTCGGCACGTCCTTTTGCCTGCCCCGGTTGCCGGTCGTGAGGCCGGGATCGTCCATGTCCCACGCGTTGACAACATAGTCCACCGTCTGCTGGGCATTGCTCACGTTACGCTCTCCGGCGCCGACTCGCGGGAACGCGGGGCACTGATACACGTCCACCTCGCGGTAGTCCTGGGCGTATCGGTACTTCTCGCCCAGGAACGGCATGAAGGCCAGCAGCCACTTCACCCGGTTGTCCAGGGCCCGCGGGATGTAGTCGTTGTTCTCCTGGGCATATCCGTGCAGGGCGACGCCGATCTGTTTGAGGTTGTTCAGGCAATAGACCCCCCAAGCCTGCTTTCGAGCCCGGCTCAGCGACGGCAGCAGAATTCCCATCAGCAGGGCGATGATCGCGATCACGACGAGCAGCTCGATCAGCGTGAATGCCCTGCGTTTGTCGGCCATTACGACACCTCCATCGAAGCGGAACCGAGGCTGACAGTGTCCAAACCCATTATAGTGGCTGGACGGGAGGTGTGTACCGCCAAATCGAGCGGCGGGCCGCATGCGGGTCTCTCACAGGGGCGATGCGATGTACCGGATGACGTCGCTGCGACTGATGATGCCCACCAGTTTGCCGCCGGACAGGATCGGCACCCGGCGGAAGTGGTTCTTCATGAGGCACTCGCAGATCGCGATGAAGTCGTCCTCGACGTCGAAGGCGACAACGTCCCGCGTCATGTACTGCTCCGCCGGGCCGTCGGTGCTTTTTGGGTTGGTCAACAGGGACAGGATGTCCTTCTCCGTCAGAATCCCCGCGAGGGTGCCATTCTCGTTGACGACCGGGACGCCTGTGATGTCCTTGTCCACGAGCAACTCGACGGCCTGGGAGACCGGCGTGCTCCGCTGGACGCAAACCACATCAGTCGACATGATGGTCTCGGTTTCGAACATGGGGATGGACCTCAGAAGACCAGCTCGAGAAGGCTGTCCTTCAGAACCTGGTCTTCGCGCTGGAGGTTGCGGATGTACGTGATGATGTCCCTTCGGCTGATGATCCCGACGAGTCGGCCCTTGTCCAGGATGGGCACCCGGCGGAAGTGGTTCGTCCGCAGGGATTCGACCACGCTGTGCAGGTCGTCTTCCTGATCGAAGCTGACTACGTTGGAGGTCATGAAATCCTTGACCTCGCCGGGCCGGTCCTCGTTGTTGTACAGCAGCGAGAGAACATCTTTCTCGGTGATGATGCCCACGAGCGTTTCGGTCTCGTCCACGACCGGCAGGCCGGTGATGTTGTTCAGGGCCATCATGCGGATGGCCTCATAGATATCCTCGTGCAGGCCGACGCTGATCACTTGAGTATTCATTACAGCTTTCGCCTTGGTCATCGATCATACCTCCAAAGACCACGCAGATTGGACGTTCTCCAGTACTTCCCGTCTCTCTATCGGCAATTGCGTGCGTCATGATAAGCAGGGCGCCCGAATCTCGTCTGATGGACACGGAAGGACCGCAATTCGATTGCATTCGGCCTGCGCGAGGGTACAATAGAGGTGTTTCACGGCGGTCTTCTTGCCGGCATCGGGCGAGATTATCGGTCGTGCGGAGGCCCGGCATCCGAGCCACGTGTCGATCAATCCGTATTACAGCTACAGCATGAACGCCTTCCTTGGCAACCACGACAGCAGCACGAGTCCGTCCGGCGTGCTCAAACGCTCCGGCATCACCAGGAGCCATGCGGAGGTGTTCTTCTTCGGGGAGGAGAACATGTGGCCCCGGCGCGGGAACTCAAACGTGCTCAACGACAACGCGTTGTGCGGCGACGGCCGGGACTGGTTCGGCACGTTCCACGGCGCCAAGCAGAGCGACTGGGACGGCGGCACCGCTGCCCTTGTGTTCGTCGATGCGCACGTCGATTCCGTGCGGTCCGCTCTGCAAGTGGCGCCGAATGGAACAATGGACAAATCCACGGCGGAGTACGGGCGGTTCGAGAAGTTCGCCTGGCCCCTGAGCAAGACGCCCTGATCGACAAATGCCTGGCTTTGGAGATGCGGGACGTTACAATGGCGACATGGGACGGACAAGGACTGCATACGATTGCCGGAGAATAGGGACCCCATGAAACGCAGACATCTCGTTGGAGCAGGGTGCATCGTGTTGCTGTTGACGCTGGCGGGAGATGCACTCGCGGGTACTGTCGAAGAAGCTGGGCCGGTGGCGCCCAAGCCGCTGTATCGCGATCCCGTCTACGACGGAGCGGCAGATCCGGTGCTGGTGTGGAATCGCCAGGCACGCGCGTGGTGGATGTTCTATACGAGTCGTCGGGCGAACGCACCGGGATTGCCCGGGGTTTCGTGGGTGCACGGAACTCGCATCGGGATCGCGGAGTCCGCCGACGGCGGGGCAACGTGGAAATATCGCGGCACGGCCGAACTGCCCGTGGGAGGTCCTGAAGACACCCACTGGGCGCCGGATATCGTCTTCCACGAGGGGGTCTACCACATGTTTGTGACGTTCGTGCCGGGCATACACGAGGACTGGTCCGGCCAGCGGCGCATCGTGCATCTGACGAGTCCTGATCTGGTGACCTGGAAGAATGCGGGACAGCTTCCCTTCGCATCGGACCGCGTGTTGGACGCTTCGGTCCTGCGCCTTGCGGACGGCACATGGCGGATGTGGTACAACGACGAGAAGGCGGGCAAGACGATCTTCCTCGCCGAGAGCCCCGACCTGATGACCTGGACCGACCGCGGCAGGGCGATTGCCGATCGGGGCGAGGGCCCCAAAGCCTTCCGCTGGCGAGATTTCTACTGGCTCATCGTGGATCGCTGGGCGGATGGCCTGGCTGTGTACCGTTCGACCGACGCGAACAATTGGACGAAGCAATCCGATGCCCTGCTGGCCGCGCCCGGCACGGGCGAGGACGACAAAGTCCACGGCGGCCACGCCGACGTGGTCGTCTCGGGAGATCGGGCGTTTCTGTTCTACTTCACGCACCCGGGTCGGCGGCCCGACGCCCCCAAAACCGACACGGAACAGCGACGAAGCTCGATCCAGGTCGTGGAACTGAAGCACGAAGACGGCCGACTGACCTGTGACCGCAACCAGCCCACGCGTGTCCGCCTGGCGCCGGCCGACCCAGGGTGAATTGGTTGGTTGTGTGATGCCGCACGGGGGCACCTTTCCGGCTTTGCGGGCGTGCTGCAAGCGAGGCAGAAAATCGTTGACACGGTGTGCGGCCAGCGGTAGAAGGAGCTTGCGCCCTCGGGGCCGCGGGTCCGGGGCGAGCCTTTGTCGTTGGCATGGTGGCTACGCATGTGTGCAAGCACGCATACACAGAGATACGCATCGATTCATCCACGCAGGTTTGCGTCTATCCACCCACCCACTGATTATCGAGGGGCAGCATGAAAATCGGATTCAATCTATTGTTGTGGACGCCGTTCGTGACGGAGGAGCACTTCGCTCTTCTGCCCAAGCTCAAGGCCACCGGTTATGACGGCGTAGAGGTCCCGCTGTTCGCCGGGGACGTCCCGCACTACCAGAAGGTGGCCAAGGCTGTCCGGGACAATGGCCTGAAGTGTACGACCTGCACGGTCATCCCGGATGAGGAGCACAATCCTATCAGCGCCGATCCCAAGCACCGCCAGGGCGGCGTCGATTACCTCAAGTGGGCCATCGACTGCAACGCGGCGCTCGGGTCGGAAGTCCTGTGCGGGCCGTTCTATCAACCGCTGGGAGGGAGGTTCTTCACCGGTAAGGGTCCGACGCAGGAGGAGAAGGATCGGGCGGTCGAAGTGCATCGCAGGGCCGCGGACTTCGCCAAGCAGGCGAATCTCCAATTGACAGTCGAATGCCTGAACCGGTTCGAGTGCTATTTCCTTAATATCCTGGACGACGGCGCCGCGCACGCCAAGCGGGTGAACCATCCGAATCTCGGCGTGATGTACGATTCGTTCCACGCCAACGTCGAGGAGAAGGACCCGGTCGGGTGCATCAAGAGGAACATCGCATCGATTCGGCACGTCCACATCTCGGAAAACGACCGCGGGACGCCGGGCAAGGGACATGTCCCGTTCAAGCGGATTATCAAAACGCTGCGTCAAGCCGGCTATGACCAGTGGCTGACCATTGAGGCGTTCGGTACGAGTCTGCCCGACCTGGCGGCGACCACCTGCGTCTGGCGGAGCCTGTCGGCCAGCCCGGAAGAGTGCTATCAGTTCGGCTTCAGGACCATCAGAGAAGGATGGGACGCGGCGGCATAGAGTCTTTGATTTGTGATCTGTGATGTCTGATTTCTCAAAAGGAGTCCAAGATGAGTTCGAACACGTTCCCCAAACTTCACAACGCCATGTGGCCCGGGTTGATCGGCAAGGGAACCGGGCCGGGCCAGGAACCGCCGATCAGTCTCGAACGGATGCTCGAATTGACAGCCGGCGCCGAGGTGAACGGCCAGAAGTTCGATGGAGTCGACTGCTTTCTCTTCCTGCCGCACACCGATCCCAATGCCCACACGGACGAACTGTTGAAGACCGCCGACTTGGTTCAGGAGTACGGCTTCAACATGGGTTCGCTGGTCGCGCCGGTCTGGCCCGGCACGGTCGGGGATTCCGCGATGGGCGACAAGGCAACCAGCAAGAAGTTCTGCAACGCGGTCCAGGTGGCGTGCCGCATCGCGGGGGTGTTCAACAAGCATGGCGTCCGCCAGTACGGTGTGATCCGGATCGACTCGGCGGACGGCAACATCGAGAAGTGGGCGAAAGACCCCAAGCGGAACACCAAGCGGATCGCCGAGACGTTCCGTGAGGCCGCCAAGATCGCTGCCGACCACGGTGAACGCCTGGCCGCGGAGGGCGAGATCTGCTGGGCCGGAATGCACAGTTGGAGGGACATGCTCGATGTGCTGGAAGAAGTGGGAATGCCGGAGACCCTGGGCTTCCAGGCAGACATGGCCCACACATACCTGTACCTGATGGGCTACAACGCGCCGGAACATGCGCTGCTGAAGCCCGGTTATTCGCAGGACGAATTCTACGAGGCCTACGAAACGATGGTCGACAAGCTGCGCCCCTGGACGATCGACTTCCACGTGGCGCAGAACGACGGCGAAGTCCGCGGCGCCGGCTCGCACGACAAGACGGGCAAGCACTGCGCGGCCGGCGACCCCAAGGGCAAGCTCGACATCGTCCGCTGCGCCGGTTACTGGCTCAAAGACGCGTCGTCTCGCGGCATCGAGCACATCTGCTGGGACGGCTGCATGTTCCCGAACGCGATGCTCGAGACGCAAGACACCTGGAATGAGATTCTCGACGTGATGCTCAAAGTGCGCGACGCGCACGGCTGGGAAGATTGAACGAATCGGCGGGATAAACTACACCCTGCCGCCTGTAACCTCGAATAAGGAATGACTGCAATGACCAAACCACTCAATGTCGGCATCATCGGCTACGGTTTCATGGGCCGCACACACTCCAACGCCTACCGCAGGGTGTCGAATTTCTTCGATGTGCCGTACAAGCCCGTCCTCAAGACCATCTGCGGATTGGAGGAGAAGGAAGCGAAGGCCTTCGCCGACCGATGGGGCTTCGAGTCGTACGTGACGGATTGGCACAAAGTGATGGATGACAAGAGCATCGACGTTGTGGACATCTGTGTGCCGAACAACTACCACGCGGAGCTCGCGATTGCGGCCGCCCAGGCGGGCAAGATGATCATCTGTGAGAAGCCGCTGGCGCGGACGGGCGCCGAGGCCGAGCCGATGGTCCAGGCGGTTGAGAAGGCCGGCGTGCCGAACATGGTGTCGTTCAACTATCGTCGGATTCCCGCCGTGGCGATGGCCAAGCAGCTCATCGACAGCGGGAAGCTGGGACGGATCTTCCACTATCGGGCGAACTTCCTCCAGGACTGGACGATCTCGACCAAGGTTCCGCAGGGCGGCATGTCCACCTGGCGACTGGACGTCAAGGCCGCCGGCTCCGGCGTCACGGGCGACCTGCTGGCCCACTGCATCGACACCGCCCTGTGGCAGAACGGCCCGATCACGTCCGTCTGCGCGATGACCGAGACCTTCGTGAAAGAGCGAATGAACGTCGAGACGGGCAAGGTCGCGCCGGTGGGCATCGACGACGCCTGCACGTTCTTCTGCCGCTTCGGGAATGGTTCGATGGGCAACTTCGAGTCCACCCGCTATGCCCGCGGTCACAAGGCTCTGTACACGTTCGAGATCAACGGCGAGCACGCTTCGATTGCCTGGGATCTCCATGACCTGAACCGGCTGAGCTATTTCGATCATCGCGACGAATCCATCGTTCGCGGCTGGCGGTCAATCCACGTCACCGATGGCGACATGCCGTATATGTCCCACTGGTGGGTGCCCGGCCTGTCCGTTGGCTACGAGCACAGCTTCGTCCACCAGTTGGCGGAGTTCATGGACAACGCGATCAAAGGCAAGCCGACGTCGCCGACCTTCCGCGATGCGCTGGCCACGCAATATGTCTGCGACGCAGTGCTCGCTTCCGCCAAGAAGGGCGCCTGGGAAAACGTGAAATCGTAAGAGGAGTGGGACGGATACGATGGATGGGACCTATAGGTCCTATTTGTCCTATGCATCCCATGGTTCAGAGAAAGGAAATCGTGCTATGTCTGTGAAGAAAACGGCCGAGATGGCCTTGGAACAAGGGCAGGGGATTCTCCGGCTGGCGCCGACGTGGGTGCCGCGTTCGTTTTGCGTGCCGGGCCGGCGGATCAAGCTGCATCCGGATGACTATTACGCCCTCGGCGGCGAGCGGGGCGGCCTCGACGAGCGGTGGTTCTCCTCGACAACGCCCGCCGACAACGGGCCGCTGACCTCGCCCAACGAGGGGCTCAGCTTCATCGTCTTCGAAGACGGCGGCAAGACCGAGAAGATCCTGCTGCGCGACGCGATCGAAGAGCTGCAGGGCGAGATCGTCGGCCCGCGAATCTGGAAGAAATACGGGCGATGGCCCATGTACTCGAAGTTCTTCGACAACAAGGCCGCCTTACCGCACCACATCCATCATCGCGACAAGCACGCCAAGCTCACCGGCCAGTTGGGCAAGCCGGAGGCCTATTTCTTCCCGCCTCAGGTGAACAACTACGGCGGCGACTTCCCCTACACCTTCTTCGGTCTGAACCCCGGAGTAACCAAGGACCAGGTCCGCAAGGCATTGCAGGACGCCGCAGATGGGAGAGACAACTCGATCACGTCTCTCGCTCCGGCGTATCGGCTTGATCCCGGGACCGGATGGGACGTCCCGCCGGGAGTGCTCCACGCCCCGGGTAGCCTGTGTACCTACGAGCCGCAGAAGGCCTCGGATGTTTTCGCCATGTACGAGAACATCACGCACAACCAGGTCGTGCCCAAAGAGCTGTTGTGGAAGGACACCCCGAAGAAGAAGGCAGGCGACGTCGATTGGTTGCTCAGCGTCATCGACTGGGATCTGAATGTCGATCCGGACTTCGTGAAGAACCGCTTCATGCGTCCCAAGCCCGCCCGCCCGGCCAGGCAGATGCAGGCGGAGGGCTTCATCGAGAACTGGATCTGCTACAAGTCCGACGCCTTCAGCGCGAAGGAACTGACGGTCCAGCCGGGCACGACGGTGACCATCCAGGACAGCGGCGCCTACGGCTTCATCATGATGCAGGGCCACGGCACGATGGGCGTCTGGAACATCGAGACGCCCACCATGATCCGGTTCGGCCAGCTCACCCACGATGAGTATTTCGTGACGGAACAGGCCGCCAAGAAGGGCGTCACGATCACCAACCCGTCCAGGTCCGACCCGATCGTCATGCTCAAGCATTTCGGACCCAACAACCCGGACCTGAAGATCGAATAGTCTGCGGTTCCTGACAATCACAATTCTCATGGAAAGGTGCGCCCCCGCCGGGCGCACCTTTTTCTTTGGGGCTGGGGGTCGCCTTGTGGTACAATAGTGCCGAGATTGATGGGTTCGTGCGCCGTGAAGGCGGAGTGAGTTGTTGTGGCTGTATTGCCCCCGAAGCCACACGACACGACCATCGCACATCGAGAACGCAGGAGTGAGGAAGAAAGGCATGGATAGACCAGCGAAGGTCCTGGTTTTCCTGGTGGTAGGTGTCTTGGGGCCGGCCTGGTCCATCGGTGCGGCAAGCGGCGCAGTGATCCTCAACGAACTCATGGCGGCCAACAGCAACTCGTCTGCAGATCCGCAAGGTGAGTTCGATGACTGGGTCGAGCTCTACAACACAAGCGATAGCTCGGTCAACGTGGCCGGTCTTTATCTGACGGATGATCCCACGACGCCCACGAAATGGCAGATCCCGACCAGCGTGCCGAATATGACGCAGATCCCTGCAAAGGGGTACCTCATCATCTGGCTCGACAACGATACCACAGATTCGGGCCTGCACGCATCGTTCAAACTGGATGCGGCAGGCGACCAGATCGCCCTGTTCGACGCGGACGGGACGACACAGCTCGATCTGGTGGCGTTTCAGGATCAACGGACGGACATCTCTTACGGGAGGTCTTCCACCGGCGCCGATTCCTGGTGTTATATGATTCGGGCGACACCGGGGACGCTCAATACTACAGCCTACCAGGGGGTCGTCGCAGATACGGAATTCAGCCGCGAGCGGGGCTTCTATGACGGTCCGTTCACGGTTGCGATCACGACGAAAACGCCCGATGCGGAGATCTACTATACAGTTGACGGCAGCTCACCTTTCGATATAGCACGTTCCGTGCCCGCCGGTCGTCTGTACACCGGCCCGATCTCCGTCACTACGACCACTTGTCTTCGGGCCGTCGGCCACCGACCTGGCTGGCTGCACACGGACATCGACGCGCAAACGTACATCTTCCTCAACGATGTCATCAACCAGGCGACGCATCCCCAGACCGGGGCCCAGGTGGTTCCTCCTGGCTGCCCTGCCACGTGGCTTGGCGGTTCGTACTCTGGGGCCGTCACCGGCGATTATCAGGTGGACCCGGACGTCGTCGGACCGGACGGAAAGGACAAGTTCGGTGGCCTTTATGCCAAGACCATCAAGGACGACCTCAAATCCGTCCCCACCGTATCCCTGGTGATGGGTCTGGACGACTGGTTTGGGTCCAAGGGCATCTACATCAACGAGTCGCAGGACGGCACGGAACGCGTGTGCTCCCTGGAATGGATCGATCCCAACGGAGAGAGCGGGTTCCATGTCAACTGCGCAATCGCCGTGCAGGGGGGTATCCGAGGTGGTGGCACGAGCCTGGACCGGTGGAAAGTCTTCAAGCTTTCGATGCGGCCTCGCTTCAAGCCCTATACGGATGACGGCAAACCCACCGGCGGGCCCGGACAATTGGACTACCCTGTGTTTCCGGACTCGCCGGTTCATACCTATGACACGTTTGTGCTCGATGAAGTGCTCACCAACGCGTGGAACCATAGCGGCCAGCATATGTACGGAACGTATATTCAGGACCAGTATGTGTCCGACCTTCACAATGCGATGGGGGGCCAGTCGCCGCACGGACGCTACGCACACGTCTACATCAACGGGTTGTACTGGGGCATGTACTACCTGCACGAGCGGCCGGACCACTCCTGGGCCGCCCAGACGTTCGGCGGCGAGAAAGAGGAGTACGATGCCATCCGGCACAACGCAGGTCTTGTCATCAACAGTGGCCCGGACGGCAGCGCCACCAGCAGATTCAATGCTATGCTCAGCGCCGCCAACCGCGTGGCGGCCGACCCCGGCAACCTGGAGACGTATGATGACCTCTGCCGGATGCTGGATGTGGACAACTTCATCACAGACCTTCTCGCCCGCTGGTACGCGACGAATTGGGACTGGCCGGATAAGAATTGGTATGCAACCCACCGTGCCCCTGATGGCCTGTGGCGATTTCACACCTGGGATGCCGAGCATTCCATGGAATACTGGAGTTCGCAGAACGTGCTGGGTTTGAGCGTCAGTGGGATTCACAATAAGCTCAAAGCGAGTACGGAATATCGCATGCACTTTGCAGACCTCGTGCACCGGTTCTTCTTCAATGACGGAGTGCTCACATATCCGCACACGGCCGACATGTACCGCGCGCGGATGGCCCAGATTGACCGGGCCATCGTCGGTGAATCGGCCCGCTGGGGCGATGCGCGATCCTCTGTGCCCCACACCCGTGCGGACTGGCTGGCCAACCAGGACAATGTTCTGTCCCGGTTCATCGAGCCTCGTTCGACCTTTGTTCTGAATTGGCTCCGCAATGCGGGACTCTATCCAAATCTCGCTGCCCCCGTCTTCTACGTCAACGGGACTCATCAGCACGGCGGGCACACGGCCGTCGGTAACCAGCTCTCGATGCAGGGCGGCGATGGTACGACGTGGTATACCCTCGACGGCAGCGACCCAAGGGTTCGCGGATCGGCGCCGCAGTCCACCGAGAGCAAACTCGTGGCCGAGGACGCGGCCAAGCGGGTTCTCGTCCCGACCGCCGCGATCTCCGATGCCTGGAAGGGCGGTGCGGCGTTCGATGATTCCGCCTGGATCAGCGGCACCGGCGGCGTCGGCTTTGAACGGAGCACGGGGGACTACCCGGACTACTTCGACATCGATATCGAGAGCCGGATGTACAACAAGAACGCGACCTGCTATATACGGATTCCGTTCACCATCACGAAGGACAGCGTGATGAATCTCACGCGACTGACGCTGAGAGTCCGCTGCGACGACGGGTTCATCGCCCATTTGAATGGAACCGAGATCGCCAGGAAGAACTTCACGGGTACTCCCGTGTGGAATTCCGCCGCCAGCACGACCAATGCCGACGAGTCCGCCAAAGTCTTCGAGTCGTTCGACGTCACGGCCTATGTCTCCAGCCTGAGACTGGGCGAGAATATCCTGGCGGTCCAGGCGCTGAATCAATCGATCACGAGTACCGACTTCTTGCTCTCGGTGGAACTGGCGGTCGGCAAGAGTTCAGCGGGCGGGACCCCCAGCGGCATTTCTGAGGCCGCCATGCAGTACGCCGGACCGATCACCCTGGACGAGAGCGCCTGTGTCAAGGCCAGAGCCCTCAGCGGCAGCACCTGGAGCGCCCTGAACGAAGCGGTCTATTCGGTCGGACCGGTGGCCGAAAGTCTGCGGATCAGCGAGATCATGTATCACCCCGCTGAAGATCCGAACG
>JAXDBU010000118.1:0-37821 GCA_034678485.1 Sedimentisphaerales bacterium | reverse complement strand
AAGATCCTCTGGCGCGAGCGAATCGGCAGCAAGTTCTCCGCTTCCCCGGTCTGCGCCGACGGCAAGGTCTATTTCCTCTCCGAAAAGGGCAAAGCGACCGTCGTCGAGGAAGGCCCGCAGTTCAGAGTCCTGGCGGAGAACGACCTCGCAGAGACCTGCTGCGCCAGTCCGGCGATTTCGCAGGGCAATCTATTCCTCCGCACGGAGAACGCACTCTACTGCATCGGAAACTGATTCCGGATTCCCGTCCCCGCAATCAGCACAGCGGGCGGGATGACGCCGGATGGTCGTGTCGAACGACGTGACGCATCCGGGTGGCGAACGACGCCCTTGCCTTTTCCCGACTCGGTAGATAGACTGATGCCATGACCGAAGCATTGAAGAAACTCAACAAGGATATTACGCCCATCGCACAGTGGCTTCCGCACGAGCAGGTGCCCTGGGTGATCGCGGGACCGTGCAGCGCCGAATCCGCCGAACAGATGCTCGCCACCGCCCACGGGCTGGTGAAATCACCGCACGTGAAGGCCTTCCGCGCGGGGATCTGGAAGCCGCGAACCCGTCCGAACTCCTTCGAGGGGATCGGCGAAGCGGGCCTGGACTGGCTCAGTCGGGTCAAAGCGGAGACCGGTCTGCTCACGGCGACCGAGGTGGCGAACAAGTCGCATGTGCAGCTCTGTCTCGAGCACGGCGTGGACATCCTCTGGGTCGGGGCGCGGACCACGGTCAGTCCGTTCGCGGTGCAGGAGATCGCCGACGCGCTGCGAGGGGCCGACGTGCCGGTCTTCGTGAAGAACCCGATCAACGCGGAGCTGGGTTTGTGGCTCGGCGCCATCGAGCGGCTCTACGATGCGGGCATTCGCAAGCTCGGCGCGATCCATCGCGGTTTCTCCACCTATGCCCAGATGCAGTTCCGCAACGATCCGAAGTGGCAGATCCCCATCGAGCTGAAGCGCCTGCTGCCGGCGTTGCCATTGATTTGCGATCCGAGTCACATCGCGGGCAGTCGGCAGTTCATCGAGCCGCTCTCGCAGATGGCGACGGACCTGGGCATTGAAGGGCTCATCATCGAGTCGCATATCGATCCCGACCACGCGCTGAGCGACGCGAAACAGCAGGTCACGCCGGAAGAGTTGTGTCGAATCCTGGACCGACTGAAGGCCCGAAACTCGCCGATCACAGGCCGGGACGTCAAACGCCACATCGCCCGTCTCCGCGCGGAGATCAGTCAGGTCGACGACAAGATCCTCCAGGACCTGGCGGAGCGAATGAAGTGGGTCGAGGAGATCGGCCGGCTCAAGCAGGAGCACCACATCCCGGTCCTGCAGCTTACGCGATGGGAGAACCTGCTGGAAGACCACATCGCCAAGGCGCAGAAGGCGGGCTTGGACACCGAGTTCATCAAGGCCCTCTTCGAGCTGATCCACGCCCACGCGGTCAAGAGGCAGTTGGGAGACTGATACGGAACCACGGCGTCATTTGAACAGTGGCGAGACGAAACCAATCCTGCCTTCGAAATGCGTCTCGTCATTCAGAATAATGTCCATGCTTCCAAAGACCGACATTCCCGTCGGGGTCCCCAACGGGAACCCTGCGGCGATCCCGGATCGATCCAGCACGCCCCTGATCTCCCCTTCAAGAGTCCTGACCTTGCTATCGCCATCCGGATACACTTGGACAGGTATGACGAATTTGTGGAAGGGCTGGCTCAGCGAGATCTGCACATATTCACCGCCGTAATCCAACGGCGCCGCATCAAACAACTGAGAAGCATATGCGTCGATCTCCCTCCTCATCAGGACATCGTATTCCTCTGCGGACATCAACAGC
Source organism: Sedimentisphaerales bacterium (assembly GCA_034678485.1). Lineage (GTDB taxonomy): Bacteria > Planctomycetota > Phycisphaerae > Sedimentisphaerales > Anaerobacaceae > PLanc-01. The sequence goes on along the minus strand of JAXDBU010000118.1, from coordinate 35,991 downwards.
TCTCCGCTGGTTACAAGCACACCCCAGCCAATCGGGGCGTTGTTCTTGTTCTGCATCACAGTTGTCCCGGATATGGTCCCTCTCAACTCGATCTGGCCGATCTTACATTCTGTGTCTCCCGATGCGACGGTCTCGCCAGGGAGCGGCATCACATACCCATAGGGCCCCGTCTTGATCCTCATCGTCCCGGTCGCAGTGGCGCGGCAATGGGTCTCCGGGCGATGAGGTAGCAGCTTGACGGCAACGATCTCCCGGCACCTTCTGATCAAGACATCATTGGGAGCCAGCGTCTGAGCCTGACGGAAAGAGGACAGAGCGCTGGTCATATCTGACAAAGCTTCATATCCGCAACCAGCAATGAAGTGAGACCAGGGACGATCCGGGTACCTCTCGACATAGGCGGCAATCCAGTGTTTCAGTCGTTCGCTGCCCGCGTTGTTGTCCAGTGTTTGTCTGCGCCACCTGCCGGTTTCCGCAATGTCACGTCTAATGAAGGCGTCTACACTCAAGAGCAATGGGATCAGAGTGGTCGTATTCACTCTTTCGTACGCCTTCAACAGCCCGTCGGTCACGGATGAAGCATCGTTGGCAAAGAGAAGGTCGACCGGCAGGAGTGCCGCCTGATACTTGCCAAGATCGCCTTGAGACTCTTCGGCCTGCACCACCTTCCTGGTGAACGCGCGTACCGTCGTCTCCCCGATACTTTGCCTCTTCGAACACCCTGCCAGGACCAATGCGCTGAGCACAACGACAACCGACACGATGTGTCTGTTCACCAGAGTATCCCTTCGCCATCTGTTTCCATTCGTGCACAGCCTGCGTCAAATCCCAGACCAGTTCATCACAGCTTCGGCGCATATTATAGTGGTCAAGTAGGAAATCGGCAAGGGCAAAAGCACGCGAGGCCGGGGGAATCGAAAGTTCCTTCATGCAGCGTCATGCAAGAGAACGGAGTGCATTCGCATTCGTTACTCAGATGCTTCACTCCGTTCAGCATGACAAGTCCGCCGCTGGGGTCTGTGTTGTCTTCGCGTTCACAGCAACGCCCTGTTACCTCCAGCCGGCTTGATGCCTCTTACAGGCGCAGAGCAATCTCGACAGTCCGGCTGTCCAACTCGGATGGCGGACACAAGCAGGATCAGGGAAAGATGAGGTGAGTCATGGGAATGCTCGGAAAACTCTGGCGGTGGTGGCGAGCCCTGTGGGATATCGATTACTCCGCGTCCATGGAGGTGGATTCCCACCAGTGGAACAACAAGACGGAAATCCTCAGACGCCTGTCGAGCACGGGTTGCTGACCCCAGGAAGGGCAAGAGCCGGAGCCCGAAGACTCCGGCTGATGCCATTCAATCCTCGGCTTGGCATGGGCGATTCATCCTGACGCCCCACCGTGCCCACATTGAAGGCTCCCCAACGCGATCCGTCCCACGCGAGGCCCCCCCAGGCAGCCCGCACACACACTATCCACGACGCATCACTTCAGTTGGGCGCCTCACAGAGCGCCGATGCACTCCAATCCTCCGCGAAACGGCCCACCGCAGTGTGCAGACGGCTCTTGACCGTGCCGACGGGAATTCGGAGCATCCCGGCAATCTCCGCATAGGAGAACTTGTGAAAATAGGCCAGGATCAGAATCTCGCGAAGCTTGGCGGGCATCCGCGAGATTACCCGTTGCACCGCCGTAGCCGTCTCGTCCTTGACAAGGTCATCGTAGGGCATTCGCTCGTCGTAATCGAGCGTGTTGAGCACGTCGTCGATGGAGTGCTCGTCACTGTCGAACATGCCGCCGAGATTGGCGGAATCGACCCGCTGCATCCGACGCAGCGCGTCCTTCGCTTTGTTCGCGGCGATGGTGAAAAGCCATGGGCGGAGCGGGCGTGAGACATCGAACGAATCCCGGCTCACGTACAACTGCATGAAGGTCTCTTGAAAGACATCGTCCACCATGTCGGACTGGTTCAGGAACCTTCTCAAGAACGCATATAGACTGTCCTTGTATTGCTTGACGAGCTCCTGAAATGCCTCTTCCTCGCCAGCCGCGTAACGCTTCATAAGCTCCATATCAGTCATTTGTATCCCCTTCCAAAAACAAACGAATCATAGGGGTATGGTATCAAAGGCAAGGGATCGTCAAATCGGGCGTTCGCTGCTTCTCCTATCCGGCCGGGCACTGCTTTTGCCATCGGGAAATCCCCTACAAGGAGGTGGCATTGCCCCGATATCTCAGCGCGTGTCACGAGCAAGCTCCGCGCAGGGACCCGCCCGGAACGGCGGACAAGGTAGTCGCATCGTACTATCCGGTTTGAGTGGTTTTCCCTTGACCCAGGGGGGTCTACTCCGTTTAATAAGGCACTACTCGCGGCGTCGCCGGAGTAACATGGATACGCCGGACGCCGTGGGAGGTTTTGTTCCTTCGGGCCGGCGAGGTCTATGGCTGCTGTTGCGGATCGCCAGGACTCCGGGAAAACCGGCCAGATCGCAGGGGAAAAACGTGGAAGCAAAGCGTGCACGAGTTGGATTGGTCGGCTTTGGAACCGTCGGTGCCGGCGTTGCCAAGCTCATCCTGGAAGAGGGAGACTCGATCGCCGCCAAGATGGGCGTGCGACCCGAGCTGGCCTGCGTCGTGGATAGGGACACCACCAGCCCGCGACCCGTGCAACTGCCTGAGGGAGTGCTCACGAACGATCTGAATCGCCTGCTCAACGATCCGTCCATCACGATCGGGATCGAACTGGTCGGCGGCACGGGCGTCGCCAAGGACATCCAACTCAAGATGCTCCGGGCCGGGAAGGACGTGGTTACAGCGAACAAGGCCCTGCTGGCCCACCACGGCGCCGAACTGTACCAGGCGGCCCGCGAGAACGGCCGATGCATCGCCTTCGAGGCCAGTTGCGTCGGCGGCGTCCCGATCATCGGCGCGATCCGCACCGGCCTGGCGGCCAACCAGATCACCGCCATGTACGGGATCGTCAACGGCACCTGCAACTACATCCTGTCGAACATGAGTTCCCAGGACGAGAAGTTCTCGCAGGCGCTGGCGAAGGCCCAGAAGAAGGGCTTCGCAGAGGCCGACCCGACGCTCGACATCTCCGGCGGCGACAGCGCCCACAAGCTGGCCATCCTTGCCTCCATCGCCTTCGGCTGCGAGATCACCCTGGAGGACATCTTCGTCGAAGGGATCGAGGCCATCTCCAAAGAGGACCTGCGCTACGGGCGGGAGATGGGCTACTGCCTCAAACTGCTGGCCATCGCCCAGAGGAACAGCCAGGGTCGGATCTCGCTGCGGGTCCACCCCTCGTTCATCGCGGCCAACACCTCGCTGGCCAGGGTGGACGGCTCGTTCAACGCCCTGAGCGTCTTCGGCAGCGCGGTGGGCGAGACCCTCTATTACGGGCGCGGGGCCGGCATGATGCCCACCGCCAGCGCCGTGCTGGCGGACATCATCGACGTGGCCATCGGCAACTCCAGGACCACGTTCAACCAGTTGCACTTGCGACCCCGAGGCGAGGTCCAGCCCATCATCGAGCCGATCGGCGAGATCATCACCCGCTTCTACATCCGGGTCATGGCCAGGGACAATCCGGGCGTGGTGGCCCGTTACGGCGGGGTCCTGGGCGACCACAACATCAGCATCTCCGGTGCCCTGCAGCACGAAGGGACCGGGCCCAACAACACGGTGCCGGTGGTGATTACGACGCATCGAACACAGGAGAAGAACATGACGGCCGCCCTGGCGGAGCTGTCGAAGCTCGACATCATCAGCGGCAAGCCGGTGTGCGTGCGAATCGTGGATATCCCGCAGGACAAGGATACATGAGAGAGAAAGTACGAAACTCGAATTTCGAAATCCGAAACAAATTCAGAAGATGGAAATTCAAAAATGACCGAAACACTGCTGTCTATCTCGCAGTCCGTTTGGGGTTTTGAATTTCGGTCATTCGTGCTTGTTTCGGATTTCGAGTTTCGTGCTTCGGATTTGCTTTTGACAGGTCGGTATGTGCAAGTACGTGATAATCGTTCCTGACGGGGCGGCAGACGAGCCGCTGGAGCAGTTCGAGGGCAAGACGCCTCTGGAGGCGGCACAGACGCCCAACATGGATCGGATCAGCACTGACGGCCGCCAGGGTCTCGTGCAGACCATCCCCGAGGGGCTCGATCCCGGCAGCGACGTCGCCCAGATGAGCCTGCTCGGATACGATCCCCTTCGCTACTACACCGGGCGGGCACCCATCGAGGCCGCGGCACGAAACATCCGACTCGGGATCGACGACTGGGTCTTTCGCTGCAACCTGGTCACCATCGCCGACGGGATGATGGCCGACCATAGCGCCGGGCACATCTCCACGGAAGAAGGCGCCGGCCTGATCCAGGAGATGCAAAAGCATATCAGCGACGAGCGAATCAGCCTGCACACAGGCGTCAGTTACCGCCATTTGCTCGTCTTGCGGGGCATGGATTTCGACGTGCGGACCTATCCGCCGCACGATCACATCGGCAAGCCGGTCGAGAAGCTCCTGCCCCGCGGCAAGGGCGCCGATCTGCTGATCCAATTGATGAACCAGTCGCAGCAGTTGTTTGCGGGCCACGAGATCAACAAGGTCCGACAGGACCTCGGCGAAAACCAGGTCAGCTCCATCTGGCTGTGGGGCCAGGGTCAGCAGGCTCGCCTGGACAGCTTCCGCAAGCGCTATGGACTCAAAGGGGCCGCCATCACCGCGGTGGACCTCGTCCGCGGGTTGGCCAAGCTGGTCGGTTTCGACCTGATCGGTGTGCCCGGCGCGACGGGGTTCCTCGACACAGACTACGAGGGCAAGGGCCAGGCCGCCGCCAAAGCGATCGACGAATACGACCTGGTCTTCGTCCACGTCGAAGCGCCGGACGAGGCCGGGCACGAGGGCAACGCCGAAGCGAAAAAACAAGCCATCGAGCAGGTGGACAAGCACGTGGTCGGCCCGGTGCTGGAGGCCCTCTCGCGTCACGAGAAGTGGCGGATCCTGCTGCTGCCGGACCATCCGACTCCGGTTCGCAGCGGCGCCCACTCGGCGGCCCCGGTGCCCTTCGCCATGGCGGGAACGGGCATCACGGGAGTCCTGCACGCACCATTCAGCGAGAGCAATGCAGCGAGAGCCGGTCTTCGCATCGAGAAGGGATGCGAGCTGATGGAGTATTTCCTCAAGAGTTGATTTTCAAGGGTGACAAGACAACTATGGCAATCATCGTTCAGAAGTTCGGCGGCCCGTCGGTAGCGAATGCGGAGAGAATCCGCCGTGCGGCCAAGCGAATCATTGAGAAGATGCAGGCCGGCTACCAGGTCTGTGTGGTCGCTGCCGCTCGGGGACAACAGATCGAGGAACTCATCCGGGATGCACACGAGCTGAATCCGAACCCCCCGAAACGGGAGATGGACCAACTCCTGAGCACGGGCGAACAACAGACGGTCTCGTTGCTGGCCATGGCCCTCGAAGCGATGGGCCAGAAGGCGATCAGCTTCACGGGAACTCAGATCCGCATGTTGACCGACGGCGTCTTCAGCAACGCCCAGATCAAGAGCGTCGATTCGGAGTTCATCCGTCGGGAGCTGAGCGAGGGACGAGTCGTCATTGTCGCGGGCTATCAGGGCGTCGATGAGCGCGGGAACGTCACCTCGCTCGGTCGAGGGGGATCCGACACCAGCGCCGTGGCGTTGGCAGCAGCCTTGAAGGCCGAGGAGTGCGAAATCTTCGCGGATGTGGATGGGGTCTACGCGACCGATCCGCAGGTCTTCAAGAAGGCCGCATTGCTCGATGAGATCAGCTACGACGAGATGATCGAGATGGCCGGGCTGGGCGCAGGCGTCATGCTCAGCCGGTCGGTGGCCATCGGCAAGCGATATAACGTCAGGATTCGAATCCGAAACAGTGAAAACGATAATCCGGGAACCATCATCACTCACGAGGTGCCGCAGATGGAAGGTATATTGGTGTCGGGTGCGACAATTCAGAAAGACATGGCAAAGATCGGCATTGCGGGAATACCGAATGTCCCCGGGACGGCTGCCAGGATCTTCGCAAGACTGGCCGAAGCCAAGGTCGTCGTGGACGACATTATCCAGACCGAGATCAGCCATGAAAAGGCGAACATGTCGTTCATGGTCCGAAAGTCCGACGTGGAGAGCGCCCGGAGAGTGGCGAACGAACTGAAGGCGGAACTGCCTTGTGAGAGCGTCTTCGTCCGGGACGACATCGCACTGGTTTCCGCGATCGGCGTCGGGATGCGGTCGCAGTACGGCGTGGCGGAGAGACTGTTCGGCGCGCTGGCCAAGGCCAAGGTGAACATCGATTCGATCACCACGAGCGAGATCCGGATCAGTTGCGCCGTCAGCCGACAGGATGTGGAGCGGGCGCTCGAGGCGGTCTGCCTTGCCTTCGAACTGGATCGACCCGCCCGACAGCGGACAAAGAAGAAATGAACGGGACTTCGCAGAGTTGGCTCGCAGGCGAACAAGCAGACGCGCGCTGAGCAAACGACAACGAGCCGTCCTGATGAGCATCTGCCTGATCGGGACGGCTCTTCTCGTTTGGCTCGACCGGGATTTTATCGCGCCGAATTGGTCTGAATTGCCGACCGCGCGCCAGCGGACCGCCGCCACGGACGCAGCTCGCTACGACGGCCGGAGCTTCTCCGTCGTTCGGGTGGTTGATGGCGACACGCTTCATCTGGGCGTCGTGGACTCCACCGACGAGGCAACCAAGGTCCGCCTCGTGGGAATCGACGCACCCGAAATGGGCTGGGACAACGGCAAACAGATGTACTATGCCCAGGAGGCCACCGCGTTCGCAAGGCGGTCGGCTCTTGGCCGGCAGGTCACCGTCTACCTCGATACGCAGGCTGGAAGCCGCGATCGCTACCACAGGCTGCTCGCCTATATCCGCCTGCCCGACGGGAAGTTCCTGAACGAAGAACTCCTCTCGGAGGGATTCGCGTACGCCGATCTGCGATTCAAACATGGCTACTTTCAGAAGTACCGACAATTGGAAGCCGGCGCACGAGCCCTCAAGAGAGGTCTGTGGGCCCACGTCAAGCCCGAGCAGATGCCCGCCTGGCGACAGCGAAAGCAAGCGGAAACCGATGGGGATTCAGAGTAAAGGGAATTGGGTCTTTGTCATCCTGAGGCATGGCCGAAGGATCCGGGCACAAATCGAGAAGCCTCTCGGGATCGCAAGCCAGGTCCTTCACTCCACTTCGTTCCGTTCAGGATGACAGACACACGCGAGGCTCGGTCACAACATGAGTCAAACTACAGGCCGTATTCCTTGATCTTCCGGTAGAGCGTCCGCTCACCGATGCCGAGGATCTTGGCGGCCTGCTCGCGATTGCCCTGCGTCCGGGCCAGCGTATCGACAATTGCCTTCTTCTCGAGGTCATTGAGCGAGACGCCGGCGAGATCGGCGGGCGAGGCGCTGCTGCCCGGCAGTTGCCGGCGCTGGGACATCTCGGGCGGGAGGTCCTGGACGTCGATCTTGTCGCGGTCGCACATGACCACCATCGTCCGGATCATGTTCCGGAGCTGGCGGATGTTCCCCGGCCATTCATAACCGGTCAGCATGCTCATTGCCGCGGCCGTGAACCCCGTGACCTGAGAGCCTGTCTCTTCGATCGCCTCCTGCAGAAAGTGCTCCGCGAGAATCGGAATATCGGGCACCCTGTCCTTCAGCGGCGGCAGGCTGATGTTCACCCCGCGAATCCGGAAGTAGAGGTCCTCGCGGAATTCCTTTCGTTCGATGAGTTTCGTCAGACTGCGATTCGTCGCACTGATGATCCGCACGTTGACGACCGTCGCTTTGCTCGAGCCGACCGGCACAACGACACCGTCCTCGATGACCCGCAAGAGCTTCGCCTGCATCGTCAGCGGCATGTCCCCGATCTCATCGAGGAAGAGCGTCCCCTCATCGGCGATCTCGAAGAGGCCTTTGCGGTCGGTGTTGGCGCCGGTGAACGCGCCCTTGACGTGTCCGAACAGCTCGCTCTCCAGCAGGGTCTCCGTCAGGCCGGCACAGTTGACCGGCTTGAAAGGCTTGTCCCGCCGGAGCGAGTTGTCGTGGATAGCGCGAGCGAGCAGTTCCTTGCCCGTCCCCGACGGTCCCTCGACAAGCACCGAAATACTGGTCGGCGCCACTCTTCGAACGACCTCGAAGACCCCCTGCATGACGGGGCTGACGCCTTTGATCCCCTCGAAGAGGAAGGATTCCGGCTGGGCCGGGCCCTCTGCCCGTCCCGGGCGGGCGGCTGTCGCCTTGCGAGCCGCCTGCTCGACCAGCGCGCGGAGCTGATCGATATCGAGGGGCTTGACGAGGTAGTCAAAGGCCCCCTGCCGCATTGCCTCTTTGCAATTGTCGATAGTCGCGTACGCCGTGATCAGAATGACCTCGGTCGAGCTGCCGTTCTGTCTGGCCTCGCGAAGCACACCCAAGCCGTCGACCCGCCCTCCCAGCTTCAGATCGGTCACGACGACATCGACCGCCTGGTTGCGCAGCACCTCGACGGCGTGCTCGCCGGTATACACCGCCAGGGCCTTGACCGACAACTTCGCCAACGCCTCGACGATTCCGTCCGCGTGGTCCCGTTCATCATCCACGACCAGAACCACCGGCTTTTGCTCTGTCCAGTGACTACCCAAGCTTGCCCTTTCATCTTCCCGGTCCTGTCTCAAGCAGATAAGGCAATCGCGTCGGCAGCGCCCACGTCATGGAGGATCGACAGCCGACGCTCCCTTGCCCCCGGAACCGATGTGGGAGGCATTGTACGCGACGTGCCGCGATTCATCAAGTGGTTTTGCAGGAGGGACGTTCGTCCGCCGGGCCGTCGGGAACGCTATTTCCTGAACGAAGGCAGGTCCGGCTCGATGTGGACCGTGATGTTCACAGGCCGACTGATCTGCTCGTCCAAGGCCTTCTCCAGCCTCTCGGAGACCTCGTGTGCCGCGGCGATGTTCAACTGCGGGTCCACGAGGATGTGCACGTCGAGAAAGACCTCCCGCCCGACGGTGCGGGTCCTGAGCCGGTGCCACTGACGAATGGCGGAATCCGCATTCATCACGCTCTTGACGTGTTCGACCGTCTCAGGATCGACCGGCCCTTCCGTCAGTTCCATGAGCGAATCAGCAACGACCTTCACCCCAACGAAGACGATCATCAAACCCACGGCGATTGCAGCAACCTGATCGCCGTGCTCGAAGCCGAGCACCATGGCCACGTAGCCGATCAGTACCGCGACGGAACTGAACGCATCGCTTCGGTGGTGCCAGGCGTTCGCATAGACCGCGGGACTGTGCAACCGCCTCGCCACCCTCTTGGTGACCTGGTAGAGCCACTCTTTGGCGACGATCGACAGCGAGGCCCCCAACAGAATTCCCCAATGGGCGGCGGTAGTCTCGTTTCTGGCGATGGACAGCGTCGCCTGATATATCATGAAACCACCCACAGCCATCAGGACCATCGCGACGAATATGGCACAGAACGTCTCAATCCGCCCGTGGCCGTAGGGATGGCTTGGATCCGGTTTCTTGGCGCCCCAGTACGACCCGACGATGACGGCCACGTCGGTCGCCAGGTCGGATAGCGAGTGGATCGCATCCGCAATCATCGCCAGCGAGGAAACCGCGACGCCAATGATGAGCTTGACAACGGTCAGAACGATATTGACGACCACACCGAGATAAGTAACGGCTCGGATCTGGCGAGCGGCGACCTCGTGCTTGCTATCGCTTGGCATCATCGTGTTCCAGCACGGACCTGCGGATCTCCGACACGGCCTGGATATAGCGCCCGGCGGCAGATTCGTCCTTTGCCTCCACGATGACCCTCATCACAGGCTCGGTGTTGCTGGTTCGCAGGTGCACCCAGCCATCGACGAAATCAAGGCGCAAGCCATCCGAGGTGTTTGCGGCGGCATCCGCAAACTGCTCCGCCGCCAGCTCCGTGATTCGCTTGGCCTGTTGTGAATTGGCGGCGAACTTGTCCTTGTACATATAGTAGCCGCCCACATCCTGCACGAGTCCGCTGACGGTCTTGCCGGTCTCGGCCATCCGTTGCAGGATCAGGGCCATCCCGACAAGGCTGTCGCGAATGGGTCCGACGCGCAGATCGATCACGCCGCCGTTGCCCTCGCCGCCGATGACGCAGTCGTGCTGGATCATGGCATTGGCGACGTGGGCCTCGCCGACGGGGGTGCGAATGACCCGTCCGCCCGCCCGCGCCGCGATGTCGTCGATCATTCGCGAGGTGGACAGGTTGGCTGCGGCTGTCCCGGCGCCTTTGGAGAAGACATGTTGGGCCGCCAGGGCAAGCGTGTACTCTTCGCCAATGTAGACGCCGTGCTCATCGACGAGGGCCAGCCGGTCGGCATCCGGGTCCTGGGCAAATCCCAGGTCCGCCTTCTCCTGCTTCACGCGCCGGCACAGATCGCCCAGGTTCGCCGCGATCGGCTCGGGATTGTGCGCGAACAGGCCGGTCGGCTCCTCGTTCATGGCGAGGACTTCGCAGCCGAGCCGAGCGAGGAGCTTCTTGCCGACGCGAGCTCCCGCTCCATTCACACTGTCCAGGACGATGCGGAACCTGCGGCTCGCGATCTGTGAGGGATCGACGGTAGCCAGAACCCTCTCGACATGGACCCGGTCGGTCTGGTCATTGCAGCGGACGGCGCCGCAGCGAATGGAATCGACAAAACGGATTCGGCCGTCCAGAAACGCCTGCTTGATCCGCTCGGCTGTGGCCGGCGGCGGAGCCATCCCATTGCCCAAAAGCAGCTTGATGCCGTTGTACGGGAGCGGATTGTGAGACGCCGTGATGACAATGCCCCCGTCGCAGCCCAGTTCGCGGAGCATGATCCCCACGCCGGGCGTGGTCACAAGACCCAGATCGATCACGTCCACGCCGACCGAGCACAGCCCTGCCGTCATGGCCGCCAGGAGCATCGGGCCACTAACTCGGGAATCCCGCCCGATACAAACCGTGATCCGTCGATCTTCTGCGCCGGCGCCATCCTTCAGAAACGTCCCAAATGCACCGCCGTACTGGGCTGCGGTGAGGGACGTGAGATTCTCTCCGATCACACCCCTCATGCCGCTGACGCTTATGATGAGGTCTTCGGTCATCTCGCACACTCCATTCGCACACCGCTGACGGCCCCCCGTCGAGGGAGACGGCAGCCCACTCGTCCATCGTATAAGGGAGGCTCACGCGAATCAATCGAGCGTACAGACATACAACTCGTTGACGAAATCGAGCTTCTTGAGTTCCTCCGTCGTAGCCGCACCGGGCTCCTTATCGAGACTCACCGCGAGGACGGCCTTGCGTATGTCCAGCTTCTGCCCGACGCCCATCGTGCCGATGTTGATGCCGTGATTGCCGAGGACCGTGCCCACCGATCCAATGACGCCCGGCCGGTCTTCATTGAAAATCACCAGCACGGTACCCTGCGGCGTCATCTCGACGTGGAACCCATCGACCTCGATGATCCGCAGCAGCGTCTCGCCGAACACCGAACCGCGAACAGTCCGCTTCACCTCGTTGGTCGTGACGGTCGCACTGAAGCTGGCTGCGACGTCGCGGGCTTCCGGGTTCTTCGTCACATCGACGCTGATGCCTCGCTCCTTGGCCAGGACCGGCGTATTCACCATATTCAACGGCATCTCGAAATGCCTCTGCAACAGGCCGATGGCGAAGCTCAGCGTGATCGGCTGGACCCCCATGTCCGCGATGGTCCCCCGATACTCGACCTGGACACTCTTGATGTTGCCGGGAGCGATCGTGCTGAGCAGACTGCCCACGCGTCGAGCCAAATCGGCGTACTGGCTGACCGCCGGCGGCATGGCGCCCGATGAGGACGGGGCGTTGACCGCGTTGCGAATCGGACCCCCCTTGATCGCTTCGAGCAGGATCTCCGCGGCCTCGACGGCGACTTCAACCTGGGCTTCTTCCGTGCTGGCGCCGAGGTGCGGCGTGACAATGCAATTATCCAGCGAGGTAAAACGCAGATCCTGCGGCGGCTCCGAGGAAAACACATCGAGGGCCGCACCGGCAATCCTCTTCTTTGACAGCGCGTCGTATAGCGCGTCCTCGTTGATGATGCCGCCTCGGGCGCAGTTGACCAGCCGGACGGTCGGCTTCATCATCGCGATCTGGTCGGCGCCGATCATGTTCAGCGTCTGGGGATTCTTCGGCACGTGAATCGTGATGAAATCGGACTCGCGGAAGACCCGTTCAAGCTTGTCGGTCACCTCGATGCCCAGCTCTTCAGCGTCCTTCGGCGCCGCCAGCGGATCGTATCCCAGGATCTTCATGTTCAGACCGGCGGCCATCCGCGCGACCGCCATGCCGATCCGCCCCAGGCCGATCACGCCGAGAACCTTGTTGTTGAGCTGGTTGCCCGTGTATTTCTTTCGATCCCAGGCGCCGGATTTGAGACTGTTGCAGGCCTGCACGACGTTTCGACTCATCGCCAGCATCAGCGCCATCGTGTGCTCGGCCGCACTGAGCGTGTTGCCGCCGGGAGTGTTCATCACCAGGATCCCCATGCGCGTCGCGGCGGGAATGTCGATGTTGTCCACGCCCACACCCGCCCGGGCGACGCCTTTGAGCCGACCCGGATTGGCAAGGACCTTCGCGGTCACCTTCGTGTCGCTGCGAACGATCAGCCCGTCATAATCGCGGATGATGTTGCTCAGTTCGTCTTCACTGACGCCTATCTTAACGACCGCCTCGGCGCCTGCCGTGGCGTTGATCAAGTCGATTCCTTCTTTTGCCAGCTTGTCTGTGATGAGCACTTTGATCATACCAACACTCCCAGAAATCCTTCGTCTACCGACCATCTCAGGTCTGTGCCGCCAAGGCACGCGCCAACGTGACGGCCCACCCGGCGGCAAGGATCACAAGCAGACCCACAACCACATGCACCACACGGACCCGGGCAAATACCCGGTCCAGGAAATCAAAATATATGCCGAAGACAGCAATCAGAAAAGCGAAAAATGCCCCGACAATCAGCGCGCTGCACAGCAACCCTGCCGCGGGTTGGACATAGAACGCGGTGAGCACCTTGCCTCGGGCAAAGGCCAGAACCGCGGTCGTCATCCCACACGTCGGGCAGGTCAGACCAGTCCTCATCTTGAAGCCGCACGACGGAAAGAGCCGGCCGAAATCGAACCCCACCGCCTGCAGGCACCACAGACCGACGAAGGCGCCGATGACGCTACACGCGGTTACCGCGGCGATCTTGCGTTGCCTGGCGGACGCACGGCGTATCATTTTGCTCCTGCGATCCTGTTGGCGCTCCTGCATATCTGCTGTAGAATAGGATCCGCGTTCAGACATGTCAATGAGTACGGCAGGTGGAGCACTATGTCCCTCGAGCAGAAAGACTTGAGCGAGATCCTGGAGACGGCGATCGTGGCAGCCCGTCTGGCGGGCCAGCACGCGATGGAGCAGATGGGCAACGTCAAGGCCGTCAAGAAAAGCGAAAACGAGATGGTCACACCGGCCGACTCCCAGTGTCAGCGAATCATCATCCAGCGAATACGGGAGGTCTATCCCGATCACGGATTCATTGCCGAAGAGGGAGACAGCGGCAGGATGTTCAAACGCCCGCCGGTTGGCGAGCCGGCCGTCTGGTGGGTCATCGACCCGATCGACGGGACGCACAACTTCATCCACGGCATCCCCATCTTCGCGGTCAGCGTGGCCGCGATGCTCGATGGCGTGCCGATTGTCGGCGTCATCTTCCACCCTGCGACGGATGCGATGTTCACAGCCATTCGAGGCGGCGAGGCCCAGTTGGACGGCCGGCACATCGTCGTCGGGGACGACGAGATCGGCCCGCTGACGAGCGTCGGTCTGGACAGCCATTTCGACGACCCGCTGCCGCCGTGGGTGTCCGAGTTGATTCGACGGTCGCGGTTCCGTAACTTCGGGACCACGGCGCTGCATCTGGCCTACATCGCCAAGGGAGGACTGGTCGCAGCGGCCATGTCGACGCCCAAGCTCTGGGATATCGCGGCCGGCGCAGTCATTGCCCAGGCCGCCGGCGCGGTTGTCACGAACTGGAGTGGCGAAGCGATCTTTCCGGTCGATCTCGACGCCTATGCCGGCCAGGCATTCCGCGTCCTCGCCGGCAACCAGAAAGGACACGCCGGCCTTCTGAAAACCATGCAGGCATAATCCTCATCGCGGGTCGGGCACAAGGTGCAACGCACGGAGGCGGGCCTTGTCGCCAAGGGATTCGACCTGGCTCCTGTCGAACGTCGCAACAAGCCGGCGCTGGGAACCGTTCTCCCCGATCCGGACCAGGATGTAGGCGGTGAACACATCGCTTCGCACCGTCACCAGGTCGCTGGCCCGAGTGAAGATCAGGTCTCGCTCTTCGAAGTCGTCGCGCGCGTCGTCCGGCGTCAGGTCAGGCCCTCCGGGCGTATCCTTGTGCCGGTTGTCCAAGCCATCGAACATGAGGCTCCGCATCGACTCGACTTGCATCAGATCGCCCACGCTTCGATAGGGATTGCCCTCGGCGTTCCGGACCCGATAGTCGACGATACCCTGCGCTCTGGCGAACGCGTCGCTCTCTCCGTACCGCAGCCACGGCAGTTGTGCGAGGACCAGCGCCGGGGCGGTGTTGATGTTGATCCGCCCCGCGACTCGCGTCTCCGCGTCCACTTCATTCGGACCGAGCATTCTGTAACGGACCGGATCGATCACCGTCAAATAGTTGAACAAGCTCGCCGTATTCGGATCACACAGATCCACCAGCACGTCAGCAGGATGCGATCCCGCCGGCAGGCCGTACACGTTCTCGCGGAAGATCATGCCCAACTCGCCGATGTTGGTCAACGGCCCATTCTTCGGGTGGGCCTGGATCAGCTCGGGCTCATTGATATCCACATAGTTGCTCCCGGCGTTGCCCAGTGCCGGCACCGATGGCTCAGTTCCAGGCGCCCACAATCGCCGAACACACTTGTGTGGCGAGATATCCCTCTGGAGACTGCGAGCGAACCCATCGGTTTGAATCCAACCGTCAGGCACCTTCGTGAGGTCCATGCGGATGGTGTCGTCGCCTCCGGGGAGGACACGTTCCAGCCAGATGGAGGCGCCTGCCTCGAAAGAGAATGTCGCCGGATCAGCCTCCTGCGGCGTCCCGGGATAGGCGTCCCGGTCATAGTCATAGAGCGTCATCGTATCCGTCGGCTCGTTCGCATCCGCGAACATGAGGTACTGGTCGGACAACAGCGCGCCCGAGTCCTCAGCCAGAATCACGTGGAACCGCCTCGATCCGGTCCACGTCAGAGACAGTGGAATCTGAGGCTTCGACGGATTCTTGATCACAAGGCGCCATTGGTCGGAATTCGGGTCGCGGTCCTCAAAGTACGGCTTGTACAGCTCGACCGCATAGGATGAGTGAACCACTCCTGTTGCCGCGTCGCGCACCCGACGGTAGGCCAGTTCCGAGATATAGATGCACGGCCGCTCGAAACCGTAACAGTTGCTGGATAAGCCGGAGGAGATGACCGTGACCTCGTCGTTGCCGTCCATGTAGTCCCAGAGATTGGCGGTGATCTGCGCCGCCTGTTGGGCAATGTGGTTGGGATCGGCGCCCGGGTCCCTCTCATTCAGCGCGGCGGAGATCGCGGCTCGAAGCATGGTTGAGTTCGCCGTGTTGACGTTCACCCTCTTTCTGGGCCAGGTCCCTCCGGGGACTTCGAGCGCCTTGGGCGTGATGATCCGATCTATGTTGTACGTCGTGGCAACGTGCCGGTAGGCGTAGGTGGAGTCAGCCCCGCCGCCGGCGGCCCGCCGGTACCATGCGCCCAAATCATCGCCTCCGTACTCCAAGGGAGTCGAGAGGGTGTCATCTCGGAACCGCCCGCAATCCTCGACGCGCGTATCCATATCCTGATGGTTGATCAGGAAGCGATACCGGAGCTCCATTTCATCGGACACGTCGAAGGGAGTATACGGAGACGGCTGAGTCAGGCTGGGATTCTTCACATCCAGGTACTGCCAGATCACCCTCCGCTCATAGGCGTCCAGATCGACCATTGCGGCGTAATCCGCTCCGTTGTTGGCACGCGCTTCCAACAGCGTCCTGGCATCCTGCATCTGCGGCTCTTCGCCGGGTGCGGCCGCCAGCGCCAGGACGTTGACGTGAAGCTGCCTGGCGCCATTGACGCCGGCTTCGTTCGCGTCGTTCGGGTCGAGCGTGAACCCGGTATTCACATTGAGCATGGCGCCGTTGTCGATGATGCGGACGGCCGCGTAGAGCGGCCTGCCCTTGCTCGTCATGATCCCTGGGATTTGGAACCATTTGGCGTCCGGCACGCCGTCCCCGTCCGCGTCGGCAAGGACATTCGGGTCCGCTTCGTCGTCCGGATTCTCGAATGCCTCGCGCTCGCCGACGACACGGTCGATGAGGACATCCCTCGTACCGCTGGTCAGCGTGCCCCCCAGGTTGCTGATCTGGCGCCAGTAGTACCGCATCTTCTTCTCGGATTCGCTGTAGACCTCATAGGGTTCGAGATCAGCCAGCCACGGATTGAGATCATCCGGATAGTCGTAGTACTCCTGCCCGGTCGAGAATAGCGGGACATCCTGGACAAGGGCCCGATTGATCTCCGTCAGGACCGTATCGGCCGCACAGGTCAACTCGCGGCTCTGGGCAGCCGCCGTCGTCGCCATCTTGTCGATCCGCGACGCCATCACGAAGAGAACGCCGACGAGGGCCAGCAGGCTCGTGAGAACGACCGTCAGGATGAGGGCCGAGCCCCGCGGGCGAGTCGCCGAGATGTGTCCAATCGGTTCCTTCATGGCTGCTCCATCAATTGTCCAGGTACACGATGTGCGTGAACGTCCTGCCGTTCTTGATCCGATTGCGCGAGTCGTAGAGCGTGAACGTGAACTTCAGAGCCGGTCCGAGCCCGCGAATCTGGTTGAAATGCTCCCGGTCGAGCAGCTCGTTCGCGTCGTTGGGGTCCTGCAGACTCGATGAGCCCAGCGGATACCACAGCAAGGGAGGGTCGTTCGGGTCGAGATCACCCCCGTCCAGGGGGAAGTCGCTGTTCTCCAGACTGTTGTCTTCATCCGGATTCACCTGGGGAATCCAGCGCTTCTCCGCGTCGTTCCAGCCTTGCACCATGAACTGGCCCACCCCCTGGCAGAACAGCGCGTGGAACGAATCGGGATCGGAGCGGTCGATGAGCACGCCGCGTGCGGCCTCCTCCGTCGTGCTGATCTCGTTCTTGTTCTCATCCGGAATTGTGACGTCTCCGATCACCGAGAGGATATTGGCCTTCTCAGCCAGCGGAATCCGCTTCCACGCTTCCAGCGAGATCTTGTCAATCTGCTGACGGCTGTTCCAGTTGAGCCAGTCGTCCGTCTCGAAATCGCTCGTGTCGAGCTGCTCATCCGCATCCTCGGGAGCCGGCGGCAGGAGAATATGCTGCGTCCGTGCGAGAATCCGTTTGCAGGGCTTCTGGGCCTCCGGCCAGTTGGGCTCGGAGGCATTGGTCGTCGGACCCCGGGCGAGCGTGTAGCAGATGCGAGCCACATTGCCCCGGCTCGGATTGGGACCGTACGTCTGGAAATCCCCGCTGGCGAAGAACATGATCCGGTCGGACCGCTCGAACGCCAGGGAGTTGTTCTCTTCGATGCCCAGATAGGAGTACGTGTTCGGATCGGTCTTGCGCCGCGCCTCCCAGACCACGAAGATCTCCCCGTCCTTGGACAGCCCGCGGAGGTCCGTGTCCAGTTGGTCGGTGAGAACCCGGAGCTTCTGCATAATCTCGGCGTTGGCCTTCGCAAGCTGCGTCGACTCGATGCTGACCCGGAAGATCACGCCGGCAAACGACAGGACCAGCGCCATGATCCCCAGCGCGACAATCAGTTCCATGAGGGTGAATGCTTTTCGCATCTTACCGTCCCGGGAATCTCAGGATCTTCTGATATACGGCGCAGCACGGGTTCCTGCCCCCGGAGACCGCCGGCGGGATCACCCACACCCAGCCACCATCGGAGGTCAAGTCGCCGCCTCCCCAGTCACGATCCAGCAACACGGCGCCCAGGTCACTCGCCGACCGCTCCAGCACGCGATACATGTCTCCCGTCGCATCGTCTACGAGAATCGAACCATCGCTCACGAATGTGCGTTCGTCGGCCTGCGCGGAGGCGGCGGCATCCTCGATCGTGACCACATTGTCGTCGGCCGATGAACTCCGGACGATATGGACTCGCACGGGATGAGGCCGATCGGATGATTCGAGCGACGAGTCGGTCACGCCGTCGGGATGCTCCCAATAGGACTGAGCACCACCGGCCTCGCGGCTGACGAACACCGTGCACTGGACCAGATCGCTGCCCGGCGCCATGCGCCGGCAGATCGCCGCCCAGGAATACTGTCTGGCCGCCTCGGCAACCGACGGATAGAGCCATTCGTCGTCCGCCGGCGTCGCCACCTCGCTGTAGTCGACACACCCGTCGGTCTTGATGAGGTCCGCGTCGTCGGCATCGATGCCGAAGATCTGCATTTTGGCGAACCCCTCCTCGGCGGCTACCGCCGCGATCGTCTTTTCGGTGGAAAACGTCGCGAAGTAGATCCCCGTCAGAAACGTGCCGGCAATGAACGTCAGACAGATCGCCAAGGTCCCTACGGCCATCAAGGTTTCCGTCAGTGAGAATCCGCGTTGTTGCGACTTGCTTGTCATATCTGCACATCAATCCGACGCAATCAGATCTCCTGTATGGGGGCTCACATAGTAGGCCCTGTCCGCCAGATCGCTCAAGCACGCACTCCATGCCGTCGCCTTCGTGTATTCGGCCCGAAACGAAGACAGCTCGTAAACCACGAAGCTCGTGCAACTGGGTTCCTCCCCCAGTCCCAGAGGCTGCACCGAATCCCCCACCGGGTAGTCGTCCTGGATAAACGCCCCGCGTCCAAGCCGACAAATTGTATCCGCGACATTGAAGATGTCGTCCGACGATGCGGAGCCCGACGGGAGCAGCGAATCCTGCGAACGATTCACGCCGTCCTTGTTACGGACCCGAACGTTGTGCACGACAAGTCTGCCGGATGGATTGAACACGACGGAAAACGTCGTCGCGTCAGAGAGTTCCGACAGGTCGTTGATGGCGGCGTCGCGCTGCTCATCGGTCGTGCCGGCACTCTCGATCTTGCTCAGATCCATGACCCCGATCACCGACGGCAGCTTGATCGGTTCGAGTCCCTCCATCGCCCGGAACCCATCCGCAATGTCGCCCGTGTTCTTCCTCTCCTCATGCACGATGAAGATCATGTACTGAGGGGCGTCCATCAGACCCTTCAGAGGTTCATCTGAATTCGTCGAGACACAGGCCTTCTGGAAGCGGATGCCGACGTAGCGCTGGCGGCTCACCGCCATGGTCCGCGCCGAGCTCAGCGCCGCATTCACCATGCTGACGACCCCGCCCTCGGACTGGAATGACCGGACCAACGAGCGCGCCGCCGGCACCCCGAAGCCCACCATCAGGGCGATCGTCGTGATGACCAGCGTCATCTCGATCAACGTCAGACCGGTTGTCCTGTGTGCTCGACCGTGCATGGGTCTGAATCTTTCACTTCGTCTTCTTTGCGTTCTTGCTGCTGATGTCGTCCGCCGTGCCGAACACCTTGTCCGGACCGGCGGAGATCAGCTCGGGAAAAGTGTCGCCACCGGCCGGATCGTAGACGTAATCCAGCACAGTTCCCCAGGGGTCTCTCAACTCCGACACATCGGTCGTATCCTCCTGGCTTCTGATCAGCGCAGGATTCAACTGATCCAACACGTGACGAGAATCCGGCACCGACCGAAGCACCACGACCATCGACTCGATGTGGGTCACAACCCTCGCCAGATACGTCGCATAGTCGTTCGCAGCTACGGTCTGCCAGTCAATCCGCTCGGTTTGCTCGGGGAAAGCGTCCCGGAATTCGTAGTACTCCCGCAACGAGGTGCCCAACAGGGCAAAGGCGCTGCCCAGTGACCGCTCATTCGACTGGTTCTCGACACGGAGCGTCACCGTGACCACGATCGCAGCCAAGAGCGCGATGATCCCGAGCACCACCGTCATCTCGATCAATGTCACAGCCCTGTTGGAGTGACAGTTCGCCATGTCTTGCCCCTGCAATCTCCGGCTACTGTCCGAAATTGCGTATGTCGTCGTCCGTGCCGTAAATGCCGTCCATACCCGCCGAGATCAGAATGAAGGAATCCGACCGATACGGCCATTGCCTCGCCTGCACTCGCGGGTCGCGGATGTAGTCATAGAAATAGTCGAAGGGCGCCGCCAGGTTGACATACCCCGGTGTCAATCGGTGGTCCCTGCCATCCGCCCACCTGCCCAGGTTCAGGAGAGGCACGTTGTCGCGCGCATCGTAGATGCAGGCACTCGTCTTGTTCTGTTCGAGTGGCTTGTGAATCAGGTTGGCCGGATGGGCCTTGTAGTAGAGGATCGGCGTTCCGGGACTCGCCATCTTGTCGTCGGTCAGTCGAACCTTCCGCCCGCTCACGGCAAAGACGTCGCACAACACATAGGTGCGAGGCGCCAAATCACCGTAGTTGGACGGGAACAGCGAGTCCGTTCCTCCGCCAAGGTAGAAGGGATTGGCGGTTTGTATCTCGATGTAGCGCCCCCTGCGTTTCTTCAGGTTCGTCGGGTCGTTCGTCGTCGTGTCCGCATACACCGTGCCGGCGGTTCCATCTTCATCCAGTCCGTCGGCCCGCCAGGCGGACTCCGGGTGGAATCCGAGCAGGTCCCAGCCCAATAGCGCCTCTGCCAGCTTCTGGGCGCCGCAGTAGTTCCGCGGCACACCCGACGCACCTTTCGAGGGGTCGTACCAGAACGAGGGGGGATAGTCCCCGTAGTCGTTCTTGAAGGCCGCCAGACCGAGCTCGAGGGCCGTGAACTGCGCTTTCTGCTTGGTCTCCTTGGCCATCTTCTGCACGGAGTGCACGGCCGGCACCAACAACCCGATGAGGATGGCGATGATAGCCACCACGACCAGGATCTCAATCACCGTCAGGCCCGATCTTTTCGTTCTCACGGGGAACCTCTTTCCATAGCGATGTCACAATCCGCTTACTGCAAACCCAGCGAAACAGCCCCGCCGTTAATCGCGGTACTTCCATTCGTAATTACAAACGTCATCAGCGGTGCCGTACTCGTTGTCCCAACCGGCGGAAATCAGGATATACTCATCCGGTCGGAAAGGCCGTGAGGCGGTCGTGATCTTGTCGCTTTTTGTGTTCGCGTAGAACCTCGCCGGGGTTGCTAAGCTGTGAGCCGTGGCGGCAGATTGCGTCTCCAGCCAGGGCTTGCCAAGGCTAACCAGCACATTGTCGTCCAAGTAGTTGTAGATGTTTCCAGCGCTGTTGCTGGCCGACATCGACCCCACCAAGTTCGGGTCGTGCAAAGTGTTGGCGGTATCCGCCTTATAGTACAGGATCGGCATGCCGGTTTTTTCTCCAGACTGCATCTGTCGCGTGTACACATCACAAAGCACACGCGAGGTTCCCAGGAAGGACCCGACGTTGGTGCCATAGATATCCACCATCCGCCACGAATTGGCGTTCTCCGCCTGCAGATAAGGCCCCATCCGGGCGGTCAGGTTCTGAGCGCGAACGGCCTCGCTGAGCGAATCGATGTTCGACGGATACAGCACCGTTCCATCCGCATCGAGCCCATTGGCTCGAAAGAGCGAATTGGAATGAAAGCCCAACAGGTCCTGTCCCATGAGGGCTTCGCAGAGCTTCATCGCCCCGCAGTACGGCGCATTGTCCGAATCCAAGGCGCCGGAAGGCGGATATCCGTCGTATTCGTTATTGAACAGCTCGATGGCGGCGTCCATGCTGTGAAGCTGTGCCTTTTGCTTGACCAAGGTCGCAAATCGCTTCGCCTTGTTGAGGGCCGGAACCAACAGACCGATGAGGATCACGATGATGCTCATGACGGTCAGCAGTTCGATAATGGTGAACGCTCGTTTCTTTCTGGCTTGGTTGCTGGTCGGTTTCATGGTATTCTCCTTTTTACTGATGCGCGACAAGTTGGATCTTCGGTTTTGCGAATTATCGATCACGTCTGAGAACCCAGACTCTGAATCACCTGAATGATGGGCAAGAACACGGACATCACGATGACGCCGACGATGCTTCCAAGGCCGATGATCATGATCGGTTCGAGCATGGACATCAGGCCGCCGACGAGCACGTCGACCTGTTCGTCGTACTGATCGGCCACCTTCAGAAGCATCTTGTCGAGGTCGCCGGTTTCCTCGCCGACCGCGACCATGTTCGCCACGAGCAGGTCCACCGTCTTGGAGGCCTTGAGCGGCCCGGCGAACGTGTCGCCCTGGCGAATCGAGTTGTGCACGGCGCCGAGCATGTTCGCGTACACCTCGTTTCCGGCGGTCTCGCGCGTCACGTTGATCGCGTCGAGAATGGGGACACCGGCGCTGATGAGCGTGCCGAGGGTTCGCGTCCATCGCGTGATGGAGATCTTGCTGGACAACTGCCCGAGGACCGGGAGTTTCAACTTGATCGCGTCCAGCACGACGCGGACCGGGCGGAACCGCCGGAGGAATCGAAGAATGAATATGATCGCGACAGGTATGCCAATCAGATAGGCCCATCCGTATTGCTTGGTCATCCAGGCGCTGATCCCCATCACGGTCGCGGTAATCGGATTGAGCTTTCCGCCGGCCATCTCCGAGATCGTCGCCGCGAACGACGGAATCACGAAGGTCATCAGGCCGATCACGATTCCCAACGCGGCGACCAGCACCACGACCGGGTAGATCATGGCGCCCTTGACGCGGCCCTTGAGCCGTTCGGCCTTCTCCTTGAAGTCCGCAACGCGGGACAGGATCAGGTCGAGCACGCCGCCGGCCTCGCCCGCCGCGACCATGTTCACAAACAGCCGGTCAAAAGATCGCGGATACTTGCTGAACGCCTCCGAAAGCGTCGAGCCGCCCTCGATATCGTCGGCCACGTACCCGATGATTCGTTTGAACCCCCCCTTCTTCTGCTGCTCCTCAAGAATCCGCAAGGAGCGAAGAATCGGCAGGCCCGCGTCCTGGAGCGTCGAGAGCTGCCGGGCGAACTGGGTGACCTGCTTGACCTTGGCCTTGGCGCCGGCCCCCCGTCGCCTCTTGGCTTTCGCCGCAGCGGCCTTCGCGCCGCCTCTCGCGGTCGCGGACTTGGGACGAACCTTCGTGGGGAAATACCCCATGTTGCGGATCTTGCTGATCGCTTCCTTTTCGCTCAAGGCCTCGATCTCGTCCTTGATCTCAACGCCTTGCGAATCCAGCGCCACGTACTGGAAGACCGGCATACTCCAACCTCACTTTCCCTTGATCCGTTTGCCTGTACGACTATTCAGGCGACCTGGCTATCCTTCGATCATCGTTTCCTTGGCAATCTCGTCGATCGTGGTCAGTCCTTCGAACATGGCGTCCAGACCATTGCTGCGCAGTTGGATCATCCCCGCCTTGACGGCCGCGACGCGCAGCACGTTCGTTGAGGCACGGTTCATGATCAACTCGCGAATCTCCTCGTTGAATACCATGATCTCGAAGACGCCGAGCCGGCCTTTGTAGCCGGTGCCGTTGCACCGACTGCACCCCCGGCCGTAGTAGAACTTCCTGCCCTTGATCTCCTCTTCCGTCAGACGGAGATCTTTGAGCTGGGCCTCGCTTGGCTCGAACGCCGTCTTGCAGCTCGTGCAGATCTTTCGCACCAATCGCTGGGCTACGATCGCCTCGATCGTGGCCGTCAGAAGGAACGGCTCGATCCCGAAGTCCAGCAGACGCGCGATCGAGCTCGGGGCGTCGTTGGTGTGCAGGGTCGTGAAGACCAGGTGCCCTGTCAGGGATGCCTGGGCCGCGATTTCCGCGGTCTCGAGGTCACGAATCTCGCCGACCAGAATGATGTCCGGGTCCTGACGCAGGATGGAACGCAGACAGCGGGCAAACGTCAATCCGATGGCCGGCTTCATCTGGACCTGAATCATGCCGTCCATGTCGTATTCGACGGGGTCTTCCGTGGTGATGATCTTGGTGTCGATGGTATTCAGCTCGTTGAGGGCCGAATACAGGGTGGTCGTCTTGCCGCAGCCGGTGGGGCCCGTGACGATGATGATCCCGTTCGGCTTGTCGATCAGCGTTCGGAACGTCTTGGTGTCGTTCGGACGCAGTCCCAGCTTGTTGATGTCGAAGCTCACCTGACTGCGGTCCAGCACGCGAAGCACGACGCTCTCGCCGAACATCGTGGGCAGCACGCTGACGCGGAGATCCACCGGATTGCCCTGCACGGTCAGGGAGATACGACCGTCCTGAGGCAGACGGCGCTCCGCGATGTCCAGGCTGGCCATAACCTTGATACGCGAGCTCAAGGCCGCCGCGATGTACTTCGGGGGCGGAATCATCTCGTACAGCTCGCCGTCGATGCGGTACCGCATCTTGTACTCGGACTCGAACGGCTCGAAGTGAATGTCCGAGGCCTTGTCCCGAATCGCCTGGAGCAGCACAAGGTTCAGCAGCTTCTTCACCGGGTTCGATTCCGACAGTTCCTTCAACTCGTCGAGGTCGATGCTCGTGTTCCTGCCCTCGAACTCCTGGAGGAACGCGTCCGACTGGATCTCGTCGATCAGCTCGGTGATGTTGTCATCCTGCTTGGTCTCATAGAGCTTGTTCAGGGTACCCTCGAGACTATTGCGATCGGTCATCTTTGCCGTTACAGTGAAACCCATCAGCGTCCGCAGGTCATCCGTCGCCCGGAAGTTGTCCACATTATCCAGGACGACCGTCAACTCATTCTTGTCCTTGCTGTATGCGATGGGCAAGAGGTGGTACGTCTTCGCCATCTGCGCGGGCACCTTCTCGACCACATCCGGCGGGATGTCCACCCCATCGATGCTGATGTACTCGATTCCCCGCTGGGCGGCGAGAGCGATTTGGAGACGGGCCTCGTCAACCAACCCCAATTCCAGGAAGATCTGCCCGATACGGATGCCGCCTCCTCGCTTCTTCTGGACTTCGAGGCATTCGTGAACCTTCTCCCGGCTCAGAAGCCCCATCTTCATCAGGATCCTACCGATAGGGCGACCGCGGAGTTGTTCGACTGGAGGGAGCTTTTCAATTGCGTTTGTCTTACCCATCGCGAAAGACCCTTTAACACCCTATAATCCAGTACGACCATATTGTATCGAAGTAAACATCTATTTTAAAGAACATTATAAATCTGACACCTGGTTAACGAGACACCGCCAAACCCCTCAACCAAGCTGACTTGTCTTCGGATAATGCCAAAGAGCCACTCCATGGGCCCAGTGCCACCCCATGTCAGTTCGCCGTCGGCGAGCTGGAGAATGCCCCGACCATCACGTCTTCAGGATCGGTCCGAGATCGTCCATTTCTTTCGCCGCCTCCGCAGCCTTCTTCTTCTGCTTGCCCTTGGCGCCGGCGATCTTGGCCAAGGCCTTCTCCTGGAGCGCACCCGGTACACGCGCTTTGTCCAGCATCTCCTCCAGGGTGATCTTGCCGATGTCGTAGAGGTTCCGCAGGTGCTCATCGAGCAGTTGCATGCCCAGTTTCTTGCCCGTTTGGATGCTCGAATCAATACGATAGGTCTTGTTCTCGCGGATCAGGTTGGCGATGGCGGGCGTAACGACCATGAACTCATACGCCGCGATACGGCCCCGCCCGGCAGCCAATGGACACAGCGCCTGGCTAAGGACCGCGATCAGGTTACCGCTCAACTGAATGCGGATTTGTTCCTGCTGGTCCGTCGGGAACACATCAATGATTCGGTTCACCGTCCCCGCCGCACTGGTGGTGTGAACTGTACTGAAAACCAAGTGTCCAGTCTCCGCTGCCCGCACAGCGGCCTCAATCGTCTCCAGGTCTCGCAGCTCACCGACCAGGATCACATCCGGGTCCTGTCGCAGCACGCGACGCAGCGCCTCCTGAAAGCTCGGTACGTCAACACCCACCTCTCGCTGGTTGATTACCGACTTCTTGTGGGGGTGGTAGTACTCGATGGGGTCCTCGATCGTCACGATGTGGCGATCGAAGTTCTCGTTGATGTAGTTGATCATCGTCGCGAGGGTCGTCGTCTTGCCGCTTCCGGTCGGTCCGGTAACCAGGAACATGCCGCGTGGTCGCCGGCACAGGGCTGCGCAGATCTTCGGCAGACCCAACTCCTCGAAGGTCATGATCTTATAAGGGATCTGACGCAACACGAGGGAGATGTTGCCCTTCTGCTTGAACACGGAGACGCGAAAACGAGCGGCGCTGCCGTAGGCAAACCCGAAGTCGGTCCCTCCCTCTTCCTGAAGCTCCTGCTGGCACCGCTCCGGGGTGATGCTCTTCATAAGGGCCGCCGCATCGTCCGGCTCCAGGACCTTCGTCTCGAGAGACCGCAGGTGCCCGTCAATTCGCATGACCGGCGGTCGGCCAACAGAAATGTGAATGTCCGATCCCCCTTGCGTAACGCACGCCTGGAGGATTCTGTCCATGTTCAGTGTTGCCATCGATGACCCTTTACCATGAAGAACAGTTGTGTCTATTCCTCCGCCACGATCCCTTCGATCTGCGCGTTACGCGAGACCTCTTCGGGTGTGCTGATCCCCTTGAAGACCTTCAAAACCCCATCTTCCGCGAGCGTTCTCATTCCACCCGCCTTCGCGGCCGCTCGCAGTTCGCTCGTCGTGGCCCGCTTGTAAGCCAGTTCCCTCAACTCCGCGTTCATCTCAATCATCTCAAAGATGCCGAGACGTCCTTTGTATCCGGTATTGTGACACGCGCTGCACCCGGCACCTTTGTAGACGGGGCGCTTCTTGATATCCGCCGGATCGATGCCAAGAAGGCGCAGGTGTTTCGGATTGGGATGCTCATCCACCACCCTGCATTTCTTGCAGATCACCCGGATCAGACGCTGAGCCATGATCGCCTGAATCGAGCTGGCGACAAGGAAGGGCTTGACCCCCATATCGATCAAACGCGTAATGGCGCCGCAGGCATCGTTGGTGTGCAGGGTACTGAATACCAAGTGGCCTGTCAGAGCGGCTTGGATTGCGATATCCGCCACTTCGCTATCGCGGATTTCACCGACCAGAATGATGTTCGGCGCCTGACGGAGCATGGCCCGAAGGATCTTGTCGAACGTCAGCCCGATTTCCTCTTTGACCTGGCACTGGTTCATCCCAGCGAAGTTGTACTCGACAGGGTCCTCCGCCGTGATGATCTTCTTGTCCGGCTTGTTCAGCTCCTGGAGAGCCGCGTAAAGCGTAGTGGTCTTGCCGCTTCCAGTCGGGCCGGTCACGAGGAAGATACCATTGGGACGTTTGATGATTTGCTGGAAAAGCTGATAGTTGTCCGGCTCGAAACCGAGCGATTCGATGCCGATGTTGACGGCGTCAGGCCGCAAGATACGAAGCACAACGCTCGGCCCATGCACGCCCGGCAGGGACGAAACACGGAAATCGATGTCCGTGCCCGCGATGTTCCGCTTGATACGACCGTCCTGAGGCAGTCGCTTCTCCGCAATGTCCATGCCCGAGAGAATCTTGAATCGAGCGACCAGCGGATTCTGCATGTTCTTGGGAATGCAGTCCTTCTCAAGGCAAACGCCATCGACGCGGTAGCGAATACGAACCCGGTCGGCCATCGGCTCGACGTGAATATCGCTCGCTCGCATGTGGTAGGCGGTATCGATGATCAGGTTCACCAGGCGGATGATCGGACCTTCATCGCCGTTGTCGCCTGCCTGGATTCGCATGGCCTCGGCCTGAAGTTCATGCCCTGCCTCCGCCAGCTCGGCTGCTGTCGCGTCGATGCTGTGCTTCAATCGGTCGTCTTCCACCGCCGGCGTGCTCTTGTCCACCAGCGATTCCTCAATGTAGATCCGGATCTTCTTCGGATTGGCCACACAGCATTCCAGCTCCTTATTGAGACGAAGCCGGACGGAATCCATCATGTCGAGGTCCATCGGATCCCCGATGATCAGCTTCAAACGACCGTTGCTGACACTGAGAGGCAGGACATTATGCCGTTTGATGAGGTCCTCGGGGATGATTTTCGTCGCATCCGGCGGGATGGGCGCCTGCTCGACATCGATGTATTTCAGGCCGAACTGCTTGGCAATGGCCTTGGCCAGCGTGTCCTCATTGATCAGGCCCAGATCGACGAGAACCTGTCCGAGCCTCTTGTTGCTGGTCTTGGCTGTCTTGATCGCGTTGATCAGAGCTTGCTTTTCTACCAAGCCTGCCTTGAAGAGGATTTCCCCCAAGCGCATGCGCTGTTTGGTCATACGAACCTCATGTTGCTGTCGCCAATCGTATTATTATAGCACCTCGGGGTCGATCTGTCAAATCCTCAGATCAGCATCAATCGCAGCATATTCAACGCTGTTTGCGCAGCGCGGAGACGCACACAACTGCGATCAGATGAGAAAACGTGTCGCGAGGCCTCCGCGCCATCACGGCTGTCCACGGCAATATATACCAATCCCACAGGCTTTTGTTCACTGCCGCCGCCGGGACCAGCGATCCCCGTAAGGGCAATCGCGTAGTCGGCCCCGGCTCGTTGCCGGGCGCCCTGCGCCATGGCGCGAGCCACTTGCTCACTGACCGCACCTTGTTTATCGAGCATTTCCAGGGGCACCATGAGTTCGCTCTGTTTTGCCGCGTTGCTGTACGTGACCCACCCATGTGTGAAGTATCGGCTGGAACCTGGAACATCCGTAATCAGCGAGCCGAGCAGGCCGCCCGTGCAGGACTCCGCCACAGCCAGCGTCTGGCCCGCGCGAGCCAGATGCTCGCCCACCACCTGTGCGAGGGTCTGATCGCCAGCGCCATAAACCAAATTGCCGAGCACGACTCGCAAGGACTGCTCCTCATGGGCAGCCATCGCTTGCGCCTCGCCCAGGTCGGCAGCGGAAGCCACGATCTCCAGGGTAACCACGCCGGCATGTACCGTGCAGTTGACCAGGGGATTCCTTCCGCGTCTCATCGCGTCGCCGATCATCTCGGCGATCCTCGATTCCCCCGCTCCGAAGCAGCGAAGTCTCTCGACGTAGATCGCCTGCCCAGCGGCAAATCCCTGCAGTTCCGGCAGAATGAGCGCATCGAGCATATGTTCCATCTCACCGGGCACACCCGGCATCGCGTAGATCAGCTTGCCGCCAGTCTCGGCTCGGATGCCCGGCGCGGTGCCCCGCTCGTTCGGGATCACGGTCGCACCACGCGGGATGTGGGCCTGAATCACATTCCTTTCGGGCATTGGGAAGCCCCGACGGTCGAAGAACTGACGCAACATCTCAAGCAGATCCTCGCAGAGCACTAATTCGACGCCCAGAAAACCTGCGAGCGCCTGTCGCGTCAGGTCGTCGTCGGTCGGTCCGAGACCGCCCGTAATCAACAGGACATCCGCTTCCTCCAGGGCGATCGCCAGCCTTCGCCGAATGGCCGGCTCCTCATCGCCGACGCTGTACACGCCGACGACCGGCAGACCGATTGTCCGCAATCGCCTGGCAATGAATGCGGCGTTCGTATCGACGGTCCTCCCGCTGAGCAGTTCGTTGCCGATGCTGAGGATACTGACGTTCTTGTGCCCCCTGTTCATAACACGTTGACCACCCCCGCCTCCGCAACCCCATGGTTTTGCTCGTCTGAACTCAAACCGCCATCACATCTCGATCATCGCCTTGACGACCCCATCCCGGTATCCAGCGACCAATTCGAAAGCCTCCTGGATTCGCTCCAGTTCGAATCGATGGGTCACCATGAAGTCCGCCTTGATCTTCTGCGAGGCCACCAGATCAATCGTCCTCTCGGTGCATCGGTTCTGCCGACGGATGTTGATGATCGTGATCTCCTTGCGGCGAATCTTGTCAATCCCGAAGGAGACCCGGTCCTCGCGAGGTATCCCGACCAACATGAGCTTGCCGCCGGGCTTGAGCAGGTCGATCCCCTGGTCGATGGTCGATTGCTGGCCGGCGCACTCGAACGCAACGTCCATCCCGAGCGGCTGCTTCTTGAGAATCGCGGCAACGACGTCCTCTTCGAGCGGATTGCCGACCCAGGTCGCGCCGCCGAGACTGGCGGTCTCTTCACGCTCCGGGATCTTCTCCGTCAAATAACAGGCTCGAACGCCTTGTGCCCGGGCCGCGACCATGCAACTGAGCCCGATGGGACCGGCGCCAAGAATCGCAATGTCGTCCGTCCGCGACAGCTTGGCCTGCTGGACCGAGTAGACCCCAATCGCCAGCGGCTCGCAGAGCACGCCCTGCTCGATGGTAATCCTGCCACGCGTGGGCAGGCAGCACTCCTCGGGCATCACCAGGAACTCGCTCAGGCAGCCGTCGCCTTGGCCGGGCGTGCCGAGAAACCGCATGTGAAAACAAGTGTTCTCCCGACCCTTGTTGCACTGGTCGCATCGATGGCAAGGGGCCGCAGGCTCGACCACGACCTGATCTCCCGGCTTGACGTGCTTGACCGCCTTGCCCACCGCAGCAACCGTCGCAGCGCACTCGTGCCCAACGATGAACGGGAACTGGACCACCTGCGATCCGATCCGGCCCGTCTCGAAGTAGTGGACATCCGACCCGCAGACGCCCACCTTCTCGATCTTGAGCAGGACGTCGGTCTCCTTTTCGATCGTCGGGTCGGGAACCTCGCGGACCTCCATCCGTCGAATCCCGGTCAGCACAGCCGCTTTCATGAAATCACTGTTCTCCTGTTACTACACGTTGAATCGGTAGTTGATGATGTCGCCGTCTTTGACGACGTACTCCTTGCCTTCGAGTCGCATCTTGCCCGCGGCCTTCACGGCCTTTTCGTCGCCCAACTGCTTGAGGTCATCGTAGGCCATCGTCTCGGCGCGGATGAAACCTCGCTTGATGTCGGAGTGCACCTTGCCCGCTGCGTCCCAGGCGATCGTGCCTTGGTGGATGGGCCAGGCCCGCACCTCGTCCGGCCCGACCGTCAGGAAGCTGATCAGACCCAGCGCCGAGTAGCAGATCTTGACGAATTTCTCCGCCGCGGACTCGGTGATCCCCAGGTCCGCCTTGAAGACCGCCCGGCTCTCCTCGTCCAATTGGGCCAGCTCGTGCTCCAGTTTGGCGCACATGCTCACGACGGGAATCTCGCCACCCATCACCTGGCCCAAGTCGAAGGTCCTGTCGAGTTGGTTCTCACCCACGTTGACGACGAGAGCCATGGGCTTGAGCGTCAGGAAGCCCAACGATTTGATGATGTTCAACTCGTCCTCGTTCTGGATGGCCGAGCTGATGGGCTTCTCCGACTCGATGGCCTCCTGGAGTCGCTTCTGGAGGGCCAGCTCGACCTTGTCCTGGGCGATGGTCTTGGTGGGCCGCATCACTTGCTTTTCGAGCTTCTCGATTCGCGTCGTGACCAGTTCGAGGTCGGACAGCAGCAGTTCGGTCTGCAATTCCAGCAGATCGCGTTTGGGATCGACCTTGTTTCGGTACGGCGGGACGGACGGGTCGTCGAACGCACGGATTACCATCACCAGCATGTCCACCGTGCGGATTTGGCCGATCAGCTTTCGAGCCGCGGTCCGGCCGTGATCGTCCGTGAAGCTGAAGCCCGGCAGATCCAGCACGTCGATGGTCGCCCGGACGGTCTTCTTGGGCTTATACAATCCCTCCAGCCATATCAGCCGCTCATCCGGGACAGGCACGATGGCCTCCTCGATGGCGATGACCCCCATAGCCGGGATCGCCTTGCCGCTGATTGCGGAAAAAATCGTGCTCTTGCCCGATTGAACGAGCCCCAGCAACGCGGTTTTCATGTCATGCTCCAGACTTCGATTGCGTCGTCAGACCTTCATACACACTGCCGCCAGCGGCATCATAAGCCACAACCGCAGGGAAATCAACCACCTCCAGGCGTCGAATGGCCTCGGTGCCGAGGTCCTCGTAGGCGACGACCTCCGCTCGGACGATGTGCTTGCCCAGCAATGCCCCGGCCCCACCGAGCGTCGCGAGGTGCACCGCGCCGTACTGCGCCAGAGCCCGACGGACCTCGTCGTTGCGATAACCTTTGCCGATCATAGCACGCAGGCCGTGCGCAACCAGCTTCGGACTGAACGGGTCCATGCGAGCGGATGTGGTCGGTCCCGCTGCGCCGATTACCCTGCCCGGCCGGGCGGGCGTCGGACCGACGAAGTACAGGATGGCGCCTTCCAGCGCGATGGGCAGATTCTCGCCCGCGTCGAGCGCCGCACACAGCCGCTTGTGGGCCATGTCGCGCGCGGTGTAGATCGTCCCGTCGATGAGGATTTCATCGCCAGCCGTGAGTCGTCGCACGTTGCTGTCCGCCAGGGGTGCACGCAATCGAATCATGTCGGACCTCCGAATAGGGTCATACGCTGCGAAGTGTACACGATCCCGGCGTCGCCCGGCAAATCCGAAATCCGAAGCTCGAAACCCGAAACAAATTCACATGCACAAACCTGAATGGTCCAGACGCTCCACCAATTCGTGGCAGGGATCCGTGCGACCTGCTATGCTGAACGGAGTGACACACCAGCCAATCCCTCTCTTGTCGTCCTGAGTGCAGCGAAGGACCTGGGCTTCGGACAGGACGTTTCATTCGCAGTCGAGGGCAACCTCGCACTCCCTCGCCAGATGCTTCGCGTTGCTCCGCATGACAATCGCCGCAAGGTCGAAAGAACGCTTGCATTGTTGTTGATCCGGATGGTACAATACAAGAAACTGAGAACGAGAGCCGAAGGCGGGCCGGATGTCTTTTGTATCTCGGCCGTCATCATAACGTAGCTTTGCAGCACCTTTCATACTCGCCCCCTTCGACCGGCGCGCACGTGTCTCGTGCGACAGGTCCGTTACATACGGTCATTATCCATTCATTGAAGGGAGCGGAGTATGAGAGCGAGAACAGCAGTATTCAGCGTGCCGGTCGTCTACATCCTTGTTCTGGCGGTCTGTCCCATCGGTTTTGGCAGGACGATCCGCGTGGCCAACGACGGGTCGGGGGACTGTCCGACGATCCAGGTAGCCATTGATGCGAGCGCCAATGGCGATACGGTCCTGGTTGCACCGGGAACTTACACCGGCGACGGGAATCGCGACATCGATTTTGGCGGCAAGGCCATCATCGTCAGGAGCGAGACAGGCCCGGAATTCTGTGTCATCCAATGCGGTGGTCACGGTCGGATTGCTGGGCCTCCGCGACTGATAGATCCTGAGTATCACCGGGGGTTTCCTCTTTCACTCTGGCGAGGATGCGAATTCCGTGGTCCAGGGATTCACGATGACTCAAGCGTTCCTGGAAGCAGAAGATGGCGGTGCCTTCTACTGCGTAGACAGCAGTCCAACCATTAGGGGTTGCATTATCACGGGCAACGTAGCCAGACAAGGCGGGGGAATTGCTGCTTGTCGATCGGACATCCGTGTAGAGAATTGCGTCGTCGTAGGCAACATCGCGAGTCTCGCACCCTGGGATTGGCTCTACGGCGGTGCTGGTCAAAGGGGTGGAGGAATGGCCCTCTACTCCGGAAAGTCTCAAGTGGTGAACTGTCTGGTCATTGGGAATGTCGCCACCAGCCAAGGAGGAGGGATATACTGCGGTGGGAGTCATCAGTTCGTCAACTGCACTGTGGCCGGGAACCGAACAGGCAGGCGAGGAATTGGCGGTGGCATTTCGTGTGGACCAGGAGGGAACAACGACACGGCTCATCTGCGTAGCTCAGTTGTCTGGGGCAACAGCGCTGACCGTAACGGCAATGATATAGACCTTCTGGGCGAGCCTGTCCTTCTTGCCATGCGACTACGTGTCTTGAACACTCTCTTGGGGAATGAGCCCAATGATGTATACGATCCATATGCACATATCTCGGGCCAGTGGCTCGTGGGCAATCCATTGTTTGTGAGCGATGGTCAGTGGGACCCGAACGGAACTCCTGACGAACCAGGCGACGACTTCTGGGTTGGGGGAGATTACCATCTCAAGAGCCAAGCCGGACGGTGGGATCCCAACAACGAAAGCTGGGTCCAGGACGATGTCACCAGTCCATGTATCGATGCAGGCGATCCGAATAGTCCTATCGGCGATGAGCCCTTCCCCAACGGCGGGCGGGTCAATATGGGCGCCTACGGCGGAACTGCCGAAGCGAGCAAGTCCTACTTTGGCGAGCCGGTCGCCGAGACAATCGTTGCAGGCGACATCAACGGCGACGGGAAGGTGGACTGGCTGGACCTCGACATCCTGGTCAGGCACTGGCTCCAGGATGGGAGCACTGAGTAGACGTCTTGTGTAGCTGTATACTTGGGTTCGAGGGAAACTGCCGACCGGGCTTGACAACCTGCGGAGGTTCGTATGAAGCGGACAATGTTATCCAGTATCGTTTTCTTTCTGCTGATGGGGAGTTGGAGCCTTGGCGCAGTGCTCAAGGTCCCCTCAGAATACCCGACGATCCAGGCGGCGATCAATGCGAGCGTCAATGGTGATACGGTCCTGGTTGCACCGGGAACTTACACCGGCGATGGGAATCGCGACATCGACTTCAGGGGCAGAGCAATCATCGTTAAGAGCACAGACGGGGCAAGAACATGTACTATCGATTGCCAAGGCTCTGAAGCGGAGGCGCATAGGGGGTTTCACTTCCACACCGGTGAAGATACGCAATCGGTCCTTGTCGGCGTGTCTGTTGTTAATGGATACGCCGAGAATGGGAGTGGGATATTATGCGAATCTGCCAACCCAACAATCACCGGTTGCGTTGTATCGGAGAATGAAGCCGTTCGTTGGGGCGGCGGGATTCATGCATCGCGAGCGCCCCCCCCCCAGTGAGTAACTGCATCCTGTCGGCGAATGAGGCGGGTGTTCGTGGAGGTGGCATTTCTTACACTGGGGACCATCCTCTCTACATAGACAACTGCACAATCGTTGGTAACCGTGCCGGGGACTCGGGCGGCGGAATCGGGCTTGGCGGGGGGAGCGGAGAAGCTGTCATTCGCAATACGATCCTGTGGGACAATCGTGCCCCCCAGGGAGAC
Source organism: Sedimentisphaerales bacterium (assembly GCA_034678485.1). GTDB lineage: Bacteria > Planctomycetota > Phycisphaerae > Sedimentisphaerales > Anaerobacaceae > PLanc-01. The sequence goes on along the minus strand of JAXDBU010000118.1, from coordinate 926 downwards.
CAGATCGTCTGTGACGGGAAGGCCTGTACGTCCATCATGGGGTGTGTGGCGATGACCATTCAATACTGCTGCATCGAGCCGGGACAGAACAGCCTGTATGATACTCGGGGGGATTTGCTTCCAGGGGTCTTTAGTCCAATCCAAGGTGTTTTTCAGCACAACGGCAACATACTCGATGATCCTCTCTTCGCATCGCTGGTCCGTGGTGCCCAGGGCAGCAACGATGTACAGGGCGGGGCAGACCACCCATGTGAGCCGGGTGGTAATTACTACCTGAAGTCCCAGGCTGGGCGATGGGACCCAAACAGCGGTAGTTGGGTCCAAGACGATGTGACGAGTCCCTGTGTCGACGCGGGTGATCCGAACGATCCCATCGGCAATGAACCATTCCCCAACGGCGGGCGAATCAACATCGGCGCCTACGGCGGGACCGCCGAAGCGAGCAAATCCTACTTCGATGAACCCGTCTCCAAAACGATCATTGCAGGCGATATCAACGGCGACGGGAAGGTGGACTGGCTGGACCTCGACATCCTGGCCCGCAATTGGCTCAGGGATGTGCGGAAGTAAGACAAGACGGTGCGTGATCCCCCTGCTTTCGCAGGGGGAGCCTGCCCTCGACCTGATCGGGGGCACCCTACTTCTGACCTTCTGACGTTCTCAACTTCTCACCTTCCCTCTTCCTCGTCCCTGCGGCTCTGCGTGAGACCACCCGTTTGTCTGAACGCCGGGTGGGCGGATGCGTAGGTAGAGGCAGTGTGTGTCATCAATTGCGCTGACCTGGCGAGAAACTTGTGTTGCTCGTCGGCCGGGCTGGTATAATTGATCTTATGGCAAAGTACCCGATATTCATGGAGTTGGGCAAACGACGGGTCGTGGTCGTCGGCGGCGGAGCCGTCGCGGTTCGCAAGGCCGAGGCCTTGCAG
>JAXDBU010000117.1:0-38162 GCA_034678485.1 Sedimentisphaerales bacterium | reverse complement strand
TTGGTGGGCAAACGTCGCGGACACCGTTTGGAGTTCCGCCTTCAGGCGGGTGAAGACCGCGTAAACGCGGAACTCCGAACAGGCCATACGCCGATATGCTGCCCACCGAATTAACGTGGACGGCGTAGTAGGGTAGGCTGTGCCCACCAACACAGAAAGACGGAAATGCCGAAGACAGAATCAAACTGCGTGTTTGTCATCCTGAGCGAAGCGAAGGATCAGGGACAAGAATACGACGGGTGCTCCGCGGACAATACGCACCTCTCGTTCACAGGCCGGATGCTTCACTGCGTTCAGCATGACAAGAGGCCCTGTCACAGGGCACGAATGTGAAATCGCGACATCTTCGCGTCCGGAGAATCGCAGGTACACAATGCAAATGCCGATGGAAGAAACGAAGACTCAAGACAACCGTCCCGAGGAATCTATTGTCTCCGACTTCGACTGCTCGCACGCCCTGCGGCTGTCCGGCGCGGACTGGCTCATCGTGGCTGCGGTCCTGCTGGCGCTGATTGGCTTTGGCCCAACCGCCTGGCAGCAATTCGAGAAGCTCGAGCCCGGCGACGACTACCGCGTGCCATACGAACTGGGCAGCGATTACTGGCTCTACAGCCGCTACTGTCGTGACGTGTGCGGCAAGTCACAATCGCTCGTGATCGGTGATTCCGTCGTCTGGGGCCACTACGTGCCGCCGGACGAGACGCTCTCGCACTACCTCAACGAGTTCTCCGGCCAGGCGCGATTCGCCAACCTCGGCCTGGACGGCACACACCCCGCGGCGCTGGAGGGTCTGCTGCGATACTATGCGCCGCGTTTGCGCGACAAAACCATCCTGTTGCATTTCAACCCGCTCTGGATGACTTCCGTCAAGCACGACCTGCAGACGGACAAGGAATTCCGCTTCAACCACTCGGACCTGGTCTCGCAGTTCACGGTCAAGATCCCCTGCTACAAGGCGCCGTTCTCCCAGCGTGCACGAATCGCGTTGCGGCGGACGATCCCCTTCGCCAACTGGATCACCCATCTGCGAACCACGTATTACGAGAGCATGGACGTCCAGAACTGGACGCTCCAGCATCCGTACCAATGCCCGCTGGCGGCGCTGACTCGCGGCCTGCCTTCGCTGGGCGGCGCGCCCGAGCCGACGGGCGGCACCTGGGTCGAGAAGGGCGCCAAGAAACAGGACCTCGCCTGGGTCACACTCGACAGCTCGCTGCAATGGCAGTTCTTCCGCCGGGCCCTGGACCTCCTCCACAGCCAGGGCAATCGAGTCTTCGTCCTCGTCGGGCCGTTCAACGAGCACATGCTCAATGACGCGGACGCCGCGACCTACAACACGATCAAGACCCAGGTCGCCGATTGGCTCGAAAAGAATAAGGTCCCGCACTTCGTCCCTGCGGCGCTGCCGGCCGAGCAGTACGTGGACGCCAGTCACCCCATCGGCCAAGGGTACGCCCTTCTGGCCCGGCAGATCCTCGACCAGCCGGCCTTCGCTCAGATCGCAGACAAGGGCCCATGACCCTCCGCAGGACACATGGATTCCCGCCTGCGCGGGAATGACACACGCGGGGGCGGGCACGATTTGAGAATGATGACACGACCCTCGTCACGACACTGTCATTCCTGCGTCAAGCAGGAATCCAGGAATCCTGGGACCGCACACATCCTGGGGAGTGGATTCCCGCCCCCGATCAGGTCGGGGGCAGGCTCTGCGCGGGAATGACAACCGGGGAGGCGTTTCGCGTCGGCGGCTGGAGCGATCTGGTCATCACCCACCCGAAACCGTGTCGAGCACACCGGTGAACGACTCGGGGACAGGGGCTTCGACCGTCAGCTCGTCGCCGGAAGGCGGACGGATCGTCAGCGTCCTGGCGTGGAGCATCATGCGCGGATACCCCTGCTGAAGGGTCCGCTCGCCGTAGAGACGGTCGCCGACGATGGGGTGGCCGATGCTGTAGAGATGGACGCGAATCTGGTGCCGCCGGCCGGTCCGGGGGTAGGCCTCGACGAGGGTGTGGGCGGGGAATCGGCGTACGACCTGGTACTCGGTGAGAGAGGGTTTGCCCCGCTGGGCGTTGACGCCGACCCGGCCGGAGCCGAAGCGAGCCAGCGGCTTGTCGATCTTGCCCCAGTCGCCCGCGATGACCCCATGCACCAGGGCCAGGTACGTTTTCCGGGCCCTGCGGGTCTCGAATTCCATGTTCAGGCGCCGGTGGGCATCCGCGTTGCGCGCGAAGAGGATCACGCCGCTGGTGTCCTTGTCGATCCGGTGCACGATGAAGAGCGTCTCGCCCCGCTCGGCGCAGAGCCGCTCGAAGAGGGACGGCTCCCGGGGGTTCTGCTCGGGAATGGCCGCCAGGCCCTCCGGCTTGTTCACGACGACCAGGTCCGCGTTTTCGTAGAGGATGTCGAACATCAATCAGCACACCTCACGAAGATGAAATCCGAATATCGAAACTCGAAATCCGAAACAAGCACCAATGACCGAAATCCAAAATTCGAAACGGTTCCGCTGATCCGGCGACAGCGTTTCGAGCATTTGGATTTCCCTATTTGGATTTGTTTCGGGTTTCGGGTTTCGATATTCGGATTTTCCCGATCCACTGGCAAGGCACCGCCAAGAGTCACATCGTGCGGCTGGACTCGGACGGGCCATAGTACGTGCAATACGTTCGGTCGGACTCCCAGACTGTGACACAGTGGAGCCGGCCGGGATGGAACTGGTCGGCCAGCCGCTCCCAGGCGAAGACCGCCAGATTCTCCACGGTCGCGATCCGATCCCGGAACTCGGGCACGTCGAGATTCAGGTTCTTGTGGTCCACGAGCTGCATCAGGCGAGAGTCCACCGTCTGCTCGAATTCGCCAATCCGAAGCATCGGGCCGTCGGCGGGCGTGCAGACCGTGACCTCGACGATGTAGTTGTGGCCATGGCCGGTCGGATTGGCGCACTTGCCGAAGACTGCGAAGTTCTCCTGCTCGGAGAACGCGTCGTTCCACAGCTTGTGCGTCGCGGCGAACTCGAACTTCTCGCTGAAGTACATCATGCCGGGGGCCTTGGTATCCATCGTGACTTTCCTGTAAGGATTCAGGTTGAGCGAGAGCCGATCCACCCGTGCTTGCTCGAACTTGTCGGCCAGGTGGTCGTGGGCCAGCCGCAGGACGTGCAGCACCGCCCGAAGCGGCATGTGTTCGCCGCGACCGAGGTGCTCGCGAATCCGACCGGCGAAGACCGGCACCGCGAACCGGCGGGCGATCTTGTCGATCTCGCTGACGTTGACCACCAGGCCCGTGTCCGCCTGGACGGGTCCCACCAGCTCGACCGCCAGCTCCAGGAAGATGGTCAGCCCTTCGCCGGCGGGCTTGGACGCATACGAATTGAATCCGGGGCTGTCCTCCGCGAGGAACGGATTGATCGAGAACCGAACCAGCCTGCCCAAGCGAACCATAAAACCCTTGGATATTTACTATCTACTATTTACGATTTACGATTTGTGCGCGTCCGGGCGTGAACTGTCGCCCCGTGTGCGCCCCAATCGTAAATAGCAAATCATAAATCGTAAATTCTCACTGTCCCTTGTCGTTGTGCATCAGGCTGAGCACTTCGCTGCGACTGCGGGCGTCCCGCTTGAAGATGCCTCGCAGCGCGGAGGTGACCATCATGGATCCCGGCTTGCGAATCCCGCGGATCGTCATGCACCCGTGCGAGGCCTGGAGCACGACCGCGACGCCCTGCGGCTTGAGGTTCTCCATGAGGAAATCGGCGATCTGGCCGGTCAGACGCTCCTGCGCCTGCAGGCGGTGCGAGAAGTTGTCCACGATCCGCGCCAGCTTGCTGACGCCCAGGACCTGGCCCGTCGGTAGATACGCGACGTGGGCCTTGCCGATGAACGGCAGCAGGTGATGCTCGCAGATGCTGTAGAACGGGATGTCGCGAAGCAGGACGATCTCGTCGTACTTCTCCGTGAAGACGCTCTGTAGATGGATGCGCGGATCCTCGAACGTGCCGCCCAGCAGCTCGGCGTACATGCGTGCGACGCGCTCCGGCGTCTTTCTCAGTCCCTCGCGATCCGGGTCTTCCCCCACCGCCAGCAGGATCTCTTCCACTGCCTTGCGGATGCGCTCGGCATCGATTGCTTTCTTCTCTTGAGCCATTATCGCTTCTTATTCACCAGATTCATCAGATAGGTTGTCAACAATCGCACGCCGAAACCCGTGCTACCCAACGTTGCGCACTCGGTCGCCTTGGCAAACAGGTCCATGCCTGCGATGTCCAGATGGGCCCACTTCGCATCGCGGACGAACTGGCGAAGGAACGCCGCGGCGCTGCAGGCGCCGCCCCAGCGACTGCCGGTATTCTTGAGATCGGCGATCTTGCTCCTCATCTCGTCGGCGTATTCGTCGTCGCTGGGCAGATGCCAGACCTTCTCGCCGCTATCGACGGCGGCCTTCTCGATTTGGCCGATCAGAACGTCGTCGTTGCCCATTAGGCCGGCCTTGTACGTCCCCAGGGCGACCATGCACGCACCCGTCAGCGTCGCGATATCGACGATCACGCCGCACTTCTGCCTGGCGGCGTACGCGATCGCATCGCACAAAATCATCCGCCCTTCCGCGTCCGTGTTCAGGATCTCGACCGTCTTGCCGCTGTAGGTCGTGACGATGTCCCCTGGGCGGAAGCTCGTCCCGCTCGGGAGGTTCTCCGCGGACGGGATCACGCCGAGCACATTAACAGGCAGGCCCATTTCCGCAACGGCGAGGATCGTCGCGAGCACCGCAATCGCCCCGCTCTTGTCGAGCTTCATCTGGTCCATGTCCTGGGCGGGCTTGATGCTGATGCCGCCGGAATCGAATGTGATCCCCTTGCCCACCAGGGCAATCGTGGGCAGGTCCCTGGCGGGCTTCTTCCGGGGGGTGTACTTCAGCACAATCAATCTCGGCGCGCTGCGACTGCCGGCGCCGACGGCCAGGATGCCGCCCATCTTGTTTCGCCGGAGCTGCTTCTCGTCGAAGACGGTGCAGCGCACTGCTTGGAGCCCGCGGGCCAGGTCCTGCGCTGCCTTCGCCAGCGCGGGCGGATCGATCACGTTGCCCGGCCGATTGGCGAGCGTCCGCGCGTAGCACTGAGCTCGCCCGATGACCGCGCCGGTCGAGAGGCCGGGCGCGAGAGCCTTGAGCGTCGCGGCATCGGAGTCCACGACCTCGACCGCGAGCGACGGGGGCCTGCCGTTGCCGTTGGCCGTGATGTACTCATCGTAGCGATAGGCGCCGAAGTAGACGCCCTCGGCAATTGCCCGACCCATGACTTCGGCGTCAAGAATGCCTGTAAAACAGCGATGCATCGCCAGCGAGACATGCTTGATCTTCATCTCGACGGCGCGGTTGGCCGCGGCGGCCGCGGCCTTGCGCAGCGTGTCGAGCGCGGCTTTCTTGCGTTCGCCCAGCCCGAGAAGCAGCAGTCGCTCGGCGCCGATCCGCCCGTTGCCATAGACCACCGCCTGGGTCTTGGCCTTGCCGGTGAAATCGCCGATCTTGGCCAATCGAGCGATAGCGCCGTCAAGCTTCTTGTCGAGCGAGACGATCAGCTCGCCGGGATCGCCGTCGGAGAACCGACCGACGACCAGCACGCCCGTCTTGCACTTGGCGAGGTCGGTCCTGGTTGTCTTCACGTTTATGTCAAGAATCTGCTTCATGATGCGAATCCATTGATTAGGGATAATGGATGATGGATGATTGAAGAGAACGTTCGGACGTCATGCCCAATCATCCTTCATCGATCATCATCCCTTGCCCTTGGCCTTCTCCTTGGCGCGGTAGTGCAGGTAGCTCTCGATGAAGGGCTCGATCTCGCCGTCAAGGACGGCTTCGACGTTGCCGGTCTGGTGGTCGGTACGATGATCCTTCACCAGTTGGTACGGCTGGAGCACGTAGCTGCGGATCTGGTTGCCCCAGGCAATTTCGCCCTTGTCGCCGTAGAGCTTGTTCATCTCCTTGTCGCGTTTCTCCTGCTCGATCCGTTCGAGCTTGGATTGCAGAATGATCAGAGCCATTCGCTTGTTCTGGGCCTGGCTGCGTTCGTTGACGCATTCGACGACGATGCCCGTCGGGATATGCCGGACGCGGACTGCGGTAGAGACCTTGTTCACGTTCTGCCCGCCGGCGCCGGCGGAACGCCGGAAATAGACGATGTCCAGATCCGCGTCCTTGAGCGTCACATCGGTCTCAGGCAACTCGGGCAGCACGTCGACCGCCACGAAACTCGTGTGACGTCGGGCGTTGGCGTCGAACGGACTGATTCGCACGAGCCGATGAACGCCGCACTCGCAGGAGAGCTTGCCGAACGCAAAGGGCCCGATCACGCGCAACTGGATCGAGCGGATGCCGGCTTCCTCGCCCGGTGTGATCTCCAGCTCCTCGTATTTGAACTTGTTCGCGTCGAAGTATCGCGTGTACATGCGCAGCAACATGCTGGCCCAGTCGCAGCTCTCGGTGCCGCCGGCCCCTGCATGGATGCCGAAGAAGCAATTGCGCGTGTCTTCCGGGCGCGACAGCAACCCTTGCAGTTCCACCAGTCGGTAGCGCCGCTCCAGCGCTCGGACGTCGTTCTCAAGCTGGGCCAGCTCCTCGGCGTCTTCTTCTTCCGCGGCCAGCTCGAACAGCTCCACAACGTCCTTCACTTCCTTTTGCAGCTCCTCGACCGGCTCAACCACGGCTTTCAGCACGCTGAGCTGCCCCACCACCGCCTGGGCCCTCTCCTGGTTGTCCCAGAATCCGGGCGTGGACATCTTGTTACCCAACTCCGCCAACTGGCTCTTCTTGTTCGCCAAGTCAAAGCCAGTCCCGGATCTTTTCCACCCGGGCCTCCAGATCGTCGATCAGTGTCTTGAGTTCTGCGACTTCCATAAAATCCCTTCAGGAATTTGCGATTTACTATTTGCCATGTGCGGATTGCGCCGCGGCGGTGCATTGAACGCACAAATGGCAAATCATCCATCGTAGGTAGTATTTGCAGGGGGTTATATCACATCCCTGTGGGACATGCAACCCGGCGGTTCGGTCCTCCTCGGCAAAACGCTCTTGCGTTTCCTGCCGCAGTCGCTATAACATGCCGGCTCGGAGACATTGAAGGATTCAAGTATGGCGAAGAACAAACGCGTCGCATTCTACATTGCGGAGGAATGGTGGAAGGGATTGTCCGCGCTGGCCGGCACCTACGGCGTCCGTGCCGAGGAGGTCATCCGACAGGCGCTCCCGGATGATGCGGTCATCGGCCTGTTCTTTCAGTGCAGGGTCTACGCGCCCAAGCTGCAGTGGACCGAGTTGGCGGAAGTCGGCCGGGCAGCAATTCGCGAGCATCTGCGGATCGCGTATATGCAGGGGCTTCAGGAGCACCTTGCCCGACTGGGCCTGGGCCTGGAATCGTCCGCAGAGCAGGTCGAAGCGGCCAAGCAACTGGCATTGGACGATCTCACCGCCGACACCGCCAGACCACTCCACGAGCAGATCGCCAAGGCCCGGGAGGACTCGGTCTACCTCGGCTGTCTCCACGAAGCGTGGAAACGGGCCCAGGCAGGCGAGGGCCGCTACGCCATCGCACAGGTCGAGGTTGCCTCGGACGACGGAACGGGACCCCGCACGATCTGGGCGGTCCAGAAGGACGGGCAGATCGTATAGCGCGTCGTCTCCCACACCAGGCATTTTCTTCGCCCAGAATTCTCTTGCATTGGCATGAACTATCGTTCACAATATGAACGCACGGTCAGCGTGCGAGTGTTGATTCGAGCACAATAGGGGTCCGACCGGGAGGTTGGAGCAGTGTTGGCACAGAAGCCCTCAAGAAAGGAACGGGAACGACAGCGGCACCGGCAGGAGATCCTGTCCGCGGCGCTGCGCCTGTTCTCCGAGAAGGGGTTCCACAACGTTTCGATGCAGGAGATCGCGGCGACCGCGGAGTTCGCCACGGGCACCCTGTACAACTTCTTCGCGAGCAAAGAGGAGCTGTTTTTCGAGCTGCTCGTCGCTGCGGCCGAGGAGAGCCTGGGCATCGTCCTGCCGGCCCTCGAAGGCGACGGCGACGAACGGCGACGACTGAGCCGCTTCATCCGCCTCCACGCACGGATCGCCCGCGAGCAGGCAATCGCCCTTCGACTGTATCTCCTGGAGAGTCGAGGGCGGTGTCTGTCCGGACCGCGAGTCGAAGCCAAGAAGAAGGAAATCGACGAGCAAGTCACCAAGCCGCTCTCGAACGTGATTGCCTCCGGCGTTCGCAAGGGCCGCTTCAATGACATTGATCCGGTGGTTGCGGCCAAATGCCTGTCCGCGGCGCTGCAGGCGCTGACCCTCGCCGCCGTGGAAGACCCGCAGGCGGACGATCTGGACGCCAACCTGAAGAAGGTCGAGGCAGTATTCTTCGACGGGCTCGTGAAGTCCCGCGGGGGAAAGCGTGACGCATAACAACCGGCGGCGTTTGCCGTCGTTACCAGAGGTACTCATGCTTCGGTGTTATTGGAGATTCCCAATGCAATTGAGAACAAGGCTCGTGGTCAGAGTGATTCTATCTGCGGCAGTTCTGTCAGGCGGCCTTCTGCCCGGGGGCTGCGACCGTCGTCAGCAGCAGTCCTCGGCGCCGCCCGCGATCCCCGAGGTCGTGGCCGTGACGGTGCAGACGCAGAAAGTCGTGCTGACCACGGAGTTGCCCGGACGCACATCTCCCTATCTGGTCGCGGAGATCCGACCCCAGGTCAACGGCCTCATCCAGAAACGCCTGTTTACGGAAGGCTCCGACGTGCAGGCCGGCCAAGTGCTCTATCAGATCGATCCCGCTCCGTTTCAGGCGGTGCTCGACAACGCCCAGGCCGCCCTCGACAGATCCCAGGCCAGTCTGCCTTCGATTCGTTCCCGCGTCGAACGCTACAAGGATCTGCTTACCGACAAAGCCGTCAGCCAGCAGGAGTACGATGACGCGACAAGCGCCCTGGACCAGTCCGAGGCCGATGTTGTGTTCTGGAAAGCGACCGTTGAGACGGCCCGGATCAATCTGGGTTACACCCGTGTCACGGCCCCGATTTCCGGACGTATCGGCCGATCCAGCGTGACGGACGGCGCTCTCGTGACGGCGTATCAGCCCCTGGCCCTGGCGACGATTCAACAACTGGACCCCATCTACGTGGACGTGCCTCAATCCACCACCGACTTGCTGCGTCTGCAACGCTATCTGGCGGATGGCCGCCTCAATCCGGATGGACCAGACCAAAACAAGGTCAAGCTCATCCTGGAGGACGGCACAATGTATCCCCTGGAAGGAACGCTCCAGTTCCGCGAGGTCACGGTGGACCCGACGACGGGCTCGTTCATTCTGCGGATCGTCCTTCCCAATCCGCAGGGGATTCTCCTGCCCGGCATGTTCGTCCGGGCCCAGGTGAAGGAGGGCGTCAGCAGCCAGGCCATTCTGATTCCCCAACAGGCGGTCGCACGCAATCCGAAGGGAGATCCGCTCGTGCTGATCGTGGGCCCCGAGCAGAAGGTCGAACAGCGGATGCTCGCGCTCGATCGCGCCATCGGGAATCAATGGCTCGTTTCCTCGGGACTGACGCCCGGAGATCGGGTGATCGTGGAAGGCATCCAGAAGGTGCGGCCCGGCGCCCAGGTCAGGGATGTTCCGCTCGACGCTGACGAGAAGGTGAACGCCCTGCCCGGCAACACGGCCCCATCGGCCCCAGAGTCGAACTGACGGAGACACTTCATGTTATCGAGATTCTTCCTGGACCGGCCCGTCTTTGCCTGGGTCGTCGCCATTTTCATCATGATGCTCGGTGGGCTGGCCATCTACAACCTGCCGATCTCACAGTATCCGCCCATCGCGCCCCCGTCGATCGCCATTACCGCTTTCTATCCCGGTGCCTCGGCGAAGACGGTGGAGAACAGTGTGACCCAGATCATCGAACAGAAGATGACCGGCTTCGAGGACATGCTCTACCTCTCCGGCTCGAGCGACTCGTCCGGCGCCGCCCGCGTCGAGCTGACCTTCAAGCCGGGGACCGATCCCGACCTGGCCTGGGCCAAGGTCCAGAACAAGCTGCAGCTCGCCATGGCCAGTCTGCCGGAGGTGGTCCAGCGCTCGGGCGTCAAGGTGAGCAAGTCCACGCGAAATTACCTGATTATCGTGGGGTTTGTCTCCGAAGACGGCAGCATGAACAACCACGACCTGCAGGATTACGCGGTGTCCAGCATCGAGAAGGTCCTGTCTCGCGTGCCCGGGGTCGGCGAGGTGGAGACCTTTGGCTCCCAATACGCGATGCGTGTCTGGCTCAATCCGGACAAGCTGGCCGATTACAACCTGACGGTGGCCGATGTGATCGCGGCGATCCAGACCTACAATGTGGAGGTGTCCGCCGGACAGTTCGGCGGGATTCCCGCGGTGGAAGGCCAGCGTCTGAACGCCTCCATCGTCGTGCAGAACCTCCTCCAGACCCCGGATGAATTCGCCGCCATTCCGCTGCGCAGCAATCCCAACGGCTCGGTCGTACGCGTCAGCGATGTCGGACGCACCGAGTTGGGGACCGAAGCTTATGATGTCGAGGGCCATCACAACGGCCGCCCGATGGCGGCTCTGGCCGTCCGGCAGGCGCCCGGCGCCAACGCGCTGGCCACGGCCAATGCCATCAAGAGCCGGATGGAGGAGATGAGCCACTACTTTCCGCCGGGAATGAAGGTCGTCTATCCCTACGACACCACCCCATTCGTCAAGGTGGCCATCCTGGAGGCGGTCAAGGCCCTCTTTCAGGCCATCGCCCTGGTCTTTCTGGTCATGTGGCTGTTCATGGGCAACATCCGCGCGACGTTGATTCCGACCATCGCAGTGCCGGTCGTACTCCTGGGCACCTGTGCCGCACTGGGGGCGTTCGGCTTCTCCATCAACATGCTGACGATGTTCGCCATGGTGATCGCCATCGGTCTGCTGGTGGACGACACGATCGTGGTGGTGGAGAATGTCGAGCGAATCATGAGCGAGGAGGGGCTCTCGCCCAAGGAAGCCACCGCCAAATCCATGGACCAAGTGACCAGCGCCCTGATCGGCTTCACCCTGGTGCTCTCGGCTCTGTTTGGGCCGATGGCCTTCTTCAGTGGTTCCACCGGGATCATCTATCGCCAGTTCTCCATGACCGTCGTCACCTCCATGGTATTGTCGGTGATGGTGGCCCTGATCCTGACGCCGGTGCTGTGCGCGTCGATCCTCAAGCCGGTTCCCAAGGGGCACGAGGCTGCGGAAACCGGGTTCCGGTTCCTGCGTCCATTCTTCCTACGGTTCGACCGCGGCTTCAACCGGTTTCGCGACGGGTACGTGAAGCTGCTGGGCCACGCGCTGGCCCACAAGCTGCGGTACGTCGTGGTATACCTCGTGATCGTGGCCGGCCTGGGGTTCCTCTTCCTGCGCATGCCGACCGGTTATCTCCCGGACGAAGACCAGGGCATCCTGCTGGCTCAGGTCATGATGCCCACCGGCACCACCCTGGAGCAGACCCAGGCGGTCGCCGACGACGTCCAACGCTATTTTCTGGAGCACGAAAAGGAAGCGGTGGCATCCTGCATGACCATCGCCGGAGTGGGTTTCTCCGGCAGGGGGCAGAACAACGGCATGGTGTTCGTGAAACTGAAGGACTGGGACCTGCGTAAGAGTTCGAATTTGCGGGTCAAAGCCATTGCGGGCCGTGCTACGGCGCATTTCGCCACGATTCGCAATGCCCAGGTGTTCGCCTTTCCGCCGCCGGCCGTTACCGAACTGGGCAACGCACTCGGATTCGACTTCCAGTTGATGGACCGCGGCGGCATCGGACATGACGGCCTGATGCAGGCCCGCAATCAGCTCCTCGGTATGGCGGGGCAGGACCCACGGTTGATGAACGTGCGTCCCAATGGCATGGAGGACGTTCCGGAATACCGCGTGGACGTCGACTGGAGCCGGGCGGGCGCCCAGAGCCTGCCGATCTCCTCGATCCACAGTACCATCTCCGCGGCTTTCGGCAGCGCCTACGTGAACGACTTCATTCAGGGAGGACGGGTCAAACGTGTCTTCGTCCAGGCGGATGCCCCCTATCGCATGCTCCCCCAGCACTTGGAGAGCTTGTATGTGCGCAACGTCGCGGGCACGATGGTCCCCTTCTCGTCTTTTGCCTCCGGCCACTGGACGAGCGGCGCGCCGAAGCTGGATCGCTTCAACGGCTTCCCCTCGCTCAACATCTGGGGCGAGCCGACGCCGGGCCGGAGTTCCGGAGACGCCATGCAGGCCATGGAAGAGATCACCGCCAAACTACCGCAGGGCATAGGCTTTGACTGGACCGGACTCTCCTACCAGGAGCGACAGGCATCGGCCCAGACCGGATTGCTCTACACTTTCTCCATCCTGATCGTCTTTCTCTTTCTGGCGGCGCTGTATGGGAAATGGGATATTCCCATCGCGGTTCTGCTGATCCTGCCTCTCGGGGTCGTTGGCGGCTTTGCCGCTTCGACGCTGCGCGGCCTGCCCAGCGACGTCTACTTCCAGATCGGTCTGCTGAATACACTAGGCCTGTCCACCAAGAACGCCATCCTGATCGTGCAGTTTGCCATGAGCATCGTGGCGCAGGGAACGGGCCTGGTCGAGGCCTCGATCCAGGCCGTGAGACTGCGACTGAGGCCGATTCTGATGACCTCGACGACGACCGGCCTGGCCGTGCTGCCCATGGCGTTCAGTACGGGCGCAGGCGCGGGGGCCATGAGGGCCATCGGCACCACGGTGCTGGGCGGAATGATCACGGGCGTTTTGCTGGTCCTTCTGTTCGCACCGCTGTTTTACGTCCTGATCGAGAAGACCTTCGGCAGGCACAGGCCGCAACCGGCGGCCCGGAGCGTCGAGACAACCGCATCGGGGATTGAATGAACATGAAGACACGTATTCTTGTCCTATTGAGTGGCATCGCCGCGTGTGCCGCCGGATGCACGATGGCGCCGAAATACACCCGACCTGAAGCGCCGGTCCCCGGCGACTGGCCGACGGGGCCGGCCTACGAGGGAGTCTCGGCGGCGGCGGACGCGCCGAGGGCTTCGGACCTTTCGTGGCGCGAGTTCTTCACCGACGAGAAGCTGCGACAGGTCATTGAGACGGCCCTGGACAACAACCGCGACCTCCGCTTGGCCGCCTTGAACGTCGAGCGAGCGCGGGCGATGTACAACATCCAGCGAGCGGAACTGTGGCCCACCATCGACGCCCTCGGCAACGCGAGTAAACAGCGTGTGCCCGCCGACCTCTCCATGACCGGAAAACGCTACACTGCGGAACAGTACAGCGTCGATCTGGGCATCACCTCCTGGGAGCTCGACTTCTTCGGGCGGATTCGCAGTCTGAAGGAGAGTGCTCTGCAGGAATACCTGGCCACGGAACAGGCCCGGCGCGGCGCCCAGATCCTGCTGGTCTCCGCGGTCGCCAACACGTATCTGGCACTGGCGGCGGATCGCGAGAACCTGGCCCTGGCCCAGACCACCCTGACCGCTCAGCAAGATTCCTACAATCTGATCAAACGAAGCCACGACCGCGACCTCGCGTCCGACCTGGACCTCTATCGTGCACAGACGCAAGTGGACGCCGCGAGGGGAGACATCGCCTACTTCACCCAGGTGGTGGCGCAGGATGAGAACGCATTGAACCTCCTGCTGGGCGGTCCGGCGCCGGACGACCTGTTGCCGCCTGCGCTGAGCGACGTCGTCGGGCCGACGGAAATCGCCGCCGGGCTATCGTCGGATGTTCTGCTGCGCCGTCCCGACGTTCTCCAGGCCGAGAGTCTGTTGAGAGCGGCCTACGCCGACATCGGCGCCGCAAGGGCGGCCTTGTTCCCTCGCGTCTCTCTGACCGCCTCCGTCGGCACCGCCAGCAGCGAACTGTCCGGACTCTTCGAATCCGGCTCGGGCGCCTGGGCGTTCGCGCCCCAGGCGACGATGCCCATCTTCGACACCCGCGCCTGGCAGGCGCTCAAGGTCACGAAGGTGCAGCGCCAGATCGCGTTGAACCAGTATGAACAGGCGATTCAGAACGCCTTCCGGGAAGTGGCCGACGCGCTGGCCGTACGCGGTGCCGTGGACGAGCGGGTGTCGGCACAGCAGTCGCTGGTCGACGCCGTTGCCCAGACGTACCGTCTGTCCTATGCCCGCTACGACAAAGGGATCGACAGCTATCTGGGCGTCCTGGATGCCCAACGGTCGCTTTACGCCGCCCGGCAGGGTCTGGTCGGGCTCCGCCTGGCGAAGCTCGCCAACCAGGTGAGGCTCTACGCCGTCCTGGGCGGGGGCGGCGACGACCTGGCGGACGGCGCGGAACGCTGATTTCGCCTGCGGCAATTCCCACGGGCAAGCTGTCCAATCCGGCCGAACGTGGGGCTTCTGCACTTTTTTCCAGTTCCCGGTGGAATTCTCTTGCATTGAAATGAATGATCGTTCATAATATGAACATCGAGTCAATGTTCGAGCACAGATTCATGCGTGGTATCGTTGGACCGGGAGGTTGGAATCGCACCGGCAGAGAAACCATCACGGAAGGAACGGGAACGACAACAGCATCGGCAGGCGATCCTGTCCACGGCGCTGCGGTTGTTCGCAGAGAAGGGGTTCCTGAATGTCTCGATGCAGGAGATCGCGGCGGCCGCGGAGTTCGCCACGGGCACCCTGTACAACTTCTTCTCGAGCAAGGAGGATCTGTTTTTCGAACTGCTTGACGCCACAGCCGAGGAGAGCCTGGGCATGGTCTTGTCCGCGCTCGATGGCCCCGGCGATGAGCGGCACCGACTGAGCCTCTTCATCCACCTCCACACGCGGGTAATCCGGGAGCACGGCGCCGCCTTTCGACTCTACATCATGGAGAGCCGAGGGCGGTGCCTGCCCGGCCCGCGGGTCGAAGCCAAGAAGAAGGAGATCGACCGGCGAATCGTCACGCAGCTTGCCGGCGTGATCGCCTCCGGCATCGACAAGGGATTGTTTCACAACATCGACCCGGTCATCGCCGCCCGGTGCCTGTTCGCCTCGCTGGAATTGTTCGTCTTGGCCGCCATAGAGAATCCGCAGGCGGTCGATCTGGACGCGGATCTCAAGAAGATCGAGACGGTGTTTTTCAGGGGGCTTCTGAAGCCCTCGGGAGAAAGACGTGACGAGTAACGACATGCGGTGTCGGCGTGTGGCACCCCCGCCCTCGGGGGTGATTCCCGGAACTACTCAGCCGAGGGCTACTCTCAAGATTCCCCAGCCGGGGGCGGCTGGGCTGCAGGCTCTGGTTCTTCGCGCGGCATACGTCACTGTCTTTTGGCAATCCCTGATCCTGCTCGTGGCCGGCTGCCGCTCCTACGACGGCGACAAGGTCCGGCGGGAGCACGCCGAGGAGTACCCGCAGACCCTTCTGGCACGGACGAACGAGATCCTGAGGCAATACCAAACCCTGGGTCTGGAGGATTGCGTTCGCGTTGCGATGGAGAACAATCTCGACGCGCGAACCGCCGCGATGGACAAACGGATCGCCAAGCTCCAACGCGACATCGCCTTCGCCAACTTCCTGCCCACGGTGAGCGTGAGTTACTCGGACTATGAGTTCGACCCCCAGATCTTGCTGCCGCTGTCGGATACGCAGACCATGAACCTCGACAACGTCCGCTCGCTCGTATGGAATGGGAGCATCTCCGTGTTTCATCCCGCGACCTGGTTCCTGTACGGCGCGCACCGTCGCGGCGAGGAGATTGCCGACCTGCTCGGGCTGTACACCCGACAGATGGTCGCCATGGAGGTGACCGCGCGGTACTTCGAGTGCCTGACGCTGGAGCAGACGGAGCGTTCGCTCGTCGCGGACGCGGAGGCAGCCGACGCGATGCGAGACGATGTCGTCGCTTTCCAGAAAGAAGGACTCGCCAGCGCCTGGCAGGCGGACCAGGCGGAGGTCAACGCACAGGCTCGACGCGCGGAGTTGGCCAGGACGCAGCGGATGCGCCGGCAGGCGAACTGCGCCCTGCTGGCCGCGATGGGACTGTCCCCCCTGGCGGAGATCTCCCTGGCCGGCCAGACTCCGATCGTGCCGCCGCAGGGCTCGACCGAAGAGCTGATCCTCGAAGCCATGCTGAACCACCCGTCGTTGCAGATCGCCGACCGCCAGATCGCCATCGAGAAGGAGAAAGTCAAGATCGCGATATCGCGTTTCCTCCCCGTGCTCAGCGCGTTCGTCTACTATCCGGACTCGATCGAGACCTCCTTGATGCCCTCGAACCAGTGGATTTACGGGCTGGCCGGCACGATGACTCTGTTCGACGGATTCGCGAATGTCAACGAATACAAGGCGGCTCGCGAACGACGCAAAGAGTCGTTCGTCGCCCGTGAGCAGACCACGCTGACCCTGATGCTGGAGGTGATCCGCGCCCGCCAGAACCTCGACACGGCGCAGGACCAGTTGGACCTGGCCCGGCGGGCAAGGGGAGTCGCCGACGCACGGTACGCCGAGATGCGGGAGAAATGGAAGGAGGGGCTGATCGGCTCGGCGGACATGCTCCACGAGGCCGCCCAGCGATCCCAATCGCAGATGCAGGCTTTGGCCGCGGAGTTCCAGTACCAGGTTGCAGCGGCCACGCTCCTGAACGTAATGGGCAAGACCGAAACGTACACCGAGGAAGACGAACATGACGGCAAATCAAAATAGCAGGGCTGCCGACCGAGGGATGCCGGCGGCGGCAAAACTGCTCATCGGGGCGGCGCTGGTCGCCTTCGCGACGATGGGAGGCTATTTCACCTACCAGCAACGGGCCCACGCCAAGGACGCCGGCGTCCCGGCGCCGGCCACGGAAGCCAAGCGCATCTCCGTCGTCGTGACACCGGCCGCCGCTCGGGATTTCGAACGGGCCCTCGTGGTCCAAGGCAACGTGCAGACCAAGGAATTCGCCATGGTCTCCCCGCGAATCCCAGGGACCATTGAGACGATCCACGTCGATGAAGGCGATATCGTCGTTGCCGGCAAGACGAAGCTCTTTCAGACCGACGCGGTCAGCCTGGAGCGGAACGTGCAGATCAAGGAGCAGGCCACCACCGTCGCGCAATGCGCCAGTCGGGAGGCCGCAGCCAATCTCGACAAGGTGAAAGTGGACTTGAATAAGGCCGAGCTCGACTTCAACCGATTCAAGCGGCTGTACGATCAGAACGCGGTGACAGCCGACGCGTTCGAGCAGCAGCAGTCGCGGTTTCAGCAGCTCCAGGCGGCACAGAAGCTGGCCGAGGCGCAGGTGGAACTGAGCATCGCGAAACAAGATCAGAGCAAAGCGGAACTGGAGATCGCACGGAAGGAGCTTGCCGACGCGACGATCTACGCGCCGATCAACGGCACGATCAGCCAGCGGTTCTGCGAGCCGGGCGAGATGGGCAGCCCGGGCCAGCCGGTGGTGCGAATCGAAGACACGTCCCTTGTGGAAATCGCGGCGTTCCTGCCGGCACAGTACTACAGCGACGTGGTGTTGGGACAGACCCCGATGAGAGTCGAGGTCGGCGACATCGACCTCGGCAAGCAAGCCATCACGTACAAGAGCCCGACGATCCACCCCAAGCTGCGGACGTTCGAGGTCAAGTGCATCCTGAAGGACCCGCCCGCAGGCGTCGCGCCGGGCGCCATGGCGCAGCTCGCGGTCGTGCTCGAGACACGCAAGGGACTGGGCGTCCCGTCGTCGAGCCTCCAGAGCCGCGCCGGGGGGATCGTCCTCTTCGTCGTCCGCGACGGCCTGGCACGGCAGGAGACCGTTGCGGCCGGCATCGAAGCCGACGGCTGGACGGAGATCCTCCAGGGCCGGGTGAAAGAGAACGAGCCGGTCGTGACCCTCGGACAGAACATGCTCAATGACGGCGCTGCGATCCAGGTCCAGCAGGAGGAGAAGTAATGTTCCTGTCCGATTCCTCCATTCGCAGGCCGGTGGCGATGACCAGCCTGATCATCGGTCTGACTCTATTGGGATTGAACGCCTATCGAAAGCTCGGTCTGGAACTGATGCCCAAGATGGACGTGCCTTACATCACGGTCACCACGATCTATCCCGGCGCCAGTCCCGAGCAGATCGAGACCGATGTCGCCAAGCGGATCGAGGACCAGGTCGTCACCATCGACGGCCTCAAGCATGTCAGCTCGGCTTGCATGGAGAACGTCTGCCAGACTCTTCTGGAATTCGAGCTCGACGTGGACGTGGACATCGCCGCCACGGACGTGCGTGAGAAGCTCGACCTGATTCGGGCCGATTTCCCCGAAGATGTGGAGGACCCGAAGATCCTGAAGTTCGACCTCAACGCTCAACCGATCATCCACATGGCGTTGACCGGAGACGTCCCCCTCGACGAGCTGTATGACTACGCCGACAACACGCTGCGGGACCGGATCACCGTGCTGGCCGGCGTCGCGAACGTCGAGCTGATCGGCGGGGCCAAACGCGAGGTCCATGTCCTGCTGGACCGCGAGGAATTAGCTGCGAAAGGTCTGTCCAGTCTGAACGTGGTCCAGGCGATCCAGCAGGCGGTGCGGACGATTCCCAGCGGGCGCGTGACGGACCACGGACGGGAACTGTCCGTGAAGTTCGACGCCGAGTACAAGCAGGTCCCGGAGATCGAAACCCTCGAGGTGGCCGGCGAAGGCGGTCAGCGGTGCTACATCCGCGATATCGGCCGGTCGGTCATGACCACGGAGGAGCTCCGCCAGAAGGCTTCCATCGACGGCCGGCCGTGCGTCTACATCAAGGTCGTCAAGAAGGCCGAGGCCAACGCCGTGAAGGTCGTCAACGGCGTCCGAAAGGCGATGGACACCCTCAACGAGGAATTGCCAGGCGGCATGGAGCTGGTCTGGGTCACCGACGATGGACGATTCATCGAGGCCACCGTCGAGAGCGCCTGGAGCAACGTGGGCCAGGGAATCCTGCTGACCGCCGCGATCCTGTTCTTCTTCCTCTACAACATCCGGGCCACGCTCGTGGTCGCGATCACGATGCCACTGACGATTGTCATCGGCCTGTTCTTCATGCAACTGGCCGGTTATACGCTGAACACCTCGACGCTGATCTCCATCGGCCTGTCCGTCGGCATTCTGGTGACCAATTCCATCGTGGTGCTCGAATCCATCGTGTCGCGGCTCAAGGAGACGGGCGATCCGAAGGAGGCCGCCAGGCTGGGCGCCAAGGACGTCACCATCGCGGTCCTCGCCAGCGCCGGGACGAACATCGTCGTGCTGTTTCCCATCGCGATGATGGGGAGCCTCGTCGGCCAGTTCATGAGGCCACTGGCCTGGACCATGCTTATCATGACCGCGGTCTCCCTGTTCATCTCGTTCACCCTGACCCCGATTCTGTGCTCGGTCCTGCTCAAGCCCGCCAACGGCGAGCAGAAGGGCATTCTGCACCGGATGGAAACGGGGTTCAACCACATCCTGGACCGGGTCGTCGGCGGCTATCGCGGAATTCTCTCGTTCAACGAGAGGCACCGCACCGTGGCGCTGGCCATCCTGGCCCTCGCGGTCGTATTGTTCGTCCATGCCATATCCCTGGCCGGCGGCATTGGATTCAGCATGTCTCCGGACTCCGACCAGGCCAAGGTGTTCGTCAAGCTGGAGTACCCCACGTCGTACGATCTGGATCGGACGATCCAACGGATTGCCCTCGTCGAGGCCAGACTCAAGGACGTACCCGAGCTGACTCATATGCTCAGCTCCGTCGGCAAGGTCGAGGGCGTGGTCGGCCAGTCGACGGAGGGCGTCTACCTGGCCCAGTTCCTGCTGACCTTCTTGGACCGCGACCAGCGGACCATCACGATCGACGAGATTCAAACCGAAATCAGGAAACGTCTGGCCGGCTATCCGGAGTGCATCGTCACGGTGACTCAACCCGTCATTGTCGGCGGCCAGGCCCAGGATGTGGAATTGCATATCTCGGGCGACGAGCTGGCGACCCTCGACCGGCTGGCACTCGAAACCCAGGTCCGAACCGGCCAGATCCAGGGAATCACGGACGTCGATACAACCGTTCGAGCGGGCAAGCCCGAGCTGGCCATCGTGCCCAAGCGGGCCGTCCTGGCGGACCTGAACATCCCCGCGACCAGCCTCGGAATGGCCCTGCGGGCCAACCTCGAAGGGATCGAGGCCGGCACGTTCAAACGGGGCGACCGCAACTATGACATCGTCGTCGAACTGGCCGACGAGCCGGGACAAGACCAGGTCGAACAGTTTCTCTTCCCCGGGACGCCAGGCCAGCCCATCCTTCTGTCGAATCTGGCCAACGTCGAGCACCGCGTCGCGCCCATCCAGATCGCAAGACAGGACAAACGCCGCGTCACAAAGGTGTTCACCAATCTGGACCCGTCATTGCCGTTGGGAACCGCCGTGAACAAGATCACGGACGAGATCGAGTCTGAGGGGAACTTCCCCCCGGGTTACGACTACAGATTCTCCGGCATGTACGAGAAGATGGCCGAGGCGGTGGCCGCCTTCGGCGAGGCGGGTGTGATCGCGATCGTCCTGGTGATTCTGTCCCTGGCGGCCATCCTCGAATCGTTCAAGCAACCCTGGCTCATCCTTGTGACGGTCCCGCTGGGCCTGATCGGCGTCATGTGGGCCCTGGCGATGACCGGCGAGAGCATGTCCTTGTTCGTCCTGATGGGCATGGTCATGATGGTCGGCATCGTCGTGAACAACGCGATTCTGATCGTGGACCAGTTCAACGTGCACGTCCGCCAGGGCATCCCGCGTCACAAGGCGATGATCACCGCTTCCTGCGAGCAGTTTCGTCCGGTGGTCATGATCACGCTGGCCGCAGTGCTGGGAATGCTGCCCCTGGCGACCAGTCGGGGGATCGGCGCGGAGCTGCGGACCGGCGTCGGCATCGCTTCCGTCGGCGGCATCCTCATCTCCGGCATCCTCACCCAGATCCTGTTACCGACCCTCTACAGCCTGATGACGCGAAAAGGTGGAGAACCATTGAAAGAATGACCATGTACGGAGAAATAGACCTTTCCATATTGCAGCCCTTTCTCAGCCTGGAACAGGCCGAATGGGCGGACCTTATCCATTTCGGCGATGATATCCTGGCTATGGCCGGAGACCCTGGATACAATCAAACAACTCCTCAACCAGCGATTGCCCGACGTCGAGACTTGCTTCGCGATGGAGACGCAGGGACTCGGCCGGGCATTGCGTGAGAAGCCCTGTGAGAAGCACCTGGAAAAAGGGACAGGCGATGCTTCACTTTAGAGACAGGCAGCCGATAGTTCACATTCTGACACTGGATCGCACCCTCGCGACCGATGTGTATGAGAGACTGGGCGAGCACCCCGGCATGGAATCCGTCGGGTTGATCCGTCCGGCGGAAGGCAAAGCTGAAATCACCGTGGCGGACCTTGCAGATCTTGTCAAGGAGACGACTTCGTCCAGGGTGTTGGTCATAGATGTGCGGCGTCAAACCAAAGGGCGACTGCAGGGCGTCTACAGCGATGTCATCCGGTACAACCGCCCCGACTTCAATCGGTACTGTTATTCCGTCCTGATCGGCGATGGGCCGGTGGGTTTTCTCGATCCAGCCCAGCACGCACAAGTCGTCCCGCCCTTCCTTGCCGACCTCCGCGTGGATTACAGTCCGGCGGCGTTCTTCACCAATCCCTTCCTTCACTACAGCTACGACGAGACGCAGTATCAGGCCATCTATGAGCACTCTGCACTGCCGACGAACGTGCCTCGTCGCCTCCAGAGGTACTTCAGGAAGGGCAATGTGACGGTGGAACAGATCTGCCGCTACTGGCGCGCCGCGGATGTGCCCGAAGGCCTGAAGGAAAGCAAGAGGATACACAGGGAGAAGAGACTCAGACAGCTATGTCTGAAGATCACGCAAGACGAGTTCCCCCAGGACGTGGACCAGTTGGCAAAGGCCATGACCAAAGAGGGGTATGGCCTGGTGGGAGAGTCTCTCAGAGTCCATCTCTACCCGTTCTTCTTTCCGGAGTGGGTGCTGGATCTGCTGAAGAAGGCGGCATCAGCCGCACATACATAGACTGCCCCCGGCGGTTGTGACGTCCCCGGACCAGCACCGTGCAACCAATGACTATGAGAGAATCCAAAACAACCCGGCAACGTGACAAGGCTCGCCGCGTGCTCGAACCCGTCGAGCGAATTTCGGAAGTCCTCTTCGGCCTGATCATGGCGCTGACGTTCACCGGTTCCATCCGCGTCTCTTCAGCCGGCGAAAACGAAATGCGCACGCTGCTCATCGGCGCAATCGGCTGCAACCTTGCGTGGGGCATTGTCGATGCGGTCATCTACATCGTGACGACGCTCGTCGAGCGGAGTCGGCAAATCACCCTGCTCCACAGCATTCGCAACGCCGCCTCACCCGAACAGGCGCACGCCGTCATCGCCGATACGATGGACCCAGGGGTTGCCTCCATCGTCACCGCCCACGAGCTCGAAGCGATCCGGGCAAGGCTGGCTCAACTGCCCGACCCGCCCACGCGGCCGCGACTGACACGGAATGACCTTGCGGCGGCCGTCGCCGTCTTTCTGCTGGTCGTCTTCTCGACATTCCCCGTCGTCCTGCCGTTCGCCGTCGTCGCGGATGTACGACTCGCGATGGGCATCTCCAACGCAATCGCCCTTCTCATGCTGTTCGCCTGCGGCTGCTCGCTCGGCCGATACGCAGGCCGGCGCACCCTGCTCATGGGCCTGTCGATGGTCGCCATCGGCGCTGTGTTGGTTGCCGCCACGATCGTCCTGGGCGGATGAGATCTCACCGCGACGCGAAAGGTCCCACGTCACAGCTCTTTGACGAGCACCTCGCGGACGATGATCTTCATCGGGCCGAAGTCGGCGCCGGGGTGGACCTGGAAGCCGAACTTGCCGGAATCGGTGGTCGTGTCGAACACGTCGGCCACCTGCTTGCCGTTGAACCAGATCTGGAGATGATCGCGTTCCGCACGGATCTTGATCGTGTTCCAGCCGTCACGGTCCTCCAGGGCTTTGTCCAGGTTGACCGCGAGGAACATCTTGCCGGGACAATAGAGCGTCCCGGAATAGGCCTCCGGATTCGTGTATTCGAGGACATCGGCCTGGTAGGCCTTGCCGGGATTCTGGAAGCGGAACCACACGCCGCTGTTGCACGGCCACTCGGCGCGATAGGTCACGATGGCTTCGAAGTCCTTGAAGACGGCCGTCGTGAACAGATCGCCGGGGGCGTTGTTCTCGCCCTGCGTTCCGACGAGCAGTCCCTTCTCGACGACCCATTTCGCCCCACCGCTGGGCTCCCAGCCGGTGAGGTCCTTGCCGTTGAACAGCTCCGTGAATCCGCTCTCGACAGCAGCGGCCTTCTCAGGCTTCTCGGTCTTCTCCGCCGACTTCTGGCATCCTGCAATCATCATCACCGCCAAAGCAACTGCAAGTACTCTGCTCAACATGTCTTGTCCTTTCTCTGGGTCTTTCTTGTCCTCCTGAGCGACAGCGAAAGATCTGGCCCGGATGCGTGAGCAGTCTTTCGTTCACAGGCCGGATGCTTCACTTCGTTCAGCACGACAGACGGGCCTCATCAGGGTACGTCCCGCCGTCATGGGTCCATGCTACTTCTGTTCCTGCCAGATCTCCATCGTGCGGACCTGGACATCCGGCATCGCCGGCAACGGGGCGCTCGGGATCGGCTCGTACCAGAACGTGGCCGTGGACCAATCGTCGTGCGTCTCGGCCAGGCCGTCCTTCCACGCGATCTGCTGGATCGTGATTCGGGCCTCCTGCTTCCAGTAGATCGGGTCGGGCAGGTGCCAGCGATACATCGAGACGAAGTTCTGCTGGTCCAGGCTGCAGCCGTTGTAGAAGTACGGCGTCTGCTGCATCCCATAGGACAGGCCCACGTAGTCCTCGCTGCCGGTCCCGACGATCGTCGGGTACTCCGTGTCGCCGTCCATGAAGATCTTGATCTCGCCCTCGCCCCACCATTGGGCCGGGTGCATGTTGCGAATCCCAATCACCGAGCCGATATAGCGACCGGGGTTCGCCCGGTTGGGCAGCAGCACGAAATCCTGTTTCTCGATCGTGGGGTTTTCCCGCCGAAACAGAACGTGCAGACGCCCAACGCCCAGTGGATGCTCGTCGCCGTTCGTGTAGTCAATCTGGTAGAACAACGGGACATCCTCCTTGCCCTCGTTGGTGAGTGTCATTCGGGCCCTGTTGGCGAAGGGCATGGGCAACCAGATATTCATGCCCGCGTTGCGCCCCAGGGAGTGCACCGCGGAAAAGTATGGCGTCACCTTCCCGTGTGCGAAGCCCATGAAGTCCCCGAGGGGGCACTCGATGCTCGGGTGCGTCTGGCCGTCCCACCAGGCCCGAATCACCAGGCTGCGGAGATTCGCCGGATTGTTGGCGGTGGTCATCCAGATGTGACGGATCGTCCCCGGCCCGACGATATCGCAGAGCTGGACCTCTTTGCCCGCCATGAGATTGACCGCGGGCGCGCCCTTGCGCCCGGGTCCCAGCTTGCTGGCGGCCTTACCCCCCTCGCCCGGCGCGCCGGTGGGATTCTCGAAGCAGATCGACCGCGAAACAAGAGGCACATCGAGCCGGTAGGGCTCGCCCACGACGTTCACGCTGTTCATAGACTGGCACGAAGCGCCCCCCAGCACCATCGCAGCCATCACCAGAGACCATGTCACACTTGCGGGAATCCATTTCCTCATGATCTGTCCTTTCCATGCAGAGGGCCGATACTCCCAGTCGCCCAACCACCGGGCTGTCTCGTCAATCTACCGGAGGCAGGTGGACCCGTCAAGATCACGATTGCGAAGAGCCGGCCACTCCGGCAGCCATGTGTTCTTCCAGACGACGCAGACGCATCCCAATGCCCACTCCAGACAGAATGGCCATGAAGACGATCTCTGTGACGGCGCACGCCGTCAGGTAAAGGGCCGATCTCAGCCATTCCCCGCGGGATCCGGCAATCCACGACAGCGACATGCATGCGGCTACGGAGACGACCGCGAAGGTCCCCACCCCTGCCTGGGCACGACGAACCCAGGTGGGGACCGCTCCTCGGTCCACATGGCAACGATTGTCCAGGCGGTCGAGACGATCTCTCAAACGCATCGCGACGACGACTGTTGCCCCGACGAAGACGGCGAGAACACCGCCAAACAAGCAAAGGCTCATTCTCACCCAGTCCTGTTGAAGACCCGCCACGACTCCGCAGATCAGATCGATCAACGCGTTTGCTGACAACACGATCAACGCAATCGCCGCAAGGTGACGGTGCTCGTCCATGCTCAGCGATCCTCCGACAAATGCAGTTTCATTGTCTCCGACATCATGTCCGGACACTCCCTGTGAATCGATGGTATTATAGACGTGGTTTTCGCGGCCGTCCACAGGCTGCACTTGCGTGCTTCGGACGGCCTGTGGGACCGGAGGTCGCATGAGATTCTGGGTAGTCGCATGGCAATAGGACGGATCATCTCGGTATCTCGACGGACGGACGTACCGGCTTTTTATGGCGACTGGTTCATGGGCCGGGTGCGCGAAGGGTTCGCGGGCGTGGTGCATCCGTTCGGCGGAAAGCGATACCTCGTGTCGCTGCGGCCCGAGGAGGTGACGTGCTTGGTGTTCTGGTCGAAGGACTTTACGCCGTTCGTCGGGCACCTGGAGACGCTCGACCGGCTCGGCTATCGGTTCTATTTCAACTACACCGTCACAGGCGTGCCCTCGGTTTTCGAGAGCAGCGTGGACAGGGCCGCCGCACTGCGGACCCTCAAGCTCCTGAGCAGGCGATACTCGCCCAAGCACATCAACTGGCGGTTCGACCCCATCGTCCTGTCGAGCATCTGCGATGGCCAGTTCTACCTGAATGAGTTCGCGAGACTGACATCAGAGCTGGAGGGGATCGTGGAACGGTGTTACTTCAGTTTCGTGATGCCCTACCGCAAGGTGGATCGCAACTTCCGCGACCTGGAGCAGGCAACAGGAATTCACGTGATCCAGGAGAGCGAAGAGCACCGGATCGATCTGGCCGGCCGGCTCGCTGAGATTGCTGAGTCGCACGGCATTCAGATGTACTCCTGCTGCGGCGAATACCTCGTCGGCGGCAGGATTCAAAAGGCCCACTGCATCGACGGGGCGCTCATCGAGCAGTTGTTCTATCCTGAGGGTCTGGCCTGGAGCGAGAAACCCACGCGAGAAAGCTGCGGCTGCACGGAGAGCATCGACCTCGGCACGTACGACACCTGTCCTCACGGCTGCGTCTACTGCTACGCCAACGCAAACAAGGCCGTCGCCCAGCGGGCGTTCGAGGATCACGACCCGACGAGCGCTTTCCTGGGCGTCTGCAAGTCCCAGTCCGACGAATGGCTGCGCGAACTGGGCGAGGAACCACGGAGCTCAGCATGCCCGATTTGACTTCTTCGGAACGACTGGCGAGATTCTGCGAGAATGGCAGGAACCGCTTCGGACATGCACCCCATGACAGCGAACGGTCGGGCCTCCTAAGGACACAGGTCGTGTGGGACGCCCCTGCCTTTCTTGTCATGCTGAACGAAGTGAAGCATCCGGGCCCCGTAGGAGACGCGGCGTCCAAAGTCGATACGCATCTCTCACTCCAAGGGTAGATCCTTCGCTGTCGCTCAGGACGACAAGGTCGAGACCCCTGCCAGGTACCTTCGTCCTGCTCCGCTGCTTCGATGTTCTCCATCCCGACCTCTGAAAGAAAAGAGCGAGATTCTTGCAGAATCCCTCAAGTCATTCTGTACTGACGGTCGCTGCCAATCATTGCATCAGCAACGTGCGGCAGGTTCAGGTGAAGGGTGGGCTGTGCCCACCAGCATCTCTTGGCACAGGCGGCTACGCTGTTGAATCGCCAGCGCGAGGTCCGACACCTCCTGGTTGGCAGCGTCTGCCCTCTGGGGTCATACTCACGCGACGAACGCCAGAGCTCGGATCTGATCGTCTATTGCAGAGCGAAACGGTAGCGTCCGGCGGCACGTGCCGTAACCCACGAATCCACGAAGCCCGGTTACCGGTCTGGCGGGGCGATTCTGATCCTCGCCAGATAGATGCTGGCCTTTCCCTCGTGACTGGAGTAGTAACTCATATAGAGCAAGCCGTCGTGCCAGACGAGGCCGGGATAGCTTGTGTCACCACCGCTGGGAAGCCGCAGCAGCTTGGTCATCTTGTGCTCAGCCATATCGAGTTGGCACAGCGCGGTATGGGCGCCGTCCTGATGCATCCGGCCGGCGGCAAGCCAGTGGCCGCTTGGTAGTTGAATGAAATTCGGGCCGCCGAAGCCGTTGAACTCGGGTCCCAGGTCGTGCCACTGCCATTGAGTATAGTCACCCTTGCTGAGGCCCAGGAGGGCGCTGCAGGGTTCCTGCCCTCGCCTGTCCCGTCGGACGAGGGCATAGCAGGCGCCTGCTGCGTCGAAACGTAGCGCGACCTCATTGGCCCATCCCTGATCGCAGAGTTTGGGAACGAGTGGACGGAAGGTAATGCCGTCGTCGCTCGTGAGCAATTGGAGCCAGGGCTCCGCGGCCTGCGAATACGCCGGGTATGAGACGCCGTAGGCCTTGCCCGCCTGCCAAGCCACAGACCAAAGCCACCGGCCGGGCTCGACGACGGTCTTCGGCTTGCTCCACACGACGCCGTCTTTCGAGAAGGCGACGAAGGAGCCTGTGGGAGCACTCTGGCCGTCCTTCTCTCGCGGCGAGGCCCCGCCAAGCAGCATGAGCGACCCGTCCGGCGTCACCGACAAATGGGCATCACGCAGATCGTAGCCGGCCAGCTCACTGAGCCCGGCCGACTGCCACGTATCCGCATCGCTCGAGCACAGGATGCGAATCCTGCCGTCCGTGGAGACGTGTCCGCGTCCTTCGCGGAATGCACAGTAGAAACGGTCGTGCCAAAGAACCAGGTCTGTAAAGGCGTTGTGCGGAGCTCGGTCCCAGATCTTCTTGACGCCGAGCAATTCAACCTGCACGGGCGAAGAAGCCGCCGCTGAGACCGCGTGAATCATGATGAATGCAATCGTCGTCAGTCGTGTTCGCATCTGCGATCTTCAGTCCTCTCGTTCCATTTCCATCCGCCGATCCGGACTTCACGGCCAGATCGACTCCAGTTCGTGGACCGTCAACGACTCAATCCTCGTCTTGCCCCCGGTCGTGAACAACTCCAGTGATCGCGGCCTGTCCACCAGTTGCACGCCCATGGGCATATAGATCCGGCCGTGGTTGCCGAAGATCTCGATGCTGGTCCGATCCACGACCAGCTCAAGATCGATCGCCCCATCGACAGCCTTCAGTGAAGCGGTCTTGTCCAGACAGACCAGTTCATCCTTCTTCACGTCGTAGACGACCTGCACGCCGTTGATGCCGAAGCCGCAGGTCTCGCAATCCTCCACGCCGAGTTTCGCCTGGATGTGGAGCAATTCCGAACCGGCGTCCACTCGCAAATTCTGCTCCGGCTCCACGATGCGATTTTGCCACTTCTTTGAGGTCCGATGCAGGGTTTCGATTTCGCGCACCGGCTCGGCACACATTCGCAGGCCGGCGTCGGTCGTCCGCAAGGTCAAGGTCACCGGGAAGAGCATCATCTGATTGAACGGCATCTCCGGCATGTTGATCGGACCCCAGGCGATCTGAATTCGCCGGCCGTCGCTCTTGGGGAGGTTGTTGAACAGTTGTGATGCGTAGAAACAGTTCCCATAGCTGTAGCGAATGGGACCCCCCTCCGAGACGAATCCCGTACCGTTGAATTGTCCAATCAGATAGTCCCCGTTGGCGCCGTACAGGATCCAGCGCGTGTTCGCCGGGTTGCCGTCGACGGGCAGTTGGAACAACTCGGGACATTCGTGGAAGCACTTCAACTTGCTCTGGAACTTCCAGGACTTCAGATTGTCCGAGGTGAAGAAGCCCATCTCCTGGTCGTCCAAGTAGAGTGCCATCACCCACTGATTCGTCGCTTCGTGCCAGATGACCTTCGGGTCGCGGTTGCCGGCGTTGATATGCGACAGGACAGGGTTGCCCTCGTACGGCGTCCAGGACCGCCCGCGGTCGTTGCTGTAGGCAATCGACTGCGTGAACGGCTGGCCGGAGGACCAGGGATTCGTCCCCCCTGCCGACGTGTAGATGCACACGAGGACCTTCTCGTCGCCTGTCTGGAAGCCGGCGGTGTTTCGTTCGTCCACCACGGCCGATCCCGAGAAGATCGTCCCCAGGCGGTCTGGGTGGATCGCATCGCCCAGTTCGGTCCAGTGGATCATGTCCTTGCTGACGGCATGGCCCCACGTCATGTTGCCCCAGTTCCACCCATACGGGTTGTGCTGGTAGAACAGGTGGTACTCGCCAGCATAGTACACCATGCCGTTGGAGTCATTGTTCCAGCCGCGACGCGAGTTGAAATGGACTTGCGGTCTGCGCCGTTCGCGATAGACGTCCTTCTCGCCTGGGAAGGTATCCGCCTGGAAGACCGCATCGAAGCCCGAGGTGCGAAGCGGATCGTACTTGTCGATGCGCACCACCCCTTTTCGCCCGGCGAAGGCACTCACGTCCAGGAAGACCCAGAAATCCGCCTCGCCGGAGGCCAGCTCGATCTCGAACTCGCGCACGACTTTCCCGTCGAGCAGTAGGTGGATCAGGCGTTTCTGTGCCCCATTCTTGACCGGGAAATTCAGATAGCGGTTCTCGAACACAAATTCCCGGGTCTTGTCGGCGACCACCTTGAGCTTCTGATCGGTCTGAACGATCTGATCGATGTTGATATGTCCCCAGCCTCCCGTATGCTGGTCCACGATCTGGATTCGCACGGTCTTGCCCAGGAGATCGGAGACATCCCAGGCAGCCCAATCCAGCGCCTCTGACCCGCCTGAACGATCGTTCGGGCCGCTCGCGGTGCGGACGACGTCGTCACCGACGAGAAGGTTGATGCACGTTTGGCCGGGATGCATACCACCGCCGATGAGGAAGTTGATACGCTCGCGTTCGATCTTGAACGAGGGCGACGTGAGTGTCCCTGTCGTGCCGTCGCCGTTGGTGAAGCTGTTGACCAGACCTTTGCCTTCGTAACCCGACACCTCCATCTGGTTGGGCAGTGTACCGTGAGCGGGACCAGAACCGAATGCTTCGCCGGCAACCTGCCAGCCGCCATAGTCCGATCCCTCGAAATCGGCGATCAGAATATCCGGCTGAGCCGCTTGCGTTGCGGGAACAAAGGCCAACAAAACGAGTGTGAATAGCGCGTGTCTCAACATGGTACTTCTCCTGTGTGTTCGCAATTACTCGATTCCCAGTTTTCTTTGGATTTCCTCTAGGGGTACGCCCTTCGTTTCCGGCATGTAGAAGATGACCCACAGCAACTGCAGGACCATCATCGCGGCGTAGATGGCGAAGACGGGTCCGCCGCCCAGACTGCCCGCGATGGGTTTGAACGTCCACGAAACCGCCGCCGCCATGAACCAGTGGGTAAACGAACCCAGTGCCTGGCCGCGGGCTCGCACACGATTCGGAAACACCTCACTGATGAAGACCCAGATCACCGCGCCCTGACCGAAGGCGTGCGATGCGATGAACACGATCAAGGCAATCAGGACCGCCTTGCCGCCGGCCGGCGTGAACTCATTGCCGTACCTGAAGAATGCGATCGATGCGGCCGCGAGGCTCACGATGTATCCGATCGAGCCAACCAGCATGAGTCGCCTACGACCGAAGTGGTCGATAATCGCCAGGGCCGCCATCGTGAAGACCAGATTCGTGAATCCGATGATGACGGATTGCAGCATGGCGCTTTCCGCCGCGGCGCCGGCCATGCGGAAGATCCCGGGGGCGTAATAGAGGATGGCGTTGATCCCCGAGAGCTGATTGAACATGGCAATCAAAACCGCCAGCATGATCGGCCTGCTGTATTTTCTACAGTAGAACGGCTCCTGGAGGCCGTGATGCTCGGTGTCCAGCGACGCCTGAATCGCCTGGAGTTCCTCCGCGACGCTTTTCCTGTCCTCCCCAAGACGTTCAAGGACCGCCCGCGCTTCGTCGATTCTCCTGCGAGCCACCAACCAGCGAGGGCTGTCCGGATTCGCGAACAGCAGAAAGAAGAAGGCGGCGGCGGGAACCGCTTCGACGCCGAACATCCATCGCCATTCCACAGCGCCAAGCTGCAGGCGCGTGATGACATAGTTGGAGAAATACGCCAGGAGGATGCCAAACACGATATTGAACTGTGTCACTGCGACCAGTCGGCCTCGCAGTCTCGCGGGGGAGATTTCCGCAATGTAGGTGGGAGCCACGACTGTCGTACCGCCTACGGCGATGCCGCCCAGGAACCGGAAGATCAGGAACGAATACCAGTCCCAGGCCAGCGCGCTGCCGACCGCAGAGATGAAGTACAGCACGGCCATGACGATCAGTGTCTTCTTTCGTCCCGCCCAATCCGAGGGCTTGCCGATGCCGATCGAACCGAGGATCGTACCGATCAACGCGCTGGCGACCGTGAATCCGTACCAGAAGTCGTTGAGCTTGTAGATGGCGCGAAGCGCTTCCTCCGCGCCGGAAATGACGGCCGTATCAAAGCCAAACAGAAGGCCTCCCAAGGCGGCCACAATCGAACTGCGTAACAAGACTCTTTTGGACATTACCGACACTCCGAACCACGATGGCGACCTCCACCTCGGGCCTGATACTCGTGGTCCCACATTGATTTCATCTTCCATCCCTCAAGGCTCTTCAACGTACAGCTCCCGCCTTCACCGAAAGCAAACACCTCGACACAATCCGCTTTGGCAAAGCACTTGTGGGTGACAGCTCCGCCGTTGCAGTAGACTTCGAGAACGCCGCGGTCTACGAAGACCCTCAGCGTCACCTCTTCACCCGGCTTGTGAAAGCCCTGGTTCCTGACACTGTCGATGCCGAAATTACCGTCTGCATCCGTCCAGACCGCAGCGCCATTGCCTTCCTTGTTCGCTCGGACGATCAGCCCGCAGCGTCTGGCTGCTCCCCGGTCGAAGCGAGCGATGATTTCCAGAGCATCCCCGCGCAAAGCCTGCAACGGCACACGCTTGTCGGCGGCGAGAACCTGCGTTCTGATCTCCTCCCTGCCATGCCGCAGGCGCTGCAGTTCCGGAATCGGCTCCTGCCAGAGTCGGTCATGCTTGATGCGGATGACACGCGGAATCGAATGGGCAGACTCCCAATACGGGACGCCCTCC
Organism: Sedimentisphaerales bacterium; assembly: GCA_034678485.1. Classification (GTDB taxonomy): domain Bacteria; phylum Planctomycetota; class Phycisphaerae; order Sedimentisphaerales; family Anaerobacaceae; genus PLanc-01. The sequence goes on along the minus strand of JAXDBU010000117.1, from coordinate 5,949 downwards.
ACGGCTGGGGGACGTCCGATGGTCGCCCAGCCATGCATGAGACGGCGGGAAGATCCATTGGGTCCTTTGTCGTCCACCATATGCGGATTGAACGAGTAGTAGTGGCCCGTATCCACGTCCCGGCGTGGTGTTTCCGGCAGGAACTCCATGGTTTGTGCATCATAGCTGCCGATCCAGTACGGATTGCCGGCGCCGACCATCAGGACGTGTCGTCCGTCCAAGGGCACCAAGTACGGCAGTTCCCAGTAGTCGCCGTGCTTGATTGACGGCGCGATGTTCCTTTGGAGCCGCCAGTTGTTCAGATCCGTCGACTTCCAGAGCCATGCGGCGCCCTGCTGCCGCCCTTCAGTTGCTCCTCCGATGAGCTGGCACCACGTGTCGCCTTCCTTCCACACTTGCGTATCCCAGTGCACTGGGGACGCACTGTTCGGTCGCTGCCGGTCGTCCATGACCATCTTCTTCTTGAACGTCACACCGCCGTCGTCGGTCCACGTGAGCATGCCATAGGTTTCCCTGTGCCCGCTTACATTTCCGGTATAGAGGCCGTGAATCCTGCCCTCATGAAGGAACGTGTTTCCAGAGTAGACACCGTCACAGTCGTATCGCGTATCCGGCCAGATCGCTACCGGCCAGTCCGCCCAATGAACCAGGTCGTCACTGACCGCATGACCCCAACAGCGACTGCTGCGCTTCCAGCCGCCTTTCCCATCCGGTATTTGTGGATCGAACTGGTAGAATAGATGATACCTGCCATGATGATAGACCGGACCGTTCGGATCATTGATCCAGCTCTCGACGCCGGTGAAGTGATAGAGAGGGCGATACGGATCCGCTTCGATCATATGCCGCCGCACTGCCGACGCAGCCGCTCGATAGGTGTCAAGGTCCTGGCTCTTGATTGCCTTTCGGTAATTCACAATCGTTTCGTGAATGCCGGGACATTCTCCTTGGCGCTCGTCCGGAGCGCCTGAAACCGCTGCTCCCCCAAGGGATGCGACCGTCACGGCGATCGTGCTTCCGCGGATGAATGCTCTCCGCGTCAGATCACTCTCCCATCTGCGCATCACGATGTCTCTCCGTTGGCAATGATCTGATTGACCGCGAACCTCTTGCCGCATGGGCCGGATGACGTGCAAATGCCTGCAGGCGTTCTTCCAGACTCCACCGAACAGTCCTGAACACGGGTTGCGAACGGGCCTGCGCCGCGTGATCCGGCGCAGGCCCACTGATTTCCCGAGACGATACACGTACTCACGCGCGTTTCCAACAAGCGCTACTCGTCGATGTCGAAGTGCACCGTCCGGCCGCTGAGCCACGCAATCTCGCCCCAGGACAGCGCCCTGTCATAGATGCGGACCTCGTCCAGGTAGCCGTTGAACAAGGACGCATACACGTTCATGTCACCGAGAATCACCTTCCCGTTGAGAACCACGTTGACGTTGTCTGGAATCGTCACGGCGTTGAGCAGGATGCCATTCAGGTACACCGCCTGTGTGTTCGAGTCCTTGTCGAACGTAAAGGCCGCGTGGTGCCAGACATCGGCTGCAGGCGCAAAATCCGCCACTCCTGGCGCCATGTCCGCATCCCAATGGAATGTCCGGTACGCATTCGCATTGTCCTTGCAGAAGGCTCGGTACTGACCATTCACCCCGGACTCGGCTCCTGTGGTTCCGTAGGACACGAACACCCCGTTGTTGCTGATATACGCGGACGTCTGCTTGAACCATACGCTGATCGTGCAGGGCGCGCTCCCGGCGGGCATACCTGTGTCCGGCGCCGTAACCGGGTCCTCCACTCCGCCAAGCTGGATGGCCTTGCCGTACTTGCCTTCGACACCGGTGATTCCACTATGCACCGTGGCGTTGTTGCTGCCCCCGGCGGAATCCGCCAAGGTCGCTGCGCCGGCGTCCTCGTCCATAGCCCAGTGGGCGACCAGACCGGTCGTCGCTGGATCGCTTGGCACGATCAAACCGCGATCGGCCGCAGTCAGGACGATGTCGTCGATGTAGAGCATGCCTTTGCCGCCGTTGTCCACACCGATGCTCAGAGACGTCACCTCGCTCAGGTTCACACCGCTGACGTCGGCCAAGGGGATGTACCACTTGTTCCACGATCTGCGGAGCAGGTCGGCGGGATCCCCGTCGTAGGCCACCTTCGTGCCGTTGATTTTCACGTACAATTGGCCGGCGGCATTGGTCGAGTCGCCGCAGAAATAGAGGACCAAGCCCTGGACGCCCGATTGAGTCCAGTTCTGAGCCTCCGCAAAGGTCCGTGTGGCGATGGAATTGGTTGCCGTGCCGGTGTTGTCGTAGTCAAAAGGCATGGACCTCGAACCGCCGTGGAGAATCGTCCGTTCCTCGAATGGCGAGGCGCCATAGCCAACCAGGGAGCCGTTGTCATCGATCAGGTACCCGTCGACCCACACATCGAAGATACGTTCGCCTTCTTCATCCGTGTAGGACTCGAAACCATCGACGACGATAAGGTCCGCGATGGTGAAGCTCCAGACATCGCCGAACCACAGAGCCGGGTCTTCCGCATCGTTGACCTCATCCACCCGCCAGAAGTAAGTCTGTGACAGATCGAGGGGTTCCGTATCCATCCGGGACTCGGATACCGTCACGGCCGGAGCCGTGCCATCGAGAACCGCCTGCTCGTCGTTGCTCAGGTAGACCGTGTGCATGGCGCCCTGCCGTCCCGCGCGCCAGTTCAGGGTCGTCTCAGGCGCCACACCGGTCGCCCCGGAAGCCGGATCCGGCTCGCGGGCCCACATGGGCACGTACAAGAAGCGGACTTCGCTCAAGCCGTACTGGGTGACGACGCCGCCCCAGTTGCTGATGGGAGTCACCCTGACATACTGAATCACCGCTCCGTCGAAAGCCACGGTCGTGTTGGCTGCGTAGTTCGCCTGGCCGGTCGCCTGGGCAAATTCCACCGTGCCCAAAGCGGTCCATTCGGACCCGTTCACAGAGTATTCGACAGCCGCCTCCCGGATACCGACACCGATGTCTGCTTCCACCTCCGAATTGTGGTTCCAGATGAGCATTTCGTGCAACCTGAACGGCTTGTCGAATGCAAACATGATCCACGGATTCGTGTCGCCGCTGCTGGTCCGCCACATGTCCGCCACGGCCACGGAGTGCAGGTCGTCGGCGCTCAGCCCGGAGCCGTCGATCGCGTTCTCGGGTTCTTCGTCCGCGTTCTTCACGCTCGAAGCGGTAGCCCTAATGTGACCGCCCGCCAGCGGGTAACCCGGGGGCTCGACTGTGAAGCTCCAGACGTTGCCCTCGAAGATTGTACCGGCCGACGTGGCATCCGTCTCATCGACGCGCCAGTAGTAGGTCTGGCCGAACTGAAGTCGGCCCACATCGTACGTTGTCGCCGTCTGACCTTGGCTGACCAATACGTCCAGGGGATTGCTCCGGCTGGCGTTCTCAACACCTTCAAGAGCCGTCCCGAAGTAGACGTCGTGACTGCTTGCGTGATCTCCCGACACCCAGCTCAGCACGAGATCGCGAGACACGTTGGTCGCCTTGTTCCGCGGTTCGGGGTCGTGGGCGGTATCGAAGATCAGCCCCGCGACGGCGCTGAAGTTCTGGGCCACCTCGTCGTCACTCAATGCCCTGCCGTAGATGCAAACTTCGTCGATACACCCTTGAAAGAGCTCGAGGTTGACGAGATTGCCACCGATTCGCCCGGTCGTCAGCACGGTGTTGATGGATACGCCCTGCGTGTTGTCCAGGACACCATCGATATAGATGCGCACGGTTGAGCCGTCGTACGTCTCGGTCACCTGGTGCCACTCGCCGTTCACGACCGATCCCCTCGATTCCACATCAGCGCCTTGGGCGCAGAACTTGATCTTCTCGCCGTCGAGGACAAGGATAGCGCACCTGGTACACAGCCCGGCGGTTCCCCATTCCAGGACCGAGCGAACGCCGCTGCCCTCCGGCTTGACCCAAGCAGACATTGTTCGAGCCGCGGTTCCTGCGGGCAGACCGGAATCGTCAAAGACGATGTAGTCGCCATCTCCGTCGAATTCGATCGCCTGTCCAGTATTGCCTGTTACCACTTGCGGATTCCCGATGAACGTTCCGTCCCGGTCGCCCCAGACATCGAAAGTCGTGGTTCCGACAGTGTCGTCCGCGTCTAACGTCCAGTAGCTAAGAAGTCCCTCCGTAACCACCTGTCCCCGGGCGATATCGACCACCCCCAACCCTGCAACCAGAACTGCCGTCGCCAGGATTCGCACTACAATTCTCTTTGTCTGCATTGCATTTCCTCCTCTTTCAAGGACTTGATTGATTGAATCCGAACAGCCGCCACGACAAGCTTCTTCTTCGTCACATTCTCCTTTCCGCGTTCTCACACGACTGCGAGACCTTGCGATCAACGGTTCTTGGCCCCCTTGCAATACGGCTTATGTTCAACGTTGTCCCCTCTGATAAGAGAGAATCGTTCGACTCCAGTTGGATCACCCGCACATGTTGCCCTTCATCTACCATCGCTCTCCTTTCCGGGCATACACGTTTCGGTCACTGACGATCATCACCTCTTCCGACGAGAAAGGGCCGCTTTCCCAAATCGGGATTCACTCATAGATGTTCTCCATCTGCCAAGCGTCCAGAGACTTGAGCACGGCGTCCCGGCCCTGCGCGCGGAGCGAGACGCCGACGCTGTCCTCGCGTCCGGGATAGACACGCATGGCAACACACTGCTTGCCGTTGACGAACGCCTCGACGACGCTCCGGTCGACGAAGACACGCAGCCGCAGCGGCTCATCCTGGTCAAGGGCGACGGGCGCGGTTTCCGGCGCACGCGACAGCACGTCGGGAAGGACCGACGAATACGAGGAATCGATGGTAATCAGGCTTTCTCCCCGGCGTCTGTATCCCCGATCCCTGAAGAACGCGATCCGCGTGAATTCCGCCTTGTCGGGCGAGCGAAAGACGTTCAGCTCCACCATCGGCGCGCCCTTCGGATCGATCTGGGTCACGATCTCCATCGAGCTGCCCGCAATGCCATCGAGCACAACCTCCGTGTTGGCCGGCAGTGTCCTGGTCCCAACGTGCCGCTGGTCGCAGCGCAGCGATTCCAGGTCGCCGGTCGGCTCCATCCCCAGCGTGTCTTTGGCGATCAGCGTCAATCGCCGCGGCAGGGACATGATCTGATTCCAGCTCCCCGTCGGCTTGCCGGGGTTCATATTGAAGATCACGATGACGCCGCCTGTGCCGTCGGGCGTGGCAGTTGGCGCGTGGACGCCGGCCGGGCCATACGGCCCAAAATTGAAGTCCCCGCCGTGGGTCACCACGAGCTTGTCCCGCTGCGTGTCGTAGTCGCCCAGCAGATACTTGCCCCCGCTCATGTGGCTGAAATGCAGCAGGATGTGCTGGTCGCCGATGGGCCAGAAATACGGACATGCTCCATCATCCCCGACCAGCGAGTACCGATCATTCTCGGCAAACGGATGAAGGTATTCCCATGTCGCCAGGTCCTTCGAGCGAAACAGGAAGTTGGCCCGCACGGGCTTGCCGCCGGGCCCGGGGAGTGTGCCGCCCGAGAGCGAATAGTACAGCCCGTCCTTCTTCCAGATGCACGGGTCGAATACCCGGTAGGGCAATGGCGAACCATCGGAACTCTTGATGGGGATGACCGCCTTTCCCGTCACCTTCTCCCAATTCAACAAGAGCGGGTCGGTCGAGACGGCCACCATATTGCCGACCTTCGTCCCGTGGTACATGGCGATCACCCGGTCGTTCTCGACCAGCGCAGCACCGGAATAGCACTTCTCTTCCGGGTGCGGATAGATTGCATAGGGAAGGTCGCGCCAGTGAACGAGATCGTCGCTTTCCCCAATTCCCCCCTGCTGGCGCGGGTCCGCGGGCGGGTAGGCCGGGTAGAAGAGGTGCCAGCGCCCCACCCAGAAGCACACACCCTTTCCGGCGTTGT
>JAXDBU010000116.1:0-7484 GCA_034678485.1 Sedimentisphaerales bacterium | reverse complement strand
CTGCACCTGTTCGAATACCTTGGTCAACAGCACGGACTCGAAGTCCTTTGCAATCTGTTTCTCTTGCTCGTCGCGCTGCCGTGCGGAGATCGTCTCACTGTCGCCTGCCTGTATTCCACCTTCCGTTTGCACCCCCTGGCGCAAGCGGACTGACACACTGTACGGCGTCCGGTCCGGCATCTGGGCCAAGGGCACAGAGGTGGGCATTCCGATTGACTCGATATCATCCATCCATGGTTCCTACATCAGGATCAGCTTCGCTTGAAGAGCCCCGGCCTTCTTCAGCGCATTGAAGATAGCGACCAGGTCTCGCGGCGAGGCCCCGATGGCGTTGAGCGTCTTGGCCAATTCCGACACGGTCACCGCACGCAACATGGGGATCAGATAGGCGTTCTGCTCCTCGACGTCGAGCGACGTTTCGGGAACCACCTCAGTCGTGGCCCCCTCTGAGAACGGCGCCGTCGGCTGCGAGACGTTGGCCGTCTCCTTCACCTTGACCACCAGGCTGCCCTGCGCGATGGCCACCGAGGAAATCCCCACGTTCTCCCCGACCACGATCGTGCCGGTGCGCTCGTTGATGACGACCGTAGCGGCCATATCGACCGTCACCTCTTTCAACGTGATCTCGTCGACGAACGCGACAATGCCCGCAGCGGAAATCTCCGGCGGTACTCCCACGCGGATGGCGCCGGCATCGAGCACCATGGCAATCCCCGGATGGGCTTTGTTGATCACGTCGCTGATTCGCTGGGCTGTGGTGAAATCGCTGTTGCGGAGGTTGAGCGTGAGATACCGCAGCCCGGCCGCCTGCTCGATGAACGTGGCAAGCTCGGATCTCTCGACAAGGGCCCCATCCGGAATGCGACCGACGGTCTGATGGTTCTTCGAGAGCGTGGCCTGGTTTCCCGAGACAGACCAGCCGCCGATAGACACGCCGCCCTGGGCGACAGCGTAGACCTGGCCGTCGAGCCCACGCAACGGCGTCGGCAGCAGCATCGCCCCCTGGAGACTCTTGGCATCCCCGAGAGCGGAGAGATCCACGTCGATTCGCATCCCCTCCCGATCGAACGGGCCCAACTCGGCGATCACCATCACCACGGCCGTGTTGTCGCCCGTCAGATCCGACGGGGACAGAACCAGCCCGGAATCCCGCAGCACGTTCGTCAACATCTGCCTCGATAGCAGCGTCTTGTCGCCCGTGCCGGCCAAGCCGGTCACCAGGCCGATCCCGGTGAGCGGGTTGCTGCGGACACCCTGGATCTCGACGATGTCCTTGATGCGCTCGCCGCGCCCGACGCCGGCGACACCCAGCGACAGCAGCATCCCCACCACCATGAGAGACCCGCGTCTGTTTGGCATTGCTCTTTTCAAGAGAAACCTCCTGATCTCAGCCAGGAAACAGGGGATCGAATCCTTCATCTGCGCTCAATCACCAAGGCCAGAGAATGTCGAAGATGCGTCCCATCCAGCCCGGACGTGTGTATGCGGCCGCGACCCCGCTGTTCTTCGTAACGATGCGGAAATTGGCCACCTGCTCACTCTTGACGGTGTTGTCGAACGCGATGTCGCTGGGCCGAACGATGCCGCTGACCTCAATCGTCTGGATATCTCCGGCGATGTTGCGGTCCCGCGTGCCGATCACCACGAGGTTGCCGTTCGGCAGGACATCGAGCACCACAACGCTTACGCGGTCCTCGAAGCTGCGCTCATCCTTGTAGTCGGCCTTGCCCGTAAGGGTGTTGTTCGATTCGGCCTCCGTCTGGAGGCCCGGAATGCTCGGCAGGATGTGGTCGATGTTCAGCTCCCCGTCGAAATCGCTCGACCGCGATGTCGCCTTTTGCAGGTCCCGTTTCGCCTTGTTGTCCACCGTGCTTTCCTCGGCAATCTTGATCGTGAGAATGTCTCCGATGCCGCGGGCAACGTCATCGGCGTACACGGTCTGCATCTTCTTGTCCCGTTTGGCCCAGATGGACCCCGCCCGGAGCGAGTCACTCAGCAGCAACGCCTGGATCAGCGTCGCGCCGATCAGCATTGTCTTCCTGCTCATAAGCACTCCTTGGATTTGCCGTCTGCAGCAGCCCGTCGAGCCGGACCCCAGGCAAATCGTAGACTGTGGTTCCGCCGGCGCTACAGCACCGGCTCGACCGTTCCATCAGCATTCACCTTGCACACGATCACGCGGCTCGAATCGGCATTTCGCACCTTCACGCACTCGCCGATCCGGCCCTCTTGCAGGACCGTGCCGACCGCCGTCACGGTCAGTCCGGGCCGCTCGATCCGGATCACCACGGTATCATTGCGCCGAATCACGACAGGCGCCTGGGCGACATTTACCATTTCCGCCCGCAGTTCCGTGTTCTCCGGCACCGCACGGACGGCCACCAGTCCATAGGGCGGCTTCCATTCCGCCGGCTCCGGCTGGTCGGAGGCCACGGTCTCGATCCTCAGGTCCTCCGGAGTCAGGATCATCCCTTCGGCAATCTCCCGGGTGGTCACAACCCGCCGACGTTGGTATTTCAGCCGGAACAGGATGTCTCGCGTGCCGACCTCTTTGCCGTCGGCGACGACTGTGATCCGGACGGCAACATAACCCTGCGCGCTACTCTTGACGAACCGCGGCAGAACCTGCAGATCGTCCACCTCCTCCGACAGGACCAGCTTCTTCGGTTGCGTGGAGGCAATCGCCTCCATGATCTGGCGGGCCGGGGGATGCTGTCGGAGAAACGCTTGACCGACCTCGACAAACTCCGCGGAATCGATGCTCCTGTGAAAACGGCGGACCGCAACGGCATTGGCGCCGGTCAGGCGGACCTGCTCGGCGAAGATGCCGTGCGAAGCCAGCCGACTCAGGATCGTCTGCCGATCCAGCACAGCTCTCTGTCCCGGCGTGGAGAGTTGCCCCAGGCCGATCGCGGCCGCAGCCGCCACCAGCGACGGCTCCCCGCGGAGCACAGTAATCTGGCCCAGCGTCAGCCGGCTGTCCTTGACGGTGGTTTCTCGAGGCAGATGTACCTGCAAGAGACTCGACGCGGCCTCGGTGGCACTCCCTGTTTCCGCCGCAACGAGCACGCCCACCGGGGCCAGAACGCCAACAAACAGTACCACATGGAAGAGCTTGGAGCCCATGGCCCATTCCCGTCAGAAGATGTTGTTTGTGTTCCGGAGCATTTCATCGCCCGCCTTGATCGCGCGAGAGTTGATCTCATACGCCCGCTGGGCGGTGATCAGATTCACGAGTTCCGTCACCATCTGAACATTGGATTTCTCCAGAAAGCCGGCCTGAATCTCTCCGAGGCCGTTCTGGCCGGCCGTTCCGATGACTGCGGCCCCGCTGGCCTCGTTCGCAGAGTAGAGGTTGTCGCCCTGGCTGGTGAGCCCTGTCGGATTCGGGAAGCGAGCGAGCTGAATCATGCCGACCACAGACGTTACGCCCTCTGAATCCGTCACGTTGACCCCGCCGTCGGAGGCGATTTCGATCGAGCTCGCATCCGTCGGAATGGAAACCGCCGGCTCCAGTTGATGGCCGCTTGCGGTAACCAGTTGTCCGTTTGCGTTGACCATGAGGGACCCGTCTCGCGTGTACCGCGTGTCGCCGTTCGGCGTGAGCACCTGAAGGAACCCATCCCCGAGGATGGCGACATCGAGATTGCGCTGAGTGTTGTTGAAGTCTCCCACGGCAAAGACACGCATCGTGGAGGAGACGCGGACGCCGGTTCCGACCTCCATCCCGGTCGGCGCGTTGACCCCGGATGAGATCTCCGCGCCGGCCTCCCGCTGCTTGGCATAGAGCAGGTCTTGGAACTCGACCTGGCTGCGTTTGAAACCCGTCGTGTTCACGTTGGCCAGGTTGTTGGCGATCACGTTCACCAGCATCTCCTGGGCCATCATCCCCGTGGCCGAGGTGGAAAACGCCCGCATCATAAGCTTTCTCCATGGATTGTCAGTAATCGGTCAACGCCGGGAGTCGTCCCCATCCGCGAATCATCCGCCATCAATCTCATCCCACGGCCACTCCGATCGCAGCGCTCGTCGAGTCCTTCTTCACCGACACCAGTCGCATGTTCGATTCATACATTCGGGAAACAACGATCATGTTCACCAACTCTTCCACAAGCTTGACGTTGGACGCCTCCTGGAAGCCCTGCTTGACCACTACGTCCCTGGCGGCAACCGGGTCCACATCCTCGGGCGCCATGAAGCAGTTCTGCCCGACGGCCTGGAGCTGGTCCCGCGCCTCAGGGAAATCCACGATGCGGAACTGGCCGATCGACGACTGTCCTGCAAGGACCTGCCCGTCGTCGGTGACGTGCAGACTGTTGATATCCACCCCTTCTGGCACAATCAGAGGTCCCGCCATACCGGCGACGAGCCGGCCCACCGTATCCACGATCTGTCCGTTTTGGTTCGTGCTGAAGATCCCGTGTCGGGTGTACACTGGGCCTTCCGGCGTCTCGATCACGAAGAACCCGTCGCCGTGCAGCGCGAAATCCAGCGCCCGATCCGTCTGCGTCAGGCTGCCCTGCGAAAAGTCAAAAAGCCCCTGGCCTTCCCCCTGTTCGGTGGAGTCTTGTTCAGCCTCCTGGGCCGCAAGGACTTGCGTGAAACTGTTGCACCGACGCTTGAAGCCCGTCGTACTGACGTTGGCCATGTTGTGCGCGATGATGTCGAATTCCTTGCTCAAGGTATCCAGACTCGCACCAATTTGGGCACCGATGTCCGTCACGTCAGACTCCCGAGGTTACGTCACTTGTGGGGTCGCGCCCGCCACCGAGGGGGACACGCCCGGCGTTTCTGCCTGATTCCGGCTGCCGCTGTCTTCCTCGCGGGACGACATAGCCGCAGTGATATACGCGAGTTCATCGATCTCGGCATCGCTCAGACCTGTCAGTTCGACTGCCATCGATCTCCTTGAGTCGGTGTCGTGGCAATGTCTCACCCGGCCGATGCCTGCGATGGTGCCCCATCCTCCGGGTACTTCGACCCCGTCGGAATTGAGAGTGAACACGACGAGGACCCTGTCGCCCGGGTGGACGGGCAAGCCGGTCTCGATCCGCAGGCCCGGCCCGGCCAGCTCCGTGATCCGCCCTTCTGTGAAGACCGGCGCCTCGCCGGCCGACGCTCCCGCGTCCGTCCACGACGCAGGCGGCAATCCCGCGATGCGCCCCACGTCACTGGGAGCCGGCTGGTGCTGTCGGAAGGGCAGATACGCGATCCACGCATGCCCATGAGCCACCACGCGAGGAAACCGCCGACGGTTCTTGCACTGCACTGTCTCACTGTGGTTGAGAATCAGTCGTATCCCATCGCAGTGCACGGTCGAGGTCTCGAACTCCCATGCCGACAGACCGCTGTAATGGCGGCCCTGCCAGGAGTCGCCGGGCCTGCTCTCAATTGGCGACGCCAGCTTCAGGGCAAACTCGATCTCGTCGTTTCTCACCACGTCTCCCCGGACGACGAGGCCGTCCGCCGGTTTGATGCGAATCAGTTCGATGGCCTTGCCCGGAGCGATGTCGCGGCTGGTCAGCGGTCCCAGGCCCGTCATGTCGGCGGCAATCGACGCGATCTGAAAACCCAGTTTCTCGCGCAGACGGCCGATCTCCGATCGAAGGTATTCTTTCTCCTGCAGAGTGCGGGTCCGCGAGCATTCCGTCAGCAGCTTGATCGCGCCACGATCGAAGGCATCCACGGCAGTGAACACATCCTGCGTTCGTCGCAACCCGCTCCGCAGGACGATCGCCAACAGGATCTGACGATCCCGCGCCCCCAACCCCCGCCGCAAGGCATTCTCCGTGAAAACCTCGCGAGTCCGGTTTCGTTTCTGAGCCCATCGTGAACAACTGACCCAGATCAAGAGCACAACCAACACGACCAGCAGAGCGACAGCGAGCACCGTGAAGTCCTGCGCGAGCGGGCGACCCCGGCCCAGCCGGCGCACGGCTTGCCACCGCTCCATGACCGTCAATGCCAACGTGATGTGTTCAATCCCCTGCATCGTGCTGCAAGATACGGCTTTATCGAATGAGGTTCGTCAGTTCCTTCAGAATATCGTTTGCCACACTGATCGTTCGGGCATTCGCCTGAAAGCCGTTCTGGGCTTCGATCAGGGTCACGAACTCCGTGGCGATGTCCGCATTGGATTTCTCCAGGGCCCCCCCCTGGATGGAGCCGGCGCCCATGCTCGTCGCCTGCGTGAGGACCGCTGTGCCGGAGTTGCCGGAGGTGGCGTAATAACCGCTGCCGGCGCTCTCAAGACCCGAGGGGTTCCGGAACAAAGCCAGAGCCACCGTCGCAATGTCCTTCTTCACCCCGTTCGTGAAGGAACCGACCAGAACGCCGTCGTCGCTCACCGACACGGTCGAAAGGCTTCCGGACTCATACCCGTCCTGTTCCCGCGCCACAGCCGTCGAGTCACCCGCAAACTGGGTGAGACCATCAAAAGAGCCGAGGGTCCCGAAATCCAAAGAGATCCTTTGCGGATTGTCCGGATCGTGGGTGAAGGAGACGACAAACTCGGCGGTCTCGCCGTCCGGGATTCCCGAGAAGGCGCCGGTCTCCGAATCGAACATCAGGCCACTGATACGCCGGTTTTCAACACCGATTCCGTCGACGTTGCCCGTGACGGAGGTCAGGACCATGTCCCACGTATTGTTTTCCTCGGTGCGCACGAGGGCCGCCGAGAGGACGTGCTTGCCGCCCTGGCTGTCGTAGATGGCGATGCTGACACTCTGGACCTCATCGCCTCCCACGGTCGTCATCTCGAAATACGGCGGGGTCTCCAGCGAACCGCTGCCGGCGTAGGAAATCGAAATATCGGACAGGCTGTACCCCGTCTCGTTGTCGGTGACCACGATTTGACCACCGGACAAGGACGCCGTCGCACCTGTCAGGACATTGTTGTTCAGGTGGTCGATCAGATCGCCCATTGTCGTCGAGCCCGTGACCGTAAGCGTCAGGCCGGAAGTGAACTCGGTGCCGTCTGGATTGTAGCCTGAGATCGTGATGGTCCCCGTCTCGCCGGTTCCCAACTGGCCGTCCGTCCCCGAGCCGCCGCTGAACTGGTCAAGCTGGTCGATCTCCGTGGTTGTCAGAGCTTCATCTTCGTCCACAGTGTAGGTCAGACTCGATGTCAGCACTTGCGCCGTTTCCATCCCGGTCGCGTCGGAACTGAGGTTTCCGGTGAATGCGATCTCGGAGGTGGCGTGGGCCGGCAAGGCGACATCATAGGGAATCTGAATGTTGTTGTCGCCGGAGACCTGGAACCCGTCGTCTTCGCCGGTGGTGCCGATACGCTGCGCACGATAGCCCATGGCGGAATCGACCAGGAAGCCGTCCGCATCGACGCTGAACGCGCCGGCCCGCGTGTAGAGAAGCTGCTCGCCGCTGCTGACAACGAAATAGCCTTCCCCGTCAATGGCCATGTCCAGGGCGTTTCCGGTGTCGACAATGCTGCCCTGGGTCATGTCCGCCGTGATGCTCGAGACGCC
>JAXDBU010000115.1:0-18293 GCA_034678485.1 Sedimentisphaerales bacterium | reverse complement strand
CCCCCCCCCCCCCCCCCCCCCCCCTTCTCTATGGACAGACGACGATGCGCGGATTCAGGAGACAAACCGGCTTCAGCCTGATCGAGATCCTGGTCGTGATCTCGATCGTTGCTTCGCTGATGGCTGTATTGCTGCCATCGCTCCAGGCCGCCCGCCAACAAGCACGGCGAATCTCGTGCCTGAGCAACCTGCGTCAGATGGCCGTGGCCGCTGCGACCTACGCCGATGCCTACGAAGAACGCTATCCCATCGCGTACCAGACCACTCGGATCGGCGATATACGATACTTCCTGGCCTGGGACTTCAACACATGGAAGGATTGGAGCGAGACTGAGGCGGTCGAGCACGTCGAGCCCGGCCTGCTATGGATGGGACAGACGATCGAGAAGGTGCAGCAGTGCCCGTCATTCAAAGGTCCGGCCAACTGGCTTGAAGACCCTCACACGGGCTACAACTACAACACCAGCTACATCGGTCGCGATGAGACGGTCGATCCGGTCGGTTCCGCCAAGACCACGGAGGTCCGCACCCCTTCGCAAACCGCATTGTTCGGCGACGGAGAATACACCGGGGGTGCCAACAAATTCATGCGGGCTCCATTCTCAAATCCCCGCGACGCGAGTTTCAGCGACACGTTCCGCCATGCCAGCACCCAAGGCTTCCGCCATCTCCACACGACCAACGTCGTCCTCTGCGACGGTCACGCGCAGTTCCTCCGCGAGGTGTACGTCAACAGCGACGCGGCCAACCGCGAGATCCTCGAACAGCACAACCAGACCCAAGCCAACAAGATCGGTTTCCTCTCGCCGGACAACAGCCTGTATGATCTGAAATAGAGCATCCGAAATGGAACGAACGTCATGAAGTCGGAGCGTGTAGGATGGCCGGGACCATCGATGAAACCAGGCTGGTGGTTCTTCGTGATCAGAGCCTATCGTGAATCCACTGCTGAATGCTCTCGGCGGAAGGATTGTAGGAGACTTGACCTTTGTCCATCAACCGCTTGAACTCCATATAGGGATCATTCTCATCCCCTTCTTTGCGAAGATGCTCCTCGTCGTTGAGATAGAGGTAGAGGATGATCGGCGGCGTATTGGAGAAACAGAAGAACAGGCGATAACGCTGCAGTCCTTGCTTGTAGCGTCGGTATTTCCGGAGGTCTCCCTTCAAACGATAGTCAGGCCTGTCGGGATCCTGAGGAATGACGACCTGATCCGCTTGACGAACGCGGGCCGCGAACTTGACGATTTCGTGCTGGGAGTAGTCCGCCTCTGTCAGGCGGGCTTTCAGTTCTTTGACTTGTTCTTTGAGCACCTGAATTCGTTGATAGTAGATCGCATGGTACTTCAGCAGATACCTATGCTTCGTCAACGTCTACCCCTTTGAGCAAATCCGCCCATTCATCGTCCCAGACATCCTTGGCATCGTGCAGTTTCTCAGGATGCTTCATGGCATCCAGGGCGATGGCTTCAACAAACTGCCGAAAGAAGGGGTCCGCCTCCATAGCGTCGAACTCCGTCTTGGGTCTGATGAGAAGGCCCTGCGGCGTTTCTTCGATCGTGATGCTCACGTCTCTAAACTCCTTGGCAAACTGCATGGGCAAGTCGATCGCCCAGCTTCCACCATGTTTGAACAGTTTCTTCTCAACCAAGGCCACGATACTGCCTCCCTGTGAATCATCGGCATTCATTCAGAAGCACTTCACATCTACTCTAAGTATACACAAATATATACACCTCGTCAAGGGTGTGTTCCTTGCGAAGTCGCACTTGGATGTAAAACCTTGGAATACAAGCAGTTATGAAAGCCCCGTGTCTGCAACACCATCATGTAGCCATTCTCTGGCAAGCAAGAACAGTTGCTCCATGGAAAACCCGTCCGCCTACGCGGGTCCACGCATCCAATCTCCCCTCTGTACGAGGACGAAGGCTCATCAAGAGCACAACTATGCCATGCTCCCGATGACCAACATCGACGACACGCATCCTGCGACGAGGACGATTCGGCAGCAACTGTCGATATGTCTTGCCGTGACTTCGCTGTCGCCGTCGCCCAGCCAGGGCTTCTCCACGGTGCCGTGCGGGTAGATCGTCGGACCGCCCCGCCGCACATGCAGCGCGCCGGCCATGCAGCTCTCCGGGTGGCCGGAATTGGGGGAGACGTGCCTGTTCCGATCTCGCAGAGCGATCCTGAGAGCGTTCTTTGTGTCGTAGCTGCACAAGGCAGTCCCGAGCGACAGGATCGGAATCGAGACCTTCGCGGGGATGACGTTCAGCACATCGTCCAGATCGCTCGTGACCCGCCACTGAGCCAGAGTGAAGTTGGCTGTGGGTGGAAAGAAACGCAGGTTGCGCATCGTCTGCAAGTGCGGGAGAAGACGACCGCGTTCCTCGGCAAGCCACCGCGTGGAGCGAGATTCGTAGGCCCAGGCATGTGAGAGTAACTCAGCCGCTCGTTCCGCAATCCGACTGACCGCCCAAGGCTCTTGACGCGGACGCAGAGCCGAAATCGTTTCCGGATGCCCGATCACCGCCCCGAGCCGCAGCCCCGGCAAGGAGTGGGACTTCGTCAGGGAGTGAAAGACCAGCACATTCGCAGGCAACGACCACTCGGCCAACCGTGTCTGAGCGAGCGGCGAGAATCCGTTGCGAGAAGACAAAGGCAGGAACCTGGTCCTGGTGGCGGCCGCGTGGGCCGCCCGGGCATAGTCGTGGAAAGAAGGCGACGCGATCTCCTCCATGCCGGTGGACGATGACAGATGCCGAGGTCGAGGCCCGCTTCGTCATGGGGCGGCGCCCTCCAGGATCTGCATGAGCGCGTTCATATCCAGGTGGGTTTCGAAGTGCTCCGCCAGCAGGTCGTACTGGCGGTCTTTGAACTCACCAATCGTGTGTTCAAGGTCGGTCGCGGCCGGCTTGTAGCGGTCCGGCGCAAGGTCCCGGAGAAAGGCCTGGCGAAAGCCCCCGGCGTCGAACAGGCCGTGCAGGTAGGTTCCCCAGAGCCGTCCGTCGGGAGTCCTCGCTCCCTCGCTGCGTCCGTCGTTCGTGCATATCGCCGGCTCCAGTTCCTGGTGCCGCTCGGTGGCGCCCACGTGGATTTCGTAGCCTTCGACGGCCATGCCGTCCTCCGATTCGATCTCGATATGGTAGAAGAACGGAATCAAGCCCAGCACAGGCAGGCCGGTGCGTCGCCGGAGGTAATCCATCCCGTCGGCAAAGAGTGTCGCGTCGCCTCGAAATCGGTTGATCACGATGCCCTTCACTCGCTTGCGATCTTCCGGCGGCAGCACCTCCAACGTGCCGACGACTTGGGCGAAGACGCCTCCGCGGTCGATGTCCGCCACCAGAATCACCGGCGCGTCACAGGCGTGCGCCGCACGGAAGTTCACGAAGTCCCGCTCCCGCAAGTTCACTTCCGAACACGACCCGGCACAACGCCGTGACCACAACGCTTTTGCCCACGTCGGAACCCGTTCCCAGAACAGCGAGACAACGAGCCAAAGTGCAGTCCGGCGTCTCCATCGTCACCCCCACAAGAGCCAGTCCCCGAGCCGGTTGCCCAGCACTGCTCCGGCGAACAGGACGCCGGTCTCGATCAGCTCGCTGGCTGCACCCAGTAAGTCGCCCGTGACCCCACCCACCCGGCGAAGGAACCACCTCGCCAGGATGCGAGCGGCCAGCCAAGCGGCGACAAGAGCAAGAACGCCCACCGGACCACCGAGAAGAATGGTCAGGCACAAGGCTGCGACCAGGGCAACCACGCGATGCTTCCCATGGGCATCCTGGACGAATGGAGCGGCCGTGCCTCCCTGTGCCCGGGCGTACGGCAACGCCACTGCCAAATCCACCTGCATGGCGCGGGAGACCACACAGGCGACTGCTAACCAATGAGACGAATTGCACTCGATCAGGCGGGTCGCGAAGATCCACTTCAACAATAACACAAGGATCAGGGCCACCACTCCGAAAGTGCCCACGTGGGGGTCTTTCATGATGGCCAGGGTTCGCTCGCGGTCCTTGCCGCACAGAAACCCGTCCGCCCAATCGGCCAGTCCGTCCAGGTGCAAGAAGAGCGTCAAGACGGAGCCGGTCGCGACGACGATCCCGGCCGGTCCCAGGGCCCAGTTGGGCGTCAGAACCGCGAACAACCTGGCCGTCATCCACAGGATCGCGCCCAATAGCGTGCCGACGACAGGGAACCAATACAGAGCATCCGCCAGACGTTCGGTCTCCCGCCCCGGAATGGGGATCATCGTCAGAAGCCGCACTGCCGTGGTGAATCCTCGCATCATTCCGATGAGTCCTTTCTCGCCACGCCGGCCGAGTCGAATGTCGCCATCTCCCGATACACTTTGACCGCCGCCTCAATCAGAGACATGCCCAAAGCGGCCCCGGTTCCTTCGCCCAGGCGCATCTGGAGGTCGAGCAGAGGCCGAATCCCCATGCGATCGAAGAACGCCTGGTGTCCCGTCTCGGCGGACACGTGACTGAAGAACAGGTAGTCCTGCACGACGGGGCACAACTTCCAGGCGGCCAGCGCTCCGGCGGTCGAGATGAATCCATCCACGACCACCGGGATGCGATGGGCTCCCGCCCCCAGGATCAGGCCGCAGATCCCCGCGATCTCGAAGCCGCCGACTGCCGCTAAAGCGCCGAGCGGATCACGCAGTCGCTCCCGGTTGACTCCCAGTGCCCGGCGGATCACCGCCTGCTTATGGGCCAGCCGATCTGCGTCGATCCCCGTTCCCAACCCGGTGACGGCTTCCACCTCGCAGGGCAGCAGCGTCGCGAACAGCGCAGCGGAAGGTGTCGTGTTGCCGATGCCCATCTCACCGGTGCCGATGAGCGTCACTCCCTGCTCGGCCGCCATCGCAGCCAATTCCATTCCCACCTCGATGGCGCCGCGGCATTGCTCGGTCGTCATGGCCTGTCCTTTGGCGATGTTCGCGGTCCCCATCGCGATCTTGCGGCGGATCAGTCCGGCGGCGTTCTCCAACGGATCGCTGACCCCGATGTCCACGACGTGAACCTCCGCGCCGACATGACGAGCCAGGACGTTGACTGCCGCTCCGCCGGCCAGCATGTTCCGAACCATCTGGACAGTCACTTCCGACGGGAAGGCGGAGACCCCCTCGGCCGCGACGCCATGGTCTGCGGCGAAGGTGTAAATCACCTTTCGGCCAAGGTCGGGCTCGGCCGATCCCCTGGCCAGACAGTAGCGAACCGCAAGCTCCTCAAGTTGTCCCAGGCTGCCGCGGGGTTTGGTCAGATTGTCCAGATGCCCTCGCACCTGAGACTCCAAAGAGAAATCAACAGCTTGAACGGGGGCGAGCACTTGCGAGAGGAAACTCATTCTACACTCCCTTCACGAGTAATGGACATCCGCTGACCATGAACACGACGCGGTCGGCCTTCGCGGCCACCTGCTGGTTGAGCGTGCCCGCCAAGTCGCGGTACTGCCGCGCCAAATCGTTGTGCGGCACGATCCCCATGCCCACTTCGTTGGTGACGATGATCAAGTCGCACGTCGGGCGGTCCAACGACACGAGAAACCGGTCGATCTGCTCTTGTGATTGCGCCGCGTCAGCGAAATGGTGCAGAAGGTTGCCCAACCAGACGGTCAGACAATCCACGACGGCCACTCGCACCTCGTGCGACAACTCTCGGATCGCCGCCGCCAGGTTCAACGGCGATTCGTGCGTATCGAATTCCTTCGCTCGCTCCGCACGATGATGTTCGATCCGCCGGCGCATGTCGTCGTCGCACGGTTCGGCTGTGGCGATAAACGCCCGGGGAAGCGGATACTGCCTTGCCAGGGCCAGCGCATGACTGCTCTTGCCGCTGCGGGCCCCGCCGGTGATCAAAGTGATGCGACTCATGCCAAGTCCCTCAGGATGTCCATGGAACGCGAGAAGTCGTCCTGACTGAAGATCTCCAGCGTCAGAACACGTTGCCGCTGTGCGGCGGCGGACCGAAGAGCGTTCCAGACCGAAGCCAGAACGGGCTTCGCCAGACCGCCGATGTCCCGATGGTCCCGACCTTCGCGGATTCCGTGCAGGTGCACCACGCGACAGCGGGGAAGGTACGTCTCCAGATACGCGGCCAAGTCGTAGCCGCCCATCACGATGTGCCCGATGTCCAGACACGCGGCCAGACCCCTGCGCTGCACGAGGTTCCACACGTGCTCGTAAGGATATGCGAGCGTTTCCACGCACAATGCGTCCGGAGGAAGGCCGTCATCGAGCAGTTGCAGGATGGATTCGTCGAGCGAGGCCTTCCAGGACTCCAGATCGTCTGCCGGTTCCCGGCCCGGACGGCGGCCTTGCAGGTGGAGCAGATAGCCGAACGGTTGTAGCGTCTGCGTCAGGCGGATCACCTTGCGGCACTTCTCGACCGAACGAAGCCGCACCGACTCGTCGCTGTTGCCCAGCTCGGCGTCCAGGGGCAGGTGCACCGTGTACGTCAGATCGTGTTCGTCGGCCAGCGACGCCAGAGTCTCGATCACCGACGCCTCCGGCAGATTGGACAGCTCGTCCGATTCGAACAGCACCAGTTCCACGTCATCGACCTGGTCGGCCAGGTACGCGACGTTGGGAACCAGATCGTCCGGCAGGATGTACGATGTCGTGCCCACCCGGAACGGGAGACGTCCCTTCAGATTCTGTCTTTGTTGTTGGCTCTCAGCTTTCAATGCCCACCCTCGCCTGCACACCGCGTGCGTAATAGTGCTTGATTTCCCGCATCTCGGTCACCAGATCAGCCCGCTCGATCACGCGAGGGTCGGCGTGCCGGCCTGTGATGACCAGTTCGAGAGACTCCGGCTTGCCGTCGATCAGGTCCAGCAGCTCTTCCACGCTGAATAGCCCGAAGAGGACCGCGATACTGGCCTCGTCGAGGACGACCATGTCCCACGCACATGAGGCGATCACGGCACGGACCTCATCGAGCCCGTGCCGAGCGGCGGCAACGTCCTCTGTGGTCGGTTCGTTTCGGATGAGGCACCCGCGACCGTACTGCTTGACGGTAATCAGATCGTCGAAACGGGCGAAGGCCTCCAACTCGCTGTAGGCCCTTCCCTTGACGAACTGGGCGATATAGACTCGCAAGCCGGCGCCGGCCGCACGCAAGGCCAGGCCGAAAGCCGCGGTCGTCTTGCCCTTGCCGTCGCCCGTGTACACGTGAACGTATCCCTTGTCCGACATGATGTTCCTCCTTCTTTAGGTTCCATCCGATCTGTGCAGACCGCTGCGGCCCAGGCCGTCGCTGACGAGCAGCCACACGAAGAAGGGCCCACCCAGCAAGGCGGTGATGACGCCGACCGGCACTTCCGCCGGTGCGATCAAGACACGGGCCAGCATATCGCACAGGGTCAGGAAGCAGCCGCCGAACAGAAAGGCGGCCGGAATCAACACGCGATGATCTGCGCCGACCAGCAGGCGACAGATGTGCGGCGCCATCATGCCCACGAAGCCGATGGGCCCGCATCGCGCCACGATAACGCCGACCATCAGGGACGTCGCGAAGAACAGCACGTTTTTCACCACCCGCAGGTTCAAGCCGCGACTGATGGCCAGTTCCTCCCCTGTAGCCAGCAGGTTCAGTTCCTTGCCCATGCAGAAGATGACCGCGGCGCCGCAGAGCGCCACGGGTCCCAGTTCCCGCAGAGCGGAGAACCCTGTAACCGCCAACTCGCCCATGAGCCATCGGGTGATCTGAAACAGGTGGGTGAACCCGCTGATGTACTGAATGAACAGGATGAGGCTCGAGCAGAAGAAGCTGATCGCCACGCCCGCCAGCAAGACCGCGGCCATGGAGAAGCTCTGCCGCAGACGTGACAGTCCGTGGACCAGCAGGATGGTCGCCACGGCGCCGGCGAACGCGCAGAAGGTCTGTCCGGAGATTCCCAGAAGACTGAAGAATACGCCGATCCGGATATACATCGCCGCCCCCAGGGCCGCTCCGCCCGCCACCCCCAGAGTATAAGGAGTGGCCAGGGGATTGGAGAACATCGCCTGGAACGTCAGCCCACTCAAGGCCAGCGCGGACCCCACCAGAAACGCCATGATCGTGCGGGGAACGCGCAAGTGCCAGAAGATCTTCGCGTCCATGCTCGATGGATCCGCCGACCACAACGCCCCGGGAGTGATGGTCTGTATCCCGATGAATGGGGTCGCCAGGAGCACGATCAAGCTCAGGATTCCCAGAAGAACCAGCCATTTCGCGGGTCTCATTGCGGGACCTCCGGCAATACCATGGGGTCACCGGTCACGGGATGCGAGGTCAGAAGGAAGGGATTGCCGTAGACCTCCTGCAAGGTGGCCCGAGTCATGAACGCAGCGGGCGTTCCCGAGAAGACCACCCGACCGTTGTTGAGAGCCACCAGACGATTATGCATCAACACCGCCCGATTCAGGTCGTGGGTCACAGTGATCATCGTCAGATTCCGCTCCCGGTGCACGCGCGCCAAGGCCGCACAGAACGCCGCCTCGTGCCGGGGGTCCAGAAAGACCGTCGGCTCGTCGAGCAACAGGATCTTCGCTTCCTGGGCCAGGGCCGCCGCCAACAGGACCCGCTGGCCCTCTCCTCCGCTGAGGCTCTGCAACGTCCGATCCCGCAGGGACAGCGTGTCCGTCAATTCCAGGGCGGCGTCGACAACGTCCCGGTCCCGCTGACTCGGTCGGACGAAAGGCCCCTGATAAGGATAACGTCCCATCGTGACGAAGTCCGCCACGCAGAAAGGCGACCGTTGCACCCCGGTCTGCGGCACGTATGCCATCCAGCGGGCAAGCTCACGGTGCCCATAGGCCGACAGCGGCTTGCCCGCCAAGGTGATCGAGCCGGACCAGCCGCCGAGGATCCGGTTCAGGCACTTGAGCAACGTGGTCTTTCCCGCGCCGTTGGGGCCGACCAGGACGAGACGCTCGCCTTCGTTCAGGCTCAGCGACACGGCGTGCAACACCTGCCTGTCCTGCCGCCGCAGAGACAGATCGCACACGCTCAACAGTGGCTCGGATGTCGTCATCGCTCGATGCCCTCCGGATGGATGGCGGCTGCCATCTTCTCCAGGATCTGAACGAATCGCGGACCGGGGACGACCACGAAATCCTCCGTGAACAGGAACACCCGCCTCTGTCGCACCGCCGGCAGATCGGCCAGAACGCTCCATTGCCTCAGAACGTCGGCCTCGGACAGTCCCTTCTCTGGCAGGTCGGGAACCATGTCGATGATGACGTCGGGCTGCAATCGCAGCAATCCCTCTCCCGTCACCGCGGGGAAGGCCAACGTTTCCTGGTAGGCATTGATCCCCCCGGCCAGGACGATCATCTCGTCATAGAAGCCTCCGCGTCCGGCGATGCAGACGTCGTCGATAACGGCCGACCCCATGTTTCGACCCACACAGAGCAATACACGGGGACGCGACGGGTCGATCACACGATCCCCCACAGCAGCCATGCGGCCGCGGATGTCCTCAACCAACTCCTCGGCGCGCTCCTTCGCGCCGCAGACACGTCCCAGGGTGGTCAGCGACTCCAGAATCGCCTCCGCGCGCCGGTGGTCCACGGTCAAGTGCGGCAGGTTCAGGCGATCCAGGTCCGCCAAACGACCCTCGTGCTCAGGCAGGCACACGACCAGATCCGGCTCGAGCGCCACAATCGCTTCGTAGTTCAGATCGTAATATCCGCCCACCTTGCTCTTGGTAAGAACCTCCGGCGGGTAGTCGCAGAAGCTTGTCACGGCGACTACCCGGTCGCCCAACCCCAGGGCAAAAAGCGATTCCGTGATGCTGGGCGCCAGGGACACGATGCGGCGATACGTCGTCTCCTGTATGAACGACGCCGCCAACCCCCCGTCTTCCTTGCTCGCCTGCGTCCGGACGCCCCGAGATCGGATCAGGATCATCCCCAGGGCAACCACCGCCAGGATCGCCAAGGACGCGAAGAGGAACCGTCGTCGAATCAACATCGTCACAAGTCCATAAAAAAATCCCCGGCCCTGAGCACACTCAGGATCGGGGATACCGTTTTCTATCCTCGTTGTACAACCGCCGGCCTTCGATCCGCGGAAGGCAACGGCATGCTTGGCACCCGTGAGCAGGTCTTCTGGCTTCCGGATCGTTCTACTGGCTGCGCCTTCCCGTCGTCGCCGACAGTGGCTGATTCTGCAGCGTTCGTCCCCGGTTACAGCGGCGGGTCCGCGACGGATTCGCACCGTCTTCCCTATCGAGGCTCATGGCTTCGCCACTCACCAAGTGATCGGAGTGTACCATTGTTGTGGTGGGCTGTCGAGGTGTTTCTTTTTGTGGCATCATGCGACTCAAACTGGCTGTTGCCTTGCCGCGATCCGCTGATACAATGTCCCTCATGGACCTGACAAGCATCGGGATTCGTACGAACTTCACGCTTCTGGACTGGTGTATTGTCGTTGGCTACGTGTGGGCCGTGGTGCTCATCGGCGTGTACATCCGGCGGTACATCCGCAGCGTCGCCGACTTCATGGTTGCCGATCGCGGGCTGCGGACCTTCCTGGGCGTCGCCACCATGATTGGGACCGAGCTGGGCCTCGTGACGATCATGTACTCGGCCCAGAAGGGCTTCACCGGGGGCTTCGCCGCGTTTCACATCGCGCTGGCCGCCGCGATCACCACTCTGGTCATTGGGCTGACGGGCTTTATCGTTGTGCCCTTGCGACGACTGGAGGTGATGACGATCCCCGAGTTCTATGAGAAGCGCTTCGGGCGGGGCGTCCGCATCCTGGGCGGTATCATCCTCGCTCTATCCGGTATTCTCAACATGGGCATGTTCCTCAAGGCGGGGTCCCTCTTCGTGATGGGCATCACCGGCCTGACGCAGGACGCACATCTGAAAATCATTATGTCGGTGCTGCTGGCGCTGGTGCTTCTGTATACGACGCTCGGCGGGATGGTCTCCGTGGTCGTGCTGGACTACGTCCAGTTCGTGGTGCTCTCCTTCGGCCTGGTGATGGCGAGCATCCTGTCGATCCGAGCCCTCGGATGGAACAACATCGTCGAGACCGTCGTGCGGCTCAAAGGCGAAGCGGGTTTCAATCCGTTTGACGGCGAGGGCTTCGGATTGTCCTATGTCGTATGGATGTTCTTTCTGGGGATCGTCAGTTGCGCCGTGTGGCAGACCGCTGTCATTCGGGCCTGTTCCGCCGACAGCATACGCACCGTCAAGCGGCTCTACACGTGGGCTTCCATTGGATTCTTGATTCGTTTTCTGCTGCCTTACTTCTTCGGCATCTCGGCCTTCGTGTACATCAGCCAGAACGAATCGCTGCGGGCGATCTTCCTGCCCGAAAGCGGTCAGGCAGATGCCCAGACAACCCTGATGGCGATGCCGATCTTCTTCAGCCAGATCCTGCCGGCGGGGTTGATCGGGATCATCACGGCCGGCATGCTCGCTGCGTTCATGTCCACGCACGACAGCTACTTGTTGTGCTGGAGCACCGTATTGACCCAGGATGTCGTGGCGCCGTGGTTCAAGAACGGGCTTTCGGAGAAGGCCCGGCTCCTGCTGACGCGTATCTTCATCCTGGGCATCGGGGTCTTCATCCTGGTCTGGGGATTGTGGTATCCGCTGGGCCAGGATCTCTGGGACTACATGGCCATCTCCGGGGCCATCTACTTCACAGGAGCATTTGCCCTGCTGGTCTGCGGGCTGTACTGGAAACGCGCGAGCAGAATCGGAGCCTACCTGGCCCTGGTCACCGGCTTTGGCTCTCTCCTCGGGCTGACGCCCGTCCAAAAGGCTGTAGGGCTCGATGTCTCCAGTGCAGTAGTGGGGTTGTGCGTCATCACGCTGGCTATGGTGCTCATGGTTGTCGGTTCGTTGCTGTTTCCCGACCGACAAGCGGTTCATATCGAAGGCAGGTGACAATGTGTTTCTGGGTTGATTTCTGGACGTGGTTCTTCTTCCTGAGCCTGGCGAGTTTTGCGGGCCTGAGCATTGTCGTCGGCATCGGTGGCTTCCTCAACATCCGTACGCTGCTGAAGAACCTGAGGAGCCGCCGGGGATGATCAGCCGACGCGAGCGCCTCATGGCCACGCTGCGAGGCGAACCGGTGGATCGGCCGGCGGTCAACTTCTATGAGCTCGGCGGTTTCGCAATCGACCCCGACGATCCCGGCGAACTCAACGTCTACAACGATCCCTCCTGGCGGCCTCTGCTCCAGCTCGCGGAGGAGCGAAGCGATTTGATCCGCATGCGAAGCCCGGCGAGGGTCCGCTCGTGGGATCCACAGGCGGTGCCCGGGCTCGAGGATCTTGTGCAGGTGCAGGAGTACATCGAGGACGGCTGGCATTGCACGCGACGGACCATCCAAGCTGGGGCACGGGTGCTGTCGTGCGCGACCCGGCGCAGCGGCGACATGGATACGGTGTGGACCACGGAGCATCTGCTCAAGAGCATCGAGGACGTGGAAGCATACCTGCAGTTGCCCGACGAGATGCCTGCGGAGACTGTCGATGTGAGCGACCTTGTCGCCGAGGACGAGAAGCTCGCCGACCGGGGCATCGTCATGGTCGATACCGAGGACCCGATCTGTGCGGTGGCGTCGCTGTTCGACATGGGGACTTTCCTGACGATCGCGCTGACCGAGCCGATGCTGTGCCATCGCCTTCTCGAGAGGTTTGCCCGGCCGCTCTATGCGAGGACCGAGGAGGTATCGCGGGCGTTCGGCGGCCACCTCTGGCGGATCTATGGGCCCGAATACGCGGCCGAACCTTTCCTTCCACCGCGGCTGTTCCGTGAATACGTGGTCCGTTATACCGGACCGATGGTGAAGATCATCAGGGCGCACGGCGGCTTCGCCCGCGTCCATTGTCACGGCAGGATCGGGGCTATTCTGGATCAGATCTGCGAGATGGGCGCCGACGCAACGGACCCGGTGGAGCCGCCGCCGCAGGGAGATGTGCGCCTGGAGGATGTCCGCCGGAGATATGGCGACAGGCTGGTCCTTTTCGGGAATATCGAGCTTTCCGACATCGAAACGATGGACCCGCCCGCGTTCAGACGAGTCGTTGAACAGAGCTTGGCCGAGGGGACGAAGGGACAGGGCAGGGGTTTTGTCCTGATGCCTTCGTCAGCGCCCAACGGACGGACAATCACGGCCAGAACGTTGAAGAACTACGAGACGATGATCGATCTGGCCGAGAGCTGGCAGCCGTGACAACCGATTCGCTCATTGTGGCGACGCATCGAAGACGGCGACGTCGAAGGCCGCCAGCTCGAATCGACGCGATTCGCCTGCGGACAGTCTGATTGGCTCTGTCCCAGCCTTGTCCTTCCAGGGGCAGCTCAACATGTAGCGCCTGGCTGCACCCTCCGGCAATTCGAACGCTTCACCGATGTCGATTCTGATCCCGGCGTGCTTGTCCGTGGGGTTCCGCAGAGCGAGAATCCCTTTGCGTCTCGACCAGGAAGCCCAGCCGTAGACTTCGCCTTGGGCCGGGTTGCCCCCGATCCAGTGCGTGTCCACGAGCACGTCGGCGTTCTCTCTCGCCCACGTCGCCGCCTCCGCAAGAGCATCCCACGTTCGGGCGTTCAGCAGAGATGGCGTGATGTACAGTTCCTGGCAGTTCGTGCCGCCGGCAAAGAACGCGCGGATATCCTCCACCATGCCGTCGGGCTCGTCGGGCAATCCGTGGTTGGCGAACATGACTCCCTGGGTCATGAGCGAATTCAGCGGGTACAGAGGGGCACGACGCACGACGTTCTGCCAGGTCTGAGCGTCCCGATAGGTGATTTGTTGTTGCCGCTTCGGGCCCTGGCCGGACGTGCCCCAGTCGTTGCCCGAACGCCAGGTCGAATCGGCGTGCCAGAGCCAATAGGGAGACGACCACGTGCCGGTAGTGACATTGATGAACAGATCGGGCTTGGCCTTGCGGAGGTCATCGGTCAATCGCAGCAGGGCCTCCACGTCCACTGCAAACTCGTCCTGCGCGCCGGGCGGCGCGCCCCCCCAGCGGATGCCGTCGAACTTGAAGTAGTTCAGGCCGTAATCGTGGATCATCTTCATGCAGACGTCGCGGAAACGCGCGTAGTACTTGGGACCGGCCATGGAGAAGCCCCTTGCGTTCGTCTCGAAGCCCTCCTGCCGGCCGTACTTCATCCGCTGTTCCTTGGGCTGGCCGTAACCGCCCCAGGGGGATAGCCATGCGCCGATCGCCGAGCCATGCTGCTCCGCCGCCTGCTGCAAATTGGCGAATCCGTTGGGATATCCTTCGTGGAATTGCCAGAGCGACGCGGGATCGTCCCAGCCGTCATCCCATACGAACGAATCCATGTGCACGCCGCGACGCTCGATCAGCTCCTTGCCGAATTGGTCGATCACCTTTAGCGCCTCGGGCTCCAGAATCTTCTCCGGTCCGTAACCGATGTCGTACCAACTGTTGTAGTGAAGAAACGGCCTGTAGGGTTGTGCGCGTTCCCGCTCGACGTAGTGCAGGAAGCCCCGCCGAAGCTGTCCGGCCGGGACTACGCCCATCACGGAACTGTACGTCCGCTCCTGCCCCGGCTTCAGCGACGCAGTCCGAGGCAGGCTGCATTGGAGCCCCGAGTCGAGGGCTCGCAGCTTGGACAGCGGGTGCTCGAAGGCAAAGAAGTACATGTCGGCTACCGTAACAGGAGAGCCGTCCACGGTACCTGCTGCCCGAGCCTGCAACGTTTCCAGGTTGACGAGGATCACCTCGCGAATGCTCGCGTCGGTTGTCTTCGGAGTGATGGATACATACTGTCGCACGTAGTTCGATCCGTCGCGCAGCTCGACCCGCCATTGGACCGTGAGACTCTCGTCGTGTGTCGCCAGGACGACGTGGATCTGTCGGCCGCCGTTTCTCTCGGCGAGTCGCTGGGCCTGGGAAGCTGGCGACAGGGCGTCGATCTGTGGCCCACGTACGATTCTGAGATCAGTTGCCTTCAGGGTCCTGCCATCCGTCAGCAGCAGTTGGAAACACTCGCCGTCCCGCAGAGACAGCGCGGGGGATTGCCTGTTTGTGATGGATACGGGTCGGAGGTGCCCTTCCGCAATGACCCACTCCAATTCCAGGACGTCGTTGTACAGACGGATGTGCCCCTCTTGCACGGCGACTTTCGCCTCTCCGGGCGCCGGGCCGGGGTACTCGATAGGGCCTTCCGCCTTCGCTCGCTCAACGCTGCCCAGTCCCATCAGGATCATCCAACAGACAAGATTGCGTCTCCAACATCTTCCTGGCATGGGCTGTTCCTTTCATTTCTTGCGTCCGGGACTGTCTCGAAATGCCACTTTGACGAACTGGTTCATCGGTTCCTTGCGGCTGAGAATGGACTGCACCAGCTTCATCTGGGTGCGAGCGCGGTCGAGGTTGTGGTCCTCGCGATGAACCTTGTAGTAGACGTCGCCCGCCAGATGGTCCGTCAGGAACCGGATCATCTGCTCGAAGGTGATGAGGATGGCGCCGAAGACCAGATGCTCTCTCTCGGCCGCGCTGAGCCACGAGTGGGACTCCTGGGCGAATCCCTCCACGAGGGCCTCGAAGAGCGATCTGTCCACGGTAACTTTCGAGAGATCTCGTTCGTCCTCTGCGGCCAGGCAGGATGCGGTTCGCACGAGATCTCCGAAATCGTACAAAGACAGGCCGGGCATGACGGTGTCGAGATCGATTACGCAAACCCCGTCCCCGGTGCTCTCGTCCACCATGACGTTGTTGATCTTCGCGTCGTTATGTGCGATGCGGATGGGCAGGTCACCCGCATCGATCCGGTTCGGCAGAACGTCGCAGATCGCCGCATGCTCCAGTACGAAAGCAATCTCCGGAGCGGCCCCTTGCGCACGATTGAAAGCATCCTTGTCGAGAACCCGCCGGAAGTGCTCCAAGCGTCGCAGCGCGTCGTGGAAGCCTGGAATTGTCTCGTGCAAGGCAGCCGGCGGAAGGTCCCGAAGCAACCCCTGGAACAGAGCGAACATGCGGGCCGCCTCGCGCGCCATCTCCACCGAGGGCGCGGTGTCGTACGTGACCGCGTTCTCGATATAGGGGTACATCCGCCAGAAGTTCCCGGCGGGGTCCCGGTGACAGCCTTGGCCGTCCCGCGTGGGGATCACTCTCAATTGCCGTCGGGCCCAGCCCGGATCGATGCGCGTCAGTCGTGTGCATAGATGCTCGGTAACGCGGACGATGTTCGCCATCACGCCCGGCGGGTCGCGGAAGACGTGGTGATTGATCCGTTGGAGGACGTAACGTGCGGTGGTCTCACCGGCACGCGTGGTCAGAACATAGGTGTCGTTGATGTGCCCGGCCGGGATCGGCGCGATGTCGTAGGGATCTCCCTGAAGATCGAACTGCTTCGCGATCGGCGCAACGTCCCCTTCCATTGCCTACCTCCAGAGCCTCTGCGGATACGCGTTCCGGGCAGTCAGCCTGCGAATGCACCCGGCGGCCGTCGGCGCGTCGTCGCGATAGGTCACGCCAAACCACTCATCCTGCGTCGTGCGGACCTCCACGAGGGCGCGTCCGCTCGCAACCACCGAATCCACAACCGACGGGATGTACAACTCCGAATCCCTTTCGCGACCTCGCTGTTGGAGGAACTGTGCGAATTGGACCTCCAGGTGCGTGAAAATGGACGGGTGAAACCCCCAGAGGTTGATCGATACGATCTCCTCTCCTGTCAGCGGGTAGGCGGTCCCATCGGGGTCGAGGTATTGTATGCCGTCCTGGGTCATCCCAATTCGTTTTCGTTCCACGACTCTCTTGAGCACGAGATGCTCGTCGCACTCGACGATTCCCCTCGCCACCGTCCCGTGCTCGCTGAGCGTATTCTTGAGAGTGTATCCGACCATCGCATAGTGATCCGGCGCCACATCTGTCTGGAGAAACGCAGCGATGGCTCTGAGCGAGTCGGCACCGTAGTAGTCGTCCGCGTTGACCACGGCGAAGGGTCCGTGGATGGCATCCCGGCTCACGAGAATCGCATGGCCGGTGCCCCATGGTTTGTCACGGTCCGGCGGCAGTGGAAAGCCGCCCAGGCAGGCGTCCAGTTCCTGGTATACATACTCCGTCGGCACGAGGCGCTCGAACTTGCTGCTGACGATCCGTCGGAACGCGTCCTCGAAATGGTGCCGGATGACAAAGACGATTCGACCGAATCCGGCGGCCATCGCGCCGTAGATGGAATAGTCAACAAGGGTCTGGTTGTGCGGGCCGACCGGGTCGATCTGCTTGAGCCCGCCGTAGCGTGTGCCCAGACCCGCGGCCAAGACCAGTAGAGTCGGTTTCATGCAAGTCCTTTGTGCACTCCTGCAGAATCTCCCTGTCCTCCAGGCGCATGCTCGGCCCGCTGCCCGTCGAACGCCTCGGTACAGTCGATGCACAAGAATGCCATCGTAGAGGAACACACGGTAGAGTATACGCGGCTTCGTGCCAGGAATTCAACAAAACCCAGCACGCCGCGCGCCGAGCCGTCGTCGGCCGGGACCTTGGCATTCGCAATGCCAAACGTCACCTGATGGTCGGCCACCATTCGGACCTTGGACCGGCCAGCCCCAATGTCCATCCTTGCGAACCTGGCAGGCGAAGGTCTCGCCCTCGGGGGAGTAATCGATAGTATAGAACTCGATTTCCTCCACGGTCGGACCCGTAACGCCATCGATTGCCGGATGGTGATTCCAGCCGTTGCGGATGGCAGCGACGAAGTGTTTGCTGTCGGTGCTGAACCCGCAGGGGATGCTGTTCTGCTCTTTGTGATCGGGATCGGCCGAGGGTTTGCGGCCGGGCCTTGTCTTGAGTGGTCCGTCCACGTGATATCCACCTCCTGAATCTCTTGCGTACACTGTGGTTGTCTGCAGTGGCCCATCCCTTGACGAGCCGTGCCTTCAAGAGTAGCCATGCAGATGGGGCGCCGATCTTGCGCAGGGGTATAAGAAGGCCCTCGAATCGGGGGTCTCGAAGCCGGCACGAGCCCTTCAGGCATACTCGATCCTTCGCACACTTGGGGGCCTCTGTATGTTTGGGGACGGCCCGAGTGCTTGACGAAATGGTCGGTTCTTGATAGGGTTGGTCGCCAGCAGCAGACGGGTCTATTGAGCGTCTTCCCGGATTGCGGGCCCTCCTGGAACCGAAGGGGGAACCGATTGTAACGGCTGTTTTGGCAGGTACTTACGGAGGTTCTGTGCATGAAGCGGTGCCCCTTCTGCGCCGAGGAGATCCAGGACCGCGCGGTCAAATGCAGGCATTGCGGCGAGAGGCTCGACGGTCGCTCGCCTGATGAGGACGATATCGACAGGCACCCTACGATCCCC
>JAXDBU010000114.1:0-5529 GCA_034678485.1 Sedimentisphaerales bacterium | reverse complement strand
GGCCACCCGCTCGGCGCGGAGCCCCACCGCCCCGAAAGCCTCTGCCAGTCGGACGAGATCGGGCTGGACCGCCAAGTCCACCTGCGAGTAGCGCTTGCCGTAGAACAGCTCCTGCCACTGGCGGACCATGCCCATGTAGCCGTTGTTCATGATGCAGACCTTGACCGGCAGCTCGTGTTCCACCGCGGTGGCCAGCTCGGTCATGGTCATGTTGAAGCTGTGGTCGCCGTCGAAGTCGACCACGGTCGCGTCGGGCTTGGCGATCTGGGCGCCGATTGCGGCGGGCAAGCCGAAACCCATCGTACCCAGCCCGCCGGAAGTGATGAACTGGCGGGGCCTGGAGAACTTGTAGAACTGGGCACTCCACATCTGGTGCTGGCCGACGCCGGTGACGACGGTCGCGTCGCCCTTCGTCTGGCGCCAGACTTCCTCGATCACGTACTGCGGCTTGATGGCCCCGGCATTCTGGTCGTACCGGAACGGGTACTTCTTCTTCCACTGGGCGATCTTCGCGAACCACTCGGTCCGGTCCCGGTGCTCGACCTCCTTGATCAGCTCCGTCAGGATGTGCTTGGCGTCGCCGACGACGGGGATGTCGACGTGCACGTTCTTCGAGATGCTCGCGGGATCGATGTCGATGTGGATGACCTTGGCGTTGGGCGCGAAGCTCGCCAGCTTGCCGGTGACGCGGTCGTCGAACCGGGCGCCGACCGCGATGAGCAGGTCGCACTCCTGGACCGCGAAGTTGGCGTAGGCCGAGCCGTGCATGCCCAGCATGTCGAGCGACTCGGGTTTGCCCTGGTCGTAGCTGCCCAAGCCCATGAGGGTCATCGTCACAGGCACATGCGCCTTCTCAGCCAGCGTGCGAAGCTGCTCGGCCGCATTGGCGATGATGACGCCGCCGCCAACGTAGAGGACGGGCCGCTCGGCTCGGTTGATCGCATCGGCGGCCATCGAGATCTGGCGGGCGTGGCCCTTCGTGCGGAGCCGATAGCCGGGCAAGTCCATCTCCGCCTTGCCGTTGCAGGGGTGCTTGCCGACCGAGATGTCCACCGGCAGATCGATCAGGACCGGCCCCGGCCGGCCCGTCGAGGCGATATGGAAGGCCTCGCGAACGGTCCGCTCCAGGTCCTTGATGTTCTTAACTATTGAATTGTACTTGCTCACAGGCCGGGTGATGCCCGTCGTGTCCGCCTCCTGGAACGCGTCGTTGCCGATCAGCTCGGTTCGCACCTGGCCGGTGAGAGCGACCATCGGGGTCGAGTCCATCATCGCGGTCGCCAGACCGGTGACAAGATTGCACGCGCCGGGCCCGCTCGTCGCGAGGATCACGCCGACCTTGCCGCTGGCACGGGCGTAGGCGTCGGCCATGTGGCACCCGCCCTGCTCGTGCCGCGGGATGATGAATCGGATCGGCGAGTCGAAAAGCCGGTCGAACAGGGGCAACACGACGCCCCCCGTGTAGCCGAACATGGTATCGACGCCGAGATCGACGAGGGTATCGACGACAATCTGGGCGCCGGTTTTTAGCGTCGAGGTCTCGGCCGCTGTGGCCGATGCTTCTGGTTTCGCTGGCATTGGTTATCCTTTCTTGAACAGTCGAGGGTCACGAATCTTATCCCAACGACCGCGTTGTTGTCAATTGTTCCGGGCTGGGCGAATAGGACACACAGGACCTGTGCAAAGCCGGTCTACATCGCGTTCTGCAGAAGTCGCAGACCTTCCATTTCGCTCAGGCTTTTACCCGAGGGGACCATCGGATAAACGTTTTCGGTCGCGTCGACATGGAAATCGACTACGCACGGCGTATCCTCCGCGAGCATCCGCTCGATGGCCGGGCCGACCTGGTCCCTCGACTCAACCGTGATGCCGACGGCGCCGACCGCACGAGCATAGGCCGCGTAGTCCGGATTCCGCAACTGACTGTAGGAGTATCGCTTCTCGTAGAACAGTTCCTGCCACTGGCGGATCATGCCCATATACCCATTGTTGAAGATACAAACCTTGATCGGCAACTCATGCTGCACCGCGGTACTCAGCTCGGCCATCGTCATGTTGAAGCTGTGATCGCCATCGATGTCGATGACCGTTGCGTCCGGCCGGGCGATCTGGGTCCCGATGGCCGCAGGCAGGCCGAAACCCATCGTGCCCAGGCCGCCGGAAGTGATTAACTGCCGCGGCCGACTGAACTTATAGAACTGGGCGGTGAACATCTGATGCTGTCCGACGCCGGTGGTGATGATGGTGTTGCCGGTCGCCCGCCGGGACAGTTCTTCGACGACGTACTGCGGCTTGATCCCCTCCGTGGACCGGTCGTAGTCCGTCCTGTAGCGGGCCTTGAGGTCCGCGATCCTGGCGAACCACGCGAACCGGTCGCGGTGCTCCACGCACTCGCCCAACGCAGCCAAGACAGTCTTGACATCGCCCACGATCGGGATGTCCGCATGCACGGTCTTGGAGATGTTCGACGGGTCGATGTCGATGTGGATCACCTTGGCTTTCGGGGCAAAGGCCGAGAGTTTGCCGGTGACGCGGTCGTCGAACCGGGCCCCCGCCGAGAGGAGAAGATCGCACTCCTGCACCGCAAAATTGGCGTAGGCCTGCCCATGCATGCCGAGCATGTCGAGCGATTCCGGCCTGCCCTGGTCGAAGCTGCCCAGGCCCATCAGCGTCATTGCGACGGGAAGATTCGCCTTAGCCGCCAAACTGCAAAGCTCCTCGGAGGCGTTGGCGATGATGATGCCCCCGCCCGCGAGCAGGATCGGCCGCTCCGACCGGTTGATTGCTTCCGCTGCTTCTGCAATCTGCCCAGCGTGGCCGTTCTTGGGAATCCTGTATCCCGGCAGATTCACCGCGATCGGGCCGTCGCTCGCGTACTTCTGGAACTCGAGATCGGACGGGATGTCGATCAGGACCGGTCCCGGCCGACCCGTCGAAGCGATGTGAAATGCTTCGTAAATCGTTTTGCCCAAATCCTTTATATCCATGACGATCGAATTGTGTTTCGTCACAGACCGCGTGATCCCGGTCGTCGGCGCCTCCTGGAAGGCATCGTCGCCGATCAGGTCGGTTCGGACCTGGCCGGTGATCGCGACGAGTGGGATGGAGTCCATCATCGCGGTTGCCAGACCGGTGACGAGGTTGCACG
The DNA here is from genome assembly GCA_034678485.1 of Sedimentisphaerales bacterium. GTDB lineage: Bacteria > Planctomycetota > Phycisphaerae > Sedimentisphaerales > Anaerobacaceae > PLanc-01. The sequence goes on along the minus strand of JAXDBU010000114.1, from coordinate 2,381 downwards.
CCCCGGGCCCGCTGGTCGCGACGACCACACCGACCTTGCCGCTGGCGCGGGCGTAGGCGTCGGCCATGTGGCAACCGCCCTGCTCGTGGCAGGGCACGATGAATCGGATGGGCGAGTCGTAAATCCTGTCAAACAAAGGAAGTACGGACGCGCCGATGTAGCCGAAGACGGTGTCCACGCCGTGCGCCAGGAGCGTATCGACGACGATCTGTGCACCGGTTCTGGGGGAGGAATCTGCTGTGGACTGCCCGGCCGGACCTGTCTGGCCGTGCTTTCCCGACAACTCGGGCTGGACGCCGCGGAGGTGAGTCTTGCGGCGCCGCCCCGTCGCAGGGGTAGGCTGGATCTGCATGGACCTTATCCTTTCCTGATCGAGCGTTTCGGGTCCCCACCGTAGCACGGGCATCTTGCCCGTGGTCCGGCACACATGGGCGGGACGCCCATGCTACTTGGAACCCTTCTGTCATTCCGGCGGATTGCAGCTTTATGGGTCCTTCCGGGCAGCCAGCCGCACCTGCTACGAGGAGCGACCCGCTGACCCGGAGATGCGCACCCTGCCGCAACTCCGTAACCATCCCACACGGGATGGACCAGGTTCGTGCCGCGACATCCGCCGCGAGCACATACAAAGTATCGTCTATCCGCCGCCAATTGTCAACTCATTTCCGCGGAGGTTTCGTTCGTAGTGAGGCCGTAAGGCGTTATCTTCGCAAGTTGAAAGTGGGAGGGCTGAAACCTGAGGTACGAAGCGGGGGACCGTAGCGGTGAGACGCCCCGCGATTCTCTGGTGGTCAAGACAACACAGACACCACTGCTGTGTGTACGTGAACGGCAAACTGCTCGAATCTCGCAGCGTCCTTTTCCGTCGGTTTGCCAGTGGGCAACAGTCCAAGATCGCCGGGGTAGCGGCAATCCGTATAGATATCCGTCAACTCACGAAGTACATCGACATCCACGGCTTCAGGGAACTGGTCCGCGACGACTTCCCAGAGTCTTCTCAGATCGTGAACGCGCGGCACGGTCCCAAGTCGCTCTTCCGCGATGGCCTTCAGGCACTTCTCCACACACTGCTGGGCGTGGAAAGCGATCACTCCAGTCAACTGTGGGGTCCCCCGCAGTATTCGGATGGTCTCGAGATCGTCACCTGCCTTGACAAGCCATGCCTCCGTGACGGGTTTCACAGTTCCACCCCTTGATTGACAATCTCTCGGGAAAACGCGCTGCCCATGTCCTGAAAGCGCTTCCACTCCGGCGAAGTGTACACCAGCACGTCCAGTGCGTAGTCCCGGTTCAAGGCGTCCAGAGCCCGTCGGACGGCAAGTCGATTCTGCATCCGTTCCTGGTAGTTCTGCGGCACACTCTCGCTATCCAGTACGACAATCAGGTCAATATCGCTGTCCAGGCTGGCCCCGCCTCGGACACAGGAGCCGTACACGATCACCGTCTCAGGCTGCAGCGGCATCAAGGATTCTCTGATCCGTTCTCTCAGTTCATCCGAAAGTTCTGTGGTACACCTTCGCATGGATATATTCTACGGACAACATCGACTCCGGTCAATCGTCGTCTTGCCTGCGCTCGATGCGGGAAGATGTACCTGATACGGATTGGGAATAATTCGTGCGCGGGTTGGGACTTGTCATCCTGAGCAACGCGAAGGATCTGGGCATCGAACAAGAGTTGCCTTTCGGTCGCAGGCCAGATCCTTCACCGGCGCTACGCTCCGTTCAGGATGACAAACAGCGCACGGATTTCCCCTGATCCGTATGACACCGTATCGTTGTTCAGATGCCAGAAACGCAGAAAGAGCATTCCCCTGGAGGATTCCCTGTTGCGGTCTCTCGACTTGGACGATATACTGTAAGAAGAGTGGACATCCTGAGAACCATTATTTCCATATCATCTTTGCACGTGGGCATTTATGGTGGACATGTATGCAGACATATACTGAGACACATCCTTGGTTGTCGTTCAAGCTTGACCTGCGAAACGCCCCCTACGCTCTCTGGCTCATGCTCGGCGAATGTCAGTCCAAGTGCGAGCACGTCAGCAGCGTCCCATTGCAGCCCAGCACAGCAGACGGACTCTATCGGGTGTACCTGGCCAAAGGGGTTCTGGGCACCACGGCGATTGAGGGCAACACTCTATCAGAGGACGAGGTCCTCCAGCATCTCGAAGGAACTCTGAGACTCCCCCCCTCTCGCGAGTACCTGTCGAGGGAAATCGACAACATCGTCAAGGGGTGCAATGACACCCTTGGCCTGATTGCCAAAGGAGAGATTCCCCCTCTGACTCCCGATTCGATAAGACACCTGAACAGGACAGTTCTCGACGGGCTCGAACTGGATGACGGCTGCACACCAGGCGAGTTGCGATCCCATTCC
>JAXDBU010000113.1:0-90306 GCA_034678485.1 Sedimentisphaerales bacterium | reverse complement strand
CCGCATCCCCGACATGCTCGCCAACCGCGCCGACACGTACAACATCGGCGACATCGTGGGCGACAACCACGACCAGTTCGTCCTGAGCTACGTCGAGAACTGCCTGACCTCGAATCCCGTGCTGGAGAAGCTGACTCGACGGAGCCATCAGGACGCCTGCACGATCCTCAGGATCGCCGAAACCGGCCAGCGGGAGGGGCTCGATTTCGAGGGCAACTACACCGCGGAGGAGGTCCAGGAGTACGTTGCGGTGATGAAGAAGCTCTTAGTCGTCCGCGACGTGGTGCTCAAGGTCAATCGCGAGTACATTCGCTCGGCGGGCCAGGCGGACGAGTACCGGACGGAGCCGCCGTTCTTGCTCCAAGGATCGTACCGCAACATGAACCGCATCACGGAGAGGGTATTGGCGGTCATGAACGATGAGGAACTGTGGACGCTTATCTACTCGACGTACGAACAGGATGCCCAGATGCTCACCAGCGGCGCCGAGTCGAACCTCCTGAAGTTCCGCGAGCTGACGGGCCGGCTCAGCGAGGAACAGGCGCAACGATGGGATCAGATCAAGAAGACGTTCGGCCGCAATCTCCTGCTGGGCGGCGACAGCGACGACAAGATCGGCAAGATCGTTCGCCAGTTGAACGCCTTCACGGCCGGTCTGGACTCGATCAAGGAGGTCCTGGCCGACGGTGTTACCGCCATGCGGCAACCGACGCCGGGCGACGGCTCCAAGGCAGCGGCGGAAGACGTCCTTGCCAGGATGGACCAGCTTATCGCGGAACTCAAACACCAACAGACGGAACAGGCCGGATCGGAGAAAGCCAAGGACGCGGAAGAGACCGCCCGCGATTCCCGTACGCTGGTTGCCGTGCTGGAGGAGCAGTTCCGCGCCATGGAGACCTGGCTGCTCCCGATGACGCACGGGGACAAGGCCCAGAAGGACCAGGTCATCAGCCGGTTGATGGAGAGATTTGAGACGATGGTCCGCGGGTACAACCGCCTGATCGAGGTGTTGCGGAGCCACCGGAGCGAGAAAGACGTCCAGCAAGCGCCGGCAGAATCGCCCGTGCAGGATCGACAGGCATCCAAAGGCCCGCCGAAGACGAAACGCAGAACGTCGCCCTCCGACAAGAGCGCGTGACCGCCCAGTGGAATCTGGCCGACCTTTCAATCGCGTCAACAGCAATTGCAGGTCCGGCTCCGGTTGCGTGTGCCGCGGCGAGTGCTGTCGGGAATCTGCCCCTCAGCGTGGGTGGCGAGATTCTACAGATCAAACGTGCCTTTGGTCATGATTGGCTTGCCGTCCACGTAGATGCTCGGGCTCCTCAAAACGCCGTCCACGTGCGTCTTGCTGTCCCACGTGGCGCCGGTCTTGGTGGGATACGAGCTGCCGAACGCGATGTGCACGCCGGGGAATTTCTCGTCCTGGAGCAGGTTGTAGATCAGGTGGGTCAGACCGATGTTCGTCCCGATTGCGAACTCGCCCACGCGGTTGCTGTTCTCGTCGCTCTCGAAGACGTAGTCGCCGTATTCCTTGAGGAGCGCCTCATTCTTGCATTGGAGGCTCGCCCGGTCTGCGCGGCCGTCCTTGACCTGGACGCAGATCGGCGTGTCCTCGATGGAGGCGTACTTCTCGGTGAAGAAGTCGCCGAGGCAGCCGTCGATGACGACCTGGCCGTTGAGGGTGGCAGGGCAGGTGAAGACCTCGCCGTCCGGGAGGTTCGACCAGTGTTTCGGCTTGATGGCCCCGTCGCTGATGATCCACTTGAGGTCCGGGCTGAACTGGGCGGTGAAGTCGCAGCCCCTGTCCGTGGTCACGCGGATCGCGCGGGCGTTTCTGACCTTCTCGTAGACGAGCTTGCTGATCCGCTGGATTTCCTTGTAGTCGCTGCACATCCCGTCCTCCATGATCTGGCGAGTGATCCCGATCATGTGGGCATGTCGAATCCTCGGATTGGCGTCGATCGCGGCGAGCATCGGGCGACGGAAGGTTTGCAGTTCGCCCTTGGCGCCCTGGGCTGCATAGATGCTGACCGTCGTCCCGTCCAGGACCTCCTGGATCTCCTGCGGGAAGGGGATGGGACGCGGGCCGAAATCCTCCATGATGAAGAACCTCGCGGCCGTTCCGGCCTTCTTCTCCGCGGCCGCTCGCAGGCCGGAACCGATTTCCAGGCTCTCCCGGTCGGTGATGACGACGACCTGGTCGCCCTTCTTGACCTTCAAGCAGTTGTCAATCGCCTGTCTGACGCCTTCTTCGAGCGTTCCCATGTCGGTTCTCCTTCCTGTTGCAGCGGGGTCGCCAATAAGGGTCGCGCATCTCTCGTGCTCCGGACCCAACAGGTGCATCCTACCGCGACATTCGGTCATTGGCAACGGTTTCCGCACCCGCTCCCCCCAGGCGGGTGCATGTCCGCATCTGCGCGGGTACGGCAGGGGTACACGGAGCCCCTGGAATGTTATTCCCGCGGAAGCGGGCATCCACTCTCCAGGGCGTCCCAAGTCCCACGGTTCCTGGATTCCTGCTGCGCAGGAAGGACAGTGCCCGGCCCGTGCCTCGTCGCCATGTGAGTGGTCGCAAGAACGGTCCTGCAGCCCGGCCGGGCTCTACGTCGCGTTCGCTTCATAGTCCGTGAGGTTGTCGAGGATCCGCTGCAGGTCCCGTTCGAGAGTCTGGATCTGCTCATTGGTGAAGCCGCGATACCAGATCCGCGTCATTTCCTCGGAGACTTGCACATAGAGCCTTTCAAGGGCTTTGTCCTTCATGGCCCGGCGGATGAGGATCTTGCGGCGATCCTTCGGGTCGGGCGCCCGTTCGAGCATGCCTGCGCGTTCGAGGCGGTCCAGCATACTGGTCAGCGTGGACTTGCCGAGCTTGGTCCGCCGGGCCAGCTCATGGATGGGGATGCCGTCCTCGCGCCACAGGACGAACATGATTCGACCTTGAGCCGGATTGATCTGGTCCACGCCGTGCTCTTTGAGCAGGCGAGCGAAGATCCGCCCGCCGAGCTGGTGCAGCTTGGCCACGAGGAAGCCGCCCTGATGCTGCTGTTTCATCGCTTTTGCCATGGTCACATGTCCCGCGTCGCGGACAACCGACGCGGATTCCCGTTCTATGTCAGCCTCATCACAAACGGCTCGGTCCGGCACCAGCCCCTGGCCATTCTCGGGACGAGCTTGATGATCCCGTATTCCGGCCCCTGCGGCCCGCTCGGGAAGAACATGGTCCAGTCCTTCTGCCACAGGCGGTCCTTGATCTGTCGATTCTCCACGATCTCGACCTCACCGGCAACTGTGAAGCCGACGGTCTGTTTGGGATCACACACATAGACTGCTGCCTTGGGATTGGCGCGGATGCGGGCAATCTTTTCCGATCGCATGTCGGTGCTCATGAAGAACGTGAATCCGTCCCCGCACTCGCCCTGGAACTCCGCGAGGGCGGGGAATTCCGTGGCACATCGGAGATTGCCCAAGGCGGTGGTGTTCGGGTATCCGTCCGCATCGAGGGTGGTCAGATAGCAGACCGGCGCCTCGCCTATCAGCTTCAGGCATGTCTGGCGGACATCGTTCGAACTTGGCTGGTTCATGGTGGCTCTCCTGTCTTCTGTTCCCCTGTCGATGGTCTGAGCCGACGGCCGGCCAGTCAGTTCTATAAGGTATAATACTATATAGAACTAATGTCAAGCACAAAAATGTGTCACAGGGCAGAGGGATTTGCTCGGGAGAGGCGCTCTATGCCGATCTCTTCTTCTGGGCGGAACTGCTCTCGGTCTTGGTCGCTGCCGGTGCGGCGGTGCTCTCGGTCTTGGCTTGCTTCTTCTCAGCAGTCTTGGTCGTGGATGTGGCGGATTCGCTGCCGGCCGCCTTCTTGTAGCTCTCGCCGCGGTAGTCGGTGCAGTAGAAGCCGGAACCCTTGAAGAGAATCCCGGCGCCGGTCCCGATCAGACGCTTGAGGGCCGATTTGCCACATTGGGGGCACTTCCGCAGCGGCTTGGCCGTGATGCTCTGGAACTCGTCGAATGCATGACCACACGCTTCACACACGTACTCATACGTCGGCATGACTGTCACTCCCCGTTGCCTTGTTGTTCTGAATCGTCCTGTGTCGCCTCCGTGCCCTGATCGCAGGACGGTTTCTTCGGTTCTTGTGGGACCTTGTTCACCGCTACACGGCTGGGCCGCAGGATTCGGTCCTCCAGCTTGTATCCTCTCTGAAACTCCTCCAGAATGGCGTCGTCGGGCTGGTCTGATTCGTGCTTTCGCAGCATGGCCTCGTGTTTCTCGGGGTCGAACTTCTCCCCGACGGCCTGGATCGCCTCGACACCGTGCGACTTCATGATGCCCAGCATTTGATCGCGAATGATTTCGACGCCCTTGACAAAGGCTTCCAGATTCTGGGAGGACCCCTCTGCATTGAGCGTTCGTTCGAAGTTGTCCAGGATGGGCAGGAGTGACTTGAGAATTCTCTCCTTCTCATAGTTCACCGAGTCGCTGATCTGCTTGGGAACCCGTTTCTGGAAATTCGCGTAGTCCGCGTAGACGCGCTGCAGCTTGGCGAACAGTTCCTCCTTTTCCTTCCGCAGGCTGTCGAGTTCCTGCACATGCTCGTCGGCAGTCTCGGCTGGGGTCTGCACGTCCTGGCTCTGCGGCTCCTGCTCGTTCGATTGTCTCTTCGTTTTGTCACTCATGCGTGGCTACCGAAATGTCGTTTCAGTCTGTCGAAGAACCCCTGGGATTTCGGGGAAACGTGCCGATTTTCCGTCTTGGCGAATTCTCTCAGCAACTCCTCCTGTCGGTCGTTGAGATTGGTCGGAGTCTCGATGGTCACGTGGACCATCTCATCGCCGCTGCGGCCCGTGCGGATGTCGGGCAGTCCCTGTTCACGAATCCGGAAGGTGCTGCCGTACTGTGTGCCGGCCGGGACCTTGAGCTGCCGCGTCCCATCCAGGGTGGGTACCTCGATGGACGCGCCCAGCGCCGCCTGCGTGAAGGTAATCGGGACCACGGCGATCAGGTCATTTCCATCGCGTTCGAGGAACTCGTGCGGCTTGACGCGGACATAGCAATACAAGTCGCCGTTTGGTCCACCGTCGCGGCCGGGCTCGCCCTCACCACCGACGCGGATTCCCTGACCTTCGTGCACGCCCGCCGGGATCTTGATCGTTACGGTTCGTTTCTTGGGCACGCGTCCGCTCCCGCGGCAGTTCGAACAGGGGGTCTGGACGACGTGGCCGCTGCCTTGGCATTGCGGACAGGTGGAGACCATCTGGAAGAATCCGCCACCCTTGGCGACCTGGCCTCTGCCGCCGCAGACGGGGCAGCGAATTGGCTTGCTGCCCGGCGCGGCGCCGCTGCCGTTGCAGTCGGGACAGCGATCCTGCCGGGTGAACTCGATGGTCTTTTCCGTGCCACTGGCGATCTCGTTGAGAGTCAGTTCGACCCCTGTTTCGAGGTCGTAGCCTCTGGCCGGGCCGGCTCGCCTTGTGCCGCGACGCCCGCCGCCGCCAAAGACACTGCCGAAGAAATCGTCGAAGCCGAACATGCTGAAGATGTCTTCGACGTTCATCCGCGAGAAGTCGTGCATGCCGGTCCCACGGAGACCTTCATGGCCGTACTGGTCATACTGCCGGCGCTTCTCGGCGTCGCTGAGCACCTCGTAGGCCTCGGCGCATTCCTTGAACTTCGCCTCCGCTTCCTTGTTGCCGGGGTTCTTGTCGGGGTGATACTTGATCGCCATCCGCCGATAGGCGCGCTTGATCTCGTCCTCCGAGGCGGTCTTCTCCACCCCGAGGGCTTCATAGTAATCCCGTTTAGCCATAGGTAAAAAGGTCAGCCACAGAGGACACAGAGATCCCAGAGAAGACGGAAGGCAGCGAGATCAAAGGGTGAGAAGGCACGACGAAGGGATAGTCCGGTCCTCGAAACCTCCGAACCTCTCAACGTCTTGCCTTCATATGTCTCTGGGCCCTCTGGGTCCTCTGTGGCTGACCCCTCACAGGTCAGCAGTTACCTGACGGAGCCGTGGATCGGCTCTTGCTCTTTTTCCTTTAGCTCGGTGATCAGCACGTTCGTGGTCAGCATCAGGCCGGCTACGGACGCAGCCATCTCCAACGCGGTGCGAGCCACCTTGGCCGGGTCGATGATGCCGGCCTTGAACATGTCGACGTACTCGCCGGTATTGGCGTTGTAGCCGACGTTCTTTTCCTTCTCCAGCTTCTCGATCAGCTCGGCGACGACCACCTCGCCTTGCTCGCCGGAGTTGTCCACGATCTGCCCTGTCGGCGATTTCAACGCCTTGACGACGATGTCGAAGCCGATCTTCTCGTCGCCCTTGGCCTTGGTCCGAGCCTTTTCGACTTCTTTGATCGCCCGCAGGAAGATGACGCCGCCGCCGGGAACGACGCCCTCGGCCGCCGCGGCTCGCGTCGCATGGAGCGCGTCATCGAGCAGGTCCTTGCGCTCTTTCATCTCGGTTTCGGTGGGGGCCCCGGCGTGGACCACAGCGACGCCGCCGGTCAGCTTGGCCAGACGCTCCTGGAGTTTCTCGCGGTCGTAATCGCTCGTGGTCTTCTCGATCTGGGCGCGAATCTGGTCGCAACGGGCCTGGATATCCTTCTTCTTCCCGGCGCCTTCGATGATCGTCGTGTTGTCCTTGGTCACCACGATTCGCTTGGCCTGGCCCAGTTGCGAGACCTCGACATTCTCCAGCTTGATGCCGAGGTCTTCCGTGATGACCTGGCCGCCGGTCAGGATGGCGATGTCCTGCAGCATGGCCTTGCGCCGGTCGCCGAAGCCGGGGGCCTTGACCGCACAGATCTTCAGCACGCCCTGCAGGCGGTTGATCACCAGGGCCGCCAGGGCTTCGCCCTCGACGTCCTCGGCGACCACCAGCAACGGACGGCCCATGTGGACCATCTTCTCCAGCAGTGGGACGAACTCCCGGATATTGGAAATCTTCTTCTCGTGCAACAGGATGTACGCGTCCTCGAACACGGTCTCGAGCGTCTCGGGATTCGTGACGAAGTAGGGGGAGATGTATCCGCGGTCGAACTGCATGCCCTCGACGAGAGTCAGCTCGTTTTCGACGCCCTTGCCTTCCTCGATCTCGATCACGCCTTCCTTGCCGACGGCGTCCATTGCCTGGGCGAGGATTTCCCCGACTGCGGCGTCATTGTTGGCGCTGATTGCGGCGACCTTGGCAATGTCGTCATGACCTTTGACGGGTACGCCGGCGTCTTTGATGAAGTCGCATGCGATCTCGGCGGCCTTGGCAATCCCGCGATTCAAAGACATCGGGTTGATGCCCGCCGTGACATACTTGAGCCCTTCGAGATAGATTGCCTCGGCCAGCACGATGGATGTCGTCGTCCCGTCGCCGACCACGTCGGACGTCTTGTTGGCGACCTCGTTGACCATCTTGGCGCTCATGTTCTTGAACGGCTCAGGCAGTTCGATCTCCTTGCTCACCGAGACGCCGTCCTTGGTGACCCTCGGCGAACCCCAGCTCTTGTGGAGCACGACGTTTCGGCCGGTGGGGCCGAGAGTGACTTTCACCGCCGAGGCCAACTGCTTGAGTCCTTCCCGCAGTTCGGTCCGTGCGATATCGTCGAACATCAGTTGTTTTGCCATGTTCTGTTTCCTCGTAAAGAACCGTCCCGACGGCTCGTCGGGACGCTTGGTTGCCGTGACTGTTATTTCTCCAGGACGCCCAGCAGGTCGCTTTCCTTGATGATGACGTACTTCTGGCCGTCGATCTCGATCTCGTTGCCCATGTACTTGCCGTACACGACCTCGTCGTCCTTCTTCACGGACACGGGAGTGCGCTTGCCGTTGTCCTGGACCTTGCCCGGGCCGACCCAGACGATCTTGCCGATCTGGGGTTTCTCCTTGGCGGTGTCGGGCAGGAAAATGCCACCGGCGGTCTTGTCCTGGGCCTGTGACGGTTTGATCACCACTCTATCATCCAAAGGTCTGAGTTCCATACTGCGTTACTCCTTCTCCTACAGGTGTTGCCTATATCGATTCACTTGATTTCAGTACGAGTACGACAACGCTGTCGACCGAATCCGGCGCTTGACCGCCCAGAGAGATCGTCACGTTCTCCCCGTTGCGAGTCGCCGGAAGACCTGCCTGTTTCTTGTCTGCCAACAGGTATGCTTTCTTGATCTCGCCCTTGGCCAGGGGCACTCGGAGTGAACCATCGGCCGGCCAGTCGAATACGTGCAGGTACAGCTTGTTGCCTTTGACGGTGCAACGGCCCCAGTCCGGGCGACCGATCACGCTGGCCGTGGTGCCGTGGATGCTCTCGCCGTTGACGGCCATCCACTTGCCCATCGCGTTGAGTCGTTCGACACTGGGCTCTGGGATGAGCCCCTCCGGCGTCGGACCGACGTTCAACAGGAAGTTGCCGCCTTTGCTGGCGATGTCCGCGAGCATGCGGATCAGGTCCTCGCTGCTCTTCCACTTGTCGTCATAGGACTTGAAGCCCCACGTGTCGTTCATTGTCATGCAGGTTTCCCAGTCCACGCCGGGAAGACCTTCCGGGGGCACCTGCTGCTCAGGCGTGCCGAAATCGCCTGCGTACTCGGCGCCAGCGCTGAGGCCCTCCATGCCCTTGCGGCCCTTGCCCACGCGGTTGTTGACGATGATCGAAGGCTGGAGGCTGCGGACGTAAGCGTAAAGGTCCTTGCCCTGCGGCTCGGTCCAGTCCTTGATCCATTCGCCGTCGAACCAGAGCACGCCGATCGGGCCGTAGTTGGTCACCAGCTCAGCGAGCTGCGGCTTGAGGTAATGCTCCGCGTACCGACCGAAATGGGAGTTCGTTCCCCCATTATAGTCGGGATAACATGCGCCTTGGGCGTCCGGATGGTGCCAGTCCATGATCGAATGGTAGAAGCACAGCTTGACGCCCTGCTTCTTGCAGGCGACGGACAGCTCCTTGAGAATGTCCCGTTTGAACGGCGTTGCGTCCATGATGTCCCATTCGGTGACCTTGGAATCCCACAGACAGAAACCGTCGTGGTGTTTGCTCGTGATCACGATGTACTTCATGCCTGCGTTCTTGGCAAGCCGGACCCACTGATCGGCGCGAAACCCCATGGGATTGAACTGGCCTGCGAACTTCTCATAGTCCTTGACCGGGATCTTGGCCTGGTTCATGATCCATTCGCCGCCACCGGCGATTCGCTCGCCGTTGTACGTGCCGGCTGGGACGGCATAGACCCCCCAGTGAATGAACAGGCCGAACCGGGCGTCACGCCACCAGTCCATCCGCTCGTCCTGGGAAAGGGCCTTCTCGCGGCTGCCGCGGACCTGTGTCTGTTTGGTGCAACTGGCGAGAATGAAAACCGCGATCAACAGGCTCACGACCGTGGCCCCGATTGCGATCCACTTTCTGCCTTCTCTCTTTGTCATAACGACTCCCACTGCATGCGATATTCTACCGAGACACTCCGGGGACATTACATCATGTCCATATCATCCATGCCGGGGCCGCCGGGGCCGCCAGGAGGCATTTCTTCCTTCTTCTTGGGCTTCTCGGTCACGACGCAGTCGGTGGTCAGCAGCAGGCCGGCAATGCTCACGGCGTTTTGCAGGGCGGTCCGAACGACCTTGGCGGGGTCGATCACGCCGGCTTCGACCAGGTCCTCGAACTTGTCGGTGCCCGCGTTGTAGCCGAAGGAGCCTTTGCCCTCATAGACCTTGTTGACGACCAGATGAGCCGTGGCGCCGGCGTTCTGGGCGATCCAATAGCAGGGGACCCGCAGCGACTTGGCCAGGATCTCGGCGCCGGTCTTTTCGTCGCCGGACAGTTTGACGGCCTGGGCCGCATCGATGCAGCGGATCAGGGCCACGCCGCCGCCCGGGACAATGCCTTCCTCGATAGCCGCACGGGTCGCGTGCAGAGCGTCCTCGATGCGGGCCTTCTTCTCTTTCATCTCCGCTTCGGTCGAGGCGCCGACGCACACTTCCGCGACGCCGCCGGTCAGCTTCGCGAGGCGCTCCTGGAGCTTCTCGCGGTCATAGTCGCTCGTGGTGGTCTCGATCTCGTCGCGGATCTGCTTGATGCGTCCGTTGATGCCGTCCTGGCTGCCCGCGCCTTCCACGATCGTTGTGTTGTCCCCATCGATGGTGACCTTACGGGCTTGGCCGAGTTGCGAGAGGTTGATCTTGTCCAGGTCGATGCCGAGGTCTTTGAAGATGGGCTCGGCGCCCGTCAGCACCGCGATGTCCTGGAGCATGGCCTTTCGACGGTCACCGTAGCCGGGGGCCTTGACCGCCGCGATTCTCAGGACCCCCTTGAGCTTGTTGACCACCAGCGTCGCGAGCACCTCGCTCTCGATGTCTTCCGCAATAATCAGCAACGCCCGCTTTGCCTGAGCGACCTTCTCCAGCAGCGGAATCAGCTTGGCGACGGTGCTGATCTTCTCCTCGTGCACGAGAATCAGCGGCTTCTCCAGCTCGCAGACCATCTTGTCGGGGTCGGTCACGAAGTGCGGCGACAGGTACCCGCGGTCAAACTGCATGCCCTCGACGAACTCGACGTGTGTCTCGAAGCTCTTGCTCTCCTCCACGGTGATAACGCCGTCCTTCCCAACCTTCTGGAAGGCATCGGCCATGATCTTGCCGATCTCCCGGTCGTTGTTGGCGGATACGGAGGCAACGTTGACGATGTCGGCGGTCTTGGCGATGTCCACCGGCTTGGCCAGCGAGACCAGCCTGTCGACTACAGCCTTGGCCGCCAGCTCCATGCCTCGCTTGAGCGCCATGGCGTCCGCGCCGGCCGTCAGGTTCTTGCAGGATTCCTTGTACAGTGCCTCGGTCAGGACCGTCGCGGTGGTCGTGCCATCGCCGGCGATCTTGGAAGTCTTGCTGGCGGCTTGCTTTACGAGCTTTGCCCCCATATTCTCGGCCTTGTCCGTCAACTCGATCTCTTCTGCGACGGTGACGCCATCCTTGGTCACGGTGGGACTGCCCCAGCTCTTGTCGATGACGGCATTACGACCGCGAGGGCCGAGGGTCGCCTTGACCGCGGCTGCCAGCTTTTCCACCCCGGCTAACAGCTTGGCTCTTGCCTCAGCTTCAAACGCCAAATCTTTCACTGCCATAGTTGCGTGCCTCCTTTAACAGCATGGGCTTCAAACGTCTTATTTCGATAATTGACGCATAATTCGGGTTTTTGAGCAAAAGATATACCAGCGGCCCGATCTTACCGGTCCAATCCGGCCATGCAATTCATAAGTCCAACTAATGCAATGAGTTAAAGTCATTCAGAATCCAACCGGGAGCTTGTGGATTCCCGCCTGTCTCTGGTCGGCGGGTGCCAATTCGCGTGTTGATCCCGCCCCTTAGACGCCAAGTTGACAGCCGGACTGCCGGCGGTGACTTGGCCGACGACACAGCAGACCGGCGTCCCGGCGCAGAGTGTGCTGTCATGCCCGAACGGATTCATCAACAACCGGATGAGCCATCTTTTGCTTGCCAGAATCCCGTGACTGTGGTACATTCAAATAGACTTGAGTCGCATCATGGAGGATGTGCGATGCCTTCCCGCAAGGCTTGCCGGGTGCAGGAGGACCCGGAACGCTGCCGGACTGTCCGGATTGGATGCAGCAGTTCTAAGGGAGTCGCATTCAGAGGCGATGTCATGAGAGCTTATGGATTCACAGGGATTGCCCTACTGTTGGTGCTTGCAGGGGCGGCGCAAGCAGTCAGCACGGTCTCGACATGGACAGACACGAGGTTGGCCGAAACTGAGCCCGGCTTGGTCGGTCCTCCGGGGCCATGGAACGAGTGGCTGCGGGATGCGCCGGAACAAACCCTCCGCATCCTGGACGAATCGGAGGGAGTCCTGCGGTCGGCATTGGAAATCCGTCCTGACCTCTGGGTTTCCGCGCTTGGCGAGACGACCACCTCTCTGAACGAGGTCGTCGAAGACGCCGCCGAACACGCGACCGCCAGCCCGATTGGCGCCTGGGATCCGAAGCTGAGTTGGGCAACCGCTCATCATTGGAGCCTGGACGCGGGGAGATACTCTGACCCTGGCTTTGTGAATGCCGGTGGCAGCATCCGACTCTCGACATCTGACGGCGTCAGCCGCATGCCCTCGTCGTTGCGGATTACCCGGGCGACGTACATCATGGTAATCATCGTCTTCCCGGCCCTCGCTGCTATGGTGCTCGTCCTCGCGGGAAGGCTGTTTCTCCTTCGGTTCCACCGACGAAGATCGGTCCGTCGGTTCGAGCAGCTCTTGCAGGCATAGCGGTCAGTTGGCCGGCTGTGCCGCCAGGAACGCGGCAACCGCCGCATGGCCCGCTTGGGCCGCCGCCTCCTGCGCGGTCTCGTTGCGTCGTGTATTCATTACACGGACCGTTGCGCCGTGGGCCACCAGCAGTTCCACCACTTCCTTATGGCCCTTCAACGCTGCATAGTAGAGCGGCCTGGCATCGGCGCGATCCTTCGCATTGACGTTGGCGCCCTCGGCAAGAAGGGTCCTGATCCGCTTGATATCCCCTGCGGCGGCGGCGTGGTGCAGCGGGGCTGCGCCGGTCTTGAGAAGAGACTCGATGGTCTCATCGGACGCGGCGCCGTGGGCGGTGAGGTACTCTGCCACGTCCTTGTGGCCCCGCCGGGCAGCCTCATGGAGGGGATCGTCTCCGTCGTTGTCCTTCACGAGAACGTCGGCCCGAGCATTGATGAGCAGCTCAACCACGCCTCTGCGTCCCTCCAATGCTGCACCATGGAGAGGCGTAGCGCCGACGTTGCTTTTGATGTTGGTGTCCGCGCCCGCCGCGATCAGCAGGACCACCGTTTCCTCCTCGCCGTTGATCGCGGCGTGGTGGAGGGGCGTCCGGCCGTCTTCGTCCCTGGCATTTGCATCGGCGCCATTGGCCAGGAGCAGTCCGACCACGTCTTTGAATCTCCCCTTGGGCAGTTCCCGGCGGCCCCTGCTCGCGGCCTCGTGAAGCGGCCTGGTGCCATAGGCATCCGTGCAGTTCGCGTTGGCGCCCGCGGCGACGAGGATCTCCGCGATTTCGTACAGTCCGCCGGCGGCCGCGATTTGCAGCGGGGTCTGGCCCTGCCACTCGCTGTCGGGCCTGCCTCGTTGTCCCGTCTTGATGCTCGCGTTGATGTCGGCGCCTCGGGCGATCAACACCTTCACGAGGTCCTGGTCACCCAGCCGGATCGCGTGGTGAAGCGGTGTCGAACCGGTGACGCTCTGACCCATCCCCTGAGCGCCGGCCGACAGCAGCAGGGCGGCCGTCTCCTGCTGGTAGTACTGGAAAGCCTCCAACAAGGGGGTCGCACCGGTCTGATTGGCCGCGTCGAGATCGGCGCCGCCCGCGACCAACTGTTCTACCACCTCAATGCCGCCGCGCGGCGCCGCCAGGTGCAACGGGGTGTTGCCATCGTTGCTCCTTGCGTTGACGTTGGCCCCCTGAGCGAGCAACATCTCGACGATACGGGCATCCCCCGGTGTGAATATGTCCCGGGGGCGCACCCCGGCGGCGGCCTCGTGCAGCGGGGTCCAGCCGGCATCGTTGGGGGCGTTCACGTCGGCGCCCCGCTCGATCAGCGTGCGGACGACATCATGGTAATGCCCGCCGGCGATGGCCTCGTGCAAGGGCGTTGCCTGATGCTCGTCTCGTGAGTTGACCTGAGCGCCCCGGGCAACGAGCATTTCGACCGCCTCCGTGTTCCCGGTGCGGGCCGCGACGTGCAGCGGCGTCGAGCCTGAGTCGCCGGGGGCATTGGGATCCGCGCCGTGTTCCAGCAGCGTCTTTGCCATCGCGGTGTAACCGCGGTCGAGCGTATAGCACAGCAAGGTCTGCGCGCCGGTGCGATCCATCTTGGCGATATCCGCGCCCTTGTCCAAAAGCAGTTCGACGACGCGGTTCCGTCCCTGGGCGACGGCGCCCGAGAGGGGCGTATGACCCTCCCTGTTACGGGCGTTGACATCGGCGCCGCAGGCGATCAGATAATCCACCGCCTCCGGGTCCCCGTGGGCGGCCGCGTGGTGCAGCGGGGTGTTGCCGTACTTCTCGCGCACGTCGATCTCGGCGCCCGCATCCACAAGGAGCTTCACCACGGCCTTGTTCGTCCTTGCGGCTGCGAAATGCAGCGCCGTCGCAGAGGCCAGGTTTCTTGCGTTGACGTTCGCACCTTTGGCCAGAAGCAGGGGGATGATCTGTATGCGTCCCTGTGCGGTGGCGACGTGCAGCGGGATCTCGTTGCTTGACGTTTTGAGGTTGACGTCGGCTCCGGCGGCCAGCAGAAGTTCCGCCACCTCGGTACGGCCCTGGACGATCGCCCAGACGAGCGGGGTCCGGCCGCCGGGATCCTTCTGGTTGACATCGACGCCCCGGGAGATGAGCGACCGAACCTGCGCGGTGTTTCCACTCTTGGCGGCGTCGTGCAGCGGTGGCAAGCCGGACGCCGGCTGCCGTTCACAGCCCAACGCGGCGAGAAGGAGCGACCCCAGGATCAGGGAAGTGTGTCTGGTACGTCTCATGGTTTGTCTTCCAACGAGGAGCCCTGTCCGACCCGGCGGGGTGCGCCTTGCCGAGGTTGTCGCCCCTGCGTCAGGAGGGACGCGGCCTCTGCCCGCGACCCCGCGACCATCCGAGGCGTCGTGTCACGAGCCCGATGCCAGAGCAGCCAGCTTCTTGAGGTCAACCTCGTCGAGAGCCTTCTTCATGGTGTCCATTGTGACGTTGTTGCCTTCCAGCTCGATGAGGAACCGATCCGCCACCACGACCCGGATCGCGCCGTACTTGTCCTCGTCGTTGTACTCCTCCACGCCTTTGTGGCCGCCGTAGGTGCCGGTCTTCTCGTAGCCGGTCGCGGTCTTGCGATCGTAGGTGACCGACGCCCAGGCGGTCATGCTCGTTCGCAGCGCGCCGGCCATGTTGCCGATGTCGGTGATTGTCAGATCCAATGTGGCGCCATCCTGTCCCTCGTATTCGCCCTCGGCTGTGGTCGTGTCCATGCCAATGACCTGGCTGCGTTCCGCCGATGCGCTGGTCCGTTTCATCCCGGCCAGCGGTTCCGGCAGTAGTCCTTTCAAGGTGTCCGCGGTGACTGCTGCGATCTCCTTGCCCTGGTTCAACTGGGTCAGGACTTCCTTGTTCTTCGCTGCATCCGCGGACAGCTCGAGACCTGGAGACTGGGCGGATGTCCCAGATTGGGCCACAGTTGCCTGACCGCTCTGTGGAGCGGTCTGTCCCGTTTCTTGACCCGTCGACTGGGCCTGATTCTCCTCGCCGCCTTTCTTGCCGCAACCGCCGATCAAGAGGGCGATTGCACAAACTGCCACGGACACGAGGTGTCTTCTGTGTTTCATCGTCAAATCCCTTTCCAGAAAGTCATGGTCCGACCCAGCCTCTTCGTGAAGGATTAGCCTACACCTCGCAAGACGGGGAATCAAGTCCTTTCGAAATCACGCGACGCCCGGCATCATCTGGACAGGCTGAGCTTGCGTGGACCGGCGGATTGCGGTAGCCTTCCGCCGTGCGGGAGATGCATAGGGCAAGGAGTTGTGCAGGAATGATCAAGACAGAGCACTTGCAGATCGCGACCCGGGGCAACAGCCAAGTGGTGAATATCACGGACCCCGTCGTTGCGGCGGTTGTCGGCTCGGGGCTCCGGGTCGGCGTCGTAACCCTGTTTGTCGTGGGTTCCACGGCAGGACTGACTACCACCGAGTACGAGCCGGGGCTGGCCAACCACGATCTGAAGGCGGCATTTGAGCGAGTGGCCCCGGAAGGGGAGCTCTATGAACATGAGAACACCTGGCACGACGACAATGGCCACTCGCATGTGCGAGCCTCTCTGCTGGGGCCTTCCCTGAGTGTGCCGTTCGTTGACGGCCGGCCGACCCTGGGCACATGGCAGCAGATCATCCTGGTGGATTTCGATACGCGGGCCCGCACGCGCAGGGTGGTCTGCCAGATCGTGGGTGAATAGAACGTATTGCTCCTTGCCTTCGTCCGCGTTTCTCGCCATCTTGACGAAAGTCCGGTAAGGGCGTATGATTCGGGTACGTGTGTCGGATTCGTATCCTGTCTTTACGGCGGTGTCCTACGATGAGAAACCTTGGTTGGAAGATCCTGTTCTGGTCGGCACTGATCACGGCTCTGGCGGCGGTCGGCTGCCACAGCGAACGAAGAGCCGGCCGAACCGATGATGCTGCTTCGGCATCTCAGATCAATCTGGGCAGCACGGTGGGCTCTCTCGCCCAGATGGCCAAGGCCGAGCCAATTGCGGTCGAAGGAATTGGACTCGTGGTCGGCTTGCGGGGTACGGGCTCGGGGTATTGTCCGCCGCAGATCCGAGCCTACCTCAAGCAGTACATCCTGGCGCAACTGCCCACGGAGAAGGCGAATCTCGACGCCTTGCTCGACAGCAAAAACACGGCTGTGGTTCAACTCGAGAGTGTGATCCCGGCGGCTCCGTCCGCAGACGACCATTTCGACGTCCGGGTCTCTCTGATCCCGGGTTCTGAGGCGACGTCGATTCGCGGCGGGTGGCTGAACCGGGCCGAGTTGGTGGCCAAAGGGACGTTCGGCGCGCACACGAAGCCGCTGGCGACAGTCAGCGGCGCCGTTTTCATCAATCCGATCGGCGCCGACGACGTCGATCTCAAGAGCGGAGCGATTCTGGGAGGCGGCCGGTGTCTTCATGACTATACCTCCGTACTGCGACTGCGACGTGGCGACTATCGTACCGCTGGTGTCATCCGCAATCGCTTGAGCGAACGATACGGTCGTGATGTGGCCCGAGCGATCACATCTCGGGACATCGAGGTGCAGATCCCGCCCAGCTACCGTCGGCGCAAGGAACGCTTCCTTGCCATGGTTCCGGCGACTTACATCGAAATCACGGAGGAACTGGTCAAGGCCAGAGCAGACGCGCTGGTGCATCAGTTGACTGTCCCGGGCGACAGGCAGGGCGCGGAGATCGCGTTGGAGGCGGTGGGGAAGGAGTGCATAGGCAGGCTCGTGCCGCTCCTGACGGCGCCCGACGCGGAGATCCGCCTGCGGGCCGGACGGTGTATGCTGGCGCTGGAAGATGATCGGGGATTCGCCGCCCTGCGCGAGTTGGCGGTCGATGCACAGTGTCCCTTTCGACGGGAGGCGCTCGATGCCATCATGGTCTCTGCCAGACGAAATGATGCCGTGGCCTTGGCCTGTCGATTGCTGCGCGACACAGATGTGGCCGTGGTGCTGGCAGCTTACGAGCACCTGCGGCAGCTCGACGACCCTGCCGTCAGCAGGGAACTCGTAGGTCGCAGCTTCTATCTTGAACGAGTGCTTCAGACGGACCGCCAGGCGATCTTCGTGTCGCGCAGTGGCGACCCGCGGGTCGTGCTGTTCGGAGCGTCTCTGGAGTGTAGTAACAACATCTTTGTGGAATCTCCGGATCAGTCCATCATGGTGAATGCCCGCGCCGAGCAGAACCGCGTCTCCATCGTGCGCAAGCATCCGACTCGTCCGGGTGTTATAGGACCGGTTGCGACCGGGTTCGAAGTGAGTGAGATCGTGCGGACCCTTGGGGGCGAAGCGGCCACTGGAGCAGGGGGCCAAGTGCTGGGTATGGGAGCCTCGTACGAGGAGGTCATCGCGGTTCTGGAGCAACTGGTCGCCAAGGGGGCCGTCACGGCGGAGTTCTGGCCGGGGCCGCTTGCCAAAATCGGTCTTCCTGTGAAGAAATGACCGACGTAAGGCCGATAACAAAAGACATGCCGTGCCGTGACTGTGGTGCGAAGGATGGGTGTCCACGTGGTTGTCAGGATGATTAGGTAGGCCATGCGACTTGAGAAGATCATACTCGACGGATTCAAGAGTTTTGCAGACAAAACGGAGTTTGTGTTCGACGCGGCGATCACCGGGATCGTCGGACCGAATGGTTGTGGCAAGAGCAATGTGGTCGATGCGGTCAAGTGGGTGTTGGGCGAGCAGAAGCTCAAGAGTCTCCGCAGCGATCAGATGGCCGATGTGATTTTTGGCGGCAGCGGCAGCCGTAAGCCTCTGGGCTCGGCCGAGGTGACGCTCGTGCTCTCGAACCCCCAGGGCGCTGCGAGCGGCCGACTGCCCATCGACACCGAGCAGGTCCAGATCTCGCGCAGGATCTATCGCAGCGGTGACTGCGAGTACCGCATCAACGGCAAGCTGTGTCGGCTCAAGGATGTTCGCGAGATGTTCATGGACACCGGGGTTGCCACGCGAGCCTATTCGATCATCGAGCAAGGCCAGGTCGATCAGTTGGTCAGTGCCTCGAAGCAGGACCGTCGCCTCGTTTTTGAAGAAGCAGCCGGCATCAGCAAGTACAAAGCTCACAAGAAAGAGGCGCTCCGCAAGCTCGAACGCACCGAGCAGAATCTGCTTCGTCTGGCCGACATTCTGTCCGAAGTGGGCAAGCGGCTCCGCAGCGTCAAGCTCCAGGCGGGCAAGGCCCGGAACTATCTCGAATACACGCAGCGTCTCAAAGAGCTGCAGGTGAACTTCTCGCTGGTCGAATACGGCAAGAATAAGGAGCAGCTCGACGAGAAATCGTCGGCTTTGCGTCAGGATGAGGAACGGTTCTCCGCGGCGGCGGCGCAGGAGGCCGGCGCCGAAGCCGAAGCCAGCCGGCTCGGGAACGAGATCCTCGACAGAGAGCATCGGCTCGGGGAGACCGGCAATTCACTCGTCGCCATCCAGAGCAGGATTGACCAGAGGATCCAGCGGATCGAGTTCCTGCGATCGCGCAGCGCGGAACTGGAGCAGCGCAAAGGCACCGCGTCACAGGAGATCGAGCGACTGCGGGCCCAGGGCGAAACCTTGAAGCGGGACCTCGATAATCACCACAAGGATCTGGTCGGGTGCGATGGCATCGTGACCGAAAGGAATGAAGCGATTGCCCAGATCCAGAAGATCGCTCGCGAGGTCGAGATACAGCTCACGTCGCTCCAGGCGGAGCTGGAAGACGAGAAATCCGGCATTATCGACATCGTTCGCCGGACGGCCCAGCTTCATAACGAAATCCAGAGCCTCTCGAACTACCGGAACAACCTGTCGAGCCAGCGAGAGCGACTGGCCGGGCGGGCCCAGACCGCCAAAACCGAACTCGAGCATCTCTTGACTGAAAAGGCCCAGCACAATGCCCGGTTCGGTGACATTGCGAAGGTCCTGGAGGAGCTGGAACGCAATCTCGAGTCCAAGAAGGTGAACATCGAGGAGACGGACAGGCAGATTTCCGAAAACGCGAAACGCCTGGCCGCCGCGAAGGAGGCTCGCAGCGCGCTGACCAGCGAACTGGGTGTGCTGACGGATATGGAGCGCCGTTACGAGGGACTTGGCAACGCGGTCAAGAACATCCTCAAGTCGCAGAAGGATGCAACCACCCGGCTCGACTACATCGACGGCATCCTTGCGGAGAAGATCGGGACGGAGGTTCAGTTTGCGGCGGCCGTAGAGGCCGCGCTCGAAGGGCTCACCGACGTGCTGCTCGTCAAGGACACCGGCAGACTGCTCCAGGACTCCGCGACGTTGTCGAGTCTGGAAGGTCGCGTCCATTTCCGCGGCCTGGATCAGGTGGCACCGTTCGCAGACGACGGGGATTTCTCGGCGTATCCGTTTGTGAAGGGCCGGCTCGTCGAGTTTGTCCGGTGCGAGGGTCGGTATGCGAGACTGACCTGGAGCCTGCTGGGCAAGACGCTCGTCGTGGATTCGCTCGAAGCGGTCACGGGGCTGCCCGACCGGGTGCGATCCGGATACAGCTTCGTCACGTTGGGAGGTCAGTATCTCGGCTGCGACGGCGTCCTTCGGCTCGGACCCCTGGGGCGGGCCAGTGGCCTGATCTCGCGTCGAAGCCGGATCAGCCAGCTGGAAGGAGCGATTGCATCGCTCAACGACGAAATCTCCCAGCTGGACCGACAGATCCAGCATAGCAGTCAGAACAAGGCGCATCTGGAGAAGCTCTGCAAGGAGCTTCGCACCGCGATCTACGAGGCCAGCACGGAGAAGATGCAGGTCAACTCGAAGCTGGGCGTTTACGAGCGGGACATCAAGCGGCTCAAGGACGAGGAGCCGCTCATCGCCAGTGAGATCGATTCGCTCGAAGCCCAGATCGCCCAGTCGGTGCAGCGGGAATACGATTCCAAGCAACGGCTCACGGAGTTGGAGGCCGTCAACAACGAGCGGAAGGCCCGCATTGCCGATCTGGAGGAACGCCACAGCGAACTCCGATGCCAGCAACAGGACCGGATGCAGGAACTGACGGACCTGAAGGTGCAGCTCGGGCAGGTGCTCGAACAGCAGAAGGGTCTCAGGCAGATCATCGAACGACTCCAGGGTCAGATGCAGGCAAGTCTTCGCGCCTTGGCCGGTGTGGAGGAGGCGATTCGCGTGGGGGCCGGTCAGCTCCTGGAGGCGCAACGGGACATCCTGAGCTGTGAGGCCGCCGTCTCCGAACTCTATGTCGAGAAAGAGACCGCCCAGCAGAGCAACCGACTCGTGCAGGAGCAACTCGAGTCGCTCGTCGCCGAGCAGAAGGACAAGGAAGAAACGGTTCGCGCCACGCGGGCCCACAAGACCGAGGTCGAGCACAGGATCAACGCATTGCGGGTCGAGCTTGGGCAGTTGCAGGTCCGCCAGCAGGATCTGGTCGACCGCGTGAAGGACGAGTTGCAGATCGACCTGGCCCAGACGTTCGAGACCCACACGACCGGCGATGTGAACTGGGAGCAGGTGAAGAACGAAATCACCGAGCTTCGCGGCAAGATCGAGCGGCTGGGCAACGTGAACGTGGATGCCATTGCCGAGCAGGACACCCTGGAAGAACGCCACAACTTCCTGGCCAACCAGGTCCAGGATCTCACCGAGAGCAAAGACCAGCTCCAGCAACTCATCACGAAGCTCAACAAGCAGAGCCGGGAGCGATTCGTCGAGACGTTCGACCAAATCCGTGTGAATTTCCAGCAGATCTTCCGCAAGCTCTTCGGCGGCGGCAAAGCCGATGTCGTCCTGGAAGAGTCCGACGACGTGCTCGACGCGGGCATCGAAGTGATCGCCAAGCCGCCGGGCAAGGAGACACGGAGCATCTCGCTGCTCAGCGGCGGAGAGAAGTCGATGACCGCGATGGCGCTGCTGTTCGCAGTCTTCCGAACGAAGCCGTCGCCGTTCTGTTTCCTGGACGAGGTGGACGCGGCTCTGGACGAGGCGAACAACGAACGGTTCAACATGCTGCTGCGGGACTTCGGCATCGAGAGCCAGTTCGTCGTCATCACGCACTCCAAGCGGACGATGAGCATCGCGCAGATGCTGTTCGGCGTGACGATGCAGCAGCAGGGCGTCAGCAAGAGGATCGCCGTGCGGTTCGACGAGTACAGCAGCGAAACCGCCGCGGCATGAGACACGGTCGTCAGAGGCCGGTGATTATCGTCTTGGGCAAGGACCGCTGGAGTTGTGCGATGCCGGACGGAGTTGGACCGCCCCCTTCGAAGCTCAGCCAGCGCAGCTTCTTCATCGTTCGCAGGTGTTCGATCCCCTCGTCGGAGACCTGCGCAAGGGCGAGGTTCAGTTCTTCAAGCTGATCCAGTTGGCTGACGTAGACCAACCCGGAGTCCGTGATTCGGCTCAGACTCAAGCTTCGCAGCTTCATGCCGACAAGGTGGCGCACGTGGTGAACGATAGCAGTATCAGAGCAGCAAGCACAGCGCCCACACAGCGTACTGATGTCGTTCGTCCCATTGGAAACCTCGCTTTCATCGCGGATCGTGAGCACACCATCCACACGTCCCTTTCCGGCTTGGGGCCAAATGCCAACGGAAAAAGGATAAGAAAACGAAATCGAGTCCGTGTCCTATAGGCTATCAGGCCCTCTGCAGCGGGTCAATGGCAAATGCCTGCGATGCAAGGTGGTCAAGGTGGTTGTCTCGACGCACCGTGTGCCCGGCGAGGTACGTCGAAGTCGGGTCTGTGAATTGGCGGTTGAAGGCCGCAGGGGGCGGTGGTAGAATCCAGTCTTCGTCGCGTCCCCTTGGGTCCGGATGAATGACAAATGGGGACGACGACGCGTAAGAGGATGCTGATCGCGTGGCTGAGTGAGGACTATTCGTGGAGCAAGGGACGGACAAACGTGTGTTGAGCAACGGCATGGTGCTGTTGGGCGAGCCGATGGCAGGGGTCGAGTCGGTGGCATTCGACTTCATGCTGCCGGCGGGAGCGGCCCGGATGCCGTCAGGTTGCTGCGGGGTCTCCAACGTCCTGTCGGAGTGGATCTTCCGCGGGGCCGGGACCCGAGACAGCCGGACGCTGGGCGACGCTCTGGACGGCCTTGGCGTGCAGCGATCCACGTCGATCGGCAGCTCGCACCTGTGTCTCGGAGGGGCGCTGGAGTCGAGCAATCTGGCGCAGGCTCTGGCGCTCCATGCGGATGTCATCCTCCGACCGCACCTGAACGACGAGCAGTTCGGACCCGCCCGCCAGCTCATCCTTGAGGAACTGGCTTCGCTGGACGATGAACCCCGTCAGCGGGTCACGATCGAGTTGCGGAAACGATTCTACGGCGATCCGCTCGGTCGCAGCACGATGGGCGAGGCGGAGGACCTGGAGAATCTGAGTGCCTCCAAAGCCCGCCGTACTGCAGTGGACTATCTGAATGTCCCCCAGACGATCTTCAGCGTGGCAGGCAAGTACGACTTCGACGCCGTATGTTGCCAACTGGAGGAGGTCTTCGGGAACGAGGACGGCAAGCCGTTGGCGTCTCGCCCAACCACGGCGAGAGGACCCTGCTATACGCACATTCCGCACGACGGCGCACAGGTCCACATCGGCCTGATGACCGAGACGGCTCGGTTCGTCGATGAGGACTATTACAACGCCCGCATGGCGGTTTCGGTCCTGTCGGGCAGCATGAGTTCGCGTCTGTTCACGGAGGTTCGCGAGAAGCGGGGACTGTGCTACGCCATCGGGGCGAAATACCATTCCCTGAAGGACGCAGCGGGTATCCTGTGTTATGCGGGCACGACGCCCGACAAGGCGCAGGAGACGCTCGACGTGATTGTCGGTGAGTTCCAGCGGCTGGCGGACGGGATTGGCGAGGAGGAGATGACGCGGGCGAAGATCGGCCTGAAGTCCAGCGTGATCCTCCAGAGCGAGTCGTCGGGCAGTCGGGCCGGCTCGATCGGCAGTGATTACTACATGCTCGGGCGGGTCCGTCCGCTTGAGGAGATCAAAGAACGGATCGAAGCCACGTCCGTCGAGTCCGTACTGGGATTCCTCCGGAGCCGGCCTTTCAAGGAGTACACGGTTGTCACCATCGGCCCGAAGGAGGTCCGTGTCGAATAGCGCTATGGAATTCAAGCACAAACAACTGTCGAACGGCCTGGTCCTGATCGGCGAGGTGAACCCGGCGGGCAAATCCGCAGCCATCGGGTACTTCGTCCGGACGGGGGCGCGCGATGAGACCCCACAGATCAACGGCGTGTCCCATTTCCTGGAGCACATGTTGTTCAAAGGCACCGAACGGCTCAGTGCGTTCGAAGTGAATGAGGCGTTCGACAGCCGGGGGGCGCAGTTCAATGCCTTCACCAGCGAAGAACAGACGGTCTTCTACGCCGCTGTGCTGCCGGAGTATCTGATTGAGATCACGGGGCTCTGGGCTGAACTGATGCGCCCGGCGCTGCGAGATGACGACTTTGCTATCGAGAAGAACGTCATCAAGGAAGAAATCGCAATGTACCAGGACACGCCGACGTTCGACGTGATGGATCGCTGTCGGGGTCTGCATTTCGGGGATCACCCATGTGGCTACAGCGTTCTGGGGACGGTTGAGAGTGTGGATGGTCTGACGGCCGAACGGATGCGTGAGTACTTCGCTCATCGGTACGTGCCGAACAACATGGTGGTTGCCTGCACGGGCAATTTCGACTGGGACCGGTTCTGCGGGACCGTCGAGGGCGCCTCCGGCCGGTGGCCGGCGCAAACAGTGGATCGTCTGCTGACCCATTTCAGCGGCACGAAGCGGAAAGCCCGCACCGAGAAGACGAACCTCAAACGCGAGCACGTCTGCCTGATGCACGCGGGCGTCAGCGCTCAGGATCCGCGCCGATTTGCCGCGTCGCTCCTGAGTGTGATTGTCGGCGACGACTATGGTTCCCGGTTCTACTGGGATCTCGTAGACAAGGCCCTGACGGAAGAGGCGTCGATGCACTTTAGCCCGATGGATGGAACCGGGGCCCTCTGTAGTTACTTCCGTTGCGGCGCGCGCAACGTGGGCAAGATCCTGGGCATTGTGAAGGGCATTTTCGACGACCTGGCATCGAACGGCGTGCGTGAGGACGAACTGGTCAAGGCCCGGAACAAGGTTCTCAGCGCCCTGGTGCTCAAAAACGAGCTGCCGATGGGCCGGCTCGTGGACCTGGGCTTCAATTGGATGTACCTGGGCGAGTACCGTCCGGTCGAGCAGGATGTAGAGGCCATCAAGGCCGTTCGGATAGAGGACGTCAATCGTCTCATCCGGGAGATCGATCTGGGCAGCCACACCCAGTATGTCCTCGGGCCGGTGACGGCCGCCTGACGACAGAGAGCGGATGACAACGCAAGGAGGCGCCCCGTGCACAGAAGGCAATTCCTCATGGCGCTCGGCGCCGCGGGAGGGTGGAGTCTGGGCTGCCTCCCACGCCGCCTGACGACGGCTCCTCACGCGGAGCGTATTATCTCTATGTGACTCGCGTCGGATGATAGGAATCTCTGGCAAAGTCGTGTGCTGTGGATTATCATGGCATGGCGTGTGAACCGTAGGAAGCTGCGTTCTGACGCGTTCACGCAGGGGCATTCTGAGGAGGTTGGTTTCGTCGTGGACGAGAAGGACAACAGTGCAAGACCGAAACGCACGCGCGTGTTGCGTGCGGCTGACGTGATGCCGCCGTTTGGGAAGCCACGTGAAGAGACTGATTGCGAGCCGTCGGATCAAGCAGTCCCGCAATCGGGGGACGGCGACCATCGTGTGGATGAGAACACTGCGGCAGAGCCCATCGCGGACAACGCCTCCGGCCCGGATGCGGGAGTGTCCCCGGCCGTCGAGGGGGAGATCCCTACGTATGACCTGGCGGAGAATATCCTGGCCGAGCAGCGGCGCGTAGCGGCCGGACGTCGGCGAGCGCCGAGTCAGGCGCAGCAGGAAGCCATCGCTGTGCCCTCATCGGATGACCGCGGTCCCTCGCTGGATGACGGGTTCTCCGAGGAGTTGCCCGAACTCCAACGCATCGTGGCGGAGATCGTGGCCAAGGACATCGATCGCCTGTGCCGCAGGTCGCAGAGTTAGCCGTTCCGCCGGGAGAGATGCATGTTGCGATGAGCAGGAACGTGGAGATCAAGACCAGAGCGGCCGATCTGGCCGCAATCGAGCAACGAGTGGCGCCGTTGGCTCAGGACAGCCCCATCATCTTCGAACAGCAGGACGTCTTCTTTCACTGCCTTCATGGTCGTCTGAAACTCAGGCGGTTTGCCGGCGCCGGACAGGGCGAACTGATTGCCTACGACCGCCCCGACACGGAGGGCCCGAAGGAATGCCGATACACCGTGCATCGAACGAACGATCCCGACGGACTCTGCGACGCGCTGGTGAGAACACTGGGCCTTCGCGGCATCGTCCGAAAGCGCCGGATGCTCTACCTGATCGGCCAAACGAGAGTGCATCTGGACCGAGTGGAGGGTCTGGGTGAGTTCGTCGAGCTGGAGGTCGTGCTGGACGAGCGACAGGACGTCCAGGAGGGGTCCGCGATAGCCCGTGAACTGATGCGCAGGATCGGCATCCGCGACGACCAACTCCTCAGGATGGCCTACATTGATATGATCGAGCAGCGAAGGAAGGAACAAGTGTGAAGAATCGCGTCTCGGGTCGTCTGGTGTTGATGGGCATTGGTGCTGTTCTCCTGTTTCTGGGGCTGCGCGTGGTTGTGGTCAGGTTCGCGGGAACTGTGACGCAGGGCGTGATTACAGATGTCAGGCGAATTGTGAGCGACACGTCCGACAAGATGGACTACAACTACCGGATCAACTATCGGTTTGCGGTCAATGGGAGGGACTACGTGGGGAATCTGGATCGCAAGAAGGTGTACAACGCCGCGGCGCTTCCCGCCGTGGGTTCCGCCGTCGCTGTTCGGTACATCCCGGCTGCCCCACTCCTCAACGGGCCGGCAGATGCGAACCCCCTGATGGGAATCGCCCTGGGTGTGCTCGGCGTCGCTCTGGGAATCGCGGGCTTGAGAACGGGCCGTCGCGCTGCTTCGGAGTCGGTCACCGAGCCAACCTCGCCGGTCGCGTGAGAGATCGCCGGAGCCCTGTATTCCGACCGGGCGTCGGGACCTCCGTGGCGTCTTCCCACGCGTTGCGCTACTCGCCTTCCATCTGCTGGTACAGATTGGTCAGCGCGTCGCGTCGGATCTGGCGGATTCTCTCCCGGGTCAGGCCCAGCTTCTTGCCGATCTCTTTGAGACTCAGCGGGCACTTCTCCCCGAGGCCGTAGTGCAAGCGAAGGACCTCCGCCTCGCGCGGGTCCAGCGATTCGAGCAGTCGGACCGCCTTGGCCTTCTCCTCGCTCTCGACGAGGCAATCCTCCGGCCGGCCGGTGTTGTCGTCCTCGAGGGTGGATTCCAGCGCGACCGTATCGTCTTCGTCATCGGCGCTGAGGCTCTCGCCCGCACTGCCCAGAACCTCGACGATCCGGTGGATGACCTTGGCCTTCCGCACCGGCAGGTGCATCAGGTCCGCCATTTCATCCAGGGTCAGCCTCCTCCCGACCCGGCCCTCCACCTCGGAGGCGGTGTGACGCCACTGGTTGATCAACGCGACCATGTACGTCGGGACGTGCACGGGCTGGATGTTCTCCAGCAGCGCCCGCTTGATGCTCTGCTTGATCCACCAGGCGGCGTACGTGCTGAATCGCGTTCCCCGATCCGGGTCGAAGTAATCCACCGCTTTGATCAGGCCGAGGTTTCCTTCCTCGATCAGGTCGCCCAGGCTCATGCCCCGCCCGCCGTATTTCTTCGCGATGTTCACCACGAGCCGCAGGTTGCTCCGCACGAGTCTCTCGCGGGCCTCCGGGTCATTGGCCTCTGCGATCTGCTTGCCGTACTCGTACTCCTGTTCGGCGGTCAGCAGAGATGCCTCGTCGATTTCCTTGAGGTAGTCTTTGAGTGTGACGTCGAATATGATATGCTCCTCCCGCCCGACTGCGTGCCTCTCGGCCGCAGCTATTCGGGCTTTGTCGTCATTGATCGTCGGCTATCACCCGAAGGTGTGCCCCACGCCATCTCCATGTTGCTGTCGGTGTGCACGCCACACCCTGCACCTGTGCCCTTTATCGACGGATGGCAGAGGGCGGTTTAGCCGCAAGACCGGTGAATCTCGCCGCGAGGCGACAAAACTTCTGAAAAGAGATGCAAGGCGACCCGCGCAGCAGTCCTGTCTATGTTCTTCCAGAACAGCCATCGGCGACATACTCGGACGTGCCTCGCCTGCGTCTCCAAGTGGGTGAGAACGGCAACTCGGCGTCCTCTTGCCTGTCGATCGGGTGGTTATGTCGCACGACCCGGTGTATCACGGTCAGGTCCTTCACGGCGCCACCGGCGAACCCATGTGCGACGTCGAGGTGCTGGTGAGTCCCTCGGGAGAGTATTCCTGGGCCCCGGAGAGGCTGCCGACCATCTATGCTCATGGGCGCACCGGCCTGAGCATCAATCGCTCCGAATGTCATGCCACTCGCACAGACGAGCAGGGCAGGTTCGCCTTCCACCTGCACGGCAGATCCCTGGATGATGTCAACGGTTTCGTGGTGCTCGAAGCAGGCTATTGGCTGGCGTGGCAGGACCGGCCCTGTATATCGAGAGGACTGCGCAAGATCGACATACCGGCGTTTTATCTCTACCCCAAAGTAGCATCAAGCGGCGCCCCTTAGCCGGACTCTTCGCACATCGCAGCATCTTCCTCACGACTTGAGATTGTCTGCGGGCATGGTCTTGCGGCCCGCAGATGGGTCGTTTACCATGCCTACAGTTCGAACAGTGACAAGGGGCAGACATGAAACGATTTGGACTGTTGGGTGGTTTGATGATGATGGTGATTTCCTGGGCAGCCGTGGAGGGGCGGGGACAGATGCAGCAGCGGGCGGACATTCCCGCCGCACATCAATGGAAGCTCGAAGACCTGTATCCCTCCGATGACGCGTGGCGACAGGCAAAGACCGATCTCGCGGGCAGGCTGGACGAGGTCCTGGGCTACAAGGGCAAGCTCACCGATTCGCCTCCGCAGTTGTTTGCGTGTCTGACGCTCAACAGCGAGATGGCGAAGACCTTCGGACGCCTGAACAGCTACGCGCACATGAAGTCCGACCAGGATACGCGGAATGCAACCTACCTGGCGATGAAACAGCAGATCGAGCAACTCGCGACGGAGTACAGCACGCGAGCCTCGTTCATCGAGCCCGAGCTGGTTGCCCTGGACGCCCAGACGGTCGAGAGGTTCATCGCGGCCGAGCCGGGATTGAAGGTGTACCGGATGTACCTGCTCGACGTGCTTCGCAGCAAGCCGCACACCCTCTCCCAGCAGGAGGAGCAGATCCTGGCCCGAGCGGGACAGATTGTCGACGGTCCCGGCTCGGTCTATACGGTCTTCAGCAACGCGGAGATGCCGTACCCTGAGATTACATTGAGCGACGGTACGGTCGCGATGCTGAACAAGTCCGGCTATGCGCTGCATCGCGCCTCGACCAATCGACAGGACCGCAAGGCGGTGTTCCAGGCTTTCTGGTCGGCAATCAACCAGTTCCGGCAGACCTTCGGCGTCCAACTCTACTCACACTTGCAGACCCATATCTTCTACACGCGGTCGCTGAACTACGAATCGTGTCTGCACCGTGCCCTGGATCGTGACAATATCCCGGTCGAGGTCTATCACAGCCTGATTCGCAACGTCCGCGACAACCTGGATACGTTCCACCGGTATCTACGGCTTAGGCGTCAAATGCTCGGAGTGGACGTGCTGAGATACTCCGACCTGTACGCGCCCGTGGTCAACGGGATCGACCTGAAGTACACGTTCGACGAAGGACGGGACCTGTACCTCGATTGCCTCGGGCCGCTCGGAGCGGACTACCGCAAAGCCGCCCGGGCAGCCTTCGAGCAGCGATGGATTGATGTCTGTCCGACGCCAGGCAAGCGGTCCGGCGCCTACTCCAATGGCAGTGCCTACGATGTGCACCCTTATATCCTGCTGAACTTCAACGGCCGGTACGACGACGTCAGCACGATGGCCCACGAGATGGGACACGCATTGCACAGTTTCTACTCCAACAGGAATCAGCCGTTCCCGCTGGCGCACTACTCGACCTTCGTGGCGGAAGTGGCCTCGACGTTCAACGAGACGCTGTTGATGCACAAGATGCTGAGTGAAATCAAGGACGACGGCGTGCGCTTGTCGCTGCTGATGAGCTACCTCGACGAAATCAAGGGGACCGTGTTCCGCCAGACGCAGTTCGCGGAGTTCGAGCTGCGGATGCACGAGATGGCCGAGCGGGGCGAGCCCCTGACCGGCGACGCATTCACGAAGCTCTACGCCCAGATCGTTCGCGACTATTACGGTCACGACAAGGGCGTCTGTGTCATTGATGATCTATACACTGTGGAATGGGCCTATGTCCCCCATTTCTATTACAACTTCTACGTGTACCAGTACTCGACGTCGTTCACTGCCGCGACGGCTCTGGCGGAAGAGACGCTTGGCGGAAGTGAAGATGCGGCGACGCGGTACCTGCGTCTGATCTCGGCGGGCGGTTCGGATTACCCCATCGCGATCCTGAAGGAGGCCGGCGTGGATATGACGACGCCGGGGCCGTTCAAGAAGACGATGGCGGTGATGAACCGGACCATGGGCGAGATCGAAGCGATCCTCGCCCGGCGCAGGTGATTGTGCTGATGCCGCGAGCGGCCGGGACCGTGTAGCGGTTCGAGGGCTCGAATGAAGAAAGCTGGGCGGACGGTCGTTGGTGTGATCCTGATTGTCCTGGGATTCCTGGCGCTGATTACGCCCTTGTCGCCGGGGTCGTGGCTGATCCTGATTGGTCTGGAGTTTCTCGGGCTGCGGATTCTCCTGGAGAATCGGCTCTGGGCGTGGACGGAAGCGAAGCCGAACAGTCGGATTCGCCGGGCGATTCGCAAGATCCTATGCCTGCATCGACGCGAGCTTCGGGCCCAGGCAAGACGCCGACGGGCGAGCGGGGGCACGTCATAACCGCGCAGCAGGGATGGAGCACATGGCGTCGCGGCTCTGCTCAGTTCTTCCACGCCTTGAGGATCTCGATGCACTCGATCATTGCCCGCCCGTTGTGGTAGCCCGCCTTCCAGGGATTGGCCTTGTCGCCTTGGGCGACACCCTGGGCGGTCACGGTCGAGTGCCACTCGCCCACCTTCCAGTCCACGACGCTCTTCTCGACGAAGTCCAGCGTCCTCTCGAAGACGGACAGGTACTTCGGGTCCTTGGTGTAACTGTACATCCGCAGCGAGCTGACGAGCACCTCGGCCTGAACCCACCACGATTTGCTGCGGTCGTCGGCGGGGGAGCGGAACCTGCCTGTGTAGTAGAAACCGCCGTTCTGCTCATCCTGGCCGTATTGCAGGGAGTACTTGAAGAGCGTCTCATACAGGTCCACGAAGGGCCAGTTCGAGACGCCCGCCGCGTCGCAGGCGTCCATGAGCAGCCAGATGTTCTCGATATCGTGGCCGTAGGAGACGCGGGCGTAGTCGCCATCCAATCGCGGCGTCCAGTCGGGCTCGTACTTGTCCGTGCAGGCGCCGAGGTCCTTTCGCACGACCGTGTTGCTCTCGATGTTGATGAGCTCCAGCAGTCGCTCGCGAGCCAGGGGCAGCTTGCTCGCCCGGTAGAACGTCGTGAGGGCTTCGAGCAGGTGCAGGTGTGTGTTCATCAGCTTCAGACCCGCCGGTGCCCCCATGTACGACGGCGTTCCCACCATGATTGGTGTCCAGTCGGGGTTGAAGTACTCGACATAGCCGCCGTGGACCCTGTCGTGTGACTTCTCTTCGAGCAGATTAAAGAGCTGCACGGTGAAATCCCCCGCTTCTTTGTCGCCGCTTGCCAGGTAGTACTCGGACATGGCGTAGAGCGCGAAGGACTGGCCATAAAGGTGCTTGTTGGGTCTGAGTACACGGTTGCCCGTGACATCGACCTCCCAGTGGAAGCCCCCGTTGGCAGCATCCCACATTCTGTCTCTCAGGAACCGGCATCCCACTCTGGCGGCCTCCAGATTCTCGGCGGGTTCGTACCCAGCGCGGGCCAGTCGGGAGAAGAGCCACACCTGGCGGGCCTGCGTCACGATCATCTTGGTCACCGGCTCCTTGAGCTTGCCCTGCGCGTCAAAGCTGATGATGTACCCGCCGTTCGTGCGATCCAGGCTCTTCTCATGCCAGAACGGAACGATATTGGTCGTGAGGATCTTCTCCAGCCGCGGCACGTACTTGTCCGCAGTCTGCTTCTCTTGAGGGGCTGCGCAAACCGGAACACATGCTGCAAGAAGGACTGCCCAGACTCCGTATACGATTCTCGCGAATCGGATCTCTCCCATGACTGCTCCTCGTACTTTCTCAGTTCTTGTCTTGCCCGAAGTGCTTGTCCGCGAAGTCCATGTAGCGGTCCCAGTCGTACTTGGTGACGTCGTGCTTGCCGGTGCGGATGTGATATGCGATCGTGCCCATCGCAGGCTGGTTGACCGGGGGCATCTCGCTGACCGGAAGACCTTCGAGCCCGAACAGCTTGTAGACCGGCCCGGCGTGCAGGGCCGAAAGGAACTCGCCCTTCGGGTCGGCCCAGCGGTCGTCCTCGGCGCTGGCGACGTAGACCGGCCTGGGGGCCATCAACGCGATCAACATGTGCTGGTCGATGGGCAGATCGCCTTCCTTGCCGTTGTATTTCGTGAAGTTGTCGCAGAACCAGTGGGGAAAGACCGTGTTGATCCGCTGGACGGTTTCGCCAAAGGCCCGGCAAGAGAGGGCGGCTCCGCCGCAGCCGGAGTTGTTGGAGATCACGAGGGCGAATCGCTCGTCCGTCGCACCGGCCCATAGCGAGGTCTTGCCCAGCCGGGAGTGGCCCATGACCGCGATGTGTTTGCTGTCGATGTCGGAATCCGTTGCGAAGAAGTCCATCGCCCGGCTCAGACCCCAGGCCCAAGCCGCGATCGAGCCCCACTCGTCCGGGGCCAGTTGGGTCTGACCTTCCTTGTAAAACAGGGGGTGAATGCCGTTCTTGAAGCCGTCGTCGAAGTCGGGATCGATATCGCCGTAGTAGATCGTCGCCAAACCGTAGCCCCGTTCGAGGATTCGCTCGACCGGCCAGCGACTGGCGGCCCTGCCTCGGGATTCGGCGGTCGCACGATGGTTGCTTCCCTCTCGCGTCCAGCTCCTGGTGATCGTGATGGCCGGGTCTGTGTGGATCGCATGGTTGCCCTGGAAGTTCAGGCCGACGAACAGCGGAGCGGGTCTCGGACCCCTATTGGGCAGGTAGATCAGGATGGTCATGTTGGGGTCCTGCTCGCGTCCGGTGAAGTAGACGACCACCTCCTTGCGGGTCGCCAGACCGCCCAGGGCCTTCTTGTCGACGGACGTGGTCATGAAGGTCATGATCGCGGGCTTGCCGGGCGCTCTGCCATACATGTGCTCCTCGAACAGGCGGAGGATCTCCGGCCGGCGTCTCTGTCGCCAGGTGTCCGCGTCGGCGACCTTCGTGCCGTCGATGCAGACGAGCGGATCGGGCAGCGTATACGCCGGCACCTTCGACTCGTCGTAATTGGCCTCCTGCGCCCGCAGAATCGGCGGTAGGATTGCCATCGCCAGGGCGATTGATACGATGGGGAAAGCGAGACTTCTCGACATGTGTGAATCCTCCTTGTATCGTTGGGTACGTGCACGACTCACGACCAGATAGGTACACGGAAACAGCAATGTCTTCAAGGGAAAAAGCAGCATTCTCGGGCACATCACGGGAATCGCCTTGGGCTGCCCGGTAATTTCCTTGACAACTTAGTGAAACCCCAGCCCTTGTGATGCCGATAGCAAACGAAGCGTGCGATGTCGGCACCGGACATGGCGGCCGATGGCGTACCGGGAGAGGCATGGGGTCGGAACAGTGTGTACAGTGAAGAATGTGGTTGTTCTCGTCGCGTGGGTTGCGACGGTCTTCCCTCGGGGCGCCTCAGCCTCCAGTTTCGTGTCTGTTCGCGAACGAGGCGTCTGGCCGTCGGATTGGCCCAACTTGTTGGAGCCGTGCAGGGATCGGGCCAGGACGTTCGAGATTGGCGATGACGTTCGAGAGAACGTGTACGAGATTGCCTTCCAGACGCCCGAGGAATTCGACGGTATCTGGCCTGCCATCCTTCAACTCAAGAGCAGCGGCGCCCCGCTGCGGGTCCGCAATGTCGAAACCCCCGGCGACGGGAGCGGGGAACTGTTCGCGAACGACAAACCGGTCGTTCGAATCTACACGCCGGTCTACGGCAGCTCTGCCCAGAGGCCGGGAGGCAGGATGTTGCCGGTCGGACCTCCCTGGCCGGAGTCGATCAGGATGCCGAACGGGTCGTTGCCCGAGTACGTCGTGATCTCCGAAGATGGAATGACATGGGCTCCAGCTATCGGCCAGACTCGAAACCGATTCAAGCATCGGGCGAGAATCGAAATCGAATTGGTGGCGGACGGCCGAATCATCGACTTCGATCGGATCATGATCCCCCGGCGGACGCCCATTCTGGACTATCGCCGGGTGCACAGACGCCTAACAGGGAGCATCTGGTACGTCAGTCCCCACGGAAAGACCGATAATCCCGGTACATCCGCTGCCCCGTGGGATCTTGCGTCGGCCCTCAATGGCGAGCAGAGAGTGCGGCCGGGCGATACGATCTATCTGCTCGAAGGCGTCTATCGGAGGCGGCCGAACGAGCTGTTCGAGGTCCGCCTGAAGGGCGCTGCCGACGCGCCGATCTGTATCGAGCCTGCTGCTTATCAGAAGGCTCGAATCGACGGCGGGCTGTCCATCCGAAGTCCTTCGTCGTATGTCTATATCCGCGATCTGGAGATCTTCGTGTCCGAGCCTCTGCCGCAGAAACCGGTTGGCGTCGGGACGCACCCTCGCGACTCGAGGAGACCGGACGGCGGCCTGCACACGCACGGCGGCAGCCACTGCAAGTACATCAATCTCGTCATCCATCACTGCAGTCAAGGCATCAGTTGCTGGAAGGAGGAACTCGATCCGGAAATCTACGGCTGCATCATCTACGCCAACGGCTGGGAAGGCGTGGACCGAGGTCGCGGCCACTGCATCGACACGCAGAACGACGACGGCATCAAGACCATTTCCAACTGCATTATGACCTGCCCCTTCGAGGGCAGCTACGCCATACACGCCTATGGGTCGGAACTGGCCCATGTGAACAACTACCTGCTCACTGAGAACATTTGCTACGGCCGAGGTTCCTTCCTGGTCGGAGGCGGTCGCCCGAGTCGGGGCATCCGGGTGTGTGGAAACTGGCTCTACGGCGTCGGCATGCAGCTTGGGGGCACCGCGCCCTACAACGAAGACTGCGAGATTCGCGGCAACGTCGTAGTCAATGGCAGACTCGAGACCTCCCGTTATCGCGATGCGGTCTGGGAAGACAATCTCATGCTTCCCACGAGCGAAACGCCGCGTACGGAGTATAGCAAGTCCCTCCTTCTTCCGAATCGGTACGACGGGAACCGCGCCCACCTGGCGGTCTTCAACTGGGGCAGGCTGGACTCCATTGTCGTCCGAGCTGTCGGGCTCATGGATGATGGCGATGCGGCGGAGTTGTTCGATCCGGAGAATCTGTCCGGCAGTCCGATAGCGAAGGTGATTTGTCGGCAGGGTGCAATCCGCGTCCCGGTTCGTGGGGAGTTTGCCGCGTTCGTGGTCAAGGTCCGTCGGCGGTAGGCACGCGAGCCGTCAGGACGCGACGTCATTCATCGCTCTTCCATTCGAGCACCGCCAGAACCGGATCGTGATCGGACGCGACGGGTTCATCGACAATCACGACCTCCTTCACCGCCCATGCGTCGCAAGCTCGGACGAGGACGTAGTCGATAACCGAGCGCGGTGCGACGACATCGATCCACCCGCTGTTGAGCAGGACGTTCATCGGTTCGCTGCCGGGACGGGCGTTGAAGTCGCCCGCCAGGATTACGGGATTCCCATCCTCTGATGGGAACAACTCGCTGAGCCGGCGGGTTTGCTGGATGCGGAGTTCCTCGCTGCGGTGACACAGGTGCGTGCCGACAAACGCCAGTCGCCCGATGCCGGCGGGGCGGATCACCACTTCGACGGCTGCCCGCGGCTCGAAGTCGGAGTGATAGGGCAGCGGGTGAACGACGGTCTTCTCGATGGGGAAGCGAGAAAGGATGGCCTCGCCGTACTGCCCGCCCTGATAGGGCATGGCCTGACCGAACGCGTAGTGCATCCGACACAGGCGGGCGAGCCGCTTTGCCTGATCGACGCCCGAGGCCCGCTCCGTGCCGTAGTCCACTTCCTGCAACGCGACGATGTCCGGCGCGAGCCCGTTGATGACCCCGGCGAGCCGGTCGTAGTCGAACCGTTCATCGGTGCCCTCGCCGTGATGGATGTTGTACGTGAGCACGCGAAGCGTCCGGGGAGCTTGACGCCTGACCGCTGTGGCGTGACAGCCGCCTGCCACAGCGATGGACGCCAGAGTGAACAGCAGTGCCCTTCTTGTCTGTTGCATGGCGATGTGTCTCCTGCTCTATGCCAGGTCCTTCGCTGCGCTCAGGATGACGGAGAGCCGCGGTGAGTCATTTGACGCGCAGCTTGGCGAATCGTCGCTTGCCGACCTGGACGACCATGCCGTCGCGCGGGGTGATCTCGGCGTTGGCGTCGGATGCCTTTTGTCCGTCGATGCCGACGCCGCCTTGCTGGACCATGCGTTTGGCTTCGGCGCCCGTTGCAACCAGTTGGCAGGTGGTTAACAGATTCTTGACGCTGATCGCCTCCGCCGGCAAGGCGACCTCCGGCATGTCGTCCGGGAGCTGGCCCTGGGCGAAGACCTTGTCGAACTCCGCGGCGGCCGCGTCCCCGGCCGCTCGGCCGTGGAACTGGGCAACGATGGTCTTGCCCAGCAGGACCTTCGCCTGCTTCGGATGGGTCCTGGCAGGGTCGGTCAGCTCCGCGATCCGGTCGGTGGGCAGGTTGGTCAGCAGAGTGTAGTAGTTCTCCATCATGGCGTCGGAGACGCTCATGATCTTGCCGAACATGTTGGAGGGTTCGTCGGTGACGCCGACATAGTTGCCCTTGGATTTGCTCATCTTCTCCCTGCCGTCGAGTCCGACGAGGATCGGGCTGGTGATGACGATTTGCGGCGGCTGGCCGTTGACTCGCTGCAGGTCCCGACCGACGAGATTGTTGAAGGTCTGGTCCGTCCCGCCCAGCTCCACGTCGCTGCGAACCATCACGGAATCGTAGCCCTGCATGAGCGGATAGAGGAACTCGTGGACGCCAATCGGGTCGCCTTTCTTGTAACGGAGCTCGAAGGTGTCGCGTTCCAGCATCCTCGCGACCGTCATGTTGCCGGCTAAGCGGATGATGTCGGCCAGCCGGAGGTCCGCGAGCCACTCGCTGTTGTGACGGACTTCGAGCTTGTCGGGCGAGGTGTCGAGGATCTTGCCCGCCTGCTCGAAGTAGGTCTTGGCGTTCCGCTCGATCTGCTCGGGGCTGAGCATGGGCCGGGTCGTGTTCTGGCCGGTCGGGTCGCCGATCCGGGCGGTGTAGTCGCCGATGATGAGCACCGCTTTGTGACCGAGATCCTGGAACTGCCGCATCTTCCGCAGGACCACCGTGTGGCCGAGGTGGATGTCCGGGCTGGTCGGGTCCAGGCCCAGTTTGATTCGCATCTGCCGACCCGACTGGGCGGCCTCGCTCAATCGCTGGCCCAGCTCCTGCTGCGTGTAGATCTCCACGGTCCCCCGGCTCAACTGTTTGAGCTGCTCTACGATCTGCGTACTCATCGATACCCCATGAACAAGTCCGAACCCTGCGGGTGTGCCGTACACACCGACGAAAGCAAGCGAGGCGAGGAAGCGATGCGCATCGCACACCCTGCGGCCACGGGGCCGGATGCCTCAGGACGCCTTATCCGCCAGGGCGCTCCATCGTGTCGCGCCGAGCGGAACAAGACGGCATTCTACGTCTGTTTGCCAAAGGGGGCAAGGGGCGACCGACAATATCGGGGCGACAGCCGACGGGGATAGTGCTTTGTTCGGCCCGCGGCGTCTGCTATAATACGAGGAAAATCTCGGTTTATGTCTGATCCTGTTTATGCGTCGGAGGAGTCTGTTGCATGACGAAAGAACCGCTGTCCATCCTGCTGGGCCTTCTTCTCTGTTTCTCCTCGCGGGCGGCGGTTACCCCCGTGGGCGACATCCACGTTGATCCGATGGAGGATTACGCCGAACTGCAAACCCTTGCGGAGAGCGGCCAGACCGGTCTGACCGTGCCGATCATCAACGAATTCCTGGCCGGCAACGCCAGCGCCGCGCCATTGGATGACGGCGAGATTCTCGACGCCGACGGGGATTCCTCCGACTGGATCGAGTTGTACAACCCGGCGCAGCAGGCTTTCAATCTGGGTGGCTGGTTTCTGACCGATGATCCAGGCGATCTGAAGCGGTGGCGGTTTCCCAACGGAACCACGATTGCCGCCAACGGGTATCTGCTCGTCTTTGCTTCCGGCAAGGATCTCACGAG
Source organism: Sedimentisphaerales bacterium (assembly GCA_034678485.1). Classification (GTDB taxonomy): domain Bacteria; phylum Planctomycetota; class Phycisphaerae; order Sedimentisphaerales; family Anaerobacaceae; genus PLanc-01. The sequence goes on along the minus strand of JAXDBU010000113.1, from coordinate 52,501 downwards.
CGGCCAACTGCACACGAGTTTTCGGCTCAGTAGCGATGGGGGATACCTGGCCCTCGTGATGGCCGACGGGCAGACCATTGCCCACGAGTATGTGGACTATCCCCCGCAGCTCACCGATGTCTCGTATGGTCTCGCCCAGCAGGAGGCTGACTTGGTCTCTTCCGGCTCCACGGTGTCGTACCACGTGCCGACGGAGGCGGACGCCGGTCTCGATTGGACCGCGCTGGACTTCGACGACGAGAACTGGCCCACGGCCCAGGGGAGCCTCGGCCTGTCGCAGGCATCGCAACTGACCGGTCAGGACATCGGCGCCCCGGGGATTGCCGGCGGATACGCGCCGCAAGGGGCCAACGTGTTCATGGTCTTCGCCTCCGGCGCCGACATCTGGGGGACCGCCGACTCCTTCTACTACGTGTTCATGCCTCTCACTGGGGACGGCGAATTGACCGCCCGAGTGGTCGGCATGTCCAACACGCATGCATCCGCCAAGGCAGGCGTCATGATTCGTGAGAGTCTTGCGGCGGGCTCGCGGTACGCCATGGAGGCGATTACGCCGGGGGCCGGGACCATCTTCCAGCGGCGAGCCACGACGAATGGAACCTCCGTCTCCGCGTCGGGAAACGGTCTGACTGCGCCCTATTGGGTACGCATCGTCCGTCGCGGGAACTTGTTCGCCGGCTATCACTCCGCCGATGGCGTGACCTGGACGCAGCAGGGCTCGGAGACCATCGCTATGGTCCAGGATGCCTACATCGGTCTGTGCGTGACGTCCCATTCGCAAACGAACGTGTGCGGAGGCGTGTTCAGCGAGGTCGGTTTCGCGAGTCAGGCCGACGATCGCCTCACAGACGAAATGCTGGGACGGAACGCCTCGTGCTGGGCTCGCGCCGAGTTCGAGGCCGAGGATGCCGACTTCTTCGATTCCTTGCTGCTGACCATGCGGTATGAAGATGGCTTTGTCGCCTGGCTCAACGGCGAGGAAGTTGCTCGCGGCAATGTCACGGGCACGCCGCGATGGAATTCCGCCGCCGACTCCGACCGGACCGACACGTTGATGGGTGAGACCGTCGCCTTCGATATCTCCGCGCACCTGGGATTGCTGCGGGAGGGACGCAACGTCCTGGCGATCCAGGGATGCAATGACGACGAGGACGACGAGTTGCTGTTTCTTGCGCCGGAACTCACGGTGTGCGGCCAGGCCCTGGTCCCACACTACTTTGGCGCGGCGACGCCGGGCCGGGCCAACAGCGCCGGCGCCCTCAACGTGGTTTCCGAGCCGCAGTTCAGCCCCGAGCGGGGCCTTCACCTCTCGTCGTTCTCGCTGGCGCTGTCCTGTGACACCGCCGATGTGGTGATTCGCTATACCACGGATGGCAGCGCGCCCACGGAAGTCAACGGACAGGTCTACAGCGGGCCCATCAGCGTCTCGAAGACCACGTGCGTTCGCGCGGCGGCCTTCAGGTCCGGCTGGATGTCGAGTTCGGTCGAGACGCATACGTACATCCTGGTCGACCAGGTCCCCAGCCAGTCGGCCAAGCCGGCCGGTTTCCCGACGACCTGGGGGTACCAGTCGCAAATCGGTGCCATTGCGTCGGCCGACTACGAAATGGACCCGGACGTGGTGAACAGCTTCCTGTACAAGGGACGGATGGCGGCCGCGCTGCGGTCCCTGCCGACGATGTCCGTCGTGATGCCGGTTGAGGACCTGTTCGGAGACGACGGGATCTACACGAATCCGTTCGAAGAGTGGGAACGCGGGGCGTCCGTCGAGTGGATCAACACGGATGGGACTACCGGCTTCCAGATCGATGCCGGCCTGAAAATCTACGGCAACGTGTTCCGTGGGTTCAACCTGACCTACAAGAAGTCGTTCCGCCTGGTGTTCAAACGGGACTTCGGCCCGCCGAAGCTCAACTTCCGCGTGTTTGAGGAGGACGACGCGACCACCAGTTTCGATACGCTCGTTCTGCGAGGCGGGTCCAATGATGCCTGGCCCTGGGGCGGCAGCGGCACCCAGTACGTCCTCGATGAGTTTACGCGACGCACCCAGTTGGCGTTGGGCAGGCCGGCGCCGCACGGGACGTTCGTGCACCTGTACCTCAACGGTCTGTACTGGGGCCTGTACAACGTGACAGAGCGTCCGGTCGATTCCTTCTGCGCCGCCTATTTCGACGGCGATGAGGAGGAGTGGGATTGGAACAACAGCGGCGAGTCCCGCGACGGCGCCGATATGACAACCTGGAATACGATGATCAGCCAGGCCCAGGCGGGCCTGTCGACGGTCGCTTCCTATCAGAAGATCCAGGGCAACAACCCGGATGGCACACCGAATCCGGCCTACACCGACCTGCTCGACGTGGAGAACTACGTCGACTACATGTACTCCAACTTCTGGGCGGGCACAGGCGATTGGCCGTACCACAATTACTATGCCGCCTGCCGCAGGCCGCCGAATTCCACCGGCTTCAAGTTCTTCAACTGGGACGCGGAATACGTGATTTCCGTCGGGTCCACCCTGAACGCCAATGTGACCGACGTGACCGACGGCGCCGGCATCCCCTATGTCTCGCTGCGTCAGAATCCCGAATTCTGCCTGCTCTTTGCGGATTACGTGCACAAGCATCTCTTCAACAACGGGCCGACCACGGTGGAGCCTTCCTACGCCCGCTACAAGAAGTTGGCCGACCAGGTGGAGCTGGCGATCATCGCGGAGTCGGCTCGATGGGGGGACCAGCTCAGATCGTCGCCCTACACGCCGGCCAACTGGACCAGCACGCGGGATTACATCCTGAACACTTATATGCCACAGCGCCCGGCAATCGTGCTGACCCAGTTGAAAGGCGCGGGGCTCTATCCCTCCACGGTCGCCCCCGAATTCCAGGTCAACAGTGTCGCCCAGCACGGAGGCGGGGTGGCCTCGAACAGTCTGCTGACCCTGAGTGCCGCCGGCGGGTCCGGCATCTACTACACCACCGACGGCAGCGACCCGCGGTCGTCCTCGGTCGTGTCGAGCAATGACGAACTCGTGACCCTGCTGCCGGAGAGCGCCGCGAAGCGAGTTCTGGTCCCGAGCGTCGCCAACGGCGGAAACCTGCTGACCACTCTCTCTGCCGGATTCACTGTCACGTACTACAAGGCCACGGGCACGGTGGGCAGCATCACCGCGGCGGAAGCGGTGATCGCCAATCCGGGGCTGCGCACCGCGACCGCCTCGGAGAAGGCCCAGGTGATCAACTACTACAACACGGACAGTCTCGGCCACTTCGACGCGGACAAAGCGTTCCCGGGGACCACGATGAACGTGGACGTGGAGAACTTCGTCATCCTCGTGACGGGCAAGGTCCTCATTCCCCAGGCGGGCGAGTGGACCTTCGGCGTCAGCAGCGACGACGGGTACTCGATGACCCTCAAGAAGGGGACCCGGACATACGCCAGCGCCTATCCCGATCCTCGCAGTCCCGGGGACACCCTGACGGTGTTCAACATCACGGAAGCCGGCGTACATGACCTGCGACTGGTCTTCTACGAACAGGGCGGCGGCTCGGAGCTCGAGCTCTTCGCCGCCCGCGGCAGCTTCGCCACCTTCTCCTCGACGAGGTTCCGCCTGGTCGGCGATGTCGCCAACGGCGGTCTCCAGGTCGGCGACAGCAATGTCTGGTACACGAACTCCTTCGATGATTCCGCCTGGCAACTCGGCACCGGCGGCATCGGCTACGACACGGATGCCACCTACACGCCGTACTTCAATATCGACCTTCGCGCGGCGATGTACAATGCCAACGGAAGCTGCTACATCCGAATTCCCTTTGTCGTAGGCAGTACCGAATTCTCCGACGCGATGCTCAAGGTTCGCTATGACGACGGGTTCATCGCCTGGCTCAACGGTGTCGAAGTCGCCCGTCGCAACTTCACGGGCACTCCCGCCTGGAACTCCTCCGCCAGCACGACGAATTCGGACACCTCTGCCGTGCAGCAGGCGACGGTCGACATTGCCGACTACGCCGGCCTGATCTGGCAGGGAACGAACATGCTGGCGGTCCAGGCACTGAACTACGGGATCACCAGTTCCGATCTGCTGTTCTCCGTCGAACTTGTGGCAGGGGAGATTAGTCCGGGGGCGGTCTCGCCCACGGCTCTCACGTACACGGGTCCCGTCTCCCTCACGGAAAGCACGCTCATCAAGGCGCGGGCCTTCCAGGGCAAATGGAGCGCACTGAGCGAAGCGGTGTTCGCAGTGGGGCCTGTCGCCGAAAGCCTGCGGATCAGCGAGATCATGTATCATCCGGCCGATACAGGCGACCCAACGGATCCCAACACCGAGTACATCGAGTTGACGAATGTCGGCTCACAGACCATCAACCTGAACCTGGTCCGGTTCACCAACGGCATCGACTCCACGTTCCCGAGCTTCGCGTTGCCTGCAGGCGGCTATTGCCTGCTCGTCAAGAATGTTGCCGCTTTCGAAGCCCGGTACGGGATGGCCCTGCCGATCGTGGGGCAGTACTCCGGCAGTCTGAGCAACCGCGGGGAACGGATCGAACTCGTCGATGCGATGGGCGCCGTCATTCAGAGCTTCGAGTACGACGATGGGTGGTTCGACCTGACCGATGGCGTGGGTTTCTCTCTCACCGTGAGAGATCCGCAGGCCGTTGATGCGGATGACCTCGACGGCAAAGACGCCTGGCGGCCGAGTGCCCAATCGGGCGGTTCGCCCGGGACGGACGACAGCGGCCTGCTGCCCGATCCCGGCTCGATTGTCATCAATGAGCTGTTGGCGAACTCCGCCGGGGGGAGTTCCGACTGGATCGAGCTGTACAATACAACCGACGCCGACATGGATCTCGGCGGCTGGTACCTCAGCGACGACAATGACGACCTGATGAAGTACTGCATTGCCGAGGGCACGGTCATTCCGGCCGGCGGCTACCTCGTCTTCTACGAGAGCCTGCATTTCGACAACGAGACCGATCCCGGCTGCCGCGTAACGTTTGGACTGAGCAAAGAAGGGGAGACCGTGTACCTGAGCTCGGGCTCGGCGGGAGTCCTCACCGGCTACAGTGCCCAGCAGGAGTTCGGCGCCTCCGACGCGGGTGTCTCACTCGGTCGCTGGCAACGCAGCGAGGGCTCCTATGTCTTTGTGGTCCTGATGGAACCTACGCCGGGTGCGGCCAACGCCGAACCGCCTGCGTCGCAGGATTAGTGGAGAAGACAACGCCGTACGGCGCCACTGCGAACCGTCACTCGGGTCGAAGCCGAACGAGGATTACGCCGTGACGCGGAATGGTTGCAGCAAACCGGTTCTCGAACAGGCCCAGGTCTTTCTGCCGCCAGAGATCGCGGACCCGCTGTCTGCCTTTGATGGCGAGCAAAGACCAGTCCGCCGCGACTTCGCGAGGCATTTCCGCGAGATTGAACAGGCCGACGGCCAGTGACCCGTCTTCCATGGGTCTGGCCAGGATGAGCGTCTGATCGTCCTGGACCAGCGGCTTGGCCTGCTTTCCGAGCGGGTCCTGATCGACCTCGATCACCTCCGCGCTGCACAGCACGCCCAGGGTGAAATCGTCGAGGATCGCCATGTCGCCCGAGAAGAACAACGGAGCGGCCATCAGGCACCACATGGACATGTAGCTGTACTGCTCGTTGGGCGTCAGCTTCGTCGGGATGGGCGGATCGTTTTGGCTTCGCGCGTTGCCCACATAGCCGATGAGGATGTAGTCCGGGTCGTTCCAATGCCCTGGTCCCGCGTACTCATAATGTGCGGCGTTGCTCAGACCGATCTGATAAAAGCCCGGCAGCAGGGCCCCTTGGGCTACTCCCAGATCGTCGGTGGTCCGCCAGCAGTGCCCGGTCTCGGCGCCCCACGTCCAAACGTTCGCCATGCCGTACTGGCACAGGTTGTGGACGATATCGCGGTTGAGCGTCGCGAGGATATCCCCCATCTTCTTGTAGGGCCGCTTCATGTGTTCCAGGTCGTTTCCGCCGGCGACCTCGCTGTACGAGCACCAGTCGTACTTGAGGAAGTCGAATCCCCATTCGGCGAACTTGTCTGCGTCGATCCGCTCGTGTTCATAGCTTCCGACGTAGCCCGCGCAGGTCCACGGCCCGGGTGAGGTGTACAGCCCGGCCTTGAGGCCCTTGCTGTGGATGTAGTCCACCATACCCTCGATATCGGGGAATTTGGCGTTCGGCAGGATGGCCCTGCGATCGTCGCGGTACGGTTCGTCGCCTCGTTTCTTCATCCAGCAATCGTCGATGTTGACGTACTGATACCCATAGTCGGCCATGCCGGAGGAGATCATTACGTCCGCTGCCTTGCGCATGTGTTCCTCGGTGACCCGATGGTAGTGGATGTACCAGCTATTCCAACCCATCGGCGGGGTCAGCGCCAGCGTGTCGCCCACGACGATTTTGAACGGCCGCTCGTCCTGGCCATGCTGATTCCCGGCCCGGAGGGTGACGGCGTATTCGCCCACCTTCTCCGGGACGGTGCCCTCAATGAAGCCCGTGCTTGCGTCCAGGTGCAGGCCATTGGGCAGGTTGCCGGCGCCGAACCGAATCGGACGAGTCCCGGTGCAGGGAATCCGATAGAGAAAGGGTCGTCCCGGCCGGGCGCCATATACCTTGGACCCGTTGATTCGGGGTTGCGGCCCGGGTCTGGGCGTGAGGATGATCCTCTCCTCCGCCGGTGGTTTCGGTGCGTCCATCGCCTGCGGCGCGCTGCCGGCAAAGACAAACTCGGCATCGCACCAGTTCGCGTGGTCGAAGCCGATCCCGTCGCCCGCCGAGCCGACCAGCAGGAGCAACTGTCGCACGCCCGCCAGTGGGATGTCGACGGCTTTCGCTTCCTGGCTGCCTTTCATGGTGCCGCTGTTGAACAGGCTCTCGCCGTTGCCGTAGACGCGGAACACGATGGTCCCCCGGCCGTTCGTTGCATCGTCCACACCGACTGTGGCGCGGAACCGCTCGACCTTGCCGTCCAGGTCCACGTAGAGCATTGAGTCGGCGTGGGTTCCCACTCCGTGCGCGAAGGTCCGTCCGGCGATGGACAGGGCCTTGCCGGTGACGCTCTGGTCCACGAGCGGTCTGCCCCATCCGCTGGACATTCTCGCGATATCCATGTCACCCAGTCGCACGATCTCGCCCTGCGCGCGGGCATTCATGCCGAGGAGGACGACCAGTGTGACAAGAACCAAAGGAGCAAGGGTTTTGTACATGATTTCACGCCTTTCATTTGCAGAGGATCAGGACCTACGACGCCGGTCCGAGCTGCCATCCTACCAGACGCTGGGCCGGCGTCAACTTTTTCGTTGCGGCGCGCGGACAGAACTGGTATAAGCAATGAGGAGGGAGTACGTGGCGGGTCATGGTTGGGTTCCCGTGTCCCGTATTAGCAGGTGTGTGTGGATTCACCTGGCAAGGGAGGAGAATCATGTGCAGGAAGTTGACTTACGTGATCTGTTCTATCTTTGTCCTCGGCCTGTTCCCGGTTGCACGCGCCGATCTGGTCGCCTGGTGGCAGTTTGACGAGGGGGTCGGGACGGTCGTCGCGGATTCTTCCAAGAACGGGCACGACGGCGTCATCAACGGCAACCCCGTCTGGACGACCGGGGTGTATGGCAGCGCCCTGGCGTTCGACGGGACCGGCGACTACGTCCTGTGCGACCTCCTGGACATCGACACGAGCGTGACCGGCGGCCTGACGGTTTGCGGATGGATCAAGAGGCCGTCCGGGGGCGACACGAAGTTGTGCAGCAACCGGCAGGCGGCAGACGCCGCCGGCGGCGGATTCACCTGCGCGATCTACAACGAGCGAATGGAGATGGATATCTGCGGTGCGACCGCGCGAACCCTCGCCAGGGACGGCGGCGGCAACACCGTGCCGACGGATACCTGGGTGCATGTCGCCTGGGTCTTCGATGATGCTGGGAACCTCCTCAGTGAATACCACAATTGCGTGCTGTCGGATTCGGATGCTGTGACCGTCTCGGTCGGCGTTTCGACGGCCCGGTTCCGGATCGCGGCCGACTCCCCGACCATCGGGATCTACTACCTCGGTTCGATGGATGATTGGCGGGTCTACAACCACGTGCTCAGCGAGACGGAACTCCGGAAGGCCATGGCGGGCAAAGGACCTTATGACGAGCTGGCGACGAAGCCCAGCCCGGAAAACGGGGCGACGGAGGTGATTCGTGACGTTGTCCTGAGCTGGAGGCCGAGCGAGGTCGCCGCGGCGCGCGACGTGTATCTCGGGACCGCCCTGGCCGACGTCGAGAATGCCGACCGGGACAACCCAATGGGCGTGCTGGTCAGCGAGGGGCAGGAGGAGACCGCCTTCGACGCCGGACGTCTCGAATTCGGCATGACCTACTACTGGCGCATCGACGAGGTCAACGATGCCCCCGACCACACGGTCTTCAAGGGGAAGGTGTGGTCCTTCGCGACGGAATCCTATTCTTACCGCATCGGCCGTGACTCCATCATGGCCACCGCGTCCAGCCAGGCAACGGGTATGGGACCGGAGAAGACAATCGACGAATCCGGACTCGATTTGACCACGGATCGGCACTCCGCCGATACAAGCACCATGTGGTTTACCACGAGCACGGGGCCGCACTGGATTCGGTATGCGTTCGACAAGGTGTATGTGTTGGACGAACTGTGGGTCTGGAACTACAACACGCAGATCGAGTCCACCGTCCACTTCGGCGCCAAACAAGTGAGCGTCGAGTATTCGCTCGACGGTCTGAGTTGGACGATGCTGGAGGGTGTGCCGGAATTCGCGCCGGCCCCCGGTACGGATGCCTGCACGGCCGACACGACGGTCGAGTTCGGCGGCGTCATGGCCCGGTACGTCAGGCTGAATATCGAGAGCACCTGGGGTGGCGGCTCCTTCACCGGTCTGAGCGAAGTGCGATTCTACTACCTGCCGATGGCCGCATCGGTTCCTTCGCCCGAGGACGGTGCGGCGGATGCGTCTCCGGAGACGATCCTGAGCTGGCGGGCCGGACGCCAAGCCGCTTCGCACGAGATCTTCCTCGGGACCGATGCAAATGATCTGTCTCTGGTCGGCACGACCGACGAGGCCGCCTACCAAGCGGATCTGAAGCTTGGTGAGACGTACTTCTGGAAGGTGGTCGAGGTCAATGAAGCGGAAGCGACGCCGCGATGGGAAGGCGAGGTCTGGAGCTTCTCGACGGTGGCGGCCTTTCTCCTGGAAGGTTTCGAGAGCTACACGGACGATATGGACGCCGGCGAGGCGATCTTCCAGACATGGACCGACGGTTATGAGATCGATACCAATGGTTCCCAGGTGGGGTACGGCCGGGGGCCCTTCGCTGAGCAGAGGATCGGCACAGTGGGGTCCAGTCCATGCCGTTCCTCTACAACAACGTCGAACAAGCCACGTATGCCGAGGCCACGTGGACCTTGGACGCCGCGGAGGATTGGACCCGACACGGGTACAAGACCTTGTCGGTCTTCTTCTTTGGCGATCCGAACAACACCGGGACGATGTACCTGAAGATCAACGATACGAAAGTGCCTTATCATGGCGGCGCCGAGGATCTCAAGAGAACCCAGTGGCAGCCGTGGAACATCGACCTGGCCTCGACGGGCGCAAACCTCGCGACTGTCAAGAAGCTGGTCATCGGCGTCGAGGGCGCCGGCGCCGCGGGGACCCTGTACTTCGATGACATTCAGATCTATGGTCTGGTCGCCGAGTCCATCACCCCGGTTGATCCAGGCACGACGGGTCTCGTCGCCTGGTACAAGTTTGACGGCGATCTCAAGGACTCCGTCGGGACGTATCACGGTACGGCGGTTGGCGACGCCCAGACCACAGTGGACGCGACACGGGGACAGGTTCTGCTCCTGGACGGCTCAGGCGACGGCGCGGCCGTCCCGGCGCTGGGCAGCGTGACTGCTTTGACGATCTCCATGTGGGCGGATACCACGGTCGATGTCACCTCCATCGAATACGCCGGCTTCTTCCACAGCGACGGATGGGCCACCGGCGATCTCCACTGGCGTTACAGCTATGGACAGGTCGATTCGGGCCTGTATGGCAGCAGCGACATCACAGGCACCGCGTTCGTCAAGAGCAACCAGTGGAACCACGTGGCAGTCACCGTTTCGTCGACCGAGTGGGCGCTGTGGCTCAACGGCTACAAGGAGGCCCGCGTGACACTCAGTGCTGAACAGACGATGACCCTGGGCGAGGGTTTGATTGGCGCCTGGCTCAACGGCGCCTCGGTCGAACGGGGCTTCACCGGGAAGATCGACGACGCCCGCTTCTACAATCGCGCCTTGTCGCAGGAAGAGATCGCGTCGCTGGCCGGCAGGACGGAGCCGTTTGCCAAGCCGTTCTAACAGTCCGCGTGTCGGTTTCTCCCCGATTTGTGGGGAGACGACGCAATAGTGAGCGAACCCGAGGCCCGTGCTCATCCGGCGCGGGCCTCGGCATGATAATACGCGCCGGTGTGTCACGATCTGGACGCCGCCGACCATTCATGCGGAGCGGGAAACTGGGCCCACAAGGATTCGAACCTTGGACCAAGGGATTATGAGTCCCCTGCTCTACCGCTGAGCTATGGGCCCCACGTCTCCATGTACTCTACCTCCTCCCAGGCGGGACTGCAAGCAGATTGGGATCAGGCACGGGCTCCGCTGGAATGCCGTCGCTCCGGGAACAGGTCGGCGTCCCAGCCGTAGGTGTACTGCCTCTCCAGTCGGCCCTCGCGGTCGTGGACTGCGAGCAGGCTGTACTCGTGGCTCTGCGCCAGCTCCCGGCCGCGAAGAATCGCATCGATCTTCGACTGGTGGTTGCTGATGACTTGCTCGGCATTCATCAGCCGGACGCTCCAGCCGCCATTCTTGCTCGGCACCACGTGATAGGTTACACGCGCCGCCATGTCGGAACCTCCTATGCTATCGTCAGCAGCGACCCTCGTCGCTGTGGATCGACCATCCATACCCCAGTTGCCGGCGGACGCCCTGCGTGGCGGCCTCGCCGGCATCTCAAGGCACCCCATTGTGCCAATCGTTGGATGGGCGTCAATAGGGTCATGGACGTTGCAGGGGAGAATCTTGATCGATGGACTCGCACAAGTCGATCTGCGTCCGACGCGCCGGCCGTCAGTTCGCGTTCGCGGCGATCTCCGGGCCGTCCAGGATGGCCCCGTAGATGTCCCAGTTGCCCTCGCGGTCGTCCTGCCAAACGATGAGGGCACGCATGGCGTCCGTATCCACGTAGACCGACGGGTTGATCTGATCGGACATCTTCGTATCCGTTACGACGAGCTCCTGATGGGTGGCGAGATTGTAGCAGCGGATGTCCCAGGTCCCGTTGCTGCCATCCTGCCAGACGACGAGGTGCTTGTGGATTCTCGGGCAGGCGGTGAGCCCGGAGCCGCTGATGCCTTCCGGATTGAACGGATCGAACAGGTTGTCGACCATCACCTTGCCGACCTCGTCCGTTTCCCGTCCGACGAGCCAGCCATCCGAGAGATTGGGGGTCTCATACTGGCCGAGGGCCATGTTCGTGTAGAAGACGCGCGGCAGGTTGGGGTCGGAGATATCGGCCCCGTAGACAAACGGCTGCGACAGGTCGGGCGATTTCTCATGCCAGACGACCAGGCTGCCGGAAATGCACGGATACATCTCGTCGATATCGATTGCCGCCGAGACGATAAATGCCTCCGGATTGGCTTGGCCGTTCAGGCGGGCTCCGAGAACATCCCAATCCGGCGCCCCGAAGAAGCCATGCTGCCAGACCACCACGCCGTCCGAGACCCAGGGCAGGGACTCGTCATCCACGGAGGCGGAGATCGCGAACCTCGCCACCGTCCGGCCGTCTTCGATTCGAGCCGCGTAAACGTCGCCGTCGCTGTTCTCCTCGTACTGGTATTGCCAGACGACGTCATTGCCGTCGATCACCGGGAACCGGTCGTCGCCGTTGAAGTCTGCGATCGTGAAGCTTGGCGTGACTTCGCCGTCGAACACCTGCGCTGCCTCGATGTCCCAGTCGCCATACCGGCTGTTGAAGACCTGCCAGACCACGGTGTTTCCCGATACGGCGGGATACATCTCGGGATCGCCGGCAACCGCGACTCTGAAGATCGTGATCGCATGGGCCATCGGACAGACGGCCAGCAGCAGAAACAGACTCGCACCGAATAGCAGCTTGCTCCACGGTTCGCTTCGCATAGCGCTCTCCTCGAATCATCTGGGATCTGAATGATCCCGCACCCTTTTCCCAGCCTCCGCCATCGGTTCGCACCGCGGAGACCCGCTCCAATCCTTGTCCATTATAGGCAATGGCCACGGCCGGAGCAAGAACCGTCTTGCGGCGGTCGCCCACGACCACAGACCAGTCAGAAGATAAAGGCAGCGAAGGCCTGGCCGGTCACGATTCCCGGCGCAGACAGCGGGCGTCGTTTCTCCGCGCACGTCCGTCCCAGTGAGTTTTGACAGACAAGTTCGGTAGCGTGTACCACCGCTCTGGCGGACTTCGTTCGCTTGGCTCGGAGTTCCTTCAGGCGACAGTACAGTAATGTGGCCCAGCCGCCCCCTGCTGGGATCACCCCCGGTTGGGATCACCCCCGGTTGGGATCACCCCCGGCTGGGATTACCCCCGGTTGGGATCACCCCCGGTTGGGATTACCCCCGGCTGGGATCACCCCCGGTTGGGATCACCCCCGAGGGCGGGGGTGCCACACGGTTCGATTGCCGATCTTGCTCGTCAAAACTCATCAGGAGGTCCAGACGCATGATGATCCGGTCTCTGGCCCGTTCCGGAGGGACTCCGAGCGATCTGGCCTGTTCCTCGATCTGGCTGACGAAGTCGCTCTGTGCCTGAAGTTCTGGATGCGGATGCCGGTCAGCCATGTGAAACCCGAGTTTCTCCCAGAACGAGTGCCCGGCGCTGCCGGTGATTTCGTAGATGATCGGGAGGTCCTCGAACGAATCGGCCTCGATATGGCGCCATCCGTTTGTGCGGGCCCACTCGATCAGGGCCTTGACCATCCGCGTGCCAAGGCCTTTGCGCTGGTACGAGCCGGTGTTCTGTTGGGGGCGCGCCGTCATTAGGCAGTGAACGACGAGCGTCTTGTCCTCAATCTGCGCGAGAGGGGGAAACCGCGTTTGTGCGAAGTCCTCTTTGGGACCGGCGGGAAAGTCCTGCTGAAGGCAAAGGCAGCCGGCGCCCGCCATGCCGCAGACGGCCTTGGGGTAGAATCGCAGATGCCCAACGATTCGCTGGCCGTCGCGGGCGACGATCGCGCAGACGCCGTAGGTCTGTGTCAGCTTCGCCAGCAGCGGGAGATTCCGCGTCCGGCACCTCTCCCACGGGACTTCGTCGCTGGGCGGCAGGTGATCAATCGTATCTCGCGACAGAGGCCCGTGATGCAGGCACCGCCACAGCAACAGCGATTCCGTCATTGGTTCGATCACGATGTCTTCCATTACGATCCGCCTCCCCGTCCGCTACTTGCGGAGGAACAGCCAAACCCAGCCGTGAGTCTCGTACTCGCGAGGGAGTTGCGAGTACAGGGAACGTATCCGCTCGCTCACTTCGTCCAGCTCTTTCTGGAGCTTGTCGCGTTCGTCCTTGTCCTGCACACGCGAGGATCCCTGCGCCTTCTCGTAAAGCTCGCTGGAGCGTGAACGCAGCGACTCCAATTCCGTCCGTATTCGCTCGTGTTCGGCCTGCTCCTCGGCGGTCGGCTCGGGACGGTCTGGCTTCTGGTAAAAGACGTCCCCGACGAGCAGGTCCGGGCGGCCGTCGCCGTTCCAGTCGGCGACGCAGATCTTCGAGCGACCGCCGCGACGGACCTCTTTGGGGGCCTGTGCTCCCGCTTGCATGTCGCCAGGCCCGACGAGTCGCACTGCCGCAGCAAATCGCGGCACCCTCGACGTACCTGTGTTCTGGAAGAGCGAGACGCTGCCGTCCTCGGCGCCGACGAGCAGATCGAGGTCCCCGTCGCCATCCCAATCCGCAGCACACGGTCCGGCTCGGCCATGGACCCGGAGTGCCTGACCGCCCGCTTGGAGCTGCTCTTCCTTGGCGAAGGCGTAGGACGTCGCGGTTCCCTCGTTGGCGATCAGGAAGACGCCGCCTCGCCCGTCGCCGACGATCAGGTCATAGTCTCCATCGCTGTCCCAGTCGGCCGGATCGACGGTGGAAGCACTCCCAGTGGTCGCCAGGGGTTTCTCGGGCGTGCTCTTGATCCGCTGTCCGCGGTAGGTGACGAACGTCCCCTCGTCCGTCGTCTCCCATTCCGCGGAACCGGTAATCAGGATCATGGTCTTGGCCTCCCCCGAGCCTCGGAACATGTTCTGCTCCTCTCGAATGCCGCCGCCGATATTGATGATCTGGCCGTCTTTGTCCTTGAGCATTTCCGGGGCTGCGAAAGAGCGATCCGCCAGGCCCTTGAACAGGAACAGTTCGCCCGGCCAGGAGCCCGAGAGGATGTCCATGCGGCCATCGCCGTTGAGGTCCACGACACGCGGACCGAATCCGATGCATCAGCCATGGGGGACGGTGCCGTCCTTGGCGCCATCCTTGAACTTGACTCCGGCCGCGAGCCTCGGCTGGGCGTTCGTGCCCTCATTACGGTAGATCCAGAGCAGTCCGTCGCCGAACTGGCCGACCAGCAGGTCCTGAACGCCGTCGCCGTCAAAGTCGCAGACGAATGGGGCCGCGTGGCCGACATCCGTGTCGATCGGCTTGCCGACGGCCTGGAGCCGGACGGGCGCCATCAACTCGTCGCTCGCTGCACTCGCCGAGGCAACCAGCCCCAGAACGATGAGAACAAGTGAATGCCACATGGTTGCACCTCCATACAATCTCATGATCGTCATTGTACCATGGCGGGCGGGCAAGGCAATCCTCGCCAGCGCAAATGGATTGGATTCTGGCGACAGAGAGGCCGTCCGGAGGTAGACAAGGGTTGCCATGGCACGGTATAGTTCCGATAGAATTGAACCGGCTCAGAGACAAGGAACCATCAAACACGGTGATAGGAGTAGCACCATGGGACATTCGGTTGTGAGACGCGTGGGGCCGGCGGCCCTGCTCGTGATGCTGTTCATCGCTGGGGCGATGAGGGGCCAGGACCTCGCAGGATTCGAGAAGCGTCTGACCGAGTTCACGTTGGACAACGGCCTGACGTTCCTGATCCTGGAACGCCACGAGGTGCCGATCGTCTCGTTCCACACCTACGCCGACGTCGGCGGTGTCGACTCGGTCGCCGGGATCACCGGAATGGCGCACCTGTTCGAGCACATGGCGTTCAAGGGGACACGGACCATCGGGACGAAGGACTACACGGCGGAAGCCGCCGCCATGGCGAAGATGGACGAGCTGTTCGACGCCATCAAGAAGGAGAAACGCAGAATCGGCGGTCCGGACCCCCAGAAGCTGAAGGCACTCCAGGACCAGTTCGACCAGGCAGGGCAGAAGGCCCAGGAGTGCATCGTTCACGACGAGTACGAGGAGATCCTCACCCAGCAGGGCGCCGCGGGCTTCAACGCCTACACGAGCGAGGACGCGACCCAGTACATCGTGAGCCTGCCCTCGAACAAGCTCGAACTGTGGATGATGCTGGAGGCGGATCGGTTCGCCTACCCGGTGCTTCGCGAGTTCTACAAGGAACGGGACGTCGTGATGGAGGAACGGCGGATGATGGAGAACTCCCCCATGGGACGGCTCTACGAGGAGTTCCAGGCCATCGCGTTCCTGGCCCATCCCTATGGCGAAGGCGTGATCGGGCACATGAGCGACCTGCAAACCCTCACGCGCGGGGAAGCGGAGGCCTTCTTCCGCACGTACTACTGCCCGAGCAATCTGACGATCTCCATCGTGGGGGACGTCGATCCGGCCCAGGTTCGGAAACTGGCGGACGAGTATTTCGCGGGCCTGCCCAGCGGGCCCAAGCCCGAGCCGGTTGAGACGGAGGAGCCGCCGCAACGAGGGGAACGCCGCGTCACAGTCGAGGATGTCGCCCAGCCCGTGGTCTTGATCGGGTACCATCAGCCCAATGTCAATCACCCCGACAGCACCGTATTTCAGGTGATCTCGGAGATCATCGGGGTCGGGCGGACCGCGAGGTTGTACAAGAGCCTGGTGAAGGACAAGCAGATCGCGGTTTCCGCCGACTCGGGACCGATGCTGAACAAATATCCGGCGCTGTTCATGTTCATGGCGGTGCCTGCGACAGGCCACACGACCCGCGAGTGCGAAGACGCGATCTACGCGGAGATCGAGAAACTCAAGAGCGAGCCGGTGTCGCCCGAGGAACTGGCCAAGGCGAAGACTCGCAGCCGGGCTGACCTGATTCGACAGCTCGATTCCAACTCGGGTCTGGCCGCCCAACTGACCTTCTATGAAGTGGTCACCGGCGACTGGCACAACCTCTTCAAGCAGTTGGACAAGATCGAGCAAGTGACCGCGGCGGACGTCCAGCGGGTTGCCGCGGCGTATTTCACGACGAAGAACCGTACCGTCGGTGTCATCGAAACCACCTCCGGCCAGAAGCCGACGACAGGAGCAGGAATATGAGAACCGCGTTGATGATACGAATGACCTTGGTGCTGATGTGCGTCGCCTTCCTCGTCGGCTGTGGGGTAGCGATGGAACGCGTGTCCGACTGCAAGGAGCTGAAATACCCCAAGCTGCGCGACATCCAGGTGCCCGAGGTGGAGCGGGTGACGCTGGCCAACGGGATGCAGTTGCTTGTGCTGGAGGACCACGAGTTGCCGCTGATCCACGTGTCGGCGATGATTCGGACGGGCTCGATCTACGAGCCCGCGGACAAGGTCGGCCTGGCCTCCCTCACGGGCACGGTCCTGCGGACGGGCGGCACGACCAGCCGGACGGGGGACGAGATCGACGAGCAACTGGAGCAGATCGCTGCGTCCGTGGAGACCGGCATCGGCCGCAGCTCCGGCAGCGCCTACATGTCCGTGCTCAAAGAGGACATCGACACGGGCCTTGCCATCCTGGCCGACGTGCTGATGAATCCCGCCTTCCGCCAGGACAAGATCGATCTGGCCAAGGTCGCCGCCCGCACGTCCATCGCTCGTCGCAACGACAATCCCAACGCCATCGCCTCGCGGGAGTACGCCAAGCTGATCTACGGCGCCGGCAGCGTCTACGCCCGGCACACCGAGTACGCGACCCTCGACAGCATCACCCGGGACGACCTCGTGGCGTTCCATCGCAGGTTCTATCATCCCAACAACGTCATGCTCGCGGTATGGGGCGATTTCGAAGCGAAGAAGATGGTCGCGCGGATCGAAGACGCCTTCAAGAGCTGGCAGAAGGCCCAGGTGGACGTGCCGCCCGTGCCGGAGGTGGAGTACGATTTCCGCTCGACCGTGAACGTCGTCGTCAAGGAGGACATGAGCCAGAGCTGCATTCGTCTGGGCCACCTCGGGGGGATGATGAACGACCCGGACTACTTCAGTCTGATGGTGATGAACGAGATCCTGGGCGGGTCGTTCACCAGCCGGCTGTTCAAGAACGTCCGCTCCCGGCAGGGCCTGGCCTACTCGGTCTCCGGCGTCTACGGAGCGGATTTCGACCATCCGGGCGTGTTCTACGCGAGCTGTCAGACGAAATCGCAGAGCACCGTTCACGCGACCGAGGCGATCATCGAGGAGATCCGCAGGATGACGCAGGAGCCGGTGACGGACGAGGAGCTGGCCCTGGCCAAGGACGGCTTCCTGAACTCGTTCGTGTTCAACTTCGAGAGCCGGGGCGAAATCGTCACGCGTCTGATGACGTACGCCTACTACGGATACCCGGCCGACTTTCTCCAGAAGACGAAGGAGAACGTCGAGAAGGTGACGAAGGCCGACGTCCTTCGCGTGGCGAAGGCCCACCTGCGTCCCGACACGGTGCAGATCGTTGTCGTCGGCAATCCGGAGGGCTTCGACAAGCCGCTGTCCACATTCGGCGACGTGAAGACCATCGATGTAACGATTCCCCAGCCGGCGCAGGGACAATGACGGACACGATCGCTGTGTAGAACAAGGATCGAGACTGTTGCCGAGGGACATCCTGATGGAACTGGTGCGGACCCTTCGACCCGTTCACTGGATCAAGAACGTCTTCGTCTTTGCGGCCCTGGTCTTTAGCCAGCAGCTTGCAGGCCCGGCGGATGCCGTCCTGGCAGCGGTTGCCCGGTCCGTCGGGGCGTTTCTATGCTTCTGCCTCGCCTCGTCGGCGATCTACGTCGTCAACGACATCCTGGACCGCAAGACCGACAGCATCCATCCGGAGCATCGCAGCAGGCCGATTGCGTCGGGCCTTGTAACCGTGCAGGCGGCAGGGACCGTCGCCGCCGTGTGTGCCGTCCTCGCGTCGGTCGGGAGCCTGCTGCTCGCGCCGGGATTGGCCGGGGTCATTCTGGTCTACGGTGCGTTGATGGTCCTGTACTCCGTGGCTCTCAAGCGGGTGATGATCCTCGACTGCGTCGTCATCGCGGTGGGCTTCTGCCTGCGGGCGGTGGCGGGGGCAGTGGTGATCGACGTGTTCATCTCGCCTTGGCTGGTCGTGTGTACGTTTGCGCTGACGCTGTTCCTGGCGTTCAGCAAGCGCCGGGGTGAGATCGCCCAGCTCCAGTCCAACAGCGAGGCCTTTCGCAAGACGCTGGGCGAATACACGCCGGAACTGCTCGCCCACATGCTGGACGTCAGCAGCGTCCTGGCAGTCGTCTGTTTTCTCATGTACGCGATGGATTCCGCGACCATCGAGCGGTTTGGCACCAACAGGCTTGTGTACACGTCGCCCGTCGTGCTGTATTGTATATTCCGATTCAGCGCCTTGACCCAGAGAGGGCTGTACTGCGACCCGGTGAAGCTGATCCTGCGGGATCGGCCGTTCCAGGTCGGGTTGCTGGTCTGGGTCCTGTTGTGCATCGCGATCATCTATGTCCATTGACAAAGGATAAAGGATGATGGATTATTGACTCGGACTGTGGCGCCTTCGCTGTGAATTATCAATCATCCATTATCCATCATCGATGAGAGAGCGTCTGCAAAAAGTGATGGCTTCGGCCGGTGTGGCCTCCCGAAGGCAGTGCGAGGAGCTGATCCTCCAGGGCGTCGTGTCCGTCAATGGCAAGGTCGTGGACCAGTTGCCGGCGTTTGCCGACCCGGCGGTAGACACGATCACCGTTAGCGGAAGGCGTTTGAAGAAGCCCGAGCGGGTATATTTCCTGTTGAACAAGCCTAAGGGCGTCATCTGCACGAGTCATGATCCCCAGGGCCGGCGCAGCGCCGTGGACCTCGTTGGCGCCTCGGAGCGGGTCTTCTGCGTAGGCCGTCTCGATGCGGACACGACGGGGCTGTTGATCCTGACCAACGACGCGGAGTTGACCAATCTTCTGACACACCCGAGGTACAAGGTGCCGAAGACGTATATGGCGAGCGTGGCCGGGCAGACGGACGAGCGGGCCGTCGAGCGACTGAAGAAGGGGATCTGGCTGGCCGAGGGCAAGACAGAGAAGGCGGCGGTCAAGGTACTCAAAGGAGGCCGCAACGAATCGCTGATCGAGATCACGATCCGCCAGGGGCTCAACCGCCAGATTCGTCGCATGTTGGCCAAGGTCGGCTTGGATGTGACGTCCCTCAAGAGGACGCGGATCGGCAATCTGAGAATCGAGGGACTGGGAGTGGGCGAGTTCAGGCCGCTGGCTCAGGTGGAGGTGGGCGCCTTGAGACGTGCCGCGGACGAGCAGACCGCCGGAGGCCGAAAGCGGCTGCCCAAAGCACGGCGCAGGCCGGTCTCGTGACTGGGATCGATGGTTGTTCTCGTGGTCCTTCTGCCGTGGGCGTCCCCGCTCGCCTTTGACGCGGGAGAGAAAAGCCCTTGTGTCAGGATGACTTTTGGGGTATAAGCAAGGTTTGAGTCTTTCGGCCGTATCTGAGTTGCAGTCAGGAGCTTCGGCATTGACGAGCTTTCAAAAACGAGTGGCGGCGGGCTTGAGCGTTACGACGGTCAGCCGGGATCCGGTTCAAGAACACTTCATCACGGTTACCCCCGAGAAAGGGGAGACTCCCGCATCGGTCTTCCAACGGACGGCGGATGCCGTTCGGCAGGTGGGTGGTCGCATCGTCTCCGTGGAAGCGCTGGGCTTGTCGGCGTCGGATAGGAAGGCCCTGGGTGTGCTGACGAAGGTTGCAGAGGACGCCCACGCGCCTCTGGCCTGGATCGAGAACTCCCGGACGGGCAACCTCTACGGCGTGCACGTCTGGGCCGTCTCCGGGACGTCGATCAAGCCGCTGTCCTTCAACGGGCGTCCTGCGGGAACGGTCTTTGACGACGGGCACGTGCAGTACTGTCGCTTGGCGGGTCTTCTGCCGCCGGATGTCGGCGCCAGCCGGCCGGAGCAGGCGGCGGCGGTTTTCCACCAGATGGACGTCCTGCTGGAAGATGCGGACATGACGTTTGCCGATGTGCTCCGCACGTGGTTCTACAACGACAACATCCTCGGCTGGTATCGCGATTTCAACGGCGTTCGCAACAAGTTTTTCCAGGAGAAGAAGGTCTACGAGGGTCTCCTGCCGGCCAGCACCGGGATCGGCGGCCGCAATCTGCTGGGCGCGGCATTGCTTTCCGGTCTGATCGCTATCAAGACGGACAGCCAGGACGTGACGGCATTCGAGGTCCCGTCGCCGATGCAGTCGCCGGCTCCCCAGTATGGCAGTTCCTTCAGTCGCGCCGTGGAGCTCGAGCAGCCCGACCTTCGACGACTCTACGTCTCCGGGACGGCCAGTATCGACGAGCACGGCAAGAGCGTGTTCCTCGACGACGCGCCCGCCCAGGTCCGCCAGACGATGGAGGTGGTTCAGGCCATTCTCCGTTCTCGTGAGATGGACTGGGGCGACGTGACCCGCTCTTTGGCATACTTCAAACGGGCGAAGGACGCTCCGCTGCTCAAGCGGTACTGCGATGAGAATGGCGTTCCTTCTTTCCCGGCGATCATCGTCGAGAATGATGTCTGTCGGGACGAGCTGTTGTTCGAGATCGAAGTGGACGCCATCGTGCCCAAGTAGCCCGGGTGCGACTTCGAGCAGCGAGCCCGCGTCATTGCTGGGTGTAGTCCATGCCGCACAAACCGCGCAAGCACACAGGAGTGAACAAGACGGCGGATGCAGGCCGTCAGTCCTCCTGCCGGCGGGTCTGGCTGTTTCGTGCTGTCGCAGTTCTCGCCGGACCCATTCTACTCCTGGGCCTGCTCGAACTCGGGCTCCGAGTCGCCGGGTATGGCTATAATCCCCACGTAGCAGTGCCGTGCGAGATGGAAGGCAGGCCGCACCTGGGCGAGAACGCCCGGTTCGGATGGCGGTTTTTTCCGCCGATCCTCGCGCGTGAGTTCGAGCCGTTCGTCTTCGGCGCCCGCAAGCCTGCGGATATGTGCCGGATCTTCGTGCTTGGCGCTTCCGCAGCCCAGGGGGCGCCGAACAACGCCTTTCGCTTCGGACGCATTCTCGAAATGATGCTCCGGGAGCGTTTCCCCGACCTGCGATTCGAGGTCATCACCGCGGCCATGGCCGCGATCAACTCGCACGTGGTTCTCGAAATCGCCCGAGACTGCGCTCGATACGAGCCGGACCTGTTCGTGGTCTATCTGGGCAACAACGAGGTGGTCGGTCCCTATGGGCCGGGCACGATTCTCACGCCGGTCTTGTCCAGCCTGCCGTTGATACGTCTCGGGATCGGTCTGCGGGCTACGAAAGTGGGCCAACTGCTCTCGGTTGCGCTGGGTGGACACGGCCTGAGCAGGGATGGACTCCAGTCCTGGCGAGGTATGGAGATGTTTCTGGGCGAACAGGTGCGGGCGGACGACCCTCGCCTGAAGACCACGTACAGCCATTTCCGCCGGAACCTCGAGGATATCTGCAAGGCCGCCGCTCGCGGCGGAGCCCAGACCATTCTGTGCACCGTCGCGACGAATCTGCGGGACTGTCCGCCTTTTGCATCGCTCCATCGGGCGGACCTGACGGCCGAGCAGCAGACGAGTTGGGATACAGTCTACAAAGAGGGGATGATCGCCCAGATGCAGGGCAGGCACGCGGAGGCCATCGCATCGTACCGGAAAGCCGCGGAGATCGATGGCTCCCATGCGGAACTGCAGTTCCGTCTCGCACGCTGCTACGAGCTTGGAGGCGATGACGCAAAGGCGAGAGACAGCTACATCAAGGCTCGCGACCTGGACACGCTTCGTTTCCGGGCGGACACGCAGATCAACGAGGTCGTTCGGAAGGTCGCCGACCGCAGGAAGTCGCAAGGGGTCCGGCTGGCCGATGTCGCTCAGGCCGTGGATGCGAACAGCCCTCACGGTCTGCCTGGCGAGGAGCTATTCCACGAGCACGTGCACCTGACTTTCCGCGGCGCGTATGTCGTCGCTCGGGCCGTGCTCGACCAGATCGAGCGGAGAGTGGTCGGGCGGTTCCGCGAGAAGGCCGAGCCTCGCGGCGAGGTCCCGACGTGCGATCAGTGCGCCGAGCGGCTCGGGTACAATGACTGGAGCAGCGCCAAGACACTCGACATGGTGCTGCGAGGATTCCTGGCCAAGCCGCCCTTTACGAACCAGCTTGGTCACAAGGAGCAGATGAAGCAGTTGAATGCACGGTTCCAGGAGTGGCAAACGGCGCTTACGCCTGAGGTTCTGGCCGGGATCGGGGAGAAGTACCGTGCCGTGATCGCGAAGGCTCCCACCGACTGGCGGCTCCGCTGGGACTACGGCCAGATGCTTGCGGAGGACCTCAAGCAGTACGACGCCGCGCTGGAGCAGTACCGGATCGTGCAGGGACTCTTGCCTCATTCCTACCTGCCGCACGATTCGCTTGCCTCGGTGCTCCGAGCCAAGGGCAATCTGGCAGGGGCCATTGCCGAGTACGGGAAGCTCCTGGCGATCAAGCCGACGTCGGGCAGCGCGTACTATCACCTGGGCTGGTGTCACAACAAGCAAGGCCGGGCGGACCTGGCTGAAGAGCTTTTCCGCAAGGCGATTCGTTGCGAGCCGGACCACGTGCTCGCCTGCCTCGATTTGGCGGAACTGCTCTTTAAGAGCAACCGGCTCCAGGAGGCCGAGGAGGTCTGCCGCGAGGGCTTGGCGGTCGTCCCGAATCACGCCATGCTGCACGGCAACCTCGGCATCCTGCTGGTCGAGACGGGCCGGCGGGAAGAGGGAGCTGTGGAGATCCGCAAAGCCCTGGAACTCGACCCGACCTCGCCGCAAATCCGCCGCCTGGCCGAGACCATCCTCGGGCCCGGTGCGATTCGGTAGTCCGGTAGGCTGCGTACCACGCACCATTCGATCCTCAGAAGAGCGGGTAGATGAACACGGCTGCACCCGAGCCGCCCAGCAGGACGAGCAGACACAGAAGCAGGAGCACAACGAGGATGGGCAGAAGCCACCATTTCTTGTTGTGCTTGAGGAAGTACCAGAACTCCGCGGCCAGCGAAGGGCGCTTCTGCCGGGCCAGGTCGCTGAGCTTCGACGTCTTGTCGTTTCGGGTTGTCATAGTCCTCGCTCGATCTCACCGTCAGAATTGGTGCAGGTAGCGTTCCATGTTCTCGCTGGGCTGGTGCTCCACCCAATAGCTCTTGATGTCCGGCTCGTACTTGCGGCGCAGTGAATCCCGGCCGATCAGCCGGAAGATCATCGCCAGCGGAGTCAGGAGCAGGAAGTAGAACGCCGCCAGCAGGACGAAGCTGACCACGATGCCGATGGGCATCGCCACGAGAGTCAGGCCGATGTAGAGAATCCTCGCCGCCGTGGGCGAAATCAGACTGCACAGGAAGATGGCGGCGCCGGCCGTCACGACCGCCAGCATCCAGAGGGCTGCCAGAGCCCAGGCGAAGTGCAGGATGAGGGCCGCGAGGATCGACGCCGCCAGGCTGCTGACGCCGAACACCCGCAACTGCCTGCCGCTCGGATGCCATTCGATTTCCATCAATGACATAGGCTCACCATCCGGAAAAGAAATCCGAAATCCGAAGTTCGAAACTCGAAACAAACCCCAATTCCAGAAACTCAAATGACCGAAACGCTGTCGCCCCTCGGATGCTCCGTTTTGGATTTCGAGTTTCTGTCATTCAAATTTGTTTCGGATTTCGTGCTTCGGATTTCGGGTTTTGCCTTTAGTCCAACGTGAACTTTGCCCTGTAATCAACGACCTCGTGTTGCTTCGCCTGCGCCTGCTCGTGTTTATACAGGATCTGGTTCTCCAGCACCAGCACGTCCATATTCGTCGCCAGGAAGCACCGATAGGCGTCCTCAGGCGAGCAGACGATGGGCTCGCCGCGGATGTTGAAGCTGGTGTTGATGATGACCGGGCAGCCCGTCTTCCGCTTGAAGGCGGTCATCAGCCTGTGCAGCCTCGGGTGCCGCTCGGGATCGACCGTCTGGACCCGGGCGGAGTAGTCCACGTGGGTGATCGCGGGCACGACGCTCCGTTTGGCCTTAAGCTTGTCGAGACCTTGTAGCGATGCCCCGACCGAATCCAGTCGTTTGTCCTCCTGCACCGCGGCAACCAGCAGCATGTAGGGGCTGTCCTGGTTGGGCCGCATCTGGAAGTAGTCCGCGACGTCCTCGCGGAGCACGCACGGCGCGAAGGGCCGGAAGGACTCGCGGAATTTGATCTTGAGGTTCATGATCGACTGCATTTCCTGGCTTCGGGCGTCGCCGATAATACTCCGGCTGCCCAAGGCCCGCGGCCCGAACTCCATCCGTCCCTGGAACCAGCCGATGACCTTGCCCTGGTCGATCAGGTCGGCCACCTGCGCGATCAACGTCTGCTCGTCGCCGAACGTGTGATAGGCGGCCCCTCGCTCCGTCAGGAATCGCTGGATCTGGTCGTCGCCGTACGCAGGTCCGAGCAGGGACGCCCGCTGCTTGTCCTGGCCGTTCACAGATCGCTGGTTGTCCAGGAGCTGATGCCATACGAACAGAGCAGCGCCCAGCGCGCCGCCGGCATCGCCCGCCGCGGGTTGTATCCAGATGTTCTCGAAGGGCGTCTCCCGCAGGATTCGCCCGTTGGTGACGCAGTTGAGCGCGACGCCGCCCGCGAGGGCGAGGTTCCTCATTCCGGTCACATCGTGGATGTGCCGGGTCGCTCGCAGCATGGCCTCCTCGGTGACGGCCTGGATCGACGCGGCCATGTCCATCTCCCTCTGCGTCAGGGGACTCTCCGGCTTGCGGGCCGGGCCGCCGAAGAGCGTCTCGAACCGCCGATTCGTCATGACCATCGTATAGCAGTACCCGAAGTAGTCCATGTTCAGCCGGAACGAACCATCGGGCTTGAGGTCGATCAGCTTCTCCAGGATCAGGTCGCGGTACTTGGGTTCGCCGTAGGGGGCCAAGCCCATCAGCTTGTACTCGCCCGAGTTGACCTTGAACCCGGTGAAGTAGGTGAAAGCGGAATAGAGCAGGCCCAGCGAGTGCGGGAAGTGCAGCTCGTGGCTCAATCGAACCCGATTGCCCTGTCCGACGCCGAAGCTGGCGGTCGCCCACTCGCCGACGCCGTCCATGGTGAGGATGGCCGCTTCGTCGAATGGGGAGGGGAAGAAGGCGCTGGCCGCGTGGGACTCGTGGTGCTCGGTGAACAGATAGCGACCCTTGTAGGCGTCACCCAGTGCCTTGTCCATCTCGCGAGGCAGGTGAAGTTTCTGCCTGAGCCAGACGGGCAGGCCCGCGAGGAACTGCCCGAACCCGCGCGGCGCGTAGGCCAGGTAGGTCTCGAGTAGCCGCTCGAACTTCAGCAGGGGTTTCTCGTAAAACACGACGTAGTCAAGCTTTGCGGCGGTCAGACCCGCCTCCTGGAGGCAGTATTCGACCGCGTGGATGGGGAACCGGCAGTCGTGCTTGATCCGCGTGAATCGCTCCTCCTGGGCAGCCGCGACGATCTCGCCATCGGCGACGAGGGCCGCCGCACTGTCGTGATAGAAAGCCGAAATCCCAAGGATGTTCATAGCACGCTCATCTGAAGACCGATGATCCGAACGACCCGTCCGATACCCACCAGCCCTTTCGGCACAATCGGGCCCCCGGCTCCAATACGAACTGCCCCGGACGACCCAGCTCCATTTTACCGGTCCGCGTGACCTGGTGGAAGGTCCCCGACAAACCCGCAAACTGCACCAGGGCGAATGCAGAGTCGTTTCCCAAAGCTGCCGGGAATGTCATTGTGAGCGAAACGAAGCCATTTCCCGTGGCGGGAGCTAAGATTGGCTTCGTTTTGCGCAACGGGTCTCCCCGAGGAAGGATTGGCTTCGTTTTCCAGCGGTCCGGATTGCCACATTCCAATATAACCCACGATTTTGCCGCGACTTAGGGTCGTTCTGCCTCGGCGCCAATTGGCTTCGTTTCGCACACACGCCCCATAGCCGGCGACAGGCGAGGCCCGACAGGGCCGGGAGTGGGCTCGGGCAGCCGGCAATGGCCCGGCTGAAGGCTTCGACCGGCTCAGAGGCGATTGGGCATCTGTCATGGCTGCTTCCTGTCGTCGCCATATCCGTTTTGTTCTATCGCTATCGTACAGGATCGCTATTTCGGCGTCAAGTGAAAATCACGCAGAATGTTGAGTCAAGGTGATCGCGTGTAGGTGTGATACGGATTAAGATTGATGCTCGCGAGGGTTCTGTCATCCCTTCGGCAAGCTCAGGGCAGGCTCTGAACGAAGCGCAGCGGAGTGAAGGATCTGGCGCGCGACCGAGAGAACCCTCACGTCCGATGCCCGGATTCCTTCGCTGCGCTCAGGACAGGCTCTTCGGCGTTGCCTCAGGATGACAAGTCTCCACTCGCGCACGAATCAATCCTAATCCGTATGATTGAGTGGTTTGTAGTGTGCCCGTGAGGGCCTGCCCCATTCGGCTTCGCTCAGGGCGGGCTCTGAGCTTGCCGAAGGGGCATATGTTCGAGGGTACGGAAGATAACGCCTTACGGCCCCGGATCAAGTCCGGGGCAGGCTCCCCCTGCAAAAGCAGGGGTCACTACGAACCATGGTCCGGCTATGTCAGTTTCGCAAGCATCTGCTTGGCCTGGTCCAGTCAAGGAAAGACCGCCTTGGAAGTGGGGAATCAGAGGTGCATGACCGTAGTCGCGACCTCCCGCAGAGTGACGAGACGCTGCCGCGACTCTGTCATTCCTGCGCCAAGCAGGAATCCATGAGCCATGGTTTGCGACATGCCCGAGGAACTGGATTCCCGCCCCCGATCGGGTCGAGGGCAGGCTCTGCGCGGGAATGACATTCCAGGGTCTCCACGAACCCCTATTGCACGCGCGCAGATCCGGTCATGCACCCGGGAATCAGATTTTTCCACGTTCCCTGTTGCAAAATCCACATGGCGGGGTACAATATTCCTTCCGCGCCCCTCTGGGGGCCGGCAGATTCTACTGTAGCAGGGTCTTGGCAACGGTTCGTTGCAGAAACGGTGCAGGAGTTGTCTTATGTCGAGAGAGTGTCCTTATACGGGCAAGAAGGTGGTCTTCGGGAACAGCATCACCCGACGCGGCAAGGCCAAGCGTCTGGGCGGCGTCGGTAAGAAGGTCACCGGCATGAGCCGGCGGAAGTTCAAGCCGAACATTCAGAAAGTGCGTGCTGTCGTTGATGGTCGGGTATGCCGGATTCGAGTATCCGCCAAGGCCATTCGCATGGGCCTGATCCAGAAGCCGCTGAAACGCGACTACAAACCCGCGAAGCAGACGGGCTGAGCGGCACAGAAGGGTTGAAACAGTCGTTCTTTCCCAGCGGGGCGCAGTGGTGCCTCGCTTTTTCTTTAGGAGTCCTGCAAAACGGGAGATTAGGCATATATTCTTCAAGGAAATCTCATTCTTTGATTTCCTTGAAGAATTGGTGCGATCCAGCCTGCGTGTTGTGGAAGAAACTTGAGAAGGAGAAATCAAGAAAAGAGATTTCTCCTTCTCAAAGTATGCCTAATCTCCCATTTTGCAGAACTCAGGTCAAGGCATATGGGACAGAGGATCGATGCAGAGCAAGTCCGAAAGGTCGCCAAACTGGCGAGACTGGCGCTGAGCGACGCAGAGATCGAGGAGTTCACCGGCCAGCTCGGCGCCATCCTCGGCTACGTCGAGAAGATGAACGAGCTGGACACCACGGGTGTCGAACCGCTGGCGCACTGCCTGCCGATTCGCAGCATCCTTCGCGCCGACGAGGTGCGAGAATCTCTGGGGACCGAGAAGACCCTCGCCAACGCACCGGACCGCGACGGGTCCTTCTTCCGGGTCCCCAAGATCCTGGAAGACAGTTCTGCGTGAAGGGGGCCTCAGTTCAGCGACGCCGTGGCGCGGCAGAAGGAGATGAGACAATGCGGATTTCCAAGCTGGCGTGTGTTGTGTTGATTTCTTCTGTGGGGACCTATTGTATGGCAGGGCAGAGCGAGCAGCAGTTGCGCAAGGAGATCACCAAGACGGTGGAGATCCGCTACCTGCTGCACCTGCCCAAAGGCTACGGCGAGAACAAGGACCAGAAATGGCCCATGATCCTGTTCCTACACGGGGCCGGTGAGCGGGGCAATGACCTCAACAAGGTCAAAGTACACGGCCCGCCCAAGCTGATCGAGCAGGGCAAGGAGATGCCTTTCATCGTGGTCTCGCCGCAATGCCCGTCGGGAAGCTGGTGGACGGAGCAGCTCGACGCGCTGACGGCGCTGCTGGACGAGATCCAGTCGAAATACGCGGTGGACTCCAGCCGGGTCTATCTGACGGGCCTGAGCATGGGGGGATTCGGTTCCTGGGCTCTGGGTTGCCGATACCCGGAGCGGTTCGCGGCTGTCGTCCCGATCTGCGGCGGCGGAGAGTGGTTCCTCGCGGAGAGGCTCAAGAACGTCCCGGTCTGGGCCTTCCACGGCGCCAAGGACAACGTGGTCCCGGTGCGGGAGTCCGAGGAGATGGTCAACGCGCTCAAGCGGGCCGGCGGAAACGCCCAGTTGACGGTCTACCCCGAGGCCCAGCACGATTCCTGGACCGAGACCTACAACAATCCCAAGCTCTATGAGTGGCTCCTGATCCATCACAAGACCGAGGAGAGAAGCAAGTAGACCAGGGTATGTCGGTGCACGATCTGACAGCGATAGAACTGCGGGACCGGATCGCCGCCGGACGGATCGGCAGCGTCGAGGCGACGCGCGCGGTCCTGGACCGGATCGAACGAGTCGATCCGACGGTTGGCGCGTATCTTTCGGTCTTCCGCGACAGGGCGATCGAGGCGGCCGAGGCGGTGGATCGGCGGATTGCCGCCGGCCAACGGGTGGGACCGCTGGCGGGCGTGCCTGTCGCGGTCAAGGATGTGATGTGCACGAGCTTTGGCGCGACGACCTGCGGGTCGCGAATCCTGGAGAACTTCCACTCGCCATACGACGCGACGGCGGTCCGCAGACTGCTCGCGGCCGACGCCGTCATCGTCGGCAAGACCAACATGGACGAGTTCGCCATGGGTTCCAGCACGGAGAACTCGGGCCTCAAGAGAACGGTGAATCCCTGGGACACCTCGCGAGTCCCGGGCGGCAGCAGCGGCGGTTCGGCAGCCGCGGTGGCGGCCCGGGTGTGCTTCGCGGCCTTGGGCTCCGACACCGGCGGCTCGATTCGCCAGCCTGCGAGTTTCTGCGGCGTCGTCGGACTCAAACCCACCTACGGACGAGTCTCTCGCTATGGTCTGGTCGCCTATGGCTCCAGTCTCGATCAGATCGGACCCTTTGGGCGAACCGTTGCGGACGCGGCACTGATGCTGGAAGTGATTGCGGGTCACGACCCGGCCGACAGCACCAGCGTCAGCGAGGACGTCGCCCCGGTCGATGGTTACCTGGCGAATCTGAACCAACCCGTCGAAGGGCTTCGGATCGGCGTGGCGTCGAGTTTCAACGCCGGTGCGGACCCAGCGGTCCGCCAAGCGATCGATCGGGCTGTTTCCGGCTACCGCGGCGCGGGGGCGCAAATCGTCGAGGTGGCCATGCCGCACCTGGACTATGCCATTGCAGCGTATTACGTCATCGCGACCGCGGAGGCATCGAGCAATCTGGCCCGCTACGACGGCGTCCACTACGGCTACCGCACGCCAAACCCCGCGGACTACGTCGAAGTCTACTCGAAGTCACGCGAGGAGGCTTTCGGCAAAGAGGTCAAACGCCGGATCATGCTCGGAACCTATGCGCTTTCGAGCGGATACTACGACGCCTATTACCTCAAGGCTCTGAAGGTCCGCAACCTCATCCGCGGCGATTTCGTCCGGGCGTTCGAGCAATGCGACGCCATTTGCATGCCGGTGGCGCCGACGACCGCGTTCCGTGTTGGCGAGAAGGTGGACGATCCGCTGAAGATGTACCTGTCGGACATCTACACGATTGCGGTCAACCTGGCGGGTGTTCCCGGGATCAGCGTCCCGTGCGGCTTCGACGAATCGGGCCTGCCCATCGGTCTGCAAGTCATCGGGCCGGCCTTCAGCGAAGCCAAGCTGCTGCGAATCGCGAGGATGCACGAGTCGCGGACGGATTGGCACACGAAGAGACCTGCGGCTATCGAGCGGATCACGGCATGAGCGACCTGACGTACAAGATCATTGTCGGCCTGGAGATCCACGTGCAGCTCAACACGCGGACGAAGATGTTCTGCGGCTGTGCCCTGCGTTTCGGGGAGGAGGCCAACAGCCGGGTATGCCCGGTGTGCCTGGGGTTGCCTGGGGCGCTGCCCGTGATGAACGGGCAGGCGGTCGAGTACGCGATCCTGACCGCGATGGCGTTGAACTGCGAGATCGCGCCCTTCACGAAGTGGGACCGCAAGAGCTACTACTATCCCGACCTGCCGAAGAACTACCAGATCAGCCAGTACGATCTACCTCTGGGCAGCAACGGGTACATCGAGATCCCGCTCGACGACGGCCAGACCAGGCGAATCCGCATCCGACGGGCGCACCTGGAGGAGGATGCCGGCAAGAACCTCCACACCGCCGGATATCACTCGCAGGTGGACCTCAACCGCGCGGGCACGCCGCTGCTGGAAATCGTCACCGAACCCGACATGAACAGCGCCGACCAGGTGCGGGCGCTGGCGGTCGAATTGCAGCGGATCGTGCGATATCTCGGCGTCTCCGAAGCCGACATGCAGAAGGGCCACATGCGGTTCGAGCCCAATGTGAATCTGGTCATCGAGCGGGCCGGACAGCAGTTCAAGACGCCCATTGCCGAGGTCAAGAACCTCAATAGCTTCCGCGCGCTGGAGCGCAGCGTCGCCTATGAAGCCGAGCGGCAGCTCGATGCGTTCATCGAGACCGGTGCGACCATGCAGATGGGCAACAAGTCCACCCGGGGCTGGGACGATGTGAACCAGGTTACGGTCCTCCAGCGGGAGAAGGAAGAGGCGCACGACTATCGGTACTTTCCCGACCCCGACCTGGTCCCGGTGATGCCTTCGGCCGAGTGGCTGACCCAGATCCGTTCTCGGCTCTGCGAGCTGCCGGTGCAACGACAGGTCCGGTATGTTCAAGAGTACGGGCTGAGCGACTACGATGCAGGCGTCCTGACCGCCGACCGCTCGACAGCCGATTTCTTCGAGCAGGCGGTGCGAGCGGGCGCCGCGTCCAAGCGGGTGTGCAACCTGCTGACCCAGGTGGGTCTCAAGCTGGCGAACGAGCGGGGTCGCGATCTGGCGGGCCTGGGCCTGGAGCCGGCGGGCGTGGCCGATCTGGCGAAGATGATCGACGCCGGCGCAGTCAGCGCCTCGGCGGGCAACACGATCCTCTCGGCCATGGTCGAGACCGGCAAGAAACCGGACCTCCTCGCGCAGGAGCTGAACCTGATCCAGAAGAGCGACGCGGGCGAGTTGGAACGGGTCCTGGACCAGGTCCTCGCGGAGAACGCGGCGGCCGTTGCGGAGGTCACCGCCGGCGGCAAAAAGAGCCAGAAGGCCCGTGGGTACCTCATGGGCCAGGTGATGCAGAAGACCAGGGGTCAGGCCAATCCCAAGATCGTCTCGGAGCTGATGAGCAAGAAGCTCGGCGTCTGAGACACAGGATGGAAAGGGGACACCATGAAGGTCGCCAAGAGCGCCAGCATTACGAAGAAGCCGGTGAACGTCGAAGGGGCCGAGGGGGTCGGCATCCGCGTGCTGATCTCGAAGGACGACGGCGCCCCGACGTTCGCCATGCGGATGTTCGAGATCGAGCCCGGCGGCAACACTCCCCTGCACCGTCACCCGCACGAGCACGAGGTCTTCATCGTCGAGGGCTTGGGCACGTTCGTTCACGAGGGCAAGAGCCACCCGATCGCACGCGAAGATGTGGTCTTCGTCCCCGGCAACAGCGAGCACTGCTTCAAGAACACCGGCAGCTCCGCCCTGCGGTTCCTGTGCCTCGTTCCGCTGTCTGGTGCATGAGGCCCGGTCTTCCTCGCCCTAAGAGGCGTGGGGTGCTGTGCATGTGGTTTGCCAGAAGCATCTTGTGATCTGGCCCGGCATTCTGCGATCCGGCTTCTTTCCCTATGTCCAGCCGGCCGGCGCCATGCCTATCCGGAAATAGACACGACGCCGGCCGTCTTCAAATCGTCAATAGCAAATCGTAAATGGTCAATTCAAGACGCTTACTGCACCTTCTTACCCACAGCTTCTCGCGTGCCCCTGGGGCTTGTCATTTCCCCCTTGAGCGTATCTGCCTCCAGCTTGCCCTTAAACTCCGTCGTGAACTGCTGGTCGTTGAACGTCATGGTCACCTTGAAGCTCACTTGATCGCCGTCCACCTTCAAGTCCGTGACGGGCACCTCGTTGTCCCGCATCGAGTACGTGGCGGTCATATCCGGTTTCACGGTCAGCGTGTTCGTCCGCGCGCCCTGCCGGGTCTCCCGCGTGAATTCCCACTTGCCGACGAGTCCCACGCCCGCCGGGGCAGTCACCTTCTTGCCTGTGAACTCGTACGTGCCCCGGTCCGAGTTGGTCTGGCCCGCGAACGTGTTGCCCTGCAGCTTGACCTTGTAGTCGATCCGGAACGTTTGGTCGCCGAAGCCCAGCTCCAAGGCGTAGGTCACTTGATCGCCGTCGAGCTTGAGATCCTTGACGGGCATCTCCCCGCCGAAGAACTCCTGTCTGGCGGTCAGGTCGGGGTAGATCGTCAGCATCGAGGGCATTGGTCCCTGATCCGTGTTGGTGGTCGTCTCCCATTTGCCGATGAGGGCGGCGCCGAAGCGGGTCCCGGCCACTGCAATCTCGCCCATATCGCTCTTGGACGCGCCGGTCAGTTGGTCGCCCTGGGCCGTGCCTTCGAAAGCCATCTTGAACTCGCGGTCGTTGAACTTGACCGCGCGGTCGAACGTGAGCTTGCCGTCCTGGAGCTTGACGTTGGAGATCGTGCTCTCGCCGATCACGCCGGCCCATTTGGCGTCGAGCGATCCGTCCGCCTTTTCCGACACGGTCAGCTTGGCGGTGACATCGCGATCTCCCAGCTTGTAGGCCAGGTCCCAGATGCCGACGACCGGCGGCTTCGGCTTGATCCGGACGCCGTTGGTGCCGAATTCGCCCTGGTCGCTCGACAACGTGCCTGTCAGCTTGCCGTCCTTCAGGATCCCGGCGTAGTCCAGTGTGAATTCGCCCTCTCCCCAGCGTACCGTGCGCGTGAACGTCAGCCTCTGTCCGTCGAATTTGACACTGGACAGGTCGTCCCTGCCCCATTTGCCGGTGAGCGTTCCGTCCGCCTGCTTGGCGATGGACAACGTGGCGAAGCTGGGCCGGCCCCCGAAATCCATCGTCATGTCCCAGTCCCCGAGGATGTCCTCGGCAGCGAATGCCTGAGATGCCCCGAGTGCAAGGAACAGGCCCAAAGTCGAAGCCAGACGCCATGCCGCATTGGTGTGGTGTGTCGCACGATTCATGACATGTCCTCTCAAAACGATGCCCGTTGACCGCTGGCGGCATCCACACTGGCCCCCGGCACAGTTGACCTTTCCTGCGGGCAGCCCACCGATACTCTGTCCCTCGATGCCGTCGGGATGGATTCTATCACAGTCCCGGGCTGTGCAGATACAAGAATCTCCCGTGTAATTCTCCCAGTGAATAGGGACACATCGGCACGTCTCGTCGGGCAGCGGAGTTTGCTGGGGACGATCCTGTGTATTATCCGGAACGCTTCTCGCGGATTCTGCCTTCCGTTCCGTCCAGGAGCCTGCGGACATTGGCGCGGTGGCGGAAGATCACGAACGCGGGGATGACAATCGCGGCGATCACCAGCGGCCACAGGCGCCAGAAATCCCAGTCCGGATGGATCAGGATGCCCGCGAGCAGGGCCAGGGGGAAGCTCGCCGACGCACAGATCGAGGCCAGGGAGACGTATCGCCAGACCAGCACAACGCCCACCCAGACGGCCAGAGCGACCAGCCCGCAAATCGTGAAGTACGGCCAGAGTCCGAGGGTGACGCCGAAACTGGTGGCGACCCCTTTGCCGCCTTTGAATCCCAGGAAGACGGGAAAGACGTGTCCCAGGATGGCCGCAACGCCCACCGCGAGCCACAACGCCAGCAAGGCAGGGCTGTCCAGTGTGCCCGCGATGGCTCGGACGACCACGACCGGGAGGCAGCCCTTCAGCACGTCCAGGGCGAAGCAGATGTAGCCCCACGTGCGTCCCACAGCCCGGGCCAGGTTCGTGGCGCCGATGTTCCCGGAGCCGATCGTCCGAAGGTCTTTGCCGTGCAGCTTGGCGATGATCTGGGCGAACGGGATCGAGCCCATGACGTACGCGACGACGATAGCGGGAACGAATAGTCTGAGCATATTTGCCTGCCATCCCAATCTGTCAGCAGGACGTCCGGCGTCCTCTGCGGACACCAGACCCAACGCTGGTCGCTCGATTCTATTCGCGGGCGGCGCCGCAAACAAGGGCCACCCTCATCGCACAGAATCGAAACACCTCGCAATTCGGACGAGTTCAGAGACCCGGCGCCGGCAAAATGGATCGACAGGTCTGGCTGCCTGCGGTAGCATGGGACGGGCCCGGGGTCTTGAGTCCGGCGGTTCATTGTGGTCCTTGGTCAAGGATAGTCGCAAGTATGGCTCGAGCCATCGTGCTGTTGAGCGGTGGGTTGGATTCGGCGACGACGCTGGCTATAGCTCGTAGGGAAGGCTTCGCCTGCCATGCGTTGAGCTTTCGCTATGGCCAGCGCCACAGTCGGGAGATCGATGCAGCCCGGCGGGTCGCCCAGTCATCAGGCGCAACGGAGCATCGGGTGATCGATATCGACCTGGGAGCCCTCGGCGGCTCGGCCCTTACCGATTCGCGGATGGACGTGCCCAAGGACCGACCCGACTTGGGCGACGGCGCCGAGATCCCGCTCACCTACGTGCCGGCCCGGAACACCGTCTTTCTGAGCTACGCGCTGGCCTGGGCGGAAGTGCTTGGGGCCTTCGACATCTTTCTCGGGGTCAATTCGACCGATTACAGCGGCTACCCCGACTGTCGGGCCGAGTTCATCGCGGCGTTTGAGGCGATGGCCAATCTGGCGACTGCCGCCGCGGTGCAGGGCAAGGGACGATACCGGATTCATGCGCCGATCATTCACATGACCAAGGCCGAGATCATCCAGACCGGGACACAACTGGGCGTGGACTACTCGCTGACGCACAGTTGCTACGACCCCGACCCGCACGGTCGAAGCTGCGGCCGATGCGATTCGTGCCGCCTCCGGCTCAAGGGGTTTGCGGAGGCGGGTCTTCAGGACCCGATCCCGTACGTTCCACAGCGTTGACCGTTTGCAGCGTGCTCGTGAGAGCATCTCTTCCGTGCGAGGAAGACAAGGCCTTTCGGCGTCACTACAGACTACCGAGGCAGTTGCGTGCGTGTGACCGAGATATTCTGTTCGCTGCAGGGTGAAGGGCTGCTGGCGGGCACGCCAAGCGTGTTCGTCAGGCTCGCTGGGTGCCCGTTCCGCTGCCGGTGGTGCGACACCGCCTATGCGTGGGACTACTCGGCCGGCGAGGAACTCGATCCCTCTGAGGTCGTCGAGCGGGTCAGCCAATGGGCGTGCAAATCCGTCGTTCTCACCGGCGGTGAACCCATGATGGGTCCCGATAGGGCCGCCCGGCCGGGATTCGCGGACCTGACCGCTCGTCTCAAGGCCCTTGGAAACCACATTACTATCGAGACTGCAGGCGCCGCGTTCGTCCCCGACCTGGCGTGTGATCTCCTGAGTGTCAGTCCGAAACTCGGCAACTCGGCTTCGCCTTTGTTCGACCAGTCGTCCGGCTCCGGCGTGGATGCTCTGCACCGGCTCATCACTGCCTACCCATACCAGCTCAAATTCGTCATCGAGTCGCCTTCGGATATCGGCGAGGTCCGGGGATTGCTCCGGCGATTGCCCGCCGTGGATCTCGCTCGGGTTCTGCTCATGCCCCAGGCACGGACACGCGAGGAACTGCTGGCGAG
Source organism: Sedimentisphaerales bacterium (assembly GCA_034678485.1). GTDB lineage: Bacteria > Planctomycetota > Phycisphaerae > Sedimentisphaerales > Anaerobacaceae > PLanc-01. The sequence goes on along the minus strand of JAXDBU010000113.1, from coordinate 16,078 downwards.
GGCCCCCATGGTGGCCGACTTGTGCCGAGAGACTGGTCTTCGTTTCTGCGACCGCCTGCATGTTCTTCTCTGGAGCAACGAGCGGGGCAGGTAGGGGGGCATCGGTCTTTTCGTGGGCTCCCGGGCGGGCCGGCGTTTTCCCGTTGACGGGAATCGCCCGAATGCTGTAGTTAGGATGGCCGACGGCCGACTGGGAGAAAATGGCCGCTCGTTCTCCGGCATGGAGATCGCGGAACTCGCATTGGTGAGGACAGGATCATGGCGCAAACGACGGTTAGAATCGGAACATGGATCGTAGTGTTGATTTCTTTGGCGACCCTCGTGGGTTGCCACCACTCGCCGGCGGGCAAGTCGCGGGGCAAGAAGACCGTGCTCTGGAACGGCAAGGACTTCACCGGGTGGACACGTGTGGTTGCCGATTCCCTCGTGGATGTCAACGATGTGTGGCGGATTCGTGACGGCAATCTCGATTGTGCCGGTATCCCCAACGGCTATATCCGCACCACGAACAGCTACAGCAATTACCACCTGCACGTCGAATGGCGCTGGCCTGACAAGCCGACCAACAGCGGTGTGCTGCTGCACGCCAACGGCGCCGACGGGATCTGGCCCGTCTGTATCGAATGCCAGCTCAAAGCCGGCAGCGCGGGCGATCTCGTTCTCATCAACGGCACCGGCATCACGGTGGATGGCGTGGATCGCACGAATACGGCCAGGCAGTTCGTGGTCATCGAGAAGAAGCAGCCGACGAGCGAACGACCTGCCGGCCAATGGAACAGCTATGACATCTACTGCAAGGGCGATTCCATTCGCTGTCTCGTGAACGATACCCTGCAGAATGAGGGAACGAGGGCCTCGGTTACCTTCGGCTGGATCGGTCTCCAGAGCGAGGGCAGCCCGATTGAGTTCCGCAACATCTATATCGAGTCGCTCGACTGATCGGCGTGCCGAGCCCGACTTGTTGAAGGAACTGTGACGATGGCAGGGACGTGGAGTGCAGATGGGCTATTGGAGAGAGTGCGGGGATTCCAGCCAGCCTGCGTCATTGCCGCAGCGGCGGATCTCGATCTGTTCACTGCACTGAGCGCTGTTCGCAGTCAATATGCTCGTCGGCACCGAAGGCGGCGGGACCTTCACGCTCGATGAGTTCCGCGAGGACCTCCGATTCGCGGGCTTCGCCGACATCGAGTTGCTCCATCGAGATGAGAGCATGAACTCCCTGGTCCGAGCGAGGAAGTGCGAGGGCCACGCTGGCCTCGATGAACACGCGGTCCGATTGTTCAATCACGCCTTTTTCTTTGCGATCGGCATTGCAGGGATGGTCTTGAGCTTCTCCGGTGCGATCCGGTGCGGATCGGACGGACAGATCTCGTGGTGACGGCCGTGAAAGGCCGGGCCCTGTTGCTCGACGAACTCGCTCATCATGCCCATCGTGCGGCTCTCATCTGCGTACGGGCCGGCCTGCTTGACCGTTCTTGCGAATTCTCTGTCTGGTCTCTTCAGTTGTCCGCGTAGTGCAAGAAAGTGGCGTCATGGAGTCATAATACGTAGAAATACGTATTGCTATACCATCGCGGAGACAGTAATATAAAGGTATTCGTGCGAGGCGGATTCGGAACTACAACGTCGAAAGAAGGAGGATAGGTTATGTCATCGAGGTGCGTGTCGCTCTCTGTCTTCGTGGTTCTTTCGTTGGCTGTTCTTCCATCTGCTACGCCGCTCACGTCCGGTCAGCCGTTGTCGGAGGTGCCATGGGGCGCAGTCGGCGCCAACCGGGTGACGACCACGTCTCGCAACGATTACAGTGTGGTTCATCGCAAGGTGGACGCAGGTGATTTCTATTGGGTGGGGGACCACAAGGTGCGATTGCTGAGGTCGCTTGAGAAAGTGGCTGTTCGACATGCACCGGGTCAGGCAGTGGCAATCAGGAGGCGAATAGCGAGCGGACCCTTGATGATGAAACGGTTGGTGGTCGACAGGGAGCTTGCCCAAGAACGGATGTTGGTCCTGGCGACTCCGGGTATCTCAACATCCGACGAACTACGTGAGACGATGGACCAACTCGGCTCGCAGGAAGACGTCGACCGGGTGACGCCGGTCTACATCAATGAGGAGAGCGGTCTGGAGATGATTCCAACGGAGCGGTTCATTGTCAAACTGGCTCCTTCGTCCTTCGTAGAAGACTTGGAGGCTCTCAATGATCTCCTGGGCGTTGCTATGGTCAGACCTTTGCGAGGGGCCACGGATCAGTTCATTCTCAGGCTTCCGGACTGTACGCCTGAGGAACTGCTGCTGGTTGTCGAGTTCTATGCGGAGGATCCCGCCGTAGAGTGGGCGCAGCCCGATTTCCTGTCCCAGTGCATCGAACACGCAGTGACGCCGACCGACACATACTATGCGCAACAATGGCACTTGAACAACACGGGGCAGTCCGGCGGCCGGCACGATGCGGATGTGGATGCTGCGGAGGCTTGGGAGACGACGAAAGGAAGCAGCGAGATCGTCATTGCCGTCCTCGATGATGGGGTGGATTTGGCACATGAAGACCTCCACGACAACCTGCTGGGCAACTCCGGCGAGATTGCGAACAACGACCTCGATGACGATAACAACGGCTATGTAGACGACCGGAATGGGTGGGATTTCTACAGCAACGACGAGGATCCAAGTCATGCGGGCGATGACGACCACGGGACATCGGTAGCAGGCGTGGCCGCTGCAACGGGCAACAACGACAAGGGCGTCGCAGGCTGTGCCTTCGAATGCAGATTGATGCCTGTGAAGGTGGATGAAGGACACGCGTTCCGTGAATCGGATATGGCGGAAGCGATCCGCTATGCCGCAGGATTCACCCCGGACGACCGGAGATGGCGCGGCGCGGATGTACTGAACATCAGCAAGGGTTTTTCCAGTGCGCCGGTGATTGATGAGGCGTTGCACGATGCTGCCGTGAACGGACGTGACGGGAAGGGCTGTGTGGTCTTCTGTTCCAGCGGCAACGAAGCAGGGGGATGGAAGGGTCCCTTCACGGTCTCCTTCGAAGGCGGGTACTTCTCCAGTGTAACGTTCCGTTGGGAGTACACCAAGGATGCCTCGGGAACCGGCGGGGACGACACCGTATGGCTTGACACGATTACGTTTCCGGATGGGATCCGAGAGAGTTTCGAACAGGGTCTCCCTGCGACCTGGTACACCGGCGGATCCGGTAGCTCTCCCCGCTGGACGAGTGTCACGAACGGAGTTGGAGGCAACCATGCCATGTATGGCTGTGATGGGGGCTCGCGGGCGATCCGAGCGGGGACCACGGGTGACAGTGGGTACTCATATGTGGAGGTGACGAGAAGCTTCGAAGTGCCGGCGGAGGGAGGCACGCTGAGCTTCTGGGCGTGGCCGTCATGTGAGCGAGAGAACCTGCCGACCAAACAGGGAGATGGGTTGCGGTTGATCGTCGAAATTGGGGCTTCTGAGTACGTGCTCTTCTCAGAAGACGACCTGATCTCCGATGCCCCAGAGATCCGAACGACGGCTCACTATCCCGCCTCTCATCCCGATACGATCGCCGTGGGGGCAAGCACGAACTTCGATTTTCGTGCGGATTACAGTTGCTACGGCACGGACCTGCACTTTGTTGCTCCTGGCGGTGGCGGGTCTGCCGATATCTGGACGACGGTCCGCACGGGCAGCGGAGATGCGGGGGGGAACTATCGTGCCGTGAGGGGCACCTCGGTTGCATCGCCCTTGGCTGCCGGAGTCGCGGCCCTGATGCTGTCGAAGAATCCGGATCTGACTGCCCAGGAGATCCGGGACATCATGTGTGCGACGTGTGACAAGGTCGATTCTCTGCCATACACCAATGGGAGGAACGACTATTACGGTTATGGCCGAATCAATGCCAAGAAGGCTCTCGACGCGGTGCCGTCGGCGGGAGCACAGTATCCACTTCAATCGACGGTATTGACGTTTGATGATACGGGGACGGGTGACAATCCCTCCCACATGCCTGGCGGATATGGCGGCCTCTCGTGGAGCGGTTCGTTCTGCGTGTACAGTGCGCCGGCGGGCGACAACACGGGCTACACGACCGGCAAGGTGTCACCTGATTATGTTGCGTACAATGGGGATGGGGTTCCCGTCGAGGTGAGCGGCGGTCCGTTCGATTTCCTTGGTGCCCACTTGGCGGCGGCCCATCAGGACAGGCTGAACATTGCCATCGAGGGGTACCGCTCCGAGGTGAGCATCTACAGCCTGACGGTGACTGTCAATCTACAGTACCCGACATGGATCTGGCTGGGCTACAAGAATGTGGATCGCGTCACATTCACCCCTACGCCATCGCAGGGGCTTGGATACCAGTTTGTCATGGACAACATGGTCATCAACCGTCCTCCGGTTGCTTTCACTGGGACAACGGTACTGACGTTTGACGATACTGGGACGGGCGATAATCCGTCCTACATGCCTGGCGGATATGGCGGCCTCTCGTGGAGCGGTTCGTTCTGCGTGTACAGCGCGCCGGCCGGCGACGACAGTGGCTACGCGACCGGCAAGGTTTCACCTGATTACGTCGCGTACAATGGGGGCGGCGTTCCCGTCGAGGTGGGCGGCGGTCCGTTCGATTTCGTTGGTGCGCATTTGGCGGCGGCCGGTCAGGACAGGCTGAACATCGCCATTGAGGGGTACCGCTCCGAGGTGCGCATCTACAGCCGGACGGTAATCGTTAATCGACAGTATCCGACATGGATCTGGCTGGGCTATGAGAATGTGGATCGCGTCACATTCACCCCTACGCCATCGCAGGGGCTTGGATACCAGTTTGTCATGGACAACATGGTCATCAATCGTCCTCCGGTTGCTTCCACTGGGACAACGGTACTGACGTTTGACGATACTGGGACGGGTGACAATCCCTCCCACATGCCTGGCGGATATGGCGGCCTCTCGTGGAGCGGTTCGTTCTGCGTGTACAGTGCGCCGGCGGGCGACGACAGTGGCTACGCGACCGGCAAGGTTTCACCTGATTACGTTGCGTACAATGGGGATGGGGTTCCCGTCGAGGTGGGCGGCGGTCCGTTCGATTTCGTTGGTGCGCATTTGGCGGCGGCCGGTCAGGACAGGCTGAACATTGCCATTGAGGGGTACCGCTCCGAAGTACGCATCTACAGCCGGACGGTAATCGTTAATCGACAGTATCCGACATGGATCTGGCTGGGCTACGAGAATGTGGATCGCGTCACATTCACCCCTACGCCATCGCAGGGGCCTGGATATCAGTTTGTCATGGACAACATGGTCATTAACCGATGACGGTCGAGGGCGTCGTGGATGGCTGCTCTGATGGGCGGCCGGGATCAAGGCTCCCCTCGGTGTGCAATGTGGAGAAGCTCGTCGGGAGTGATTCTCCTTGTGCCGTGCGGAGTTCCTGCTCAAGTTCAACTCTGCTTGCTGTGGGTGGGATTCCCGCCCTGCCCAGGTTCCTATCTGCTCGGAACCTCGCCCAGTGAATTGGTGGCTGGAGTTCATGTGAGAGATTTCTCGAAGTCCGCCACTCGGGGCGGTTTCTTGCCTTCGTCTGCGACGATCTCGTGGCCCTCCGCGCGGAGTTTCATCGTGTGGCCCTCGACCCCGCCGGAGAATGTCGGATTCAGGCTGCCGTCGTCCTTGACCACCCGCCAGCATCCTTTGTCATGCTGAACGAAGTGAAGCATCCGGGCATCGGAGGGGAAGGTCCCTCCGGCATTGAGACCGATGTCCCGCTCATGGACCAGGTGCTTCGCGGTGCTCAGCATGACAACACGGCGCGTGATCTGTGCGCTTTCGCCGAATGGGAATCGAGGGTAGAGACCTTTGGCGGAAGACGGCGGACATGTCGCGTTCGCGGACGGCGTCCCCGGTCCTCACGGTGGACCCCGAAGGACCCGGAATTCCGTGAGGAACCGGAAAAAATCCAAAAGATTCCGCTTGACGACCGAACCGGGCCACGGTACACTTGTATTAGTTATAGTAGTACAACTAAAGGTGTGCCATGCAGTTTCGAATCGACAACGCATCGGACCGGCCCGTGTACCTGCAGATCGTCGACCAGGTGAAGCGGGACATCGCCCTGGGCCGCTTGGTCAAAGACGAGCGGCTTCCCACGGTTCGCCAGCTCGCCCAGCAGCTCGCGATCAATCCGAACACTATCGCGAAGGCCTTCCGCCAGCTCGAGCAGGAGGGGATCATCGTCACGAGGGCCGGCGCCGGGGCGTTCGTCGCCAATCTCGACAGCGTCCTGAGCAAGGCGGTGCGCCGCAAGCTCGTCTGCGATGAGCTGGAGCGGATCGTCGTCTCGGCCTTCCACATGCAGATCGACAAACAGACACTGGCGGACTGGTTCAACGCGGCGGTGGAGAAGTTCAACCTGACTTCGGAATGAGAGAGGATCGGTATGACAGACAACCCGATTGTCATCGAGGAACTGGTGAAGTACTACGACGGGCGGTGCATTCTGGACGGCATCAGCCTGCGCGTGCCTCGCGGGTGCATCTACGGCCTGCTCGGACGCAACGGGTCGGGCAAGACCACCATGATTCGCATCCTGCTGGGCCTGGAACCCCCGACTCGCGGCCGGACGCTCGTCCTGGGCGAAGACTCCACAAGACTGTCCGCGAACGCGCATGGGCGGGTCGGGTACGTTGCGGAGGGGCACCACCTGATCCAGAGCTACACGGTGTCTCGGCTGATCGACCTGTGCAAGGGCCTGTCCCTGCACTGGAACGACGAGTTCTTCGGGCAGCTCATGGAGACTTTCCGCCTTCCGACGGACCGCAAGGTCAAGGACCTCTCCACCGGCATGAGGGCGCAGCTCAACCTGGCCCTGGCGATGGCGATCGACCCTGAACTGGTGATCCTGGACGACCCGACGCTCGGCCTCGATACCGTCGCCCGTCGGCAGTTCCTGGAACTGGCCATCGACGTCATCCAGCGGCAGGGGCGGACGATCCTGTTCAGTTCGCACATCCTGGCGGACGTCGAGCGAATCGCGGATCGCATCGGAATCCTCGTCGCGGGTAAGCTCGTCGTCGATTGCAGCCTGGATGAGCTCAAGAGTCGGGTCAAGAAGCTGCGGGTGATCTTTCCCGAGCGGACGCCCGACGACCTGTACCTCACAGGGATCATCAACCAGCAGGCGATGGGCCGGGAGATGGTCCTGACCGTCGCCAACTGGAACCCACAGAAGCAGGCCATTCTACAGATATTCAGCCCGGAGAGCTGCACCGAGATGCCCATGACGCTCGAGGACATTTTCATCGAATGCACGCGCCCGGCCGGGGCGGTCGTGCCGCAGGAAAGCGAGGTGTAATGTGCTGACGCTCATCCGCCGAGAGATTCGAGACCAACTGCTCTATATCGCGTTGCCCTGTTTCTTCAGTGTGGTCATGATCTGCATCGCGACCATGTCGTACTGGTGGGGAGTCCCGGCGCCGATCAGCCTTGCGCTGGCAGCCAACCTGACGGCCGGGCTGTTCCTCGGTCTGTGCTGTCTGGGGACCGTGCAGATGCACACGGACCGAGCGGGCCGGGTCTCCGTCCTGCTCTCCACGCTGGCGGTCACGCGCGGCCAGATCTTCCTTGCCAGGGTTCTCGTGGGCGTGCTGACCCTCCTGGTCGCTGTCATCCCGCTGGTTATCACGGCCCTGGTTCTGCCCGGCCAGATCATCCCGCAGGTCTCGTCCTACCGCCATGTGCTTGCGGCGGTCTCCGTCACGATCTCACTGGCGGGCTTCGCCTGCTACAGCATCGGGCTGCTGGTTGGCTGGCGGACAAACCGCGCCTGGGTGCTCATAGGCAGTATTCTCCTGTTGGCCCTTGTGGCGTCTCTGGTCTGGATCAAGGGGTTCGGCGTCGATGCCATGGCGGTCCTGCTGCTACTGATCGCGGCGGCGCTGCTTCGTACCTGGTCCCAGTTCGTTTCCACGTCTTTGTAGGGCATGAATCATGAACGCATCGAGACGATACCTTGTGAATGCCCTGGCGACGGGCGTGATTGCGACGATCCTGCTGTGCACCGGTCTGTTCTGGGCGCGGTGGCTGTGCAGTTTCGACCGGCATCTGCTCCTGCCCCCTTCGGCTCGTGAGGTGGTGATCCGTCCGTCGCGTCGTGTCGCCGGCGAAGAGGGCACAGACCCGAATCTGCTGGCGCCTGCGATCGTGACCGCCGCCATGGGGGAGACTCAGCGTCTCTTCTACGGCCTTGGCGCCGCGCAGTACCTGGGCTCGAATGCGTTCCCGGGAGCATCGGACGGGTGGCGCTGGCTGGTCCGTCTGCGAGACGAGCAATCGGCGCCGCTCCGCTATGACTCCTCGCTGGGTCTGTTCATCTACGAAGGGGAGGACCCTTACCGCCATGAACGTGACACCAGGCCGACGCACCACAAGTTCCGCCACTATGCGGGACCGAACGGGGCCGGCGACAAGCCCGACGAGAAACTCGGGCGATTCAGCTCTCCGATCGCGGACCCCTATGCCGGATCGTCGTTGCTTGTCTATGATCGTGGGCAGAAGAGGTTCTTCGCTATCCAATGGGACGCCAGAGGATCTTCCGTCCGGCAAGGCCCGGAACTGGCGGATGCGAACAATCATCACCCGGTCCAGATCGGGTCTATCGAGAGGAACTTCGGGGCAATCCACATGGCGGTTCCGTGCCCGACGAACGTCGAATCGCCCGTCCTGACGCAGTACTTCGGGGGCGATCGAGTGTTGGTCCTGGATGCATCCGGGCGGATCGATCTGCTCGATGTGCAGACGCTCCAGATCGCCGGCGTTGCCGGGCGTCTGCCGACGCCGATGTCGCCTTTAGGCGTGGCTCGGCCGGTCACGCCGGACGATGTCGTTGCCTATTTCGCACTTCCTTTCGGCGTATGTAACGCTCGGCAGGGTCCTGAATGGACTTATCGCGGCTGTGCCGTCGCGACGCTGTCTCGGGAGATGCTGGCGGTGGAGGTGGCGTGCTTCGATCCCAACGGTAGGGTCATCGAGAGTGGTGGGACGATGTTCCACGAATACGGCAAATCCGCATCGGGCCGGGTCGGAGAATCCCTGCGATGCTCCGCGCAGGCGGCTTACTACCACCTTCCCGGTGCGCGATCCCTGACCAGTGCGAAGCTGATCTTGGAGAGCCTGCATCCGCCGGTGCTCGTGCTCGCGTCCTATTTCGCGAGCCCGCACCAAGAGGCGACCGCGGGCTTTCGGTCGGTGCTTCTGTTGCCGGACTCGTTCGTCGCCATGGTCGCCAGGGCAGGGGGGGACATGATGTGGTGGGAGAGATTTGGGCGGGTCTTCTGCTACATGATACCTGGGTTGTTCTTCTATGGATTCCTCGCCGAACGGGTCGCCCGCGACGCGGCTTGGATTGGACTGGCCAGGAAAACCCGGAAGGCCTGGGTAGTTGGGACCGTTGTCTTCGGCCTTCCGGCGTATGTTGCGTATCGGCTGACCCGGCCGAAGGGAACGCTGGTCACGTGTGCGAACTGCGGCTTGGGCCGCCGGCCCGACATGGAGAAGTGCCATCATTGCGGAAGCGTGTGGGCGGTGCCCGAGTTGATTCCGCCTGCGTGGCGCGTGCTGGGCGAAGCGGAACAGGTCGAGGCCGCATCGCCCTCGCGGGCGGAGGAGACAAGTCAACCGACGAAGTCCGACGCGTGACATCCAGCGTGTCGAGTCCGAAGCCTTGGCGCTTCACGTTTTCCCGTTACTCCTGTCGCATTGTCGGCCTTATATGGGCGAGGACTACTCCGATGTGCGATAGTAGCGGATACATTCAGTTTCTCGTGGGTGCGCGATCGGGCGAACAGGCCGCGATGGGCCGGCTGGCCGTGCTCGTCTGGGAGCGGCTGTACCCCTTTGTGTTGCGGACCACGCTGGACCGCGATGCCGCGGAGGACATCGTCCAGGAGACGCTCCTGACGATGCTCCGCCGGCTCGGCTCGTTGCGTGACGACGAACGGTTCTGGCCCTGGATCTACCGAATTGCCTGGAGCAAGATCCGCAACCGGCTCCGCCGCCGGCGGCTGCGGTTCCTTTACGAACGAACGATGCTCGTCTCGCGAGATACCGAGCCCGACGCGTGCGACAGTGACATCAGTGCCCTGGATGCCCAGGTTCGTGACGAGACGCTGGGGGAGGTCTCGGCCGCCATCGCCCGGCTCAACCACGAGCAGCGGAACATCCTGCACCTGCGATGCTACGAGGACCTGCCGTATACGGAGATCGCCGCGAGGACGCAAACGACGCCGCAGAAGGCCCGTGTCCATTTTCACCGGGCCAAGAAGACGCTCAAGAAGCATCTCGCCTGCCGCGTATAGGTGAACATGAGGCTCTCTGGGGTGCGCTGTCCACCCGAGAACGGTGGATGAAGGTCGCGGACACAGTTTGGAGTTCCCCCCTTCAGGCGGCTCAGAACCGCGTAGACGCGGAACTCCAAACAGGCCATGTGACAGCGGGCCGACCACCATTCTCAGATGGATGCTGTCACAGGGTGTGCCATCCACACCGCCATTGCCTGTGGCGCCTTCGAGAAACAAGCGAGGCAGGCTTCCGGGCCTGCCTCGCGAGTTCGTGATCGTGCTGCCGGATGGATGTTCATCATGGCCAGAACCGACGGAGGTAGTCGATGCTCTTTTTCGCAATCGTCTCGGGGGCGGGATCGTACTTGAAGACCTCGACCGAGAGCCATTTGTCGTAGCCGATGTCGCGGACCGCCTGGGCGATGGGGGCATAACCGACGTCACCCATACCGGGGCCGTAGAGGTTCGCGTCGTTGACGTGGAAATGGCCCACGTCTTTGGCCTTTACCGAGCGGATGATCTCCGCGACCGGCTTGCCCTCGGAACACATCGCCTTGACGTCGAGATGGATCTTCAAGCTTGGATGATTCACCTCGCGGACCAGCTTCATGCCCTCTTCGACCGTGTTGATGAAGTTCGTCTCGACGGGGGCCAGCGGCTCGAAGCAGATCGTCAGACCCAGCTTGCCGGCCTGCTCGACCACGGAGCCGAGCAGATCGACTGCCCGTCTCCAGGCGCCCTGGTATAAATTCGATTTTCGAAATTCGAAATCCGAAACAAATCCAAAATCCGAAGCACCAAGGACCGAAACGCTGTCGCCGGACCCACCCTGTTTCGAATTTGGTATTTCGGGCTTTTGCGCTTGTTTCGAATTTCGAGATTCGGATTTCGGATTTTCCCAGAGGATGTTTCGTTGCTTGGGCGAGCCGAGGACGAGGACCTTACCGCCGAGGTCGCTGCACAGGTCCAGCAGGGCGGCCAGGTAGTCCCGCGTATGCTGCCAGGTGGTCTGTTCCGGCGTGGTCATATGCAGGCCCTTGGGTCCTGCGAACAGCCAGTGCAGGCCGACCGTCTCCAACCCATGGTCCTCGATGGCCTTGCGGGTCTCCTTGCGCTTGGCAGCCGGGATCTCCGTAGCCGATGGCCCAAGAGTGAACGGCGCGATCTCAATGCCATGATAGCCGAGTTTGGCCGCGACCGAGGCGACCTGAGCCATCGGCGTGTTCTCGAACATCTCGTTGCAGAGTGCGAACTTCATCAATCACCAATTGATTGAGGATGATGGATAATGGATGATTGAAGCGGAAGGGCAAAACCTTCTTCTCAATCATCCATCATCCTTTATCAATCATCAGATCCTCAGACTTGTTCCGGGATCACGAACGGCTCGCGGTAGTTCCGTTTGATGAACATGTTCGCGAGACTGCTGTTCTCGCCGACGTAGCGTTCCGCCTGCGGGTCCATCGTCAGGACGGGTCCGAGCGTGATGGGCTCTTTCTCCAGATCGACTTCGTTGGCGGCCAGGTGCTGGAGCATCCTCTCGAACGAGTCCATCATTTCCGCATTGTCGCCGATGGCGGCTTTGATCTCATCGACCGTCGCCTTCTTGCCGATGCGATAGGACGTATTAGCCATGTGGCACAGCGAAGCGGACAGGTGCCCGATTTCGATGTCGGCGTTCTGGTCTTCTCGTTTGCGGCTGCGGACGGCCTTGATGAAGTTCTCATGGTGGCCAGCGCCGCCGCGACCGGTGAACTGCTGGATCTTCTTGCCGTCGTTGTCGTAGACCCAGCCGCCGCCGTCGTCGGACACGAAGTAGCCGCCCTCGCACTGAAGGCAATTGCCGACGCGTGTCCCGCGGAAATGATCCATGGCCCTGTCGTCCTTCTTGCGAGGCAGGCCGCGGACCTCGAAGATCAGCGGCGCCGGCTTGTAGTCGAAGAAGGCGATCTGTGTGTTGGCCGTCTCGCCGACGTCGCCGACGTGGCTGACGCCAAACCGGCCTCCGATGCTGAAGCACCGCGTCGGAAGTCCCGGATCGCCCAGCGCCCAGCGGGCGATGTCCATCTCGTGGGGGCCCTGGTTGCCGATGTCGCCGTTGCCCGTGTTCCAAACCCAGTGCCAGACGTAGTGCAGTTCCGTGCGACACAACGGGACCATGTCGGCCGGGCCGCACCAGCGGTTGTAGTCCACGCTCTCCGGGACGGCCTTGGGCCCGTTCGTCCCGTGGACGATCCCATTGGTGTTGGGACCTCGACCCTTGTAACAGAAGCCGCGAGACCAGAGGATCTTGCCGATATTGCCTTCGCGAATCCACTGGTATGCGGCGGGATGTGCCTCGGAGGATCGCTTCTGCGTGCCGATCTGGACGATGCGATTGTACTTGCGGGCGGCCTCGACCATCTTGCGCCCTTCCCAGATCTCGTGGGAAGCAGGCTTCTCGATATAGATGTCCTTGCCCGCCTGGCAGGCCCAGACCGTCGTGAGGGCGTGCCAGTGGTTCGGCGTGGCGGAGGTCACCGCGTCGATCTCCTTGTTGTCGAGCAGTTCCCGCATGTCGGTATAGGTCTGGAGCTTGACGCCCTTCTCCTTTTCGAAGTTCGCGGCCCTTCTCTCGACATGGTCGCGGTCAGCGTCGCAAATCGCCACGAGTCGGACGCCGGGGATCTTGCTGAAGATACCCATATGCCCGCCGCCCTGGCTGCCGACGCCGATGATGCCCAAACGGATGTCGTCATTGGCCCCGAGCACACGGGAAGTCGGCCCGGCCATCGCCAGACCGGCGCCCACGGCCATCGAACTGCGGATGAAATCACGACGCGTCAACTTGCTCATAGCTCTTCCTTTCTGATTGATGATCGATGATTGATGATTGACGATCTGAACTCGGGACTGTTGTCGCAATCATCAGTCATCCGTAATCAATTACTTCGCGGCGTACTCGGCATAGCGATCCGCCACTTTGCCTTGTTTGTCATCGCCTCTGTGGAAGTAGAAACGGTATTTGAACGTCACGCTCTCGCCGGCGGGGATGACCAGATCACCCGTGCCGGCGGGTTTCTTCTCAAAGTCGTGGATGCCGAAGGGATTGACCGCGAACAGACCGTAGTCCCGAACGTGCCACCACGTCGGATGGCGCGGGTTGCTCGGATGATCGAAGATCGCCACGCCCACGATCTCGTCCTTGACGGGACCGTAGTAGTCGCACCACTTCGCCCGCTTGCCCCAGGCGCCGCCGTCGGTCTGGCCTTCGCTGTTGATGATGTGTCCCTTGGCCGCTTCGCCCCTGGATTTCATGGCTTTCGTCGGCGTCAGTTGCATCGACGGGGTCAGGCGGATGGCCATGGAGCCCTCCTTCGTATCGCCCAGTTTCACCTCGCCGTTGGAGGCATGGATGGTGACCTCAAAGTCCATGATCTGTCCGCCGGGCGTGTTGTAGAATCGGTGCGTCCGCACGTCCGTGCAGACGACCTTGCCGTCCGGGGCGACCCACTTGTTTTGCGAGGCGATCACGCCCACCTTCGGGCCCGAACTGACCTCGATGAACTTGTCGTGGACGATCTTACCCTTGCCGTCCGACCAGAAATCGATGCCATTGACAGCGCCGTGCGTGAACCAGAGGGACTTCTGATGCACATGATCACGATCGTCGTTCGGATCACTGTCCTCGACCGGCCAATGTCGCATCACCGGTTGGCCCGTCGGTCCAATCACCGGATAGAAGAAGGGCCGCTGCGGCTCCCGGAATCGATACTCGGTGAACAGGTTGCCGTCGATCTCCACCGTGACGCGGTCGTCCTTCTCGGTGAGCTTGACCCCCTCGGCTGGGGCGCCGCCGCCTGCCCGGGCTTTGGCGACCATCTGCTCGAAAACCTCTCGCTGCTCGGCCAGCGCCTGGACGCGGTCCGCGGGCTTGGTCCTTGCCTCGAGCAGGACCCAGCCTGCGTAGTCTGTCACAACGAGCAGGTTCATCAGCTCCTGATAGGGGTAGTCGCTGAGATTCAGTTCGCGGACGTGGGCGGTGTCGCCGAATCGAGACCGGACCAGGTTGAAGTTATAGGCCAGTCCCATACCTTCGAGGTCCTGGCCGTTGCAGTTCCAGCAGACTGCGACGCTTGGATGATCCGCGACGTCCATGATGGCCTTGATGGTCGGCAGGAGGGAACAGCCGCCGTGGACCTCCAGACGCACCTGTTGATTGTAGTCTGCCGCGAATCTGCCCAGCTCATTGAGAGAACGACCGATTTGCTCGATCGTCTTTTCGTAGGGCAGTCCCTTCGGCAGGTCGTTCGGCTTGACCTTCACGCCCGATGCGCCACAGTCATAGGCGAGTTTGATGTACTGCTTGGCGCCCTCGATCTCCTTCGCGACCCGATCTGACTCGGGATAATGGAACGCGAAGTTCGTTCCGAAGCCGACGAGTGTCACGCGGCTGTCGGCGAATCGCTTCTTCACGTCGCGCCGCTGCGGCTCGGTCAGGGTGGCCTCCACGCCGTGGGCATGCTCCGTTCGCAGTTCCACGCCGAGCACGTCGGTCTTTTCGCAGTTGGCAATCACCGTCGGGAGATCCCAGTCCTGACCCCACAGGTAGGTGACGAGCCCGAACTTCATCTTCGATCCCGACGTGGCCGCCGTCAGGATTCGTTGGAGTGGGCCGGCCGCCGCGATCCCCGCACCGAGGGCTACCGAACTCCTGAGAAACTCCCGTCGCGTGCTTCGAACCCTGCTCATCCTGCGGCCTTTCCAAGAAATGCCCGATCTGAACTGCATTGCACGAGTACAGACGCATTATCTTGGCCGAAAATTGCGGTGTCAAGGCATTTTGCCGGACGAGGGGGCGATGAGGTGCAGGGGCGCTCTCACGACGGGGACATGGGCTTGGGGAGGCGAGCAGGGCGGTGTGCGGTGACGCCGCAGGACGCTGTCTTCCATACGAGGATATGCCCTCGTGGGCACGCTACAAGTCAATCGCGTCCTTCTGACCAACACCGGCTGCGGCGAGAGGCTGTGCGTTCTGGACCTTCGCGATTCGCTGAAAGGAGAGTCGATAGCCTTCGTAGACGGCCAGGCCGTAGAACAGAATGTCCAGGGGATGGAACGTGTCGATCGTCAGCCGGATAATGGCAAGCGGATTGCCTCGTGCCAGCACGGCGGTCGTGGAGAGTTCCGCCTCCCGCGCAATGAGCATGCAGTTGGTCAGATGACTGCCGAGCAGGCAGCCGACGAGAACCAGGGCGGCTCCCAACCAGCCGAAGGACTTGTCGAAACCCCCGCCGAGGACGCGGACCACGCTGCTGACCAGCAGACCCACGACGACAGCCATCCAGGCGATGTGGAGGTTCGTCATGGTGGTGACGACAGCCCACAGCATGGCCCCGACTACGGCGGCCAACAAGCCGCCGGCGGCTGCCACCGGGAAACTCTGTTTGCCCTGCAGTTCCGCGATCGGCTGCTCGACGCCAGTCGCATCCTGGGAGGCCGGCGCCGTCGCGTCAGGCTCAGTGCAGCCCGGCGCTCCGTCATAGATAGGCACTGTGCCGGAATCGTCCGGCATCTCCACCACGGCGGTCGGAGCAGGCGTGATCGCCAGGCGAGGTCTTGTGCCGGGAGATGGACGCTCGGGCAGAGATTCCTCGGTCTCGGCCCGCGCGACGTCTGACAGGCACCGCCGTTGGGGTTTGGGACCGCAGGATGGTTCAGCCGTTTGAGCCTGGATGTCGGAGAGTCGTTTACGCCGCGGTTTGACCTGTGCGGCC
>JAXDBU010000112.1:0-23712 GCA_034678485.1 Sedimentisphaerales bacterium | reverse complement strand
TCAACGAAATCGAACCAGGAGATTTCGTTGAGGAATACAGGCCCGACCTGCCTTTTTCCGCTGGGTCGCGACGGCCGCTCGACGAGCTGCGTGCAACACGATGATCGACCTCCTGTGCCAGCTCGGCAATCGTGTCGCCGACATCATGCCACGCGACATTGCGGCATTCATGCGGGATCACGGCCGCGATGCGTTCGAAGACGCCGGTGCCCGGCGTATCGGGCGGGCTGCCGTCGAGGATGATGAAACGACAGGAAGCGGGGCACTGCGCCGCCAGGCTCACGATGGCCGCGCTCGTCAAGTTCCGTGCAAGGTCGTCCCGCTGTCCGATGATGAGCACGTTGGCGCCGCTCTGTCGTCGGAGGGTCACGGCGGTTGGCTCCTTGATCGTCACGGGCGCTCCCAGCCAGATTCGTGGTGCGTCGCAAGGCTCGGGCCGTTCGAGGCAGGCCGCCAACTGATGGTTCTCCGTGATGTTGGCCGGGGCGCTGCCTTCGAAGACGATGGCCGGCTCGTGAGCGGCACGCGACGAGATCTTCGCCAGGTAGTCGTCGCGGGTCGCATCGGGCAGCCAGGCGACTTGGAACGGGCTGTTGCCTGCGATTCGGCCGCCGGCGTCGTTGTAAATCGCCTCGCCCGGTCGCGCGAGCAGGCGGGCCGCCATGTTGTCGTCGTCGAGGATGAGCTGGGCGTCCGCATCGGAACACTGCAGAGCGATTCGGATGGCCATCTGCCCGATGGTGCTGCGCGCCAGGCCGAAGACCCCGCCGAGCGTCTGGGACCCGAGCACGACGTGGATGCCGAACGCGCGGCCCTGACGAACGAGCTGCTCGAGCAGCACCGCGGCATCCTGTGCGAGCTTGTCGTCCTCCGCGAAGAAGACCTGAAACTCGTCCACGATGAGCACGGTGCGAGGCATCGCCTTGTCCGTCGCCTTGCGGTAGGCGGCCAGGTCCTGCACGCGGGCCTGACGGAACAAGTCGCCCCGATGGGCCATCTCGGCCTCCAGCCTGCGCAGGATGCTCAGGCCGAACTCGCGGTCGCTCTCGATGGCAATGGCTCTCGCGTGCGGCAGAGCACGTGTCGCATAGGTCTTGAATTCGACGCCCTGCTTGAAGTCGATCAGATAGAGTTCCACCTGGTCCGGGGCATACCACAAAGCCAGGTTCGTCACCATGACGTGCAACAGGGTGGATTTGCCGGAGCCGGTCTTGCCGGCGATGAGGACGTGCTGTGCGACGCCGCGACCGAGGAGCAGGTGCTGCAATCGTGTCGCACCCGTGCGTCCGAGCGGGACGCGAAGCTCGTGCCGGCTGTCCAGCGACCAGAGCTGGTCCGCCTCCGGCGCGATGGCGGTGAACGGGACTTCGACTCGAGCGGAGGCGGCGCCGGCCTTGCCGATGACGTGCATGGCTTCGGTCAACGCCTCCTCGCCGGGCGGCTTGTCGAGGACCAGAGGAAACTGCCTGAGGATGTCATCCTGCCAGACGAACTTGCCGCCCTCGTGGACGAGGTGGATGCTGGCGGCGTGGATGTCGCGCACGTCCACGCCGCTGGGCAACTCGGCCCGCGTGTCGTAGGCAATGAGCGTGTGGACGCCGCAACGAGGACCGCTGTGGATGACGCTGCTCAGACGTCGGGCGGTCTCCTCGCTGAAATTCCGCGGGAAGTCGGCGATCACCAGGAAGCGGTACGGCTCGGCCAGCTCGCCCGCCTGGCGGTTATACTGCTCGATCGTTTCGAACTCGTTGCGGAGGTACTTCTGGATGACGTTCTCCATGTGCTGGGTGAGATCTTCCAGTTGTTCCTGGATCTGCGGGGCCTCCGTCCAGATCCGCCCGCCGACGAGGGATTCGAGGTAGTCGCCGGCGTGCATGAACCCCGCGAAACTCTCGCCCAGCCCGACGGGATCGAAGATCGTGAATCGTGCCTGTCCGGGCGGAAACGACGCGAACAAGCGCATCATGACCGCTCGCAGCGTGTCGATGGCCTCCTGGCGACCCTCGCGCGGATACTCCAGCAACAGGGAACAGTGGCTGGGGAATTCGAGCATGGCCGGCAGCGTCGCGAACCGCGCTGCGTCCAGTTTCGCTCCGGCCCGCGCCGCGACCGAATCGGCCAGGCGCCCGAAGTCCACGTTGATCGCGGCGAACCGCGCACCCGACGGCGGCGCCGGAGAAGGCGTCCAGGATTCGCCCAACAGGTGATCCCAATCCCCCGCAGCCCGGCGGTCGAGTCGGGCCGTGCTCTCGAGCAAGGCATCGATGCGAGCCAGACCTTTGTCCCAGCGATCCTCCAAGGCCTTGCGGGCCGTCTGATACGCGTCCTCGCAGGCGGCCATTTCCTCGTCGTATCGCTTCCGGATCCCGGCCATCCTCTCCCGGTAGTGGCTCTCGAACCGGGCTTGCTGCTCCTGGAGTTTTCGCTGTGCCTCCTGGATCACTCGGTCCCGGCTGGTTCTCAGGCCGTCCAGGAGCTCCTCTCGTTGATCCTCGACCTGATGGAGAGAGATGCCGCGCTGCTTGGAGATATTGGCCATCGTGGTTTCATAGGTGCTGTGAATCCTCTTGATCTCGGCCTGTTTCTGCTCGACCGACGTTTGCCACTGGCGCTCGATCTCGTCCAGAGTCTGAGCGGAGAGCCGGCCGAAGGCCATGCGGGCCGTCATCAGGGCCCCCTGGAACTCGCTGTAGATACCGCGGATCTGAGATTGGCCCCGCCGCCACAGAACGCGACCGCCCACGAGGATCCCGACCAGGACAACGGCAAGAACCGCCGGAGCCGTCACGGCCATGGGCACTTCTTTGAAATGGAGAACCCCGAGCAGCATTCCGCCGACGCCCAGCAGGCCGCCGGCCAGCAGAACGGGGCGCACTCCCACGAACAGTTGCGCCACGCGGAGCCTGCGAAGCCTGTCCAGGCACCGCTCAGCGAGAACCTGCTGCGAACGGAGGACCTCGGCGGGACTCTCGCCACCGTCGGCGCCGGAGCCACTTGACTGTGCGGGGGACAGGTTGCGACAGCGGTATTGTCGGACCAGGAGATTCGCCTGGGCATCCAGTTCGTCGAGCCGACGGCGGGTCTCGTCGGCGATCATCCGGGCTTCGAAGCTCTTTTGCTGTCTCTTGGTCGCGGCCCCCTCGGCCACGAACTCTGCGACCAGCAACTGATCCTGCTTGTCCTTCTCGGCCTTGCTCTCCAGGTCCGTTGCGGTCTGCATGACCCGCTTGCGCCGCTGCTGAATCTCGACCTTCAAGGCACTGAGCCGGCCTTCGTACTCCGCGTCTGCCTCCTTGACCAGGGTCTCGTACTCCTCCCGAATCGTCTGACTGTTCAGTCGCAGTTCCCGCTCGGCTGTCTCCTTGTCCCTGTCGAATCGTTCCCGCGCGTCGCTGCGGGCTTTCCGATATTCACTTTCGATCTCGGATTCCAGTGGCTCGACTGCGGATGCGGAGAGCTTGAGCAGCTCGTTCATCGCCTGGCGAAGCAGGCTCGTGTAATCGCCATTATCCCCGGGTCCGGGGTCGCGAAGGTATGTCTCCAGATCCTGGTTCATGCGCGGGGTTCCCTGCTGTCTGAGCAATCGGATTGGGCTCTTTCGATCATGGCGGCCACGCGCTCCATCGCCAGCACCGCCGCACGAATGTCGGCCTCCAGCGGCCCGACGTACTCCTTGTCAAATCGGACGCAGTTCTCGTCGCGCCAGGCCTCTCGCACCTGTTGCCAATCCGAGAGGAGCTTCTTCGTCGCCTGCACCAATTTGGCCCGGCTGTCCGACGCACTCATTCGGATGTCCTTTCGGGTTCGGGTCCTTCTTCCGTCTCATCGGGCTCCTGCGTCTGCTCCTCCACGACGAGAGGCATATCGATTGGCTGCGCGACGCCGGCTTCCACGTTCTGCTTCGCGTCCAGGGGCATCTCCGGCGGCGCCAGCGCCACGTACTGCTCGAGCGAATCGACCATTCTGTCCAGACTCGCGCAGGCGTTGGGGATCTCCACCTCGATGGCGTTGACGAGACCGTGAATGGACCCTTTGTAGTCCAGCGACTCCCTCTCGATCTGGGTGCTGTAGATCCGGACCAGTCGAAAGGTGTCTTCTGCCTCGCGGAGGCGTCGCTCGGCAATCCGCAACGCCCTTCTTTCTTCGACGCACGAGCTGTGCGTGCCTGCGATGGCCCGGTCGAGCACTTCGTGCTGCTTGAGAGCGAGCTTTGCTTGTGTGTATTGTTGCGAGCGAGTCTGGACTTGCGCCTTCCAGTACCGGTACCGATCCTCACGCAGCCAGAGGATGGTCCGCTGGATGTCCGTGCCGGCCTCGTCCAGCGCGACTGCCGCCACGGAGGCGAACGTCGCGAGCGAGGCCCGGAACTGCCTCAGGGCCGAGAAGGAATCTACTCTGGCCTGTCTGCTCATCCCGGTCTCCTATCGCTGCTGAAGGTAGTCCTCGATGTGCCGGGCCTTCTTCGCCAGGAAGGCGGCGTGCTGGCCGGAGGCGTCCAGGAAACGCGCCAGCGTCTTGACGGTCTGCTCGAACTCTTGTGCAAACCGCTTCTGCTCCTGGTCGACCCAGGTTCGCTCGAGCTCCCGCATGCGGGATTGCAGGCCCCCGATCAGGGTTTCCAGGTCCGAGTTGAATCGCGTGAGGTCCCGAGCGAACCGCCGCAACTCACCAGGGTCAACGTTAGCCTTGCCCATGAGGTTCTCCGTATCTGGGGACATTCCGCCGTCCCCCGTGTCTCTACTATTATAGCGGATTTGGAGGATAGATGCCACGAATTCCTGCGGACGGGCGGGCCTGCCTGTGCATGACTTGTTCGACCTTGGGACCGACCATCCCGAACACTATGGCGACGATGGCGTCCAATTCAATGCCCAGGGCAGGGCCGCACAAGCCCAGCAGGTTCCGCAGAGCATCCTATCCCGCTTGTAGTGACGCCGTAAGGCGGTATCCTCCTGGGCGTCCGCACGTGCACCGCGCGCTGAGGAGAAGATATGCCCTCACGGGCACACTACGAACTGGCGGCGCTGGGGCTGGGACCTGCCTGCTCTCGGAACCGATCCTCGCAGCACTGCCATGACGAAGACATTTCTCGGACCTTGTCCGGATGCTGATCTGCCAGATTCCTCTGCTCGCAGCGATCCGTCTTGAGGTCGTACAGCTCCCAAGGCGCATCTTTTCCTTTGGCAACGAGCTTCCAGTCGCCGACGCGGAGGGCCCGATTGTCCAGATGATGGAAGTACAGGGACTCATGCTCGACCGAGCCGCCCGGGGCGAACGCAGGCACGAGGCTCTTGCCCGGCAGCGGGGGCGCCGCGCCGTACGGCGGTGGGGCAGCCCCAGCCCTTTGGCCTCCCGCCAGCTCCACGATCGTCGGCAGGATGTCGATGAAATGACAGGGACTGTGGCGGAGCTCGCCGCGGGCGGAGATGCCCGTCGGCCAGTGGACGATCAAC
Source organism: Sedimentisphaerales bacterium (assembly GCA_034678485.1). Classification (GTDB taxonomy): domain Bacteria; phylum Planctomycetota; class Phycisphaerae; order Sedimentisphaerales; family Anaerobacaceae; genus PLanc-01. The sequence continues at coordinate 18,259 of JAXDBU010000112.1, read as the reverse complement.
GGCGAGGAGATGCCGCCCTCGTGGACCCAGGACTTGTGCAGGCGGAACGGCGTATTGGCGGCGCTGGACCACCCCGGACCAAGGCACAGATAGGATCCGGCCGAGCCGGGCGGCGCCGCAGGATCGTTCATGTCTCCGCGGATGATCTGCTCGGCACTGGCGCCATTATCGGACACGAAGAAAACCACCGTGTTGTCGAGGGCGCCCATGCGCTGGATCTGGTCGAGGACGCCTCCGATCTCGCGGTCCATGCGGTCGATCATGCCGGCGTGGATCGCCATCTTCGTCGCCTGGAACTCCCGCTGCTCCTCGGTCAGGTCCGCCCAGGGGACAGCCCGATCCGCCTCGCCCGGACCGATGCTCTCGGTCAGCTTCTCTCGGGAGACGTTCCAGCTCGGAATCACATCCGACTCCAGCGGCGGCAGATCGCAGTTGACCATACCCATGTCCCGCAGTCGCCCCCGGCGCTGCCTGCGAATGGCGTCCCACCCGACCCGGTAGCGGTCCCGATACCGCGCGATGTCCTCGGGCAACGCGTGCAGCGGAAAGTGCGGCGATGTGAACGCCAAGTAACAGTAGAACGGTTGGTTGCGGTGCTTGTCCTCATGCTCTTTCAGGAAGTTCTTGGCGTAGTCCGCAATGGCAGTCGTGACATAGAAACCAGAGCCTGCCTCCACGGGATCGAGCCTGTGGTCGTCGAGCTCGTGATTCTTCGGATTGAAGAAGCGGTCGTGGTCGTGCACGACGTAGGAGTGGTCGAATCCGCCGTCGGCGAGGGGCCTGGGCGCGCCCAGGAGGTGCCATTTGCCGGCGTGGTAGCAGCGGTATCCGAGGGGCTTGAGGTAGTGCGGCGCGACGCGGGTCCAGGCGGGCAGCGATCCCCGCGGCGGGTCCATGCGGACCTGCTGCGGATAGTAACCCGTCAGCAGGGACGTCCGCGACGGCCAGCATCGCCCGGTGGAGTAGCATTGGGAGAAGCGGAGCCCGGTAGTCGCCAATCTGTCAAGGTTGGGCGTACTGATCTCGCCGCCGTAGCAGCCGGGGTCGGAATACCCCATGTCGTCCGCCACGATCACGAGCACATTCGGCTTGCGTCCGGCTCCGGAAGAAGAAAGGCCCTCCGGCCCGCTGGAGCCCCCAAGCACCCGCCCACCCAGTGCGCAAGCCGGACCCAACGCCAATGCCTGTCGGAGGAACGCGCGCCTGGTGACGCCTGCCGATTCCATGTTGTCGTCCTTTCCTATGGCTTGCTCTGACGTGGCGATCCGTGTGGCAAACACGACAGCCATCCTAACACAACGGGTCGTGCCGACGCAATGACACTCCCGCGAAGGTCCGATATGCGACGCGCCCGCCGCAATCCCTGAAAATCCTTCTCTCGGGGTCCGCCCACGGTCCCGCGCCCGTTGCCGCTCCAGGCTGGTCCGCACGGTGAAATCGCGGATGCATCGCCCCGCAAATCCCGGTCGCGCCGGGCATCCGTTGGCGGGTTCTGCCCGTCTGACCGACAATCGGACGCTATTACTTGTGAGATTTTTTGAGATTTTTCCATATATGGTATTGAACAAAAGGTCAGAAGTGACTATAAAGTCATTTGTGAACGAGGTAGTCGCACAACCAGCAACGCTCAATCGGACGCAGCGCAGGGTCTCGAAGACGCGAAACCGCCTGCTCAAGGCGGCCTCTGCCGTCTTTGCGGAGATTGGCACGGATGCCGCGACGATTGAAATGATTACCCAACGGGCCGACTTGGGAAAAGGAACGTTCTACCGGCATTTTGCCGATAAGAGCGAAATCGTTGAAGTCCTGGTCGACCAGTGCGTCGAGGATTTGTTGGAGGCGGTGTTGAAGGCCGCACGCGAGCCGCACTCGCTGCGGGAGGCCCTCGACGGTCTGGTGGACGGACACATGGAGTTTCTCCTGAGCCACCCGGACGAGTACGCGTTGTTGTTTCAGGGGCGGATGCTGTTGAATCTGAACTGTGGGGCGCTGTGCGGCGTTGATCAGCCGTATGAAAACTACCTGGGCCGGATCGAGGAATTGGTCCGCCCCTTCCTGCCGACGCCGGCGGGCGCCGTCAAAATCCGACGGCTCGCCTGCGCCATCGCGGGTTTTGTGTCCGGTCTTTTGTCTTTTGCGATGATTACCATGGAGCGCCAAGCCGTCAAAGAGAACATCGAGCCCATGAGGGGCGTCTTCCTCAATGGCGTGCTCGGCTTCATGGCACGATCATAGGTACGAGTTGTGTATCAAAGTAGTTAGTGATTGAGAAAGGAAATTGCCAAAATGTCTATGTGCTCTGCGAGTGGGGGCGAAGACTCTTGTCACGGAGATGCCTCCCTGTGTGTGGGCGATGACGAACCTCCGCCGATAGCGACCGCACCCAGCCCGACTGAAACCATTGTTTATCGGCCCAAGAACTGGAACGACTGGCGCTGGCAGATGGCCAATCGAATCCGGTCCTCTCAACAACTGTCCGCGGCGTTTCCCCGCTTGGCCGGGGCAACGGAATTGGCCTCGGTCATGACCAAGTACCCCATGGCGATCACGCCGTACTATGCCTCGCTGATTCGCCGCGCGGACAGAACCGACCCCATCTTCCAACTGTGCGTGCCCCAGGCGCAGGAGTTAGTCGATCCTCCGTTCTTGTCGGCCGACCCGCTGGAGGAATGCAGAGACATGCCGGTCCCGGGCATGGTGCATCGTTACCCGGACCGCGCGCTGGTCATCGCGACCACGATGTGCTCGACCTATTGTCGGCACTGCACGAGAAAGCGAATCGCGGGAACGCGGGAGACCAGCATCACCAAGCGGCGTCTGGAGCAGATTGCCGCCTACCTGATGGAGCATCCGCAGATCAGCGACGTGATCGTCTCGGGCGGCGATCCGCTGACGATGAGCACGGAGCACCTGGAGATGGTGTTATCGCATCTGCGCCAGGTCCCGTCTGTGCAGATCATCCGGATCGGAAGCCGCGTGCCGGTCGTGTTGCCGATGCGCATCACCGACGAGCTGTGCGAGATGATTCGCAAGTACCACCCGGTGTGGATCAACACCCACTTCAACCATCCGCAGGAGCTGACGCCGGAATCGGCGGAGGCCTGCCAGCGGCTGGCCGACGCAGGCGTCCCGCTGGGCAACCAGTCGGTCCTGCTTCGCGGGGTCAACGACGACCCGCGGATCATCGAGCAGCTTTGCCGCGGCCTGGTTCGGATGCGGGTCCGCCCGTACTACATGTACCAGTGCGATCTGGTCCGAGGCGTGGAGCACTTCCGCACCCCGCTGACGCGCGGCATGGAGATCATGGAGTATCTTCGCGGCCGGCTCAGCGGTCTGGCGATCCCCACGTTCGTGGTCGATGCCCCGCACGGCGGCGGCAAAATCCCCGTTCTGCCGAGCTACGTGGTTTCGCAGAGCCCGACTCACACGGTCCTGAGGAATTACGAGGGCATGCTGATTGCCTATCCCGAGCCGCAACAGCGGTTCGACGGCCAGTGTACCGCGCCGCGCGAGGAGTCCTCGCCCGGAGTGTGGGAATTGGCCGCGGGACAGTACAGCCGAATTCAGCCCAAGGAGACCGTCCGTCTTGCAAGGCGCCAGTCCTGCTGTGCGTCGGACGAGTCGGTAAGGGAATTCTGAGCAATGAGCAAGACATCACATCCGGCCGCGTGTCCGTCACGCGGCCGGGGTCATTTGATGACCGTAGGATTGGTCTACGATCTTCGAGACGATTACCTCGCCCAGGGTTTCACCGAGGAGCAGGCGGCCGAGTTCGACTCGGTCGCGACGATTGACGCCCTCGAAAAGGCCATTCAGTCCGTCGGTTATGCCACCGAACGGATCGGCAACGGGATGGCCCTCGCCCAACAGCTCGCCGCGGGGAAACGGTGGGATCTCGTGTTCAACATCGCCGAGGGTTTGTACGGGCGCAGCCGCGAGGCCCAGGCGCCGGCCCTGCTGGAGATGTACGGGATTCCCTATACCTGCTCCGACCCGCTGGTGTGCGCCCTGACGCTGGACAAGGCGATGACCAAGCGCGTGCTCCAGTCGGCGGGTTTGCATACGCCCCGGTTTGCGGTGGTCACATCGCCCGTGCAGGTGGAGAGCTTGGATTTGAACTACCCGCTCTTCGCCAAACCTCTCGCCGAAGGCACGGGCAAAGGGGTCGACAAGGATTCCCGCGTCGATTCGCCGGCGGCGCTCAAGAAGGTCTGCACCCGTCTGCTGGAGCGATTCGCCGAGCCGGTTCTGGTCGAGGAGTACCTTCCCGGCCGGGAGTTCACGACCGCCATTCTGGGCACCGGGCGCGACGCCCGCGTGCTGGGGACCATCGAGTTCAGGATCGAGGCCAACGCCCCCGCCCAAGACTACTCGTTCGACGTGAAAGAGCAGTGCGAGCAGTGCGTGACGTACTTCCCCATGCCGAAAGGCGCCCTCCGCGACGAAGCAGAGGCCCTGGCCCTCGCGGCCTATCGCGTGCTCGAATGCCGTGACACCGGGCGCGTGGATATCCGCCTCGACGCGCAGGGCCGTCCCGCGTTCATCGAGATCAATCCGCTGCCGGGCATGCATCCGACGCACTCGGATCTGCCCATGATCGCCGCGCAGGAAGGCATGTCCTACGAGGAGTTGATCGGCAGCATCGTCCGCAGTGCCCTTGCCCGCCAGGAGTCCGCACCGTGCCGCGCCGGAAAACGAGCGTCCTGATTCTGTTCAACGAACCCAGATCTGCCGGTTCCTCCGATCGGAAAAAGGCAGATCGGGCCTACTTTGAGAGGGAAAAACCTCCCTCTTCGGTTTTTCCCTCTCAACCCGTGGATGCGCGTCGAGAGTCTCACCCTCTCCATTCTTCAACGAAATCGAACCAAGAGATTTCGTTGAAGAATATAGGCCCGATCTGCCTTTTTCCGAGCGGACCCGCGGCCTTCGCAGAGAGTGAAGCCGGCGTTCTGGCCGAGGTGCAGGCGGTGAGCGAGGCGCTGGACGCCCTGAAGATTGCTCATCGTGCGGTCGGCGTGCGACAGTTCGCCGACTTGCCTGCGGTCCTGTCCGCGGCGGACGAGTCGGTGGTGTTCAATCTCATCGAGGGCTTCTGGTCGGACCCGGGTCAGGCCGTTCACATTCCCACGGTCGTCGCCAGTTTCGGCAAGGCCTGCACCGGCAACGACACGCAAGGCATGCTCCTGTCGCTCGACAAGTGGCTGAGCAAGACCCTTCTCGCAGCCGCCGGGCTGCCGACCCCCAAGGGGCTCCTCGTCCCGCCGGGACGATCCATCCCTGCGAAGGGCCTGTTCGACGGGCCCTGGATTGTCAAGCCCGTGCAGACCGACGCCAGCGAGGGGATCGACAAGACCAGCGTCGTCCACGCGCGGGGCAAGGCCCTCCAGGGGGCCGTCCGACGCATCCACGACCGATTCGGCCAGTCAGCCTTGATCGAGCAGTTCATCGAGGGGCGCGAGCTGAACATCTCCGTGATCAGCCGCAAGGGCGACGCAGAGGTGCTGCCCCCGGCGGAGATCGATTTCATCGCCTTCGAAGCAGGCCGACCCCGCATCGTGGGCTACGAAGCCAAGTGGCTCGAAGACAGCTTCGAGTTCATCCATACGCCGCGGATCATCCCGGCGCCGCTGCCCAAGCGACTGACTCAAGAGATCCGCGACCTCGCCATCGCGGCCTGCCGAACGCTGAGCTGCCTCGATTACTGCCGGGTGGACTTCCGCTTGGACAAGAATGACCGTCCCTGCATCCTGGAGGTCAACGCCAATCCCGATATCTCGCCGGACGCCGGCTTCGCTGCGGCGCTGACTGCGGCGGGCATCTCCTACAAGAGCTTTGTCAAGCTGTGCATCGACAACGCGGTGAGACGACTCAAAGACAGTCTGAAGGGTCAGGTTTCAAGTGCGCGGTCTTTGCGCTTCAAACCTCACACTTCAAACTCCAAGCGTTCCATCACCATTCGCTGGTGCAGGCCGGAGGATCGCCAGACCGTGTTGTCCTTCCTGGCCGAGACCAGCTTCTTCCGACCCGACGAGATCGACATCGCCCGTGAGGTCCTGGACGCAGCGCTGGCCGACGGACCCAAGGGCCATTACCAGTCCTTTGTCGCTGAGCTCGATGGCCAGACGGTGGGCTGGGTCTGTTACGGCCCGACGCCCTGCACGGTCGGGACGTTCGACATCTATTGGATCGGGGTCTCTTCCGCCTGGCAGGGGCACGGCATCGGCCGGGCCTTGACCGACTTCGTGGAGCAGGCAATTCGAGACCGGGGCGGCCGGCTGTTCGTCGTCGAGACCTCCGGCCGGGACAGCTACACCCCGACGCGGCGATTCTATGAGGCCCTGGGGTATCGTCTGGCAGCCAGCATCTCGGATTTCTACGGCCCCGGCGACCCGCGGGTCATCTTCATCAAGGACGCCGCCGTTGATCGGCCTGTGTGAGTTGCGTATTCGTGTTGTAGATACTGCGCCCACCCAGGATCGGGTCCTTCTCGATGTAATGTTCCCAATCAGCCATCGCATCCAGCATTCCCTTGCCGCGTCGGCAGTTTTCGATGGTCATCCTGCCCGACTGCACCAGTTCATAGTACGGCCCGATGTCGGTCTGGCGGTAGAGGCTCGCAAAATGCCGGTAGAACTCCTCTCGCGGCAGACGGGTGGGCAGAACGGCGTGCAGGGTGTCGAAGCAGGAATAGTCGTCGGTCAGCAGCTCGTTGCGGCGTTCCCGGTAGAGCTGTGTCCCGGGCAAGGGTGTCAGGATTGTGAACTGAGTGTGGGTGATTCGGTGTTCGCACACGTAGTCGCGGAGTCGGTTGAAGTCGTCTTCCGTCCAGTCCGGATCGACGATGAACGCGCCCCAAATGATGACGCCACGGTCCTGGAGGATCTGGATGGCCCGGTTGTTCGTATCGATCGTGCAGGACTTTCCGACGCCCTGGAGGACCTTGTCCGATCCGCCCTCCAGGCCCAGCAGGACCGCGTACAGCCCGATGTCCACCCAGTTCGTCACGAGATCGGGATGCCGGACGATGGAATCCGTGCGGCATTCCATGGAGTATCTCTTGCGAAGGCCCTCGGATCGGATCATGTCGGCAATCCTGGCTTCCCGTTTGTAGTTCATCAGGAAATTGTCATCCACGAATGTGACGTGATCGGTGGTGACGGCGGCCACTTCTGAAAGGACCCTCCCGGCCGGCATCTGGTTGATGGCGCCATGATAGAACTCATGGACACTGCAGAAGTTGCATCGAAACGGGCAGCCTCGGGATGTTGCGACGGACGTATCCGGCTTGTCGAAGAGAAAGAAGTACTCGCTGCGATAGGTTTCCGTCAGATCGCGACGCGGCATCGGCAGGCTCCCCAGGTTGATCTGAACACGTGAGAACTCATTGCGGACGAACGCGCCTTCGCGAGTCTGGCGGACGATATTCGGCACCTCCTCGATGCCGTGGCGGTCCTCTACCGCTTGCACGAGCCTGCTGAACATGATCTCACCCTCGCCAAGGGCCACAGCGTCCACCTGGGGCAGCGAGAAATCCTGCGGCAGAAGCGTCGCGTGATGGCCGCCCGCGACGGTGAAGACCCCCGGTGACAGCGACTTGACCCGATGCAACACATCCTGAGCGGCATAGACCTCCGGCGTCAAGGCGGTCACCGCCACCATTTCCGGCTGGAATCCGTGCAACATGGAATCGAGATCGCTGTCCAGTCGCATATCGAGGATGCGAACATCGTGGTCGGGAACCGTGGCCGCGATCATCTCCAGATGGAGCGGCTCCGGGGAAGCCGCCAGGGGGAATCCGACGCCTTCCGGCGAAGCGGGCTGGATCAACAGGATTCGCACAACTGCACCTCACCTCTCCGGAGGCTGCATGACTCTGCCGTTTCCCGACAGGATTCGTGCGTCCTCGGAATGGAAACAATCTGATCGATCTACCCGCCGGTGCGAGCAGCGTTTAATCGGCCCCGGGCCCGTTGTAGTCGCGGCAGGAAATCCCCCTTGCGGAAGTCGGAAGTCCAGCGCCGGATCGTGATCCAGCCTCCGAAACGCACCAGGCGGATCTCCCACCGGCGGAACCAGACGCTCCACCCTGCCTTGAGACGGTGGAGTGAGAAGACCAGCGCCGGGAACGACAGGATGCTCGCGACGACCAGCAGCACGTAGCGGAATTGGTAGACCCGGCTCATGATCCGCTTGCCGGCGCGCTGCAACTCCTCAGCCGTCAGGGGCGCATCCGGCTCGAACAGGGGGAAGTTGCCGTCATAGTACTGCCAGCCGACGTCCTGGAGCGGATAGACCCGACCCTGTTCCTCAAGCCGCCTGCGGAGGTCCGTGCCGGGCAGCGGAACCGGGAGCAGGACCTGGATGCTATCGATTCGCGATTTGCGGATGAACCGCCTGAACCGCTTGACCCGCTCGGCGACGGGCATGGTGAATTCGCTGTTCGAGGCCAGCGGATAGCCGAAGATGAACATGCCGTGGACCCAGAACCCCGTCTTGCGAAACGCCTTCACCAGGGAGAGCATCTTCCGGGCGTTGATGTGCTTGTTCATGGCCGTGAGTTCCTCGTCGATCGGCGACTCGAAGCCGATAGCGACGTGGCGGATGCCCGCGGAGCGCATCGCGGTCAGCATTTCGGGGTCGTTGCCTTTGTCCAATCGGATCTGCACGGTCAGCGATAGCTGTCTGCCGATCTGCTCCTGGTATTCCCGGAGGTTCCGGCAAAACCGGATCGTGTCGTCGCGTTGCTGACCGAAAAGGTCGTCCACGATAAAGAACCGCCTGGCATCGCGGGTCTCGACGAGATAACGGATGTTTTCGAGCAACCGCTCGGCGGAGGCGGGTCGCGGCTTGCCCTTGACCGTGCAGAACTCGCACTGCATCGGGCACCCGCGAATCCGCTCGACCGGGTAGACGCGGATCCTCGCATAGCGGACCAGGGAGAAGTCCGGGAACGGGAACCGGTCGAAATCGGTCAGCGGCTCGCGACTCGTCGTGCACACGACCTGTCCGTCCCGCAGGTACGCGATGCCCTGGATGGCGGATACGTCCTGGCGGCGCTCCATGGCCTGGAGGAGTTCGCGAATCGTCTCCTCCCCCTCGCCCAGGACGACGAAGTCGATGCCGCTGGACAAGGCCTCCGCGATATTGGGTCCCGCGAAGTGTTGACCGCCCGCGACGGTCACGACGCCCATTCGCTTATACTGCTTCGCCAGCTCGTACAGTCGGGGAATCGTGCTGGTCAGCCCGCCGTAGAAGCCGACGACGCAGGCGGGACGCTGTCGCTGGATCACGTCGTGGTCGGCGCCGCCCGAATCCGCTTGCGGCCCGTATCGGCCGAGATTGTTCTCGTCGATAACCTCCGCGTCCCAGCCGGGCATCTCGTTGACCGCGGTGGCGACGCGGATCGGCCCGAGGGCCGTCGTTCTCAAGGCGATCCGTGAGTAGATATTGAACGCGGGAAAGGCCGGAACGACAATCCGAAGCCTTCGTCTCTTCTGTGCCGGATCAGTCATAATGAAAACCTCTGTTCACACACGGTGGCATCACCGGAGCGGGCTGTACAAACATGGTTTCAGAGCAACACCTACTCGTCACGGGTCACGAAGGTGAAGCGCAACGCGACGATTATACCCCGACAGGTTCCCCGCGGCAAGGAATTCCGCCGACGGAATTCGGCTGTAATACAGCAATTTTATATACACAAGTAATCTATATGGGCGAGAGGGATTTGCATTTCTCGGTGGAAGAGGGTACAATGAGGTATGGATGCCCTGAACCAGGGCTAACCCTCTATAAGGAAAGATCATGTCTGTCGAACTGTACTCCGAGGACATCGTCGTCGTTGCCATGGCACAAGAGCCTTCGCCTTTCAAGATATGGCTTCGCAGGGAGGCCTCGGATGATCTCGCGGGCGACCTTCGGTGGCTCTGTGACGAATTCCCGGACTACCACGTCATCGTGGATGTGGCCCGCTTGAAGAGCTTCGGGTCCGAAAGCTACCGGGCTCTCCTGGATCTTCGCGAACTGACCGAAGAATGCGATTATCGATTCGTCCTTTGCGGCTTGTCTGAGCATCTGACGCGGCAATTGGAGCGCATGCGTCTGGCCGACGAATTCGATACGTTCGATTCGCGCGAAACGGCCATCGCGGAGCTCTCGCCGGAGCGTGGGGTGTTCTTCCCATAGGGGCACGTTCGCAGCAGGCTGTGAGTGTGGTTTCCAGGGGGCAGTCTCTCCGGCCGCCGCACCCGGGCTCCAGCAGGCCGCCACTGACACCTTATCGGCAACCCCGGACGATGGTATGATGCTCGCATGCGCGAAGTTATCAAGAGCCATATACTCCATCTGCTGCAAAAGGACGGCACGCCGCGAAAGCTCGTACACCTGGAGCAGGAGTTGAACGTCCACGGCGATCTTAAGGCCGCCTTTCGCGAGGCCATCGAGGCGCTCTGTGCCCAGGGTCGGATCATCGTCGGACCGGCCAACGTGGTCCGTCTGCCATCGGAGTCCAATGAGGTGACGGGCGTCTTCAAGGCCAATCCGCGCGGCTATGGCTTCATCACGCCGGAGCAGTCCGACGTGGAGGGCGAACTGTTCATCCCCGCCAACGCGACCGGCAACGCCATGACCGGCGACCGCGTTGTTGCGAAGATCACTCGCCGCAAGGGCCAGACCCGCCTCAACGGGGAGATCGTTCGTATTCTGGATCGCGCCCACAAGACCGTCGTCGGCACGCTGCGTCAGGAGCCGACCGGCTGGCTGGTCCAGCCCGACGGCGGGGACTTCTCTCGCCCGATCCAGATCGAGGGCGTCGATCCGATGGCGGGTCAGCCGGATTGGAAAGAGGGAGATCGAGCCTGCTATGAGAGGGAGAAATCTCCCGCTTCGATTTCTCCCTCTCAAACTCCGGGCGCGCGTCGGGTGTTTCGTCCTGTCCATTCTGCAACGAAATCGAGCCAAGAGATTTCGTTGAAGAAAACAGGCCCGATCTCCCGTTTTCCAATCCGTCACGGGGACAAGGTGGCGGTCGAGATCCGCTCGTATCAGACGCGTTCGCAAGCCGCGCGAGGCGTCGTCACGCAGGTGCTGGGTCGTCCCGGCGGGTCCGAGACCGAGATCGCGGCGGTCATCCGCCGTCACGGCCTGCACGATGCCTTCGATCCGTCCAGTCTGGTCGAAGCGGTCAACGCCCGGTCCGCCTTCAATCCGCATGACACGCGGGGTCGCGAGGACCTCGCGGGCACGCTGATCGTGACCATCGACCCGCCCGACGCGAAGGACTTCGACGACGCGGTCAGTCTCACCCGCGACCGCGAGGGACAATGGGTCCTCGGCGTCCACATTGCGGACGTGAGCCATTTCGTCGCAGAAGGCTCCGCGCTGGATCGGGCCGCCCGGGAACGAGGCAACAGCATCTACTTGCCGGGCAAGACGCTGCCCATGCTCCCCGAGATGCTCAGCAACGACCTCTGCTCGCTCCAGCCCGGCCAGCGGCGCTACACCAAGAGCGTCTTCCTGACCTACAGCCAGGACGCCCACGTCCGATCCGTTCGCTTCGCGAACACGATTATCAAGTCGAAGGCCCGCCTGACCTACTTGCAGGCCGATCAGGTCCTCAACGGTGATCCCGCGGGTCTGCCCAGGGACGTCGTCGCCCTCCTGCACGACATGGAAGCTCTGGCACGGGCCATCGAGGCCCGACGCCGGCGGGCGGGCATGTTGCAGCTCGATGCGTTCGCCAACGAACTCGTCAGGGACGAGGCCGGGCAAGTGATCGCAGTCCAGCCCGAGGACACGAGCTATCCGCATACGATCATCGAGATGTTCATGGTCGAAGCCAACGTTGCGGTCGCGACGCTCCTGGATCGCTACTGCATCCCGTTCCTCCGTCGGATTCACCCGGAGCCCGACGCCAAGGCTCTGTATCGTCTCTCGCAGACGCTCCGCCTGCTGGGTGTCACGTTGTCCCGGAAGCCGCAGCGATCGGACATCCAGGCGGTGCTCGATCAGATCTGCGACAAGACCGCGGCGCTGCCGGTGAATCTGCTCATCTTGCGGAGCCTGGAGAGGGCAGCTTACTCGCCCACGAGCGTCGGCCACTATGCCCTGGCGGCCTCGAAGTATTGCCACTTCACGAGTCCGATTCGGCGCTACGCGGACCTCACGGTCCATCGGGCCCTGCAAGGGTACCTTGTGGACGACGTGGATCGCGTCCGTCGGTTGCATGCCTTTCAGGACCTCATCGAGATCGGCGAGCACATCTCCGAAACCGAGCAGGTTGCGGAACAGGCGGAACGGGAACTCAAGACGATTCTCATTCTCCATCTCGTGCAAAGGCGCATCGCAGAGGAGGTGGAAGGTGTCGTCGTGAGCTTGAGCGGGTACGGCGTGGCGGTGCACCTGCCTGAGTACGGCGTGGAGGGCCTGGTCCTTCGCGAGGCCCTGGGACCCGACCGCTGGCAGTTCGACGAGCAGAATCAATGCCTCGTGGGCCGGCATACCGGCGCCATCCTCCGACTGGGTCAGACGATGCGCGTGCGGATTGTCGCTGTCCACCCGGCGGCCGGACAGCTCGATCTGGCGCCGGCTGGCGGGCTGGCGGTCAAGGCCCCCGAACACCCCGGACGAAAGGCGCCGCGTCGCGGCTCGTCCGCCCGACGCCGGAGAAACCAGAAGAAACGGGCCTCCTGAGTGCAGGACGAGACGAGTTCGCGAGAATCCACGAGCTGCGGTTGTCATCCTTGCGGGAAGCTCAAGGGACAGATTGGGGACGCGCATCACTTCACCCGAACACCCATCCCGGCCAACTCCTGCCGGACCTGTGTAAGACTGCCGTACACGATCCCTTTCATGCCGGCTTTGCAGGCGCCGATGACGAACTCGGGCTTGTCGTCGACGAACGCGCACCGGGCCGGCGCCAGTCCGAGTTTGGAGGCTGCGATCTCGTAGATTGGGCGATGCGGCTTGATGGTTCCCTCGGCGCACGAGAACGTCGTCGCGTCGAATGCGTCGTACTGCAGTTCGAAGAAGAACTCCATCGCCGGGACCTCCGTGTTGGACAGCAGGCTTGTCTTGCAGCCATTCCGGCGAAGCCGTCGGGCCAGGGCAAAGACCTCCGCTCGCGGCGAATAGACCGCCCGGAAGGCCTCGCCCCACAGCGAGACTTGCCTTGGCATGGGACGACCGAGCTTCTCACCGACCCGCTGCCAGAAGACCTCCTCGCGGATGGACCCTGTCTGGAAAGGCTCACCGCATTCGTTGTGGACCCGCGTGTAGTCCTCGACCGTCACACCCAGCGCGCGGGCACAGTAGCTCATCAACCCCGGCCCGGGGTTGTCGATCAGGACGCCGCCCCAATCGAAGAGCACCGCATCGATTCTCGTTTCCATCGTTCTACTTCCGCACTCCCGCGAGCATTCTGCGACACGGATTCACACGGATTTCGCGAGCGGTGCGGGACGCCCCTGGCGCGTCCGCCGGTCTTCTCGGAATCCGTGTTGCCTTGTGTGAATCCGCGTCACTTCTCTTCTATTCTTCACATAGTCTTCCTGGCAGCGTCAGGCCTTTGGCGGCGGTCGAAGGTCGCGTTGGGCCCTCCGGAGCATCTACCCCGGCGGGATTATGACCCCGCAGGCCGACCGACGCAACCGCAATCGTGCGAAACGAACCCAATCGGGTGTGACCACGTTCTATGGCACCCACGGTGGGATTGTCATGCTGAACGGAGTGAAGCATCCGGGCAACGAATGCAGATATGGTTGGTTCTCTTGCCCGGCACACCAAGCGATGCGGGCCGGCGGGAATTGGCTTCGTTTTTCCACCGCTCCCCAGTCGTTCTGACGAGCAAGATCGGCAATCGAACCGTGTGGCAGTGTGGCACCCCCGGGGGTGATCCCAGCCGGGGGCGGCTGGGCCACATTGCTGTCGCCCGAAGGAACTCCGAACCAGGCGCACGAAGTCCGCCAAAGCGGTGGTACATGCCACCGAACTTGTCTGTCACGACTCATTAGGCCCAATACGCCGTAACTCCTTTTCCAATAGGCTCTTGCCTTTCGGTTCGCCGCCGGCAAATTGGGTTCGTTTCGCACGTTGATGTCACTTCGAACTCGATGCTTCAAACTGGAGACTCCTTTCCCGAATAGAAAGACGCTCTGTGGCGCCTGTATGTTTCATACAAATCAACATTATTCACCATCAGGCGGATGGAAAGCCGAGTACGATAGGATTTGGATGGCGGTTGGATGGTCTTGACGAAGCCTTGACTGCGTCCCGACCAGGCGGTTAGTGTGGCAAGCTCTCGCCCGGTTGCGGGCAAGCGGATGACATGACAATCAGAGAAAGGAAAGACGCAATGACCGCACTACACAGACGATCACTCCTGCTTGGAGCCATGATGTCTCTTGTCGCGGTTTTGTCCGCCGCAGACTCTGCATTCTCAGAGGAGATTCAATTGAAATTCGATCCGGCGGGCCGATTCAAGATCGTCCAGTTCACCGATCTGCACCTCCACGCAGGCGGCGACAAGGACCAGCAGACCCTGGCGCTGATCGGCGCGATCCTCGACATCGAAAGGCCGCAACTGGTCGTCCTGACCGGCGACACGCTCGCCGGGGCCGCCAAGCGGCCGGAGACCGTCGCGCTGGCCGCAGGACCGATGGCCGAACGGAAGATTCCCTGGGCCGTGGTCCTCGGCAACCACGACGATGAGTGGCCCAAGGAGATCGACAAGCCCAAGGACCGCCGGGGCCTCATGGAGGTGGTCGTCCGCCAGCCGTATTCCGTTTCCAAGATGGGGCCGGAGGAGATCTTCGGGGCCAGCAACTACTGTCTGCCCGTCTACAACGCCGACGCAACCCGGAAGAAATGGGTCCTCTACATGCTCGACTCCAACTCCTATACAGGCAAGAAGGAACTCGGCACCTACGATTGGATCCACTCCGATCAGATCGCCTGGTACAGCCAAACCTCCAAGACCCTGGCCCAGGAGCGAGAGGGCAGACCCTGTCCGGCCCTGGCGTTCTTCCACATCCCGCTCCTGGAATACGAATACGCGTTGACCGACGCACAGGCCGACGTCGTCGGGCATCGACACGAGGGTGTCGCCAGTCCACGGATCAATTCCGGACTGTTCGCGGCCATGCTCGAACGCGGCGACGTGAAAGGCACGTTCGTCGGACATGACCACGTCAACGACTATGAGGCCCAATTCCGCGGCATCCGACTCATCTACGGCCGGGCCACGGGCTGCGACACCTACGGCCGGGATGGTTTTCCCCGAGGCGGTCGCGTGATCCTGCTCGAAGAGAACGGAGAGACCTTCACCACCTGGATCCGACTCCAGGGAGGCGACAAAGTCCAATACTGAGGAATGATGGGGACGACGCGGTCGGAATTGCTCAACAGGGTCTGAATCGTCCCTGATGTGAACCATGCGTGAGAATGCCGTTCACGTGGTGAGACGGAGGATCTGAAATCATGCGTGCTGCCCTTTCTTACTGCGTGCTTGCCGCGGCGCT
The DNA here is from genome assembly GCA_034678485.1 of Sedimentisphaerales bacterium. Taxonomy (GTDB): domain Bacteria; phylum Planctomycetota; class Phycisphaerae; order Sedimentisphaerales; family Anaerobacaceae; genus PLanc-01. Next base: position 2,744 of record JAXDBU010000112.1, on the reverse strand, counting down.
GTTATGGCTTCCGAGTCATGCCTTCCTCGATGTTCGCATCGCGACGGGCTTCGACCGCCTGGGGCGCGAGACATTGCCCGATGAGGCGGTTCAATCTCTCGCCGGGATCCACAAACCTGGACTTGGGATCAGCCTTACGCTGATCCCGCCCTCGCCGGTAACGGACCGGATCGAGCTGGATATCCGGGGATCGGTGCGAAATGACATTGACGCAGCGCGGACGTTTGAGGTCGTGCTGTATCTGGATGAAGAGAAGCCACAGCAGCGTCTGCATCAGGCGGCTCTCACCATAGACCCTCAGTCGGCCGCAGGCCTCAGCTTCCGCTGGCCCACTCGGGGGCACGCAGGCCGACATCGCGTCATCATGACGGCGCGGTCGGGCGATGTGACGCTGCGAATGGAGCGCCGCATCGAGGTTATCCCATCGGATGTCCGCTCCACTCGCCGGCTCGGCGGCGCCTGGGTGGACCTCTATCACCATGACGAGCAGGAAGGAAGACCCTTCAACGCCGAATTGGGCAAAATGACCGACGGGAACTGGCGCGAGCTGGTCCGCGCGATGCACGCGACCGAGCAGAATCTGCTGGTGATCACGATGATGTTTCAGAACTTCACGCATCGCACCAAACACGACTTCACTCCCGAAACGTATCCGGGCAGAGCTTATTATCCTTCCGAACTCTATCCCGCCCGCATGCCCATCGCTTCGACCGACCCGCTGGAGACGATCATGGAGGAGGCCGATAGACTGGGCATGCACGTGATGCCGGGGGTCGGCACGTATGCGTTTTTCGACTACACGCCGGACTCGCTGCGCTGGTGCACGAATGTGGCCGACGAACTCTGGCGACGTTACGGGCGCCATCCGTCCTTCTACGGCTGGTATCTCAGCCACGAGCAGGGCGGCGGCCTGTGCATGCCAGGCCTCGGTGACCCTGCACTTCCGCGTCGGGAGATCGTCGACTTCTTCAGGGCTTTCACCTCCCATGTCAAGCGGTACGCCCCGGACAAGCCTGTGCTCCTGGCGACCAATCCCGACGGTCTTCGCGGCGCGGAGGAAACATACCGCCAATTGCTGCCCCATGTGGACATCCTCGGGCCATTCGGATTCCACCGCATGCCGGAGGGGGACTTGACCGGCGAGCAGGCCGTCACACTCTTGCAGTCGTTGTGCGACGAAGCGGGGTGCCATCTCTGGCTGGATCTGGAGACATTCGTTTTCAGAAATGGGGTCGAACTTCATCCCCGCCCGGCCGGCGAGCTGATCGGCGACCTCCGGCGTTTCCCGAACTTCGAGAAGATCCTGCACTACCAGTTCCCCGGTATGATGAGCGCGCCCCAGATGACCCGCCAGCCCGGCGGGCCGGCCAGCGTCACACTGTACGAGGATTACAGGCGGTATCTGGAAGAAGAACAAGATCCGTCAACGCCCGGCAGATCCAGGGACGATTCGGGCCGACCCTCCGCCAGTCCCGCCGGTACCCCATAATGCGTCAAACGAACTCCTTCATCCGATCCCAAGGCTTTGTCTGCGGACAGCTCATGGTTCGACCAGACGCCGATCTGGAAATCCTCTTCAGTTCCTGAGAGTCAGCAGCACAGAATGAACACAAATCGCTGCCGGAAAACGTACTGGACATCGTCACGCTCTCCCTTGAGAGCCGCTGGCCCGCCAGCAGTTCAATCTCAACAACCTGCAACACACACAACCCGTTAAAGCGTAATCGCGGGCCTGACCCCGAAGGCCATCATTTTCTATTTGCAGTTTGAGGTTCCCATCGCCGCCCTCGGGCATCCGCCGCAGCCTTGCAGATGCTACGATGTGCCAGACCCGCCAAAGCTTAAAATAAGGGCTTCTCTGAAAGGCAGTGTCAACCCCGTTTTCTCGATGACGCGTCATTTTGTTTGGTCAGTCAGAAGATTCCAGAATCAGTCTTCTCTTCGTCGCTCGCCGACACACGGACAATCAGATCCCCGGCCCTCCAAACTGACCCAAGACGCTTGCCGTCACCCCCTAGCGAGAGCGGCCGGGATGGGGTGCGACTTGAGAAGAACCTGGATCGATGATCGCCGCCAGAATCGGCGTTCATCTTGCCATCTGGCGGGAAAGTCGGTAATGTATGGTAAGGATTCCAGGTTAACGAAGGTCTCTGGTTATGGTGGCGATGAACGACATTCAGGCCGTGGTGGATCGCATTGCGACGGCGTATGACCCGGAGCGCGTGGTGCTCTTCGGATCACACGCCCGCGGTACGGCTACGAGCGATTCGGACGCGGACCTGCTGGTGATCCTGGCGTTCGAAGGCAAGCCCTTCTGGAAATCGCTCGAAATCACAAACCGTGTGAATCCTCCCTTTGCGGTCGATCTCCTGGCTCGCCGTCCGGACGACACGGAGCGACGCTACACTCAGGGCGACCCGCTGATCCGCGAGGCCTTGGACCAGGGACGGGTCTTGTATGAACGAAGTCGTGCGCGAGTGGATTGAGAAGGCCGTGACTGTACCCCTTCCTTAGTGCCAGTCTATACGTTAGGCTTCCCGACTTCCACTGCTATCTTTCGAAAACCTCTTGCATTTGGTCTTGCCTCGGTTACCCTGAACGGGCCGGCCGGAGGATAGGGCTCTGCGGGGACGCAACCCGAGCGCTGGCCGGCCATCGGGGCAGAAGCCGGACCGCCTGCGACTGGAGTCCGGCTTTCGTCATCTCCCTTCTGCTTTGATGCACAAAGCGTTAAATCCCGGGGG
>JAXDBU010000111.1:0-41617 GCA_034678485.1 Sedimentisphaerales bacterium | reverse complement strand
AGTCTTCCGAAGGGATCCGGCCCGGGAGTGGAAGATGCGCATCGATTTCGGACGCCACGTCTCCTACAGGGCCCAGATGCTTCACGTCGTTCAGCATGACAAGAAAGGCAGGGGCGTCCCACAAGACATGTGTCCTTGGGAGCGGCAGCGAAGGATCTGGGCATCGGACAAGGGGCGTGCTTCTGTCGCAGGCCAGATCCGCCGCGCTGCTCAGGATGACCGGGCCTGTGCATGAATCATTCCCAATCTGAATCATGCTTGCCGGTTGATTTCGGCAAACCGGAGCACGAAGTCCTGCACATCGCCGACAACTTTTGAATGTCAACGTTCACCGGTGCTTGTCTGCGGTTTTCTCGTCTTGTCTCAGGGTGCCTTGACGATGGTGGTGTGGGCGGCGTCGAACATTCGGATGCCGCCGCGATCGAGCTGGAGGATCAGGCCGCGCTCGGGGTCCACGCCGATGCAGTTGCCCGTGAAGCGTTTCCTGTTGAAGGAGAGGGCGACCCGTTCACCTAACTGCGTGCTCAGGCGGCTCCAGGTCTCGATCACCTGCTGCTTGGATCGCTCGGCTGCGCGGAGCCAGTGATCCAGGGAGGTGAGGACTCGCCTGGCGACTGTGACGCGCTGGCAGTTTGCCCCGGCGACCATGTCCAGACTCGTGGCGGTTGTCCGGAGCTCGTCGGGAAAGGACTCCTTCGTCTGGTGGCAGTTGATGCCGATGCCGATGATGGTCGCATCTCGTGACTCGTGACTCGCGGCCCGTTGGCTGGGAGACGGGGCCTCGGTTGGTCGAGCGACGAGCGACGAGCGACGAGACACGCCTCTCGATTCCACCAGGATGCCGGCGACCTTCTTATCGTCGAGCATGATGTCGTTGGGCCATTTGATCCCGGCGTGGCATCCGCCCACCTGGCCGATCGCCTCGGCCACGGCCACCGCACAGGCCAGTGAGACGAGCTCGCCTGCGGTCGGGCAATCGATCAGGACGAAGGAGAACAGGAGGCTGTCGCCCGGGCGGCTTTGCCACGTCGCTCCGGCACGGCCTCGTCCGGCGGTCTGCTCCTCGGTGAAGACGACGAGACCGTCGTTGTCGGGATTGCGAGCGTACTCGCCGGCGACGTCGTTCGTGCTGGCCGTCCGGCCGTAGACGAGGACCGACCGGCCGATCCGCCGGGTCTTGAGATTGGCTTTGATCAGGTCCGGATCCAGCCGGTCGTCAATTGGCATGGCGCAACGTCCCTGGTGAAGCGGGGCTTGTGAAGCGCCCCGACGGGCGATCAGGCGCTTCACGTCTTATCTGTCCAATCCGATGTCCACGGCCATCGCGGAATGCGTGATGGCGCCGATGGCGATCCGATCCACGCCGCACTGGGCGATCTCGGATACGTTGTTCAGGTTGATGTTGCCGGAGGCTTCCAGCAGCGGCCCTTTGCCCCTGCCGCACATGGCGTTGCGCATCTCGACGGCGTGCTTGAGCTGCCATTGGCCCATGTTGTCCAGCAGAACGATATCGACGCCTGGGATCTTCAGAACGCGGTTCAACTGATTGTCGACGTGGTCCACTTCCACCGCGATGAACTGGATACTCTGAATCTTCTTTGCCTCTCTGACGAGCCGGCGAATTCGGGTCGGGAAGCTCCTGCCCATCTCGGCCATGTGGTTGTCCTTGATGAGAACGCCGTCGTAGAGGCCGAACCGGTGGTTGTATCCGCCGCCGCAGCGGACCGCGTACTTCTCGAGCAAACGCCAGCCGGGGAGCGTCTTTCGCGTGTCGTAGATCTTGGCCTTGGTGCCCTTGATCGCGCGGACGTACCGGCTTGTCGTTGTGGCGATGCCGCTGAGTCTCTGGAGGAAGTTCAGCATGACGCGCTCGACGCTGAGCATGGATTGCAGGGGCCCGCGAATCGTCGCGAGCCGGTTGCCGACGTGGGCGGATTGGCCGTCGCGGAAATGGCAGGTCATCTTCAGCCGTCCGTCATACTGCCGGAGGATTTCCTCGACCACGGGCAGCCCCGCGACGACAATCTCCTCGCGCGAGACAACAGTCGCTTCCGCGATCGTGCCGTCCTTGAACAACAGGTTCGTGGTGACATCGCCGCTGCCGAGGTCTTCCTCCATCGCCATGCGAATCAGCGGTCGCACTTGTCGGATATCGAGTTTCATCATCGAGAGATTCCAAACAACTCATTCTTATTGCCGATTGCCCCGGAGGCGACAACTCACGAATCCTCAGGGCGTTGCTTCTCGCCGGCCGCGGGTCTTGCGGGCGACGTCCTTCTTCGTTTTGCTGGTAACGATCAGCTCGGGCAGCTCTTTGAACTCGCGCAATCGATCTCGCAAAGCGGCCGCCCGCTCGAAATCGAGCGCCTCGGCGGCTTCGAACATCTCCCGCTCGATCAGGCCGGCCATTTCGACCCTGTCGTACTCGGAATCGCCGAGTTGAATCGCCTCGCGGGCTACCCGCCGCGCCTTGATTTGCTCGGTGAGGCTCTTGCGAATCTCCTTGCGTATCGTCTCAGGCGTGATTCCATGCTCCTGATTGTACCCAAGTTGAATTGTACGCCGGCGGTTCGTTTCGTCAATGGCTTTCTGCATGGACTCCGTAACCGTGTCCGCGTAGAGGAAAACCGTCGCATTGACGTTCCGGGCGGTCCGTCCGATCGTCTGGATCAACGAGGTCTGGCTTCGCAGGAAACCTTCCTTGTCGGCGTCGAGGATGGCGACGCAGGAGACCTCGGGCAGGTCCAGACCCTCGCGGAGCAGATTGACGCCGATCAGGACGTCAAATTCGCCGAGGCGCAGATCCCGCAGGATCTCGATCCGTTCGAGGGTCTCGACCTCGCTGTGCAGGTAGCGACAGCGAAACCCTTGCTTCGCGACGTAGTTCGAGAGCTGTTCGGCCATCCGCTTGGTCAGTGTGGTCACGAGGACCCGTTCCTTGACCTCGACCCGTCGGGTGATTTCATCGAGCAGGTGCTCGACCTGTTTGGCGGCCGGGAAGACGAAAATCTTCGGGTCCAGCAGACCCGTCGGACGGATGATCTGCTCAACCACCTCGTTGTCGCATTGGGCCATCTCGTAGGGCGCCGGCGTCGCAGAGACGAAGACCACCTGGTCCCAGCTCTCCTGAAACTCCTCGAATCGCAACGGGCGGTTATCCAGGGCGCTGGGCAGACGGAAGCCGTGCTCGACGAGGACCTCCTTGCGACTGCGGTCGCCCGCCCACATCGCTCGGAGCTGGGGGATCGTCACGTGGGACTCATCGACGATCAACAGGAAGTCCTTGGGAAAATAGTCAACGAGCGTGTAGGGACGCGACCCTGCGGGCAGGCCTGCGAGATGGCGGGAGTAATTCTCGATGCCACTGCAATACCCGACCTCCTGGATCATCTCCAGGTCATACATCGTCCTGGCTTGAAGCCTCTGGGCTTCGAGCAGCTTGCCCTCGGTACGGAATTGCTGCAATCTCGCTTCCAGCTCGGCCCGAATTCCCTCTACCGCCGGCTGGATTCGCTCGCTGGGCATGACATAGTGCTGGGCGGGGTAGATGAATACCTGGTGCTCGGACGCCAGAATCTGGCCCGAGACGGGGTTGATGTAGTTGATCGCCTCGATGGTGTCGCCAAAGAGCTCGATCCGGACGGCGAACGATTCGTATGATGGGTGCAGCTCGATCACGTCGCCTCGAACGCGGAAGGTTCCCCGCTGGAAGTCGATGTCGTTGCGGGCGTACTGCATATCCGCCAGACGACCGAGCAGGGCGTTGCGTTCCTGGGTTTCGCCAACGCGGACGGCTACCACGCTGGCCTTGTAGTCCTCCGGGGAACCCAGGCCGAAGATGCACGAGACCGAAGCGACGACGATGCAGTCCCGACGGGACGAGAGGCTCGTCGTGGTCGAGAGGCGGAGTCGGTCGAGATCGGCGTTCCGTGAGGCATCTTTCTCGATGTAGATATCCCGCTGAGGGATGTAGGCTTCCGGCTGGTAGTAATCGTAGTAGCTGACGAAATACTCTACCGCGTTCTCGGGGAATAGCTCCTTGAATTCCTCGTAGAGCTGGGCGGCCAGCGTCTTGTTGTGGGAGACGACGAGCACGGGCCGGTCGAAGTGCGCGATGACGTTGGCCATCGTGAAGGTCTTTCCGCTGCCGGTGACGCCCATGAGGGTCTGGGACTTCCTTCCCTCCTCCATGCCCTGCACGAGCCGCTCGATGGCTTGGGGCTGGTCCCCCGAGGGCTTGAACTGGTTGTTCAGCTTGTATATGCCCATACTTCTCACGGCCATCCCACGTGCCGGGCAGGCGACGCCGGCGCCACGGCGACAAGCACCCCCTTGTGGACCGCACGGGCAGTACGCCGGGCGTCACGAAGGCAAGAACTATTTGCGGGATGTCTGATGGGCAATATGGTACGCCATCGCAGCAGTCAAATCAAGCGGGCATCCTCGCGAGGCAACTGCACGTGCGTTCGGGTGGGTATCTTACAGCGTGCCCTTGGGCGTCAGCACGGACCCGTCACCTGTCGGACACCCGTCACTACGGGTGCTGCGGGAACCGCACTGCGGCCAGGAGGGTTCGACCATATTTGTCCCAGAGGGCCTGCTCGCTCAGTTTCGACGCCTCGGCGGGAAGCTCGATCGTGATCGTCGCAATACCGAGGGTCTCGCCAGTGTAGGAGCCGAGCGAGCCGGGCTTGGCGCCGAGCTTTTTGAGAGGCAGGTCGCAGTATTGCGCCATGCGGATAGCCAGGGCTCGGCCGGGACCATCGTAGTCGATGCAGGTCAGCGGCTGATGGATGCTCACGATCCGACTGAAATCGTAATCTTGGATGGCGCTCTGCAGCGCCCGGGATTCCGGCTCGGAGAGGGGACGAAGGCCGTTCGTTTCATCATTGGTGCGATTGGCGGTGTCGAAGTTGCGGTTCAGGTCGATGTGCCGGATGTTCTCGCGTGTTCCGGCGGCCAGTCCGTCCGGGTTGGCCACCGGCATCAGCACGACGCGTCGGCCTTCGAGCAGATCGTGGTGATCCCGCAGATAGCGGGCCAGACTGCTGACGAGCGTGGCCCCAGCGGGCTCATTGCCGTGGATGGCGGCCATGATCAGTACGGTGTCATCGCCCTCGCCCAGGATCTGGACCATGATGGGGCGCCCCTGGACCGAGCGGCCGACGAGTCGATGTTGGGCCGGCGGGGCCTCCACGGGAGGCAACACCAGAGGAGGTACCTCGCCGATGATGATGGGTTTGGGCTCGGGATCGTAACACCCCGAGATCGCCAACAGGCCGACAAGCAGGCTGATTCGTGCGAATTGAAACCGTACCCTATCCATAGGCCTCTATCCTTCCAACCGATCCTGTTTGAGCCGTCATAATAGGTGATATCGTCCAGCAATGCAATGGAGAACGGCGAAAGTTGGGATTTCAAGGCTGTTTGAATGCAGAAAGCGGTCTGCTCGGGCCGATGAAACACCAGGCAGGAGCGGTTCGCAGAGGCGACCGCGGTCGGTTGGATTGGGAACAAATGGCGTTCGTGCTCAAGAAAATGCGGTTTGCCCTCTATGGTTTCGCCGCAGTGCTCGTCGCGGCCGGCGCGCTTGTCGCGCCGGGCATTTACCGCGGGGCCATGACTCTCCACGACCTGCTCACGGAGAACAAGCAGCTCAAGCAGGCCATCACCAGACTGACCGACGAGGATCAGATCGGATACGCCAAGGTAATCTCCCAGCGGGACGAGGACGGCCGACTGCTCACCACGATCCGTTTCGTGGAGACGGCCCGAGACGACAAGACCAAGGTCATTCTCCAGAGGGAGTATACGATTGAAGGCGACATCGTCCATTTTGACGCGGTAATCGTCAAGTTCGACGATAAGATGGTGACCGACGGGACGTCGCGGGCACTGTACCTCTGGCGTCGAGTCTATGGTGAGAAGACACCGCCGGGCGAGGGCTTCCCGATCGAAGAACCCGGCGCCGAACCCAAGCGGTACAGCGGTTTGCTTCAGGCGCTGCCCATCCGCCATCAGCAGTTGTTCTGGTCGAATATCTGGGACCTCGCCAACGATCCGGAGAGGCTCCACGAATATGGCATCCGGGCGATCTACGGCAGCGCGGTGTACCAGCCCCTCAAGGAAGGTCTGATCTACGTCTTCAAGATCAGTCCCACCGGCCAGTTCTACCCGGAAGCCGTGCCCGACATGTGAGACGGATGCGGCGGAATCCCTCCGGCACGCCGAAATCCTTGCGAATCCGTAGGAGATGCGCCCATACGAAGCCGATTCTTTGCCGATTTCTCCGTCTCGCCCATTGATCTCGCTTTTTTTCGTAACTCCGGTCGCCTGCAACGCCTTATACTCATGAATGGATACTCCGGACCGGGGTGTCCGGACTGTTTCTGCCAAGGGAGGTTTGGCTGCAAAAACCCCAAGAGCTTGAAAACAGTAGAGTTACAAGGTGAGCCTCAAGTTATGGCATCATTCCACACGATCCAGTTGAACGTGTCGAATGCCGGCGGTCGGCCGGATGGGGAGATGAGGTTCGCCGGCAGTGCTGCCGCCGGGGAGAAAGGAGTATTGCGATGTTTACCGTAAGAAACCGATCTCGATCCACGGGGCTCCGGAGCATCAGACAGGACGTCTGGCGGCCGGTGATTGTGGCTGTCGTGATAGGGATAACGCTGCTGGGCGGGTTGCCGGCCCATGGCCAGCCAGGCAACCGAGGGAGCTCGAGTCGTCAGGCTTCCCGGTCGAGCCCGAGCAATCGGAGTTCCGGTCCGTCAGCCTCGCCGCAGACGTCGCCCAGACCCTCTGCTCCAAGTCGCAGCGGGCCGACCCCATCGCGGTCGTTCGGCTCCGCGCCGAGGCCGAGCGTCTCAAGCGGTCGTACGATGAGCCGTTCGTCCAGCGCGCCGAGGTCCGTTCCTACGAGTCCCCGCTCCTCAATGAGCGCGAGTTCATCTTCTCGCGCCTCCGTCAGCCGCTCCAGCACGCCAACCCAGCGATCGTCTCCGCCCGTCGGTCCGAGCGCGTCGACCTCATCGGTCCGTTCAAGTCCGCCGACAAGCCAGAGCAGATCGATTGCGACGACCCCGTCGCGGCCGTCCTACTCGGCGCCTTCCGGTGTCGGAAGCTCTGTCGGCACGACGTTCGGCTCCCGGAGCCGATCTTCCTCGACGGATGCCGGATGGACGAATCGGAGCCGATCGGTCACGACCGACTCGTCGCGGCAGTCCCGTTCCTTTTCGACGTCTCCGTCCGGCGAGAGTTCCATCGGTGCGACGATTGGTTCGGAACGCTCCGGCTCGCCGGTTGATGAGAGTTCAGTGAATCGCAGCAGGATTGGCAGTCGGATTGGCGGCGCGACGTCGTCGGCTTCATCGCTCGGCGCAGGTCGAGCGGAAAGAGAGAGTCCAACGCGATCCGCGGCCGGGACGAGCCCCGACAATTCACCGGACCGGCGGTTCTCTTCGAGAATCGGGTCCACTCCGCAACAGGCTGAGCGCGGCCCTGCCGGGCAGTCGGACGACAGCCGCCAGCGCACAGTGAGCGGGAGACACAGCTTCGGCGGATCTGCCGGTACGCAGTCGCGGGGCTCGACCGTATCGATCAGGCGGTCACCTACTTCAGGCGCCGTCGAGACCGTCCGTGACCGGACGACGTTGCGCGATCGTCTCGGGGACAAGCAGATGCCGAGCGGGGGACGGAACAGCGCAAGCGCGGCGCCGGTTGTCGCGGCAAGACAGCAGGTTGCCCGGACCGAGGCGCGTCACGAGTCGTTGATTTCCCGACTGGGCGACCATTCGCGCGGGGGGCTGGGGCGGGATGGCGGACATGCCCGGTCTCCGTCGTACGTGCATCCGCGATACTATGATCGACCGGACTTGATCCGTCACGACTACCGGCACACGTACACCTACTACGGCCCGGATTACCGACTGCACTATCGCGTGATCTGGCCGCACTATTACTACCCGGTGTGCTACCGCTTCGGTCCGCACAGGGTCTTTCGGCACGTCTATCCGTACTACCATCGCAAATACGTGTTCGTCAGCCTGGGTGGCTGGTGGCCCTGGGACTACTCGTACGTCCGCTACTACTGGTACGGCTGGCATCCGTATGAGTGGTATGGGTATTTCCCCATCGCTCAGGAAGTGGCCTCCGACAACTACTACACGTACAACTACTACTACCAGAATGCGGACGGCACCTACACGAGTGACGTCTCTGAAGCACCGATCGAAAGCGCAGCCCAGCCGGTGGATCGCAGCACGTGGGCCGATGTCCGTGATAAGCTGGACAAGCAGGAGGCCGAGCCGGCCTCGGCGACACTTGCCGACACGCGATTCGAGGACGGGGTCAAGAGTTTTGAGGCAGGCAACTACGCTGCCGCCGCCGGCGAGTTCGAACAAGCCATGAAGTCGTCGCCCGATGACATGATTCTGCCGTTCGCGTATGCCCAGGCCCTGTTTGCGGCCGGGCAATACACGGAGTCGGCCGAGATTCTGCGAAAGGCATTGAGCCGGGCGTCCCCCGAGAAGGAAGGTGTGTTCTATCCTCGTGGCCTTTATGCCAGCGACGACGTCCTGTTCGCGCAAATCGAAGACCTTGTGGACAAGCTGGATCGCTTCGGCTACGACGCCGACATGCAGCTTCTGCTCGGCTATCACCTACTCGGCGTGGGCGAGACCGGCTATGCTCGCGAGCCCCTGGAAGTTGCTGCGCAGGATCTGGAGAATGCCCAGTCGGCGAAGATCCTGTTGGCGCTGCTCGGCAAGATCGAGAACGGCGCCCAAGCGCAAGACCATGCGGCCGACGCAGCCGTGGAGACACCCAGCGTCCCGGTCGACAGCAAGATCGAGACGAAGACGGATGTCACGACGGAACCCAATGCAGTGACCACTCCAGCGGAACCCCAGCCCTCGAGCATCTCCGACGTTCCAGCAGGGGGCGTTCCGGATGTCCAACCTCAGAGCATGCCCACTGAGGACAAGACGGACGATGCCGGGACTGTGGTCGATCCGAGGAGCGACGCCAATGCGGCGAGCCGGCGCCCGCCATCTTCCGAGGTCGCGGGCATTGGACTGGCGAGTCTGCCCTCGCGCGTGGTGGGGGGCATCCGGTGGATTCTGCGGGTGGATTTTGCGATCTTCGCCGGGATCGTTCTGCTGGGCTGGGCTGCTGTCTATGTGCAGTGGAGGGGCCTGGACAGCCACCGTGTCTGATTGTGCCGTCAAGAGACAGGGGGTGAGTTGAGAAGGACCTCGGGTCGGGTTGCAGGGCAGTGTTCAGAGGCAGGCCCGAGGGGAGACGGACGCGTGGGAGTCTACCGGTTGAACTCCTCCAAGCTCCATGATAGAATGGTGATTGACGGGATGTGTGGCCCGTGCCCGCCGGTGTTCGTTCGCCGGATTCCGGCGGCTCCAATCAACGAGTGCAGGAGAACGAAATAACCGGACATGGACAAGCGGCTGCGTAATGCTCTGAAGCAACTGACGGCCTCTGATACCGAGTCGCGTCGCCGAGCCATGGAGCCTTTTGTGAGGGCGACGTTTGCCCTGTTCATCGGGCATCTGCATCGCTACCTCGGCAACGAAGTGGAATGTGAAGACGTATTGGAGGATGTGTACGCGGATATCTGGGAGAACCCGGATCACTTGCGCGACATCGAGGAAGAGGGACACCTGCTCAAGACGGTGTACCTCTACTACATGCGCAAGCGTCTCCGCGAGGTGTACCGGCGGATGAACCGCAGGGCGTCTCTGTCTCAGGACGACTTGCAGAACCTGATGGCGCCGGACCTGGGTTTGTGCGACCTGCTCTCGCAGGAGGAGCTCAAGCAGCTCTTGCACAAGATGCTCGGCAAGCTCAAGGCCCGGGAACGAAAGGCCATCGAGCTGTGGATGGAAGGGATGTCCAACCGGGCCATCGCCAACCAGCTCGGGACGACGGTTGGCGCCGTCAAGATGCTGGAGTATCGAACGATCTTGAAACTGAAAGAGATGTTGAAAGAGTACTGCAGGGCCTCTGGTGGGGAAGACTGACGATCTTCCCGGGGGCTCCCCGGCGCGATAGGCCGCGTGGGGAGAGCCACCCCAAGATTGGAGCGGTTTTCATATGTTGAATGCAGATCGAGAGATCCAGGAGTTGCTGGCCGACTACGCCGTCGCGCTGCGCGACGGGTGCGTGCCGACCTTTTTGAAATCGCTGACCCGCGATGAAGCCAGGCGGATCAGCGAGTCCCGGGATTTCTGGGAGGCCACGGAGGTGGTGCGATTGATGAACAGCGCCGGCTTCGGCGACAAGCTGGTGACCCCGGATGTCGGCCTTTTTATTTCGCGCGTTGACGCGGGGATTGCGTCCCGTATGAAGAAGGCTCAGGCGTCAACGCGGGATCGCAGCCGCAGCCATGTGAACCTGCAATAGGGGATGTGAGAGCATGCCAAACGAAGGATTCGGCCTGTTTGCAGGGCCCTTATAAGGATGACGGAATCGACAAGCCGATATGATCTTGGATAGCTATCAGTGTTCTTCCTGCCACTTTGAGGACAAAGAACCGAGTACGAGGATCGACCCTTCCACGATCTCCCCACCTCAGTTGCGCGTGAGTTTCAACGATGTGCTGGTGGTGTTCGTCTGCGTGGAACGCTACGACGGGCGAGAGGAACTGGAGCACGTGGTGACGGAATTGAGTTCGCTGACCGCCATGCTGGGCAAACGGCCGATTGTCCTGTGTCCGAACGTGCACTTGTCCATCGACAAGGCCCCGGAAAAGCAGGCAATCCTCCTGATCGGCGAACTGGAGAAGATGCTCAAAGAACGAGGCCACGACGTCCATCGCCTGTCGTTCGGCTATCACAAGCAATATGGGCTGGAATGTAACGGCAACGTCGGCAGCGTCGTCGGCCGGCGATTCTATGGGTCCGAGCACAAGCAGTTTCTTCGCCTGATGACCCGTCTGGGCGTCTGCCCGCCCGAGTCGCTGCCGAGCGACATGCCGATCTGGGCTCACGTCCTGATGCAGCGCCAGTTGAAGGTGCTCGGCAATCGGCGAGAGACCTATGAAACAGCCAAGAAGATGCTCCAGGACCAGCTTGACGCGACCGGCCAGGGCGAACTCTGGACCTGCATGTTGTTCGAGGGTGAGCGTCAGCCGATGGAGGACTACATCAGCCAGCTCCACACGATTCTCCACGAGTACCCCGACGTTCGGGTCCATCGGGCGATGAACCTGAGTGTCCCGGGGTTCTCCAATGCGGCCCGGCACCTGTTCCGCAGGTTCCCCGAGGCCATCGAGACGGGCCGGCTGAAGATCTACAACAGCAAGGTCTCGGATCTGGAGTTCTTGATCTCTCGCAGCGCCGGGCTGCTGGCTTTTCCCCAGAGGCCGCGGAAGGGCGAGTCGCACGCGGGCGAGATCTCCTTCGGTCTCTACTGCAAGGACGACGACTTCGCGAAGAACCTGATTCAGTGGTACGGCGCGTTTCTCGTCGATCCCCGATTCGGATGGATTCGCACGGAGGCCGATCTCGACGCGGTGATCAGCGAACTGGAGGAAGAGGCATTCCAGGAGGGACATGAGTGAGTGGGACAAGAAGTGTGAAGTGTAAAGTGTGAAGTTTGGAGTCGGAACGGGGCCTCTTCACACTTCAGATTTCGAACGTCAAACTTGAAACTGCGCTAAGGTTGTGCCTGTGGTTCTCTCGGCGGTGGTCGTTGGAGTCTACGTGGTCGTGTTGATCACGGTAGCGGTGCGCGCACAGACCGCCCGCGAGTATGTGGACTTCTCCGTTGCCAAGAGATCGCTTCCCCTGGCCCTGGTTTTCGGCAGCCTCTGTGCCACCTACGTCGGTCCTGGTTTCTCCGTGGGTTTCGTCGGCAGGGGGTACAATGGCGGCTTCCTGTACCTCTTCATCGGCGTGGCCTACGCCCTCCAGAACATCCTCGTCGGCCTGCTGATCGCGCCGAAGCTGCGGGAACTGAAGGGCTGCTACACCCTGGGCGACGCGATCGGACAGAAGTACGGCTCGCGGTGTCAGTTGGTCGCGGGGATCATCTCCGTCCTGTTGTGTACGCTGTTCGCCGCAGTGATGATCAGCGCCGGTGGACGCGTCCTGCAGAACATGTTCGGCTGGCCGAAGTGGGTCATCGTGGTGCTCGTGGCGGTTGTCACCACGACCTACACGACCTTCGGCGGCCTGCGGGCCAGCGTCATCACCGACGCCTATCACTTCGCTTTGCACGCATTTCTCTTTAGCGGCATTCTCCTGTACGAACTGCTGACCCAGTTCAAAGGCGGCGCCGCTTCGTTCGCTCAGGAGGCGATCTCTGCGACAACGGCTGGATTCCAGGCCGCGACGCCCATCGAGGTCGTTACCTTCATAGTCGCCTTCCTGCTTGGCGAAACGCTCATCCCGCCCTATGCAAATCTGGCGCTTGCCTCCAGAACCACCCAGGTTTCACGCATCAGCTTCGTCTTGGCGGGCTGTTTCAGTGTCCTGTGGTTCGCTGTGATGATCGCCATCGGCATCGTCGCGCGGCCGCTGGTTGCCGACGCGACGTCCGAGGACTTCATCCTGCTCAAACTCGTCGAGGCGACGGCGCCCCACGCCGCTTACGCGCTGATGTCGGTAACGCTGCTTTCCGTCATTCTGTCCAGCCTCGATTCGTTGTTGAACGCCGGGGCGGTCGTGTTCACACAGGACGTTCTTCGGCGTTTCACCGTGCGGCAGGACAGTGCGGCGTTGATTGCCGGACGGTATTCGACCATCGTCATTGCGGCCGTCGCCTCCGGCCTGGCCGTGTTCGTGCCGAGCGTAATCAAGGGACTGCTGGTCTGTTACGGAATCTGGGCCCCGGCGATCCTGCCGGCGGTGATCATCGGTCTGTGGACCAAGCGGCCGCGTCCTTTGGCTGCGTTCCTCTCGATGATCGTGGGGACGACGGTCGGTGCGGCGGTGGGCATCGCGTTCCTTGCCTCTCAGCACGGGCGCGTTTCCAAGGTGGAGACGCCGGCGATTCTCCCGGCGCTTGTGTGTTCCCTCCTGGCCTACCTGATCGGACACCGTCTTCAGCGATATGTTGGAGGGCCGGACCGATGAGCATTCTTCTGTTGCCCCTGATCCTTGTTGCGACTCTGGCGGTCATCCTCAGCGGCATATGGGTTGCCGTCGCTCTGATCGGCGCGATCTGGCCTGGGGATCGGCCGGCTTCCTCGCCCCCTGTCGACGCGCCCGGCAAGAACGCCGAGTGACCTCACGTTTGTCTTGGCATGTGCGGTCGGACCTCACTATAATCCCTCTTGTGTGGTCCGAGTGTCCGTCGATTCAGGGAGGTGTACTATGCCATCATTTTTCCTCACCAAATCCGTGCGACTGCTGGTTCTTGCGCTCTTTCTGGTTCTTGCCGGGGAGGCTGTTGCCGCAAGCGGGCGGTGCTCCGTGACGCTCGCCGATCTGCGATGCGAGTATCTGAAGGATCCTCTGGGAATCGACGTGCGTCAGCCCCGGCTCAGTTGGAAGCTGGTGGCGACGGACCCGGCTGCCCGCGGGCAAAGGCAGGCTGCTCACCACGTCCTGGTCGCCAGCACGAAGGCCCTGCTCGACGAGGACAAGGGCGATCTGTGGGACTCCGGCGAGGTGGCCTCGGACCAGTCCGCGCACGTCGTCTACGCGGGCAAGCCGCTCGGGTCTGGAACTGTGTGTTTCTGGAAGGTCCGTGTGAAGGACCAGACCGGCGCAATATCAGCCTGGAGCGCGCCGGCACGGTGGACGATGGGCCTGTTGGAGAGGTCTGATTGGTCGGCCAGGTGGATCGGAACGGACCAAGTCTTCACACGCCAACGGTCGGGGGGTGATATGGTGCCCGACCCATGGCTGCGAAAGACGTTTGAATTGGAGGCCAAGCCGGAGACCGCAGTGATCTGTGTGGCCTCGGTCGGCTATCACGAGGTCTATGTGAACGGCAAACGAATCGGCGACGCGGTCTTGTCGCCGGCCGTAGCGAACCACCGCAAGCGAGCTCGTTATGTCGCCTATGAGATCGCCGACCAACTCCAAGAGGGCAGGAACGTCATCGCTCTGTGGCTCGGGGTATCCTGGTCGATCTTCCCGCCGTACAAGACGGACGACAGGCCGCAAACCCCGATCGTGTTGGCCCAGGCCGATATCCGCCTGCCCGGCGGCGAGGCTGTGACAATTGCGACGGACGATACTTGGCGGACACACCCCAGTCCCAACACCCTGCTGGGGGTCTGGGATTTCACGCACTTCGGCGGCGAGCGATACGACGCGAACAAGGAGATCGCCGGCTGGTGCGAGGCGGATTTCGACGACGCCGGCTGGAAGCCCGCCACGGTGTACTCGCCGAAGCTGGCGCTTTCGGCTGAGATGGTCGAGCCGAACCGGCGGATTCAGGAAGTCCCGCCGGTTGCGGTGGAGGAGGTCAAGCCGGGTGTGTATCGCGTCGATCTGGGCGTCAACGTCACCGGCTGGCTCGAAGCGGATGTCCGTGGAAAGGCGGGTGATGAGATCAGTTTCAAGTTCTCGGAGCGGCCGGGCCAGGACATGACGAACCGCATCTACAGCAAATACGTCATCGGTCCCGAGGGCAAGGGTACGTTCCGCAATCGATTCAACTATTTCACCGGCCGGTGGGTTACGATCGAAGGGCTCGCGTATAGGCCGGCGCTGAGCGACCTGCGGGCATGGCTTGTCCGGACGGATTACGCGAGAGTTGCGGACTTCGAGTGCTCGAACGAGCTGCTCAATCGGATCTACGACACGACGCTGTGGACCTTCGAGGACCTCAGCCTGGGCGGCTACGTCGTCGATTGTGCCCATCGGGAGCGGATGGGCTATGGCGGGGATGCCCATGCGACGACCGAGTGCGGCCTGAACAACTACAGCCTGGGCGCTTTCTACACGAAGTGGAGCCAGGACTGGCGCGACGTGCAGGGAGGCAGCGCCGCCTGGGGTATGGGGGAAATGGCGGCCGTCAAGGACACCATCGAGAGCGGCAACCTGCCCTACACCGCCCCGACCTATTGGGGCGGCGGCGGCCCCGGCTGGAGCGGCTATTGCGTCACGCTGCCCTGGGAGATCTACGAACGCTACGGCGACACCCGCATCCTCGAGGAGAACTTCCCCACAATCCAACGGTGGTTGGCTTTCCTGGAGACCAAGGCCAGGGACAACATTCTTCGGCGGTGGGGCGGCCAGTGGGATTTCCTCGGCGACTGGCTCTGGCCCGGCGCCAAAGGCGTCAACGGCGACACCCGAGAAACGCTCTTCTATAACAACTGCTACTGGATCTTCAATCTGCAAACCGCCGCGGACATCGCCCAGATCATCGGCAAGAGAGACGATGCGGCGAAATACCGCGCCCGCGCCGACGAGGTCCGCAAGGCCGTGCATGAGGAGTTCTTCCTCCCGGCCGAGAACAGCTACGTGAACGGTTTCCAGGCGTACCTGGCCATTGCGCTGCTGGTCGATCTGCCGCCGAAGGAGGTCCGTCCGGCCGTTGCGGAGCGGCTCGAAGACGAGATCCTGGTCCGACGCAAGGGCCACATCCACGCCGGCATCACGGGCGGCGCGTTCCTCTTCAAGACGCTGCTGGCTATGGATCGCCAGGACCTGCTCTTTGCGATGGCCAACCAGGACACCTATCCCGGCTGGGGCGACCTGCTCCGCGACGGCGCCACGACGATGTACGAGTCGTGGGACAAGGACAACTCCCTGTGCCACAGCTCGTATCTCTACGTGGGGACATGGTTCATCGAGGGTCTGGCCGGGATCAAGACAGATCTGTCGCATCCGGGTTTCAAGCGGTTCATCCTCAAGCCGGGCCTCGTGGACGACCCATCGCTCAAATGGGTGAAGGCGCACCACGACTGCCTCCATGGCCGGATCGTGAGCAACTGGAGCGTTGATGGGCAGGGGACCCTCGCCTGGAGTGTCACGATCCCACCGAACACGGCCGCCACGATTATCCTGCCGACTTCAGATGAGAAGACGGTCACGGAAGGTGGTCAGCCGCTCGCAACGGCCAAGGGGATCAAGTCCGTCGGCGTCCAATCCAGCCAGGTCACGCTCGAGGTCCAACCCGGCACATACAGATTCCAATCCGCAGTGAACAGGTCGCAGGAAGCTGGGAAGTAGTGTGGAGGACTGGAAGCGATGAATGAGTCGAATATCAAGCCCCGCTGGGCCAAGGGAATCTTCGTCGTCGTCCTGCTCACCCTGATTGTCTCGGCCGTCTACGCTGTCGTCGGTGTCGTGTCCGCCCCCGTGGGGCTCGTCCCCGGCGTCGAGCACGAGAAGATCAAGAGCGACTATGCTCTGATGCTCGTTCAGTGTCTGCTCGGCATTATCGTCATGTTTCTGCCGTCGGTTCTCGAAAGGAGACTGCGGATCGCCATCCCCGGCGTCATGTACGTTGTCTTCATCGCGTTTCTCTACGCGGCCATCTACCTGGGCGAGATCCGGAGTTTCTATTACCGCATTCCTCACTGGGACCTGGTTCTCCACGGTCTGAGCGGCCTGATGCTTGGGGCCCTGAGCTTCTCCGTGATCACCCTGCTCAACGACGCCGAGAAGATCAGGGTCAGCCTGAGTCCCGCCTTCGTGGCGGTGTTCGCCTTTTGCTTCGCGGTGGCGATGGGGGTCGTCTGGGAGTTCTACGAGTTCGGGATCGACGGCCTTCTCGGGCTCAATATGCAGAAGTTTGCGCTGGAGAACGGCGAGTTGCTCGTTGGAAGGGAAGCTCTTGTCAATACGATGGGCGATCTCATCGTCGATGCCGTCGGCGCGATTGTCATGTCGGTGGTTGGGTACATTTCCGTGAGGTACAAGAAGGGCTGGGTGGCAAGACTGCTTGTGAATCGCGCCGCTCCGGCATCCGCCCGCACGTGAATCGTCGGATCGGCTCGTGCCATCTGCAAAGGCGCCTGTACTCCACTGGGGCCCGAGGGGTATGCGGATGTTGAGCGAAACGCGGCTGAACGGCCTGACCCTCCTGGGGCTCGCACGCAGCCGCGCACCGGGTCATGTTGGCTGGCTGTTCCACTTCCAGGGGTCACCGGTGTTCCTGAGAATGATCCTGGACGCCGGACCAGTGGGTGAACGCAGGGGCGATTGAGGGATCGGTGGGCGCAGCGCGTACCCGTCCTCCTCCGTCCGGCCTTTGTGCTCTCGCTCCCGGGTTCAGCCTGGGACCTCGTCCGGTGGGCCTGCCTTCGGAGGCTTTCTCTCTATCGGCTCGTGCTCAGCAGGCCGAGCTTCTCGATCTCCGCGAAGAGCTTGTCCTTGTGGATCGGCTTGACCACATAGGCCTCGCAGCCCTCGCGGAAGGAGCCCAGGATGTCCTTCGAGTCGTCCAGGGCGGTCGTCATGATGACTTTGACGCCGTCAAGGCCGCCGATGCCGTGCTCGGTTTCGATCTGGCGGATCGCCTTGAGCGCATCGCGTCCGCTCACGTCGGGCATCATGATGTCCATGCAGATCAGGTCGTAGGGCTGATCCACGTCGAGTGCATCGACGAACTTCTCCACTGCCTCCCGACCGTCGCAGGCCGTGTGGCAATCTGCATGGTTCTTCAGGAACGCGCGCAGCAGTTCCCGCGAAACGGAATCGTCCTCGACAATCAGGCACTTCATGGGCGTTCTCCTTGGGTTTCTACGCTGTTTGACCGCAGGTCGGCTGCTCCAATCGATGGTCGGCTGCCTGTCGTTTGACTACTTCCATCCAATCGCTTTGAGAGACGAAGCTCTCCAGTCGCTGGAACTGTGTTCGAATTTCTTGCAGGAGTTGTTCAGCCTGGGAGAGGTCCCCATTGGCCGCCATGTGCTCCAGACGTTTCGCCACCTCCGAGAGCCCCTCGACGCCGAGGTTGGCGCTCGATCCTTTGATCGCGTGGGCGTACAGCTTCACGTTGGCCGGGTCCTTCGCTTCGACCGCCTCGCCGAGCGCCGCCAGACGGGTCCTGTTGTCCTGGATGCAGACAGGCATCAGCTCGCGGACCAGGTCCTCGTCCCCGATCCGGGAAAGGAGCCGGTCCCACAGGATGACCGGCGTTTCCTCAGCGTCCTTTGCCTGGCTCGTGCTGCCGGCGTCGCGGGTCAACGGCTGGGAAGGGTCTGTCGTCCGAGTCTGTTCGTACATAGGATCGTTCTCCTGCGACTGTAAACACCGTGTCAGGACTGCCACGAGTTGGTCCCGCTCGATCGGCTTGGCGAGGTAGTCGTTGCAGCCGGCCGCCAGACAGTCCTGCCGATCTCCCTTCATCGCGTGGGCGGTCAGGGCGACGATGGGCGTTGTCACGCCGAGACGGCGCAGCTCGCGTGTGGCTTCGTGCCCGTTCTTCCGGGGCATCTGGACGTCCATCAGGATCAGGTCGTAGGAACCGTGCGTCGCCTCCGCGACCGCATCGTCGCCGTTCTCGACGACGGTCACTTCCAATCCGAGCCGTTCGAGCATCAGCTTGATCAGGAGCTGGTTGGTTCTCACGTCCTCGGCCACCAGCGTGCGGCCGCTGAACCGTGCGTTCTGTGAACCGGCGTTGTCTGTCCCTGCCGGTTGGTCCGCGGCGGAATCCTGCGGCGAGGGCTCTTCCTGCGTGCAGACGCCGGTCGATAGGGTCAGCGAGAACACCGATCCCCCGCCCGGCTCGCTCCTGACGCGGACCATGCCTCCGAGCAGTTCCGCCAGCCGTTTCGTGATCGTCAGGCCCAGGCCGGTCCCGCCGTACTTGCGGGTCGTCGTTCCATCGGCCTGCGTGAATGCCTCGAAGATCGATTCCTGCTTGTCGAAAGAGATGCCGACGCCTGTATCCTCGACGTCGAAACACAGTTGCGGCTCCTCGGGTGATCCGGCCGGGCGGACGCGAACGTGGACGTGGCCGGCCTCGGTGAATTTGATCGCGTTGCTGATGAGGTTCACCAGGCACTGTCGCAGACGAGAGCCGTCCGTGCGGATGAGATCGGGCACATCCGGACTCCTGACCATCTTGAGTTCCAGGCCTTTGTTGTCCGCGAGAGGCCGCATCATCGCATCAATGGAACGCAGCACGCCCGCCAGGTCGCAATTCTCCAATTCGATCTGGACCCGATTGGCCTCGATCTTGGACAAGTCGAGAATATCGTTGATCAGCTCCAGAAGATGATGGCCGCTGTCGCGGATCAGGCCGACATACTCCCTCTGCTCGGGGGTCAGGTCCTCTTCGGCCAGGATATCGCTGAACCCGATGACCGCGTTCATCGGCGTGCGGATCTCGTGCGTCATGTTCGCCAGGAACTGGCTCTTGGCGGCGTTCGCCGCCTGGGCCTGGACTGCCATCTCGTTGGCGCACGTGGTGGCCTTCAAGAGGTCGCGACTCATCTGTTCGGCCTGTTCCTTGGCCTGCTTCAGGCACGCTTCGGCCTCCTTCCATCGGGTGATGTCCAGGTGGGTGCCGCAGGCTCGAAGCGGACGTCCATCTTCGTCGCGCTCGGTCACACGTCCCTTGTCCAAGACCCACACCCAGCGACCGGATTTGTGACGAAGACGGCACTCGGCTTCATACGATGCCGTCCGGCCTTGCAGATGGGCATTCAGGACCGAGGTGGCGAACGACGCATCGTCCGGGTGCAGCAGCGTCTTCCACGTGCTCACGTGCGACGGCAACTCCCCGCGAGTGTATCCCAGCATCTCAAGCCACCGGGGATTGATGTCGATGTGCCCTGTGACGATGTTCCAATCCCAGGTGGCCAGATCGCCGCCGGAAATCGCCAGCTTCAGCCGTTCCTCCCGCTCGCGCAGGGCCGTCTCGGCCTGCTTTCGCGTCGTAATGTCCTTGATCACGGCCACCGAGCCGGTAATCTCTCCGTGTACGCCCCGCAGCGGACTGAGGGAAATATCGACGTCGATTACCTCCCCGGTCTTGCGGATCATCTTCGTTTCCAGATGGTTCCCGCTCCCGCCGTGTTCGATGTCCAGCGCAACGAGTCTCTCCCATTCCTGCGCCGGATGAAGGGTGCTCACCTCCCGGCACAGCAAATCCGACCGGTCCATGCCGAGCAACTCCTCCGTCACCTGGTTCCAGGAAACCAGCCGCAACGTGTTGTCGGCCACTATCATCGCCACGGCGGAATTCTCGAAGACGATACGGTAGCGTTCCTCGCTCGTACGCAACTGGCGTTCATATTCCTTTCGCTCGATGGCGTAGCGGATCACGCGGGACAGGACGGGACCGGTGATATTGTCCTTTGTCAGGTAGTCCTGGACCCCTTTTTGCATCGCACCCAGCGCCGTTTCTTCGTCTCCATGGCCGGTGAGGATGACGACGGGGATCTCCTCGGTCCACGGCGTGAGCGAGGAGAGGGACTCGAGCCCGCTGCTGTCGGGTAATCCGAGATCCAGAAGCACGACGTCGGGCCTGGCCTCCTGGAGCGAGGCGAGGGCTTCGGCCAGGGACGTTGTCTGGCGGGTGTTCACCGCACCCAGGGAGGACCTGCTCAACGCCCGTATGAGGGCCATTCGGTCCACCCGATCGTCTTCTACGATCAGTATGTTGAGTATCCCGCTGGAACGTGAAATCACGTCGAGTTCTCCGCTGGTCTTGCGTTCCGGAACAAGAAGAACGTGTGGTCATTCAGATCGTTGGTGGATGTATCGGATGAGAGAGGCTGCCAGTGTGACGGATTTCGCATGTTCCGAGAATGCCCGCGATCCGATGGACAGCCCCCAACCGTGTGCGGCGAATCTCCTTGGACATTCCGATAATCGAAGCAGGTCACCAACAGGCGAGGGACAGGGCCCGGCAGAGAATCCCGGCAAGCAATTGAGGCATGACTGTGAAGAGTGAATTCCCCCCTTGACAGAGGGAAATCAAGAGGGTATATTGGCGAGGTATCCCGTGGGATCGTGGAGGATCCCACGTGTCTTGGTTGGCGCGGTGTGTCCGAACCGGTGTTTCAACTCGAGTGCCGGCGGAATGAACGAGAACGGCTTTGGGGTCGTGTTCTGTATTCGTGCGTGTAGAACCAAGTGGTTGGGAGGAAAATGGGATGAAGAAGGCAATGATGTTGGCCGTGGTTCTGGGCATGTGCGTTGCCCCGATGGCGGCGAAGGCGAGCGATGGGTTGTCATATGATATGGTCGTGGGGCTCAGCTACGCTACGGAGGGCGGCGTCCTGCCGAACGCGGCGGCCTACAAGTGGTGGTACGGCTGTTCGCCCACGTCGGCGGGTATGGCGATGGCGTACTACGATCTGAACGGGTACGGCGGACTGAGCTACTCGAATCTGGTTGCCGGCGGCGTCGCGGAGACGACCACCTTCCCGTCGACGGCAGGCGCGTGGACCTACCTCGCTCAGTATGCCATTGCCAGTGAGGGTCACGTTGTGGATTTTTATTCTACCGGCTACAAGGGCTCGGGCGATGATGCCTACGCGGGTCGGGCGTTCGACTGCCTGGCGGACTTCATGGGGACGAGCCAGGACAGTGCGGGCAACTCTAACGGTGGAACCAACTTCTACTTCCGGAAAAGCGGCAAGGCGCTGACCTATGACCAGATCGAAGGCCTGGGTTCCAGCTACTATGAGTCGGATGGCATGTATGGCATCGGCGAGTACATCACATACTGCGGCTATTCTTTCACGGACCTGTACACCCAGCTCACCGACAACAACTACTATGAATATGAAGGTTTCTTGGGCGGCTTCGCTTTCGAGGACTACATGGACGAGATCGACGCCGGCCGCGTCGTGTTGCTTCATGTGAAAGACCATACGATGATCGGCGTCGGCTACGGCGACGACTACACCGTCTATCTGTACGATACGTGGGCGAACGACCAGAATAGCATGACCTGGGGCGGCTCCTACTCCGATCTGACCATGTGGGGCGTCACCGTATTGGAACTGGCAGGCGGAGACGTCATGGTTCCCGTGCCCGGCGCGATCCTCCTGGTCACCTTCGGTACCGGCTGTGTGAACTGGCTGCGGAGACGCAGAATACTCTTGAGTTAGGGTTGCATCCTCGCGGCTGCCCGCCTGCTGTCCCAACGAACGGGGTGTGGGCCGTGAGAACCTCTGAGGACGGACGATGGCAGACGCAATACCAGCGTCTTCTATCGTCCGTCTTATTTCATGAAGGCCTCGATCCCGTCGGCGATGGCCTGGGCGAGACGGTCGCGGAAGCTGTCGTCGGCCAGACGGGCGGCGTCCTGGGAGTTGGAGAGGTAGCCGAGCTCGATCAAGATGGCGGGGCCGTCGGTCTCGACGAGGACGACGTATTCCGCCTCGCGGATGCCCCGGTTGTCCATACTGGTCCTCACCATCGCCTGGTTGACCGCCTGGGCGGCCCGGTAGGACCCGGCGGATGCGGCCTTCGCGACATAGATTGTGAAGCCCTGCGCGCTGCTGCTGGGTGCGGAGTCTGCATGGATGCTCGCGAACAGGTCGGCCTTACGCCGATTGGCAATCGTGGCGCGTTCCTCTTTTACGATATACTCATCCTTCCAGCGCGTCATCACGACGCCGAGACCCCGTTGTTCGAGGAGCCGGGCGACTTTTGCGGCTACTCGCAGGTTGATGTCCTTCTCCTGGATACCGTTGGGACTGATCGCGCCGGGATCGTGTCCCCCATGGCCGGCATCGATGACCACCAGGCCCTTGGTCTGGCCCGGTTTGACTGGGGGTTTCTCCGGCGCGCCGGTGAGCAGGTGCGGGCGGATCTTGTCCGCCAGTGTCGCGGATATGTACAGGGTTCCATCTGCCTTCTTGACGTTCCCCACGGAGCCCATAGGCTTGCCGTTGACGAAGAACCGTCCGTCGGCATGGGTGAAGAGAACGACGGTGTTTGCAGTGTTCTTCAGGATGATGAAGGTGTCATTGCGTTGCTCGACCCGCAGATCCAGGCGCGACGCCAACTGCTCCACGGTCGTCATGTTCTCGCTGACAACCGGTTTGGGCGGGCCGGGTTGTGGTCCCTGGCAGCCGGCGATTCCCAGAACCAGACACGTCACTGCGATGTACTTCCAGGTTCTTGTAGTCATATAGAGGCTTTTATCGGAGATTTGCCCGCCCGATGTTCAGTTTTCGTGGGGGGATTCCGAGTGCCGCCCGGAAAAACAGCCGCAAGCCCGGCATTGCATGGCCCACACGACATCTCATGGGATCGGCAGGAGTCAGTGGTCGGCCCCAGTAGTCCGCGGAGACCTTCTTGCGACGCGTCTGATCCTTCCAGACAACGTCAACACAAGGGTGGCCATGCCTGCGAGCAATGCGTTCGAGGCCCATCCCCCGGAGCAACCCGGGCCGCCGCAGAAGGGGCAAACGCCCCCGGCCCCTCCGAGGAGGGCAAACAAGCCCATCCACCAGGCCGCCAAACGGGTCAGCAGTCCAACCAGACTTCGTTTCGTGGGATGCGGACTGTTCGCGACTTCGCTCGCGGCGTGCTTCACCGACTGGCTCGAGTCTGACATCTGGTCTGAAGCCTCACTCTTGTGACACCCGCCAGTTGACAGCCATGCGAGCGAAGTCCAGCAGATTCACGACGCCGTCGCGATTTGCATCGGCCCGCTCGCAGAAATCGTTGTGCCGCGAACTCTCGGGCGACAGCCAGTAATGGCTCAGCTCGGCCAGGTCGGCGACGTTCACCTGGCCATCCACGACGAGATCCCCCGCGAGCGGCTCGACGTTGAAGACAATCGTGAAGGGCTCGGAAGGCTCGTACTGGTCGTCGTCCTCCAGGCTGTCGAGGAGCCGGAAGGTGATCCAGTACAGGCCGTCGCCGTCGGTGGCCTGGTAGGACATGTGCATGTGGGCGTCGCCGCGCAGATCGTGAACGTAGCTGTGATCGAAGCTCTGCCCGACCGCGTCGATCGTGTACTGCGGATAGTCCTTGTGGACGGCTCGCAACCCCGGCGAAAGGGCAATGCACTCGACCGTGACGCAGTAGTCCACATCGGGTTCGCCCGCGAGGCTTCGATTCGGGTCGTAGGTGCAGGCGGCACTCGAGTTGGTCGCCTGGAACGCGTCGAGGCCGGGCTCGCCAACGCGGTAGGGATAGGTCGTGAAGATGCTCTTGTTCAGAGGGTAGAACCAGTTTGCATACTGGGTCTCGTCACTGTCGCGGTATTTCTGCCGGCAATCGACGAAGAGGGTCTTGTCGTCCGATGTCCCTTCGATGCCGTCGTGATTGCAGCCGAAGATGAAATGGTCGAGAGGACACTCCGCCCGGGCGGACAGGCAACATGCCAGCGCTGTCCCGACGCAGATTGCAGTGATGCGATTCATATTCCTACTCCTGAGTTACGGATTCTCCGGCCACTTCGGCGCCGCCTCCGGATACCAGTTGCAGACCCCGGGGTACTCGTAGGTCCGCTCGAACTTGAGTCCTTCTGCATGACCGTCGGCGAAGAGGTAATTCGAGACCCCCTGGTGCCGGTCCCAGGCGATGAACTGCTTGGCGTATTCCACCGAGCCCTCCCAAGTCTCCGGGTGGATGTGGTCGGCCAGGGTGAAGTTCTCGGTGTCCGGCGCCTCGCTGATCCAGATGGTGGACATCGGCCTGCGAATGCTGTTCACGCAGTTGTACCGGTTGCACCTGGCGCCATAGCGATAGTGGACCGGGTCGAGCAGCGCGTTGACCGCGAAGCTCGAATACCTCGCGTCGCTCTGTTCACTGAGCGGCCGGTTCCAGTTGACGAACTCCTTGCCTCTGTCGCTCGGGCAGCGGAACAGGAGCTGCTCTTTTGTGTAGTGCGTCAGGACCCTCAGCCAGTGGTCGTTCGGCTCATCGATATGGCACGAACTGGGCGGCAGCCGATACTCGGAGTCCGGCAGATACGCCTGCATCGCGATGCCCATCTGTCGCAGGTTGCTCAGGCACGCGATCTTGTGCGCCTGCCGGCGGGCCCGATTCAACGACGGCAGCAGAATCGCCATCAGAACCGCGACCACCGCAATGACCACGAGCAGTTCGATCAGAGTGAAGGCCTCTCGGCAAGAGCGAGATCCGGGGCGTCCGCAGACGCCCCGGATGTTCCTGCACCTCCGCCGCGATTGGCACGAGTCCATTCTCATGGCATGCCTCGATTTCCACACGGATCAGTCCTCGTGACCGTGGTCGTGGGCTTCGACTTCATCGCCGCAGTAGATGCCGGATTGGCCCCACTGGTCGATGAGGATCTGAAGGTCTTCGATGTCCACTACGCCGTCATCGTTCAGGTCGCCGGCGATTGGCTGGATGACCTTCTTGGCGAAGCGGATCATGAAATCGGCGGAACGCTGGTACAGGCCGCCGGCGTCATGGGCCGACAGGACGACATAGACGTCGTCATCCGCGTCGTCGAGCCAAAAGTAAAAGCCCGCATGGGCATGGATGCCCCAGGCGTTCTGATCGTCGAGCCATTCCTTTTCCAGGGAATGGGTGTCGCCGTCGTGCTCCAGGACCGCGGTGTCGTCGGACAGGAGCATGAGGAAATCGTCTTCATCGAGGTTGCTGCTGACGCCTCCTCGCTGCAGGTAGATGTTCCAGGCAGGCGCCGTGTTGGCGTCGACGCTCTGGAGATTCCAGGCGCCCTGTGGACCGAAGGCGGAGTGCCAGCCGTCGATATGCTCCCGGCCGTTGGGGTCGCCGTAGCCTCCGGCCTTGCTGTACAGGAAACTGCACGTGTACAGCGTCTTGTTCGGATCGCTGGGCTTGGCGATGCATTCTCCTTCCTCACGAACTTGGGTCAGGACGAGGAAGGTGTTGCCGTTGGCCTGTTCCCAGGCGGGCCAGCCGGGCGTCGCACAGTCATGAATTGGCGGCAAGGAGAAGAACCAGAGCTTGTTGTCGTCGGTCGGGTCCGAGGCCACGGACCCCACCCACGGATTTCGCCCGGCTGCCGGACGCCAGGTCGGGTTGACCCCGATGTGAGTGTGGGCGACCGTGCACTCGCCGTACGCGAGCGGGGCGCCCAGTGCAAACAGGGCGATTGCGACCATCGCTCGTTGAACTGCACCAAATGACATGGGTGATCTCATCGATCATGTCTCCTCTCTACGTTACATATCCGGATTCGAAGCGCCTCGGTGGATCTCTCCGCGGGCTGCTTCCGAGGGGATGGTGGGCGAACGTGCTGCTTGCGGACTGCCGGAAGGCAGCGCAGGGCAGACCGACGTCGCCCGTTCCAGACACTACATGGGATATGTCGACAGGGGAGGGCCGCGAGGCCGCAAGACCTGCGGATAGCAAGCTTCCACGTGTTCGGTGATTACCGGCGCCGCCGCGCGGAAGATGGGGCAATCGCGCACGATCGCGACGCTCGGGACAAGCAGAGTCTCCTTCGATACGACCAGGAGCTGCTGGCAGATTGCGCAATGATCCGAGTTGTGGTCCGCACAGTGATCGACGGTGAGCAGATGGATGGCCAAGAGCAACCCGGTCGTCGTAGCGACGAGGGATACGCACGCCGCCAGCAACGAGGCGGTTCGCGTCGAGCCTGCAAGTTGTCGTGAACCGATTCGCATGATCTGAACTTCACCTTGCGCTCAGGCACAGGCCGGGCACAGACCCTCCAATCGCACTTGCTGGCGGCTGATGACGAATCCCTTGCGCGGGATGACCGCCATGGGCAGGGAGATATCCGTCATGCACTGCGTCACGCCGCAGCGCGTGCATGTAAAGTGAGGGTGGCACTGATGCTCTGAGCAGTGGTCAGCCAGCTCGAAGTGCCAGGCACGGTCCTCCATGAAGGCGCGGTGCACCAGCCCGGCTTCGACCAGCGACTCGAGCGTTCGATACACGGTGACTCGGTTCCAGACTCGGCTCTTGAGCCGATCACTGATCTGGTCCTGAGAGAGCGGACCGACTCGCATCAGGAGCACTCTCAGGATGGCCACGCGGGCCTCTGTGCAGTACAGCCTGGCCTCTCGGAGCATGTGTCTGGCCTTCTCGTCGAGCGGGTCGGTCATGAGTGCACCTCCTGGGGATGGTGTTGACAACAGCAACGCCCTTCGTGCAGATGAGGCGAGCGCACGAACAGCATCGGGAACACGATATCGCTGACACAGCAGGGCAGCCACACCGCGAGGAACAGGACGACGAAGACTCCGACGAACAGCAGGGGAGTCAGCTCCCGATGCGTGTTCATCAGGACGTGGAACGAGGACGCCCACGTGCTGATGAGGATGTGCCCGGCGTGGGGGAACTTGGTGTGCGGCCAGAACCAGGCGATCAGTATCCCGAGAAGGGCAGCCGGATTGACCACATACCAATCCTCAATGAAACCCAGATGGAGCTGCGGCCTGCCTGTGTGCTCGTGGGTCTCGTGCTCTTCCTCGTGGAGGGCAGCCGGCTCGGAGGCGTCTCCATGCTCGTGCAGGCTGGCGTGGGTCGGAACGGCCACGCCGAGAAAGTCCTCCCCCAGGAAGGGCAGGATCGAATCGCTCAACGTGGCGATCCCGACGGCGCCGACATAGCCTACGATCAGGATCAGCAGAAAACTCGGCTTCTTCTCGTGCAGCTTGAACAACGAGGCTGTCACAATGGCCGACAGGACGACATGAGCAGGGTGAAACACCTGAAAGAGCCGTTGGCTGACCTGCGTCGAGGCTTTGGCAAACAACAACATGGCCACGATGCCGGTCAGGGCTCCGAATAGCGTAAAGGGCGCGTGGGCCCTGAGTTCCGACAGAATCGCACTCACTCTTCGCTGCATTCTTCCGCCTGTTCTCTGTGTATTATGATCTATACGGTTCAACAACGCGCGATATTATACCCCTCTACGTCAGGATTTGCAACTTTGTTGCATATTTTCTTCGGGCGAGTTTGTTTTGTACATTCTATTTGGAGCCGGGCTATTCCGGCGTGATGAAGTAGGACCACCGAACAGGGTAGTCGTCCTGTGTCCGTCCGTGAGAGCAATGGGCCCGCCTTGAGTTCATCTCAAGGCTTGTGGGAAAGAGACTTATCGTGATTCCAGACCTTCAGGAATGGGCGGTTCAGTCGGGCAATGTGACGCTGTTGGCCGCTGCTGTCGCAGGGACGACGGTATCGCTGAGCCTATGCGCCGTCGTGAGGCTGCCGATTGTGCTGGCCTACGTGACCGGCGCCGCCCAATCCAAGCGGCACGGCGTCTTCCTCTCGAGCCGCTTTGCCTTGGGACTCGTCGCAGGGACCGTCCTGCTGGGTGCTGCAGCCGCGTCTACGGACGAGGGCCTCCGCAGGATTCTGTATGCAAGCAGGTACTTGTTCTGGGGCCTGGGCGCGGCCTTATTCCTCGTGGGGGTGCTTGTTTCGGGGGTGATCAATCCCCGTCTGCTGCCGGAGAGATGGCAACGGGTCGCCAAACGGCTGGCCGGGACCGGCTCGCTGGGGGCGCTTCTGTTGGGCTGCGTGTTCGGTCTGTTGCAGACGCCGTCATGTCCGGATGGCGGGATCTCAATGCAGACGCTAATCGAGGCCGCACGCGGTTCCACTGCCCACGGCCTTGCCCTGTTCATGGTGTTCGCCGGAGGGCAGAGTATTATGATGCTCGGCGTCGGTGTGCTGACCAGCCTGATCATGCCGAACCTGCTACTGTTCCTGCGAACGCGGATGTGCTCTGTCGAGCAGCGTATCCAGTTGCTGGCAGGCAATATGCTGATGATCGTCGGCGTTTATTTCGTCGTTGTCAGTTAACGGGTGCCCCATGGAAGATCGCCTGCTCGCCTATCGTGAACGCAGAGAACGTGTGCAAGAGTACAAGGACACTGCGGCCAAGAGCTGCTACAGCCTGATCCTCATCGTCGTGGCTCTGGTCCTGCTCCGACCGGTGATGCTGAGCCAGATCCTGGATCTGGCCGGTGCGTACTCCAGCGTTGGGTTGCTCGATGAATCGATGCGCCAGTGCGATAAGGCCTTGCTCATCGACGGCGACAGCAGCAGCGCCTGGTGCCAGTCGGCTCGAGTTTACCGGGCTCAAGGCGATCGCGATATGGCCTACGGAGCGTATCAGAGGGCCGTCCAGACCGACGCATCGAATCGATCCGCCCATTTCGAGCTGGCTATGATGTACGTCGAGGACGGACGGTACCAACTGGCCATTCCCGGTTTCGAGCAGGTGCGACGACTTGGGCCGGAGAAGGCGACCGGCGCCGAACGGACGTCCTGCCACCAGGCTGCCATGGAGATGTTGATCCTGTGCTATGAGAAAGAGAACGACACCGCCAAAATGGAGGTGGCGCTCAAGGAAGCGAGGATCTTCTATCCGAACAGCAGCGTCGCCCGGAATTATCCCTCTGAACTCCGCGAGAAATAGAATCGCATCCACAACCACCCGGCCGGCTGTTCTCCAACAACACGACAATTCCCGATGCTCCTGTGGGAAGACCTGCGCGCACACCAGGCGACCGGCGCCCCAAAAAGCCGTTGCGTGCCCGCTCCCAGCGGGTAAACTGATCGCGACATGAGAACTCTTACGCAGCGTTCGGAATTCGGGCAGCTCACAGAGGGATGCGTCCTGACGATCGGGAACTTCGACGGTGTGCACGTCGGGCACCAGGAGATCTTCCACACGGCCCGTCGGATTGCCCGTGACCGCGGCACCGAGATGGTCGTGATGACGTTCGAGCCGCATCCTGTGGCGATTCTGTACCCACAAAACGCCCCGGGTGTGCTGACGCCTCTGTCACTGAAGCTCCGCCTGTTGGACGACTACACCGACAACTGCATCATCGTGCTCGAAGACAACAAGGACCTGCTGAGCCTGTCGCCGGAGGCCTTCATCGACGAGTTCCTCATGGCGACGATTCGTCCGTCGGTCCTTGTCGAAGGGGACGATTTCCACTTCGGCGCCGCCAGGGCCGGCGATGTGCGTACCCTGACGGACTTCGGGCGCGCGAAGGGCTTCGAGGTCGTTGTCGTCCCGGCCCGCCAGATCGAACTGGCGACCGGCCAGCACCTGCGGGTGTCGAGCACGATCATCCGCTACATGCTCGAGGCCGGACACGTCGTCGAGGCCGCTGCCGCCTTGTCCCGGGCGTACCGGCTCATCGGTCCCGTTGTCTCGGGTTGGGGACGTGGCCGCAAGCTCGGCTTCCCCACGCTCAACATGAGCAAACCCAATCAGATCATTCCGGGCGAAGGCGTGTACGTCGGTCTCGTGGAGACGGCCCCCACGGAACAGGATCTCTTGCGGGAGCACCGACGCATCCCCGCCGTGTTCAGCATCGGACAGGCGAGGACGTTTGGAGACGAACATCCGCTCCTGATCGAGGCCCACCTGCTGATCCCCGACGTGGGCGACATGACGGGCCGGTGGATGGCGATGGATTTCATCCAACGATTGCGAAGCCAGCACAAGTTCGGTTCGCCGGAGGAACTTGTCGCGCAGATCGCGGAGGACTGCCGGCAGGCCAAAGCGATCCTTGCAGACAGTTACGACAGGAGGTCACCATGAGTGAGGCAAGACACATCGTATTGGGCGTTCACATCACGGATCGAGTCCATCACGTCCGCGTCGTGCAGGAGTTGTTCACCGAGTACGGTTGCAGCATCAAGACCCGTCTGGGTCTGCACTCCGTCTCGGAGAGCTTTTGTTCGCCCAACGGACTGGTCCTGCTGGAGATGGCGGGCCCGGAGAAGCCGATCTTCGAACTGATGGACAAGCTCAAGGCCATCGAAGGCGTGGACGTGCAGAAGATGGTCTTCGAGCATGAATAGAAGGGGAGAATCCGAAGGTCTCGGAGCAGGCTGACCGGTCTTCGGTTCTCCGTAGGGGTAGAAAGGTTTTCTGCGTGACTGATGACGCGTATCGACGTGCGGTCGAACTGATCGACGGTTCAAGTACTGTCCTGATTACAACGCATGCGAGGCCGGACGGCGATGCCTGCGGCTGTGTTGCCGCGATGACGCATGTCCTGAACGGACTGGGCAAGACGGTCCGACCGCTGTTCGTCTCACCGATGCCCGACTGGTACGGGTTTCTCTTCCCGGAAACGCTCCCCGTGCTGGGCGAGGACGTGCACGTCGAAGACCTCGTCGACGGGAAATCCGGCAAGATCGATCTCGTCGTGATTCTGGACACCAATAGTCGCAGCCAGTTGCCGCGATTCGAGGACTACCTCAAGCGGACGGACGCACCGGTCCTCATCGTGGACCATCACGTCACGTCCGACAGGCTCGGTCGGGTCGAGATCACCGACCCTACCGCGGCGGCGGCGGGTCTCGTCTTGTTTGATTTTCTCAAGTGGACCGGCTCGTCAATCCCGCGCGAGGTGGCCGAGGCCCTGTTCGTGGCGATTGCCACGGACACCGGATGGTTTCACCTTCGCAACGCGGACGGCCGGGTCTTCCGCGCGTGTGCGGAGCTGATCGATCTCGGCGTCGATTCGAACGATCTCTATCGCAAGCTCTATCAGACGTTCTCCCAAGCCCGTTTCAAGCTGATGGCGATGCTGCTCGGCCGGGTCGAGTTGCACCTCGACGGCCGATACGCGTCGCAATACCTGGTCCGCGAGGATTTCGAGCGGACAGGGGCCACCTATCGCGACACGGAGAACATGGTCAACGAGTGTCAGCGGATCGGGTCGGTGGAGATCGCCGCATTGTTCGTGGAGCTGCGGGACGGGCGCATCCGTTGCTCGTTGCGGAGCCGCCCGGGGATGGAGCGCGCGGTGGACGTCAGCGAAATCGCGGCCCAGTTCGGCGGGGGCGGGCACAAGATGGCCGCCGGGACCTATCTGCCCGCGCCCATCGAGCACGCCATGCAATTGATCCGCGACGAAGTGGCGAAGCGACTCGGTTGCTGATATAATCGCCGGCGGATTCTCATGGGTGTTCCGGCGAACTGTGGAGGCACGGATTTGTCAGATTCGATTGCAGGCTCGGAGCTGGGTGCGAGCGGTTCGCCACGCAGACTGCGGATTCTGGGCATTCTGTTCCTGTCCCTTGTGATGGTCACATCGCCGGTTCTCGTTTCCTCGTTGCTGTACACGAATGACGGCCTGAGCAGGAATGGCTTGATTACCCATCTGTTTGTGCCCCTGGCGGATGTGCTCATCATGCTGTTGATCGTCCTGGTGGCCAGGCGAACCGCCGCGGCAGGCAAGCTCGATCTGGTGTGGTTTCGTCCCGGCCTGTTCGAAGCGACGGCCGTTGTCCTGTTGCCGACGGTTGCCTTCCTGTCGATGCTGTGGGCCGCCGTCGGATTGCATCTCCTTGGCGCCAAGCCGCCGGTGGATCGGATGTTCCTGCCGGAGGGGAGAAACCTCGCGTTCTTCCTCGCGTTGGCGGTTCGCATCGTTATTGTGGCGCCGGTTCTGGAGGAGTTGTTCTGGCGAGGCTTCGTCCAGTGCGCCCTCGAACGGGCGGTGGGCCCGTTACTGGCTTGGTTCGGCCAGGCGGTTCTCTTCGCGGCGGTGCATCTCTCGCCCTTCGGCAGGTTCGGGCCGGCGCTGGCTCTCGGCCTGCTTCTCGGGCTCTGGCGCTGGAGACGCAGGACCCTGGTCCCGGTTATTCTGGCGCATGCGATCCTCAATGCGCTGTACTGTGCCGGTCAGTGGCCTCACTGGCAGGATTCGTCCAGGGTGCGGATTGCGACGGACTACGTGTCGCAGATGGCGGAGGCAGCCCGGCCGGCGGATTACGATCCGAACGCGGATGCGCGTCTCTGCTATGAGCGCGGATTCCAGGCGATCGTGCAGATGCCGGAGATGCTCGGCGCCTTTCGCGGGGGGCTGCCGGGGAACTGGTCGGAAGAAGCGTTCGACCAGTTCCGCAAATGGGTGGTCGCCAACGTAGAGGCCCTCGACCACATGGCCCAGGGTGCGCAGAAGCCTTACTACT
Source organism: Sedimentisphaerales bacterium (assembly GCA_034678485.1). GTDB lineage: Bacteria > Planctomycetota > Phycisphaerae > Sedimentisphaerales > Anaerobacaceae > PLanc-01. The sequence goes on along the minus strand of JAXDBU010000111.1, from coordinate 8,834 downwards.
GGCCGGTCTACGCCGGTGAGAGCGCGATGCTCGCCGGCATGCGGCAGGCGGTCGGTGTCCGGCAACTGGCCTTCGCGCTGGACACTCGGATCAAACTGCGGGCTTTCGACGGCGAAGATGACCTGTTGCTGACCGACGTGGCGACTCTGTGGCGGTTCGCTCGCCATTTCGAGGGGAGGAAGGTCCTGTCCCACCAGCTTCTTGGGGTGTCCATTCGGACCCTGCTCATCAGCACGCTGCGCGGCATCCTCGCAGAGGAATCGCTGCTGCCCGAGACGTTGGCCTCGCTCCAGCAGCAATTCGAACGGTTCGAGGACGAGGATTGCGGCGTGTTGGACTTCACGCTCGAACGGTGCATCTGGCTGGATGGCGTCCAGCGGATCTTCACCGACGATGGAAACGGGCAGGGCCGCGTCCCGCGGATCGCCATGACGCAGTGGACGGGCCTGTCCAAGCCGTTCAAGCTGCTGATCGACCCGATGACCCCCAGCCAGAACACGGACCTGCTGGGCCTCGATCGGCGTCAGACGACGGATTGCACGGAGGCATTCCTCAAGAACATCCAGATCGCGGCGGCCAGGACACCCTATGGACGGCGCAGCGAGCCCAACGGCGTCCAGGGCACGCTGGATGCTCTCGTCCGACGGGACGCCTATGTCGGGCTTCTGGGGACCGCGTGTCTGGGAATCATCGATCTGCCTTGGCGGGCCCGGACGGACCTTGCGGCGCTCGTCGCAACGATCTCGGCGATCCGCTACGAGATGGATGGCGGTGAATATCCGGATTCTCTGGCCCGGCTCGTCGAAGCGGGCTTCCTGCGGCGCGTGCCGCTGGATGCGTATTCGGACGGTTCCCTGGTCTACAAACGGACCGCCGGCGGTTTTCTGCTCTACAGTCTCGGCGCGGACTTCGACGACGACGACGGGACTCCCAGCCAGTGGGGCCTCGGCGACCAGGGCGGCGATCAAATCTTCTGGCCCGTCCGGTGAACCCGCCGGATCGGTCTGATTCTCTTCACAAATTTCCTTGTACCACCGGCCGGTTCCGTGTAAACTCAGAGTGCTTTGCCTGTTTCCGGCTGCTGCGGACCTATGTTGCAGGAGGCCGGGAGCCGGCGCAAGCGGTGACAATTGAATACTCTGGAGAGGTGGCCGAGCGGCTTAAGGCGACGGTTTGCTAAACCGTTGTAGGGGGTAAACCTCTACCTCGGGTTCGAATCCCGACCTCTCCGTTATGTTTGCGAGGCTTGCTATAAGTCGTAGGGTGCGCAAATTCATCAGCGCGTAACTTGGGCCGTTTCCGGGTGTTAGCCTACAAATCGGCGAGAAACATGAGGGCTGTTAGTGGAGGGCAAGGGGCATGTAGCCACTGGAGCCAATCGCAATTTGGCATCTGTGGCGTAGAGTAGGTCCCTTGGCGCGCACCGCCTCTGCAAGCACAGTGCGGAAGGGGTGTGTTACGCCGCCTTGCGATGGTAGGATTTCAGCAGTCCGCCTAGACGCTCAATACAGATGATCTGACCCTGATGATCGTCATGCTGCGGCTCGATGATCCGGTTGAGGCCTTGGTGAATCCTCTCGTGATGGTAGTACTGGAGATACTCGGATAGAACGTGTCGCAGTTGCTTTTCGGAGGAGAGAATGAGGTGATCGAAACACTCCTCTTTGACGGACCTGACGAACCGTTCCGCGTGGGCGTTCAGATTCGGACTACGCGGTGGCAGTCTAACTGGTTCCACACCGGCAGCTTTGAGAATACTCTCGAACTTGGCCGTATACAGTGGATCTCGGTCGTGGATCAGGTACCTCTTGCCAGCGAGGAAGCCACCCTCACCGCTGACATTGCGAGCGATCTGCTCCATCCAAGGACCGTTGGGTTGGGCATGGAGGCCGAGGATCTCTACTTTACGCGTAGCCACGTCTATCGCGAAGAGCACCATGCAACGGACGAGCTTACCTTTGACGAATAGCTCGATCGAGAAGAAATCACACGCCGCCAGAACACTCCAGTGGCTCTTGATGAACTCTTTCCATGTCGTCTTGCGGGTCAGGTCTGGCTTGGGGTCGTAACCGTTCTCGGCGAGGATGTTCTTCACGGTGGTTTCGCCGATCTTGTATCCGAGATAGACGATGTAATCCCGGATTCGTGTATAGCCCCAGTGCGGATTCTCCTTTTTGAATCGGATCACGAGATCGATGATCTCCCGGGAGATCCTCGGCCGGCCGGGATTCTGGCAGTTCTTGCTGCCGTCGTACTTTTGGGCGATGAGCTTGCGGTACCAACCGAGGATAGTGTCCGGCGTGAACAGGACCGTCGTTGCTTCCAGGAGTTCTCGCGTCAAGCGTTTGGCCTTTGCAGCCAGCCTGGTCCTCTGGTGATTGTCCAGCAGGATGCGTTTGTCCTTCTCCTGTTGTTCTCTCAGGACCCTCACCTGCTCCTTGAGATAGTCGATCGCCTTCCAGAGTTCTTGGTCGAGGCAGTATGCCAAGCAGGTCAGCATCGTCAGCCACAGGTGTCGTTTCATAGACCGCAAAGGCTAACCGGCGGTAGGGCGGTACACAAGTGCTTTCATTCGGTCATGACGCAACTCAAGGTGATGATGATACTTGCGCTCGGATAATACTTGCACCATACGCGGTCGCGCCCTGTCCCCATGAGGACGGCGTGTCAGGATGCGCTCAGAAGGTATTCGTACCACACGAACGATCTGGTTCATCAATTGACCGTCGGCGAGGTTGGCGGTAGCATGGCTTGACAGGGCTGGAAGCGGAATTGTCAGGAAAGGATTGACGTATGGTGCCCTTCCGTTCGATCATCACAACTGTCTTTGTGCTTGCTGCGTCCCTGCCCGGGGTGGCCAGCGCCGGTGCCCTGGATCGGGGCTTTCGTGAACCGCCGGCCGAGGCCCGCCCGTGGGTGTATTGGTTCTGGCTGAACGGCAATATCACTCGCGAGGGCATCACGGCCGACCTGGAAGCGATGAAACGCGTGGGGGTGGGCGGGGTCCTCATCATGGAAGTGGATCAAGGCGCTCCGGTTGGGCCGGTGGACTTCATGGGCGATCGTTGGCGAGAGCTCTTCCGACACGTCCACGCCGAGGGACGACGACTGGGCCTCGAAGTCAACATGAACAACGACGCCGGCTGGAACGGAAGCGGCGGTCCATGGATCCAGCCGGAGCAGTCCATGCAGGAGGTCGTGTGGACGGAGACCGACGTCGCTGGTCCGCAGCGGTTCGAGGCTGTTCTCCCGCAGCCGCGGGCCACGGCCGGTTTCTATCGTGACATCGTTGTGCAGGCCTTTCCAGCGGTCGGAGGCTACCGCATCGCGAACGTCCGTTGGAAAGCCGCGTTTCAGAGCCGGGACAACCGCGAGCCCACCACAGTGGACTGCACTCCAGATATGATCGTCCGGCGTGACAGCGTCACCGATCTGACGGGGCGCATCGATGCCTCCGGGAAGCTTGTCTGGGACGTGCCGCCCGGGCGATGGACCATTGTCCGCTTCGGCCATACAAGCACCGGTGTTGAGAATGCCCCGGCGCCCGCGACCGGCCGCGGACTGGAATGCGACAAGCTCAGCAAGGAAGGCATCGAAGCGAACTTCGCCGGGATGATGGCGAAGCTCGTCGCGGATACGGGTATTAGACCGGGGACGGGCGCAGCGGGTTTGGTCGCCACGCACATCGACAGTTGGGAGAATGGCTCTCAGAACTGGACGGCCCAGATGCGTGAGGAGTTCCGGCAGCGGCGCGGCTATGACTTGTCACCCTTCCTGCCCGTGATGACAGGACGTGTCGTCGATAGTCTGGAGATCTCAGAGCGATTCCTCTGGGACCTGCGTCAGACGATCTCGGAACTGGTCATCGAGAATTATGCCGGCTGGATGCATCGGCTGGCCAACGTTGCGGGGATGCGTTTCACCGTGGAAGCCTATGGCGGTCCCTCCGATGCGATTGCCTATGGTGGCCGGTCGGATGAGCCAATGGGCGAGTTCTGGACACCAAGCGGGGCGATTGAGACGTGCCGGGGGATGGCCTCGGCGGGACATGTCTATGGCAAACGCATCATCGGCGCGGAGGCGTTCACCTCCGGTGACCACGAGCGATGGCGGGAGCATCCTGCGGTCCTGAAATCGCATGGCGACCGGGCGTTCTGCGAGGGCATCAACCGCTTCGTCTTCCACCGCTACGCGCTGCAGCCTTGGACGGATGGTCGGCGGCCCGGCATGACCATGGGTCCCTGGGGCCAGCACTACGAACGAACCCAGACATGGTGGGAGTGGACACCCGCATGGCATACGTACCTCGCTCGTTGTCAGTACATGCTCCGGCAGGGACTCTTCGTGGCGGATATCTGTCGTGTCCAGGCCGAAACACCTCCGCAGGGCTTGGGCTACTACGAGCGCAGCGGCTACGACTGGGACGAGTGCGGCACGGAAGTGGTGCTCACACATATGGCGGTGAAGGACGGTCGCATCGTGTTGCCCGATGGCATGAACTACGGCGTGCTTGTGCTGCCCTGGTCACAGACGATGACGCCGGCGCTGCTGCGCAAGGTAAAAGAACTGGTTCAAGCCGGCGCGACTGTGATCGGGCCGAGACCGTCCGCCTCACCCAGTTTGGCAGGATTTCCGCAGTGTGACGAAGAGGTAAAGGAATTGGCTGCCGAGCTATGGGGTGATGCGGATGGGCAGAACGTAAAGGAACATCGCCTCGGCAAGGGCCGCGTGGTCTGGAGTGACTCGCCCGAGAAGGTGCTGAAGGAATCCGGCGTCCCAGCGGACTTTACTGCCGGACAGCCGCTGCGCTGGATTCATCGCCGCGCCGACGAGGCGGAGATCTACTTCGTCGCAAATCTTCAGCCGTATGAGTTCACAACCACATGCAGTTTCCGAGTCACAGGTAGGATCCCGGAACTCTGGTGGCCGGACAGTGGGCGCATGGAACGCGCAGCACTATGGAAACAAAAGGACGGGAGGACGCATGTCGTCGTGCCATTCGAGCCGAGCGGCTCGGTGTTCGTTGTATTCCGTGAACGCTCACGCGACGATGGGAAGGTGGTGCTGGTGAGGCACAATGGGAAGGAAGTCCTCTCCGCAGTCCCATCGCCGCCGCTGAAGGTCATTGTGCAGAAAGCCCTTTACGGCGTGCTGGGCGATCCGACGCGAACCCGCGACGTCACCGCCCAGGTTCAGCACAGAGCGGATACCGCGTAGGATGCAAGAACTCATCCAGGCATGACAGGCGCCGGGGCGGTTTCATCGGTGATTGACAGGTACAGATGGTGTACCGTCAACAAATCTCGTCCGTGCTGGCATGGCTGCAGAACCGGGGAAAATGGTCGCTCCTACCGGGGGGCTCGACTATAATAGCTCACGTTGTTTATCTGGATGGATGGTTGGATGGTGAAAGGATGGAGCCGTGATGAAAGCAAAGCCGATGGGCATGCTCCTGATGATGTTGGCCGGGTGGATCAACCGCCATCAGCAGGACGTGATTGAGTACCTCAAGGAGGAGAACAAGGTCCTGCGCGAGAAGCTCGGTACCAAGCGAATCCTCCTCAATGACAACCAACGGATGCGCTTGGCCCGGCTGGCCAAGCGACTGGGAAAGGCGGTCTTGACAGATGCCTGCGGGGTCTTCTCGCCTGACACACTCCTCCGCTGGCACCGCAGTCTCGTCGCCCGAAAATACGACGGCAGCAAGAAGCGGACGGGGGGCCGGAAGAGGATCTCCGAGGAGTTGGAGAAGCTCATCATCCAGATCGCCCGCAAGAACAAGACTTGGGGCTCTCGCCGGATCAAGGGACAACTCAAGTACCTGGGGCACAAGGTCTCCCACACGACCATCGACAATGTTCTGAAGCGACATGGTTACCCCTGTGGTCCGGATCGGGCCCGGCAGACCCGGTGGTCCGAGTTCCTTCGGTCGCATTGGGAGTCGTTGGCGGCGATTGATTTCTTCACGACGGAGATCTACACGTTGACCGGCCTCACCCGGTACATGGTCCTGGTGAGCATCCATTACGCCACTCGGAAAGTGGAGGTCGTGGGGATCATCCAGCAGGCCCATGCCGACTGGATGAGCCAGATGGCCCGGAACCTAGTAGACCACTTTGCGGGTTTCCTCACGGACAAGAAGTACCTGATCCACGACCGGGACGCTCTGTTCACGAAAAAGTTCCGGGAGATACTGAATTCGTCCGGGGTGAAACCCATCCGCACCACGCCGATGTCGCCCCATTTGAATTGCATCATGGAACGCTTCGTGAGGAGCATAAAGAGCGAAGCCTTAGATCGCATGCTCATCTTTGGTGAACGGCATCTGGAGTACGTCATCGAAGAGTACATGGAGCACTACCACACCGAGCGAGCACACCAGGGTATGGGCAATGAGATCATCGAGCCGCCGCCGCAGGGCGCCGGTGAGGTCGTCTGCCAAGAACGGCTTGGCGGACTCCTGAACTTCTATCGGAGGGCCGCCTGATGGCGCGGATGAGCAAGTTTACGCTTCTGGCGCGTCCGGCAGGGCGGTGCAAGGGTGGGCCGCCAGGGGGATGGGTTGGCAAGGCGGGCCGAGAGCAGCGCCTCGTCGCGGTGCGTGGCCCCGGCGGCGAAGGCCCTGGCGAAGCCAAAGAGGCAGTACCCGTTCTGTGGTCCTCGGCTTCGAAGTCGTACAAGATCGGCGCTGTCGCCAGCGGCAACCTGCCGTTGCTTCGGTGGGAGTTAGCAATACTGGAACCGGTCTTACCAGCTTCGGCGATCACCAGGCGCGCGCCCAAGTGCGCGCCAGACATGTACGTCTGGTCTTCGGCTGACCTTCGGCTGATCTACGCCTGATCTCATAACTTCTTGCACAGCCTTCGTTAATCATTTCCAGACAAGGACTTGCGACAACCCCGTTCGGACTGAAAATCCGTGTGTCGGCGGTTCAGCATCGGGAAGATGTTCGCCAGCGGGAAGCCTTGACCGATCGGTTGTACCAGCAGATCGGTCAGTTGAAAGTCGAGTTGGACTGGTTGAAAAAAAAATCTGGTCTTGACGCTTGAGGAGAAGCGGGCGGTGATTGAGCCGAGGCATCCGGAGATCTCGGTGCGACGTCAGTGCGAGTTGCTGGACCTCAGTCGCAGTAGCCTGTACTACCGTTGCGAAGCAGACCTCAGCTACAACGAACATCTGATGCGTCTGTTGGACGAGCAGTATCTGCAGACGCCGTTCTACGGCGTCCCGCGCATGACGGAATGGCTGCGTCGCCAGGGCCACGCGGTGAACGAGAAGCGCGTGCGTCGTTTGCTGCGAGTGATGGGCCTGGAGGCCATTTATCCCCGGCGAAAGCCGGGGCTCAGCCAGGCGGACCGGCAGCACAAGGTTTATCCCTACCTGCTCAGGGGTCGGGAGATCACTCGGCCCAACCAGGTCTGGGCCGCCGATATCACGTACATTCGGATGGCCCGTGGCTGGGTGTATCTGATGGCGATTCTGGACTGGTTCAGCCGGTATGTGGTGGCCTGGGAGCTTTCGATCACCCTGGAGGCGGACTTCTGTGTGACCACCCTGCAACGGGCGTTGAGCCTGGGACGGCCGGAGATCTTCAATACGGATCAGGGCAGCCAGTTCACCAGCGACGCCTGGATCGACACCTTGAAGGACGCCCAGGTCGCCATCAGCATGGACGGCCGCGGGCGTGTGTTTGACAACATTTTCATCGAGCGGCTGTGGCGGAGCGTCAAGGTGGAAGAGGTGTATCTCCACGACTATCAAACGGTCAGGGATGTCCGAGACGGCCTGGGGTGGTATTTCCCCTTCTACAATGGAGAACGTCCGCACCAGGCGTTAGGCGATTGTACGCCGGCGGAAGTGTACACTGGGGTCGAGAGACGCGGCGGATCGCTCGCTTCGCTGCGCTGCGCCAGGGGCTCCGCTCCGCTCGCTCCCGCCGCGTATTCCCCGGCGATGGATCCACCTCAGAAATCTCCGATTTTGGTATAGACGATGGGGAGAGGTTCAGTCCCCCAGCACCAACGCTGTGCGGCCTTCCTGCAATCATGCCACTATCATACCCATCAGCATATCATTCGTCAATAACATATGTCAAGTTGAAAAAGGAAAAAACCTTCCCGCAGGGATGACGCCTCCATTGGGAGCCCTTCGGCCTTCCTGCTTGTGGCGCGATTCATCGTTTTGGACCCAATCATGGCGATTTCAAGGTTGGTCCGCCAAGGCAATTCAGACCGGGGCAACACATTTGGAGGCCGATTTCAGGTGAGAAAATGCGTAGAGAATTGTGGCCTGACGTCCTATAACAAGCACGCCTGCACGTGTGCGGCAACCAGGGGTTGCCTTGCATCGTCGGATGCGGATCCCTGCGTTGGCGGACGGGACCAGAGAGCAGACCGTAAAGGTCTTTTTTTCGTTAGCGATGCCCATACCTTCTGCAGCAAATGACAGCTCTTTCGTGAGCAGCACGCTCCTGACAAACCCTGCCATTTCCAGCAAGAACAAGTGGAAGCACCGCAGTATTGCTCTGCCTCGCCCTTGAACCACGTGCCGGGAGTCTCCAGGGAGGAATACAGGAAAAGGCGTCCCGCACGTGGGTGCGGGACGCCGACAGGAGGACTCACCGTATTGCCGTGTTCGCAATTGTGCCCTTGTGTGAGCCATCAAAACGGTTTACGGACCAGGGGTGACGAGCACGAGCGTCAAATCATCGATCGCACCGGCAAAGCGGTCAACATTCGGATTCGACGGACCGATGCGGAAACGAATATCCCCGGAACCATCGCCGGTATACTGGAAACTATCGGGCACAAACGCCATGTTGCCGGCCCATGCGC
>JAXDBU010000110.1:0-44794 GCA_034678485.1 Sedimentisphaerales bacterium | reverse complement strand
GCCCCGGTCGTAGAGGCGCTTCGGCTCCTTCGGCGGCGCGGCCTGGCGGACGTAGGCGACCATCAGCGGGAGCGCGGCCGTGACGTCGAGGTACGCCGTCACCGTCTCGTCCAGCTTGGTCGGGTCGATCTTGCCCCAGCTTGCCGCCTCGCTGGGAGGCGCCCCGGACAGCCCGCCGGTGTCGGGCCTGGCGTCGGTGATGTTGATGTCGTAGTCCTGACCCACTTCGGGTATCATCAGCACTTCCTGTATCTGGGGCTCCGTCTGGAGCATGAAGTTCTTCGGGCTGCCGCCGCCGATGAGCAGGACGCCGGTCTTGCCCTTTTCGTAGTTCTTGGCGTTCAGGATGATGGCGGTCGTGTCGTTGACGTCGATGCTCGGATTGATCTTGAGCTTGAACTTGTCCCGCAGGCCCGCCGCCTCCGCCAGCAGCTCCAGGCCGGCCACGTTCATCCCGTGGGTCGAGTCGCCGGGCGACGACGTGAAGACGGGAATCCCGTTGCGGTAGGCCGCCGCGAGGATGCTCACCTGGCCGATGCCGTTCTTTCGCTCGCACTCGTCGAGGACCTTGCCGAGATGGTGGTAGAACTCCCGCGTGCCCATCTCCTTCTGGAACTCGGGTCGGACCAGGATCTCCCGCAGACGCCGGTCCGTCTCCATGAGCACGTCCTGGTAGTCGAACAGGATGTCGTAGATCCGCGTGACGCCCTTGTCCCGCAGATCCGCGTCGTCCACGTTGTGGCTGCCGCGGAACATCGGCAGGTTGAACGCGAAGTGCAGATCGTGGTACATGTTCGCGCCCGTGGCGACGATCCAGTCCACGAATCCGTGGTTCATCAGCGGGATGATCGCCGCGGGTCCGAGCCCCGCAGGCGTCAGGGCACCCGCTAGGCTCATGCCGATCGTGACGTCCTCCTGCGAGTAGCGGTCGCGCAGCAGGTGGCAGGCGGCGCGGAGCCGGCCGCCGTTGTAGGCGTCCATGCAATCGACCAACTGCACAATACTCGTCCCGGCGTCGATCGGCGCCGGAAGAATCCGCTTGCCGCAGAGATACCGCATCTTGCCCGGACACTGTGACTTGTCTTTTCCCATGATCCCGTCGATCCTTTCAATCATCCATCTGCGTCGCGTCGGCGCAGGCGATCCCTGCCCACCGCACGGCGAGGCATTCTACACGACCGCCGCCGCGGCGCGAAGTCGCAACCGCGATTTTCTCCCCGATGCCCGACGGCGATTTCGGGAGCGCCCGACCCGAGCACGCTTCGCGAACTGGAATTCTCGAAAAATACGTATTTGTCACAATTGACGAGCCGGGTCGCGCCTGTGTAGTCTGGTTCCTGTCGTACGGTTCATTCGCTTCGTTCCCGTGTGAGACTTTCTGGAGGCACGAGACATGAGACGCAATGCATTCCTTTCGGTTCTGATCGTTGTCGGCTTGAATGCGAGCATCGCCCTTGTGGCAAGCGGCCAGGCGAAGTATGTGGAAGCGAGGTTCACAAGCCCGCAGATTCTCATCTACGGCGAGGGAGGAACCGTCGGATACAACCAGGACTTCGTGTACAACACCACGTACGGTGACAGTTGGCGCATGGTCGGCTATGACGCCTACGTGTCGCTGACGTTCAACGTGCAGGCAGCACCCGAATCGGCGACTCTCATCATAAGACACCTGAGCTCGGCGGACCCAGACTGCCCCGGCGGCGGCTATTCTCCCGTCGATATCGTCGTCAACGGTACGACCATTGCGGCAGACTACGATCCCGCGGAGAATCACAGTGGGACTCATTTGTTTGTCACGGACGAATGGGATGTCGCTGCACACCTCCAGGCCGGCAGTAATACGGTCCGCATCTCGATCTGCGGCGACGCCTGCACCCACTATTGGATCAGCCATCTCAGGGTCGATTGGATCGAAACCAAGGAATACACATTGACGGTGACCGCGAACCCGTCGAATGGAGGCACCGTAACGCTGTCTCCGGACAAGGCGAAATACTCGGCGGGAGAACAAGTCACCCTGACGGCAACGCCTGCTCCTGGATACGGATTCTCCCGGTGGTCGGGCAGCATCGCCGGTTGGGTCAACCCAGTGACGATCACGATCAACTACGACATGTCTATTACGGCTGTGTTTGAAGCGACGGAGTACACGCTCACCACCAATGTGACGCCTCCCGGCGGAGGAACGGTAACACGCTCTCCGGACAAGGCGAAGTACTCATCCGGAGAACAGGTTGTCTTGACGGCAACACCCGCTACCGGGTATGTCTTCACCGGCTGGTCCGGCGACCTTTCCGGCACGACCAACCCCACTACCATCGTCATGAATTCCGCTAAATCCATCACGGCCAGGTTCGAAAGAATGACTGTCCAAATAGTCGACCCCTTGGATGCAACAACTGACAGATCATGCATGGTGGTGTACCGACCTGCCACGGACAGTCCTACTCTGTCTCTGCAGGCGAAAGCTCAACCTCTTGGCGGAACTTGCACATGGCAGATAGTGAAGGGCCAGGACAAAGTCCGATTCACGGGTAGCTCAAGTGCCCAGGCGATCAAGATTCAAGCTAAGAACGCGAGCACGCAGAAATGGGACGTGGAGGTCGAGGTGACATACAGTTTTGGCGCCGCGAGTCAGACCTCGCCAGCGCACTTCGTGACTGTGCAGAAACCGACGAGCCTGATCGAATTCGAACCTCCTAAACAAGAGACCGACCCAAAGAAACTGAGCGGCTTGCTGTACTGGTGGATATACAAATTCCAGGTCGTCGATCAGTTTGGGGAAGCGATCGGCCGTAAGGGCATGTCCGTCTGGGAAGGATGGGACAAGAAGTGCGAAACTCACGAGACTTGGACCGAGAGCACGTTCGAGAAATCGACCAAGACAAACAAGGACGGTCGCTTCCTGGATGACCTGACACTTGAGGGACAATTGTTCTTTCCCTGGCGTGGCCGTATGGATGTGCCTCGCGACTACGTAAGAAAACAAACGCAGGCAATAAAAGTGGGCGGATGGCCTGTGGACTTGCGATGCCAGACGTACGAGTTTAGCAAGGCGACGTCTGTGCGTGGGGACTGTGGTCTTTGCCCTGGGCGGTCGACCCTAGTTGCTGTAACAACGGCTGTTCACGGTAGGCGGACGCAGTATCAAAGTGTACGTATTGACCCGACGGTACAGCAGGTGACTTTTGGGATAGCTTGGCCAGGTAGTGATTTTGACTTGACGCTGCGAAGCCCAGATGGGCGAGAGATAGGACCAGACACGGTGGAGCAGTATGCTGGTGTTGAGTTTGCGCGAGGCTCCACATACGAGCGTTATACAGTCCAGCAGCCGATGCCGGGCGAGTGGACTATACTGGTGGTCGCTGTCGATGTCCCTCCTGAAGGTGAGGACTGTCGCATTGAGGTTATGGCGGAATCGAGCCTCGCGTTCTCACTCGCGGTTTCTGAGACCGGACACCAGCCAGGAGATTCGATTGCGATTGCGGGTGAACTGCTGAATGACGGGGCTGCTATGGTCGGCGTCACAGTCGTGGCGGACGTCAATCGCCCGGATGGAACTGTCGATCAACTGACGTTCTATGACGATGGTACGCATGGCGATGCTTCCGCCGGTGATGGACGCTACACGAGTGTGTATGTGATCCCGCAAATTGGTGGCGTGTACTCCATCACGAGCACAGCAACGGGAACCGTGTACGATGAGCGATTCCAGCGAATGGCGACATCACGATTCTACGCTGGAGATACGCCGGATTTGGCGGCAAGTGACATTGCTCTCTCAAATGACGCTCCGCTACCGGGCGACACGATTACGGTTTCCGCAACAGTCTCGAATGTGGGGGCCGGCGATGCGGCGGACGCATCAGTGATCTTCTACAGCGAGGATGGTACGAACGGTGAAGTGCTCGCCCAACATGTTGTGAACGTCGCTTCCGGCGAGAGCGTGACCGTTGCAGCCGACTGGACCGTTGCCAGGGGCCACCAGACCGTCTATGTTGTCGCCACTGGATCGGACAAGTTCCTTGAGGCCAACTATGAGAACAACACAGCCTCGCGGGATATCTGCGCCACGACGATCGACCTCAACGGCGATGGTATCGTCGATTTCGCTGACCTCGCCATTCTCTGCGAATACTGGCTTGACGAAATGTGCAGCTTCCGCGAATCGTGCAACGGAGCCGACCTGAACTGCGATGAGGTGGTCGACTTGCACGACTATGTGGCGTTTAGCGCAGCGTGGCAAGGACCCGCGGCAGTCGTATCGGTGTCACCTCAGCCGATTGCTCACTGGGAATTCGATGACGGTACCGGGGCCTTGGCCAGCGATTCGGCTGGGGCCAATCCTGGTGTTGTGTATGGCGCGCAGTGGGTGGATGGTCGGCTTCGCGGGGCGCTGAGCTTTGACGGGAAGAACGACTATGTGGATTGTGGAAACGCCGAGGTTCTCGCCCCCGAGCAGATGACGCTGGCTCTCTGGGCGTTCTTCGAGGACAACGCCTCGTACCAGTACCTCCTCGGCAAGGCGACGAACCTGTCCCCCTCCCGGGACTACGCGCTGCTGACGACAGGCGATGGCAAGCCGGAGTTCTCGTTTGGCGAGAGCGCATCCTCGCAGGTTCTCGTCCGGTCCGGTGAGGTCTCGCCTGTCGGCCAGTGGGTGCATTTGGTGGCCACGCGCGACGGGAGCATCGCGTCACTGTATGTGAATGGACAACTCGAAAGCTCGGCGGCGTACACCTTCTCGGTGATGAACAAAGGATACGGGCTTCGGATCGGCTCGATCGGATCAAAGGACGGCTGGGCCGGTTTCTTCGAGGGGATGATTGACGATGTCCGCATTTACGACCAAGCCCTGTCCGCCGACGAGATCCAGGGATTGTACGGGGAAGCATCGCCGTGACGGTGGGTTATGTCTGCCCGCATGAGAATCAGCGTCGGCCGGGATGCGAGAGACTGACGCGGACTCACCACGCATGCGTGTAGCGCGTGGAGGGACAAACCTGGCTTTGCAGTATCCAGAATAGGGGTCGAAAACAAGCTTTGCTCTTGGGGGTGCTGTTTTGTAACTCCTTTTCTGGAAATGAGTTAGCGGCAGAATGGGGTGTCGTTCGTGAGACGTTGGGAGGGCCGACCGTCAAGTGGCTGGTGTCGCTTGTGGGCACAAGGACAACGTCCGACAATATCGCCCCGTTCGGCAGCGAAAGCAGTGGTAGGATGGGAAGATGGATTGCCTTTGTCGGTGGTAAAGTGCATAAAATTCATGGACACATGGGTGTCAAGATGGGTATACTATATGTCGATAGAGAGCAACGGATCGTTGTCTCTGGAGAAACTCACTGCATGGAACGGCGTATTTGTAGAACAGGTATAGTTGTATTGACCTGTGTGCTCGTCACCGGCCCGGCAATACATGCGAAGACTCTTTGCGTTGGCAGCAGCAGTGCCGCAACGTACCGGTCCCTTGTGCCGGCCGTGAATGCCGCCTCCAGTGGCGACATCATCGTCGTTGAGGAGGGCACGTACAGCGGCGACGAGAATCGGGACATCCTCATCTCAGGGAAGGCGATCACGATTCGCAGCATGGACCCGAACGACCCGGACGTGGTCGCTGCGACGGTGATCGACTGCGCGAGCACGACCACCGTCAATCATCGCGCGTTCGACCTCGTCGCGGGAAGCGGCGCGCGTCTGGATCTGGAGGGATTGACGATCACCAACGGCTACGGCCCTGTGGAGGGCGGCGCCATCCTGTGCTATGAAGGAGGCAAGTTCCGCGCGTACAATTGCACGTTTTCGAACAACTACGTCACCCTGTGGGGCAGCGCCGTGAGTTGTCGTGACGGCGAGGTCTGGCTCGAGGGATGCGTGTTCTCGAACAACGCCTGCGGCTCGATGGACCGAGGCGCCGTCTTCTGTTCGGCCTGCGATGTGGAGATGCTGAGCTGCACGTTCCAGTCCAATCGCGGCGGCGCCCTTGTGAGCTTCGACAGCCGAGTCACGGCCGGTCAATGCGTCTTCGAGGAGAACGCGGCGGCAAACGGCGGCGCTGTTTACGCCTGTGTTGCAGCGAACCCGGAATCGGTCTCCGAGCTGAATCTGAGCCGATGCACGTTTGCATCCAACGCCGCCGGTGCTGCCGGCGGGGCCGTGTACGTGTGCGATTTCGCCCCACGGATCGACGGCTGCACATTCACTGCGAACACGGCTGCCCAGGACGGCGGCGCGATACTGAGTTTTCGGGCCGGTTCCGTGTTGACCAACAGCGTCTTCGTGAGCAACGTCGCAGGCGGTCTTGGTGGGGCCGTGCACAGTCTCTCCAAAGGTTCGCCCGAGATCAGGAATTGCACGTTTGTGGCCAATGACGCCGCCCAGGGCGGCGCGATTGCCAGCAGGGGGAATGCCTACTCGGTGGTCAGCCACAGCATTCTCTGGCGTAACACGGCCGATCAGGGCTGGGCGGTATACCTGGCGCGCGACAGTCAGGGCAGCATCAAAGGCGGGACCATCACGGTGGAGTATTGCGACATCGAGGGCGGCCGGGACGCCGCCTATGCAGAACTCGATTGTACGCTGATCTGGTCCGACGGGAACATCTACAGCGACCCTCTGTTCACCGGGCCGGCCTATGATGATTATCGTCTGTCCCCGGATTCGCCGTGCATCGATGTAGGCGACCCCAACTACACGCCCTCGGCCGAGACGACGGATCTCGACAACCACACCAGGAAATTCGGGACCGCGGTTGATCTGGGCGCATATGAGTTCCACGGCCTCGGGCCGGTGTATCGGTTCTGGTCGCCGACTCTTGGCACGTACTTCTACACCCTCCTCGGGGTCGAGAGGGACTATGTCATCAACATGTACCCCTATGACTGGACGTACCAGGACATCACCTATTACGGCTATTACGAGCCGATCGTCGAGAACCTGTTGCCGGTGCATCGGTTCTGGTCGCCGGTTTTCGGGGCGCACTTCTGGACCCTCGACGAAGCTGAATGCGAGATCGTTCGGAATGAGTATCCGACTGTTTGGACCTATGAAGGCATTGTGTTTTATGCCTTCCGGCAGGGCTGGCAGCCTCTGGACACCATAGCGGTTTACCGATTCTGGTCCGGCCGGCTGGCCCATCATCTGTACACGACCGATGAGGACGAGAAGGAGGACTTGATCGCGAACTACTCGGACCTCTGGGACTTCGAGGGGGTCGCATGGTATACCTATCCCCGGCCGCAGGACCTCACCGAGGCGACGTATGCTTTCAGCGGGGGTTCCGACGGCGCCTGGTACACGTGCACGCTCGCTGCGTCCGTCGACGGTCAGGAGGCCCAGATCAGTGCCGCAGATGTCCGACTGACCCCCGCGTCCACCCAGATGCAGATGACGATCGATTTCCGCAGTCTTGCCGTGGTCCTGGACACGTTGTCCGTGCGGACGGAGACCGTCGAGCACACGACGGAGATCACGCTGAGCGGGACAGACGTGAGGATCCCGCTGGTTCTGTCGGCTCAGGCGTCGTTCACGTTGCCGACGGCGCGCGGCCCGTACGCGGTGGACCCGACGACTCGCCTGTTTGCCGACTACCGGCAGGCCAATCAGGACATCGCGGGCAAAGACAGCGTCTTTGCGTACAGTGGCTCGGTGTTTCTGAACGGGCAGGAAGTACCCTTCGATCGCACCATGCTCGCCACGCGATTCGAGCTGGACTCGGTCGGCGAGTTCGCGGCGTTGGGTTTGCTGCCCGATGGTCTCTACGCCAGCATCCCGCTGACGTTCCAGTGGCACCGTCAGAAGACGCGAGACCTTCTGGCTGAAGCGTCGGTCGATGGACGTCGCGTGCAGGTCTATGTCACGTACTCCTATGTCGGCACTCAGGACCTCTGGGCCGGCAGGCTGGTCGAGTAGCCCGATCATCAATGCCTTGATTCCCCCGCCGACTTCGAATCCAGGGTCTCCCGATCCGTTGGCGCCTGCGTGTCGCTCGTGCGGATCATCCATTCCTTGAGATCGCCGGTCGCACCGCCCGGGGAGGAGGATCGTCGTCTCGGGTCGAGAAAAGGTTGCATGGGGAAGCCATCTGTCGTAGAATCCCGCGTTTGGCCGAACATTTGAAAGGATTTCCGGATGAAGTATGATGTGGCTGACCTGTCGTTGGCGTCCGAAGGGAAACGGAGGATTCTGTGGGCGGACAACGATATGTCCGTCCTGGCGGCGATTCGCGAGCGGTTCGCGAGGCAGAAGCCGCTCAAGGGCAAGAACGTTTCGGCGTGCCTGCACGTGACCGCCGAGACCGCCAACCTGGCGAGGACACTCAAGGCCGGCGGGGCCAATCTGGTCCTGTGCGCGTCGAATCCGTTGAGCACGCAGGACGACGTCGCGGCCTCGCTGACCAAGGATTTCGGGATTCCGGTCTTTGCGATCCGCGGGGAGAACCGGGCGACCTACTACAAGCACATCAACGCGGCCATCGACCACAAGCCGGTGATCACGTTCGACGACGGCGCCGATCTGGTCAACGAGATGCACACGAAACGCAAGGCGGACGCCCGGCGGATCATCGCCAGCCTGGAGGAAACCACCACCGGCGTCATCCGTCTGCGGGCGATGGACAAGGAGGGCAAGCTGAAGTTTCCGGTGATCGCGGTCAACGACGCCAAGAGCAAGCACCTCTTCGACAATCGCTACGGCACGGGCCAGTCCACAGTGGACGGCGTCATCCGTGCGACCTCCTGCCTCATGGCGGGCAAGAATGTGGTCGTCGCCGGCTACGGGTGGTGCGGACGCGGCTTCGCGATGCGGGCCCGCGGGCTGGGCGCGATCGTCATCGTCACCGAGGTCGATCCGATCAAAGCCATCGAAGCGGCGATGGACGGATACCAGGTGATGCCGATGGCCCAGGCAGCCAGGGTGGGCGATTTGTTCGTGACGCTCACCGGCGACAAGCACGTGATCCGGCCCGAGCACGTTCGCAAGATGAAGGACCGTGCGACGATCGCCAACAGCGGGCATTTCAACGTCGAGATCGACATCCCCGGCATCGCCAAGCTCAGTCGCAAGATCAACAAAGGGGTGCGGCGGAACGTCGACGAATATGTCATCAGCAGCAGGAAACGTATCTACCTCCTGGCCGAGGGCCGACTCATCAATCTGGCCGCGGCGGAAGGTCACCCCGCCAGCGTGATGGATATGAGCTTTGCGACCCAGGCCCTGCAGGCCGAGTGGGTGGCCAGGCACGCCGGCAAGCTCCAGCCCAGGGTGTACGACGTGCCGATGGAAATCGAGGGGCAGGTGTGCGCTCTGAAGCTGAAGTCCATGGGAATCCAGATCGACAAACTGACGCCGGAACAGGTGGCCTACCTCGGCAGCAGCGGCGAAGGAACGTAGGATTCACCATTGACAATTTGCTGTTTGGCTTGGCTCGCCCGAGGGCCTGTGTTGCCGTGCGACGGCGAACGGGACCTTGGGGGACGAATGGCGAATCGCAAAACAGTAAATCGTGAATCGAGAATGGAAGATAAAGAGCTTGACAGGGCGCCCAAGGTCCCGAAGACCTTTCTGACCGTGGGCCCGACGCTGCACTATAGCCACAGGAACGTGCAGTTCTACTGGCTGCTGGCGGCCTTCGTATTCGCACTGGCCTGTCTGTTCTGGTCTCGGGTGGTGACGGGCCAGTTCTGGGCGTTCGACTTTGCGTCGCAGGGGATCTCGGGATTCTGGGAACTCGGGCGCGGCACGAACACCGGCGTGAGCCTGTTCGAGTATCCCTGGCAGATCATCGTGCTCGGACTGCTGATGGGAATTCTGGCCGTGGTGCCCGTGCTGACGGCGCAGTTGATGAGCTTTGGGCACAGCTTCATTTTCGTACTGGCGGTCTTTTTTCTCGCGAATCTGCCGGGTTTTGCGGTGTTCCTCATCGCAAGCTGCCTGGCGGCAGCGGCCCGTCCGCTGCGATTCCGCTCGCGTATCACAGCGATTGCCTTGTGCCTGGCGCCGCAACTGGTGTACTGGGGCGCTTTCGGGGGCGCCCGGGGCGTCGAGCCGCTCGAATGGGGGTTCTCGTTCGCACCGTGGATCTGGGCGTGGCTGACCGGCATGACGATCGCCGGCCTGGTCCTCGGGATCGGCCATTACACCCGGTACAAGCCCGGCCTGATCTGGGTCTTCACGACCACCACCCTGGTGTTGGCCCTGGGTGTCTTCGTGTGGAGGATCGGCTTCGACGAGCTGGACTATCAGCTCTACGTCGTGAAGAACAATCCCGAGGAGGTCATCGAGTTTCGAGATCGCAGCATCCGCGAGGCCCTGGACCGGACGATCACCGACCCCACGGAAAAGGAGTATCGCTCGCGATATTCCTATCCCACCGAGCCGATCCCGCTGCGGGAGGAGCTCAAGCGGGAGATCCAGATCGAGCTGATCGAGGATCGTTGGCCGAACTGGTTGATCCTTCCCGACGATCTGTTGTTGTATCAGGACAAGCGGGACTGGCTCAGCGCCCAGTATGACCGGTTCCTCCATCCGACCCGACCCCGGTGGATGCCGGCGGCCTTGCATGAGGAGATTGTCACTCGCCGACAGCGCAGCACCCGGATGCCGATTGCCCTCTACTTCAAGGCCCTCCTCTACGAGTACAGCCCGGATCTTCGGCGGATTCAGGAGGATGAAACGCTCCACTTCTACACGGATTACCCCCAGGAGCGGGCGTCGCGATTGTGGTTTCGCCTGTACAACGAGTTCGGCCGCAGTCCCGAGTCGGCCGAGGCTCGCTGGCGGGGCGCCAGGCAACTGGCCGGACAAAAGGAGTTCAAGAGAGCTCGGGCATTGCTCGACGAGGCGGATGCCATCGCGAAAGAACAGTTCGCGATTCGCGAGAAGATGGAAGCGGCGCCTGCCGACAACCTCTTCAGTGCGTTTCGACCGCCCGCCGACACGGTGATGACATCGCAGAAGCTATGGGATCTGCTGCGGAGAATTCACGAGCTGCGGTCTCTGATCGGCGAGGAGAACCTCGCCGGGGGAGAAGGCGCGCTGGATCGACTGGCCGAGTTCATTCTGTTCAATCCTCACAGCCTGGACTACGAAAGACAGCTCGATGTGCTGTTGGGCAAGCTCGCGGAGAAAGACCCCTTGCGGGACAATCTGTTGCTGGAGAAGGCGAAACTGATCGCCGACGAGCAGCATCGAGCCGAGCGGCTGGGCGAGCTGAGCCGAGAGTTTCAGAACACCGACGGCGGCATGCAAGCCCTCTACGAGCTGGCCCGCTTGAATCTGCGTCTCTATCAGCGGGACCCCAAGAAAGAGAGTCTCGTGCAAGCCATGAACATGCTGGCCAGTTTTCGAGACCTGTACCCTGACAGCTTCTACGCGCCACAGGTCAGGAAGAACCTCGAAGACTTACCCAAGCCTTGATGGAGTCGTGGTGTGGATGGCCATCGCATCGCACAGGTTCCCCAGAATCCACGTCACCTGGCTCGGGTCCGGTGCCTCGATCGCATAGTCCGATTGCGGCACGGCTTTGGTTTGACTTTGCAGGCGTCCGTGGTAAGATGGGATGACGTGTGGTCGGGGAGGAGTCGGTGTTCGATGACGGGCAGGCAGGGGAATCGGTGATGAAACGTGGCAGTTCGGGACTCGATCCATGGGTGGTGGTCGTGGGGGATCCTCGCAGTGAGTTCGTGCAGGCGATGGTCCGGCTGTCGCGGGAGCACCAGGTCGAGGTGCTGCGGTGCGAGGACGTGTACTCCGCAGTGGCCACGATGGCCCGTGCGGGCGGACGGCGTGTGCTCGTGGTGGGGGCGATGCGGGAACTGGCCCGAGAAGGGGGCCGGTTCTTCCGGATTGCCGAGGCGAACGCCCAGCGGTGCTGTTGTCTCGTGCGCCACGACCCCTCGCTCGACGCAGGCGCCATGACGGCCGCAATTCGCTCGGGCGTGCACCTCGCGAGGGACACGCAGGAGGTTGAGACGGTTTTCCAGGACTGGCTCTCGGACGGCGGGCGTTGGGTCCCGCGTCCGAGTCTCGCGGATCTGAGGGACGAAGATCTACACGCCACGGAGGAGGAGCTGATCGCGCTGTTGGGGCACCAGACCGATGCGTAGCACGATGGGTCCGCAAACGCCGGGTGGAAACAGGGTATTACTGATCGGTGATATCCGTAAGGTCCTGCTGGATGTTCGGAGTCCGGACTGGCGGTCGTGCGAGATTCGCGAGAATGTCCTGGACGGGATCGACGCGGCCGCCCGTGCTGCGTTCGACACGATCGGCCTGGTGATGGATAACGTATCAAGCCAGCTCGGCGCCGTGTTGAAGGCCCTTCGCGCCGGTTCGTCTGCGAGAATTGTCCTGCTGGCGCGGATGCACGAGGAGCCGATCGCACGGCGTCTGACCACTTCAACCCCCGGCCAGGAGAAGCTGGCGGACGAGTACTGCGTCTGCCCGATTTGCCCGTCGAGCTTGTTCGGGAGTATTGTAGCGTCCCCGCTCGTACGGACCGCACCGGAACCGGAAGCCCCACGCGCCCCCTCCGCGGTCGTCTCGGACCACCTCGAACAGCGACTGCGCCGTCTGGAGCGGCTGGCGACGACGGACGATCTGACCGGCCTGAAGAACCGGCGGTACATCCGCGAGTTCGCCCGGCAGATCCTGGACCGCGCCCGGCCCGCCGGCGGGCACGTTACGATCCTGATGTTCGACATCGACAACTTCAAGCACTACAACGACGTCTACGGCCACGCGACCGGCGACGAGATACTCCGTCAGGCCGCGATTCTGATGCGCCGGTGCTGCCGTTCGCACGACGCGGTCGGCCGGGTGGGAGGCGACGAGTTCGCGGTGGTCTTCTGGGATGACCCGCGTCGCCGAGGCCGGGGGGGGCCGCGAGAGAGGCGATCCGCCGCAAGCGAGCATCCGACCGAGGCGCTCTCCGTCGCCAGGCGATTCCAGCAGGCCCTGGGCAAGGCCGACCTGCGCCCGTTGGGTCCGAAGGGCGGCGGCGTTCTGACCATCAGCGGCGGGCTGGCCAGTTTCCCTCGTGACGGTGCGACGGCCGAACGGCTGTTCGAGCAGGCCGACCGGGCCCTCCTTGAAGCCAAACGCAGCGGCAAAAACCGGATCTACCTGGTCGGCGAACCGCAGAGTGACATCGCCGCTCTGCCGTAGCGGATTGCCGGGTGAGATCGTTCATGGAGTGGACAGCTCGGCACTCGCTGTACACATCGCTGCTCACCTGATATCCTGTACCGTGACCGCATGGGATGGTGTCATCGGAATTACGAAGGGTGTTGATGGGAAAGGAGCAGAGATATGAGGTCGATTGCAGTTGTCGAGATGTTTCTCCTGGCGATGCAGTGTTGCTCAGTCGGGATGGCGGGTGCGTCCGACCTGCAGGGAGGCGAGTTGCCTCTGTACGTCGGCTGGTCCACGATCGATATCACGCCGGACAGGCCGGTCGCCTTGGTCGGACAACTGAACAAGCGGATCTCCCAGCGCGTTCGCGATCCCCTGACGGCCACCGCGCTGGCGATGGAGACGCGGGACCAGGACGGCCGTCGCGAGCAAGCTGTTCTTGTGTCCTGCGACGTGCTGTTCATTCGCAAGTCGATGCAGGACAGGATCAAGGATGCTCTCAAGACGAGCCTGTCTGACTTCGACGCGGACAAGCTGTTTCTGAATGCCACGCACACGCACACAGGTCCGGGCTTTTCGGATGAGGACTTCGGGACTCTGTACGATGTCACCAACGATCCAGAGATCATGAAGGCGTCCGACTATGGGGATTTCTTCGTCCGGCGGATTGCCCAGGTTGCCGTCGATGCCTGGCAACGCCGCAAGCCCGCCGGCACGAGCTGGGCGCTCGGCCACGCGGTCGTGGGGACCAATCGCAGGGCACGCTACTTCGACGGCACGGCAATCATGTATGGCGCTACGACTCGCGAAGGATTCGCCGGTATTGAAGGATATGAGGATCACGGCGTGGAGATGCTGTTCTTCTGGGATCCCAACGGCAACCTGACCGGCATCGTCATCAACCTTGCCTGCACCGCACAGGAGACCGAGGGGCTGAGCGAGGTCTCTGCTGATTTCTGGCACGATGTGCGGATCGAGCTGCACAAGAGAATCGCTGAGGATGTCAACGTGTTTCCCCAGTGTGCCGCCGCAGGGGACCAATCGCCGCATCGGCTCTATCGCACCAAGGCCGAGGAGGCCATGATCCGCCAGCGAGGACTCTCCAATCGCCAGGAGATCGCGCGACGGATCGTCAACGCGGTCGAGGAGGTTCTGCCGCTGGCTCGCAAGACGATTCAGACCCGTTTGGTTTTTCGACATACCGTCGCCCGAGTGAACCTGCCGGCGGTGGATGCGACGCTCGCACCATTCTATCGAACCGATGCGACCTCGCCGATCGAGGTGCACGTGCTGCGGCTTGGCGACGTTGCGATGGCGACGAATCCGTTCGAGCTGTATCTCGACTACGGCGTCCGAATCAAGGCGCGAAGTCCCGCGATTGTGACCATGCTGGTTCAGTTGTCCTGCCAGAACTGCGGCTATCTCCCGACGACCAAGGCGGTCGAAGGCGGCGGCTACAGTGCGGACAAGTACGTCGTCGGACCCGAAGGCGGCCAGATCCTCGTGGACGAGACCATCCGTCAGATCGAGACTCTCTGGAAGTGAAGAGCCGGTCGCCTGGGCCGGATGGG
Source organism: Sedimentisphaerales bacterium (assembly GCA_034678485.1). Taxonomy (GTDB): domain Bacteria; phylum Planctomycetota; class Phycisphaerae; order Sedimentisphaerales; family Anaerobacaceae; genus PLanc-01. The sequence continues at coordinate 30,098 of JAXDBU010000110.1, read as the reverse complement.
GAAAACGAAGCGATTATTCGAATACTCCCCGTCCCCATGCGTCTATCCCACTGAAAGGACGGTGCGTCGCCCATGTATGCCATTGAACTCGAACAGGTCTGCAAGTCCTTCGGTCCGGTGCGGGCGGTGGATGCCTTGGGTATTCACGTGCCGCAGGGTGCGGTATACGGCTTCCTCGGGCCCAACGGCGCGGGCAAGACCACGACGCTGCGGATGATTATGGACATCATCCGCCCGGACAGCGGCGCGATCCGGATGTTTGGCGAACCCGCCTCCTCGACGGTTCGCCGGCGCGTGGGGTATATGCCCGAGGAGCGAGGCCTCTATCGGAAGATGACCGTGGCCGCGGTTCTTCGTTACTTCGGATCGCTTCGCGGCATGACCGCCGAGCAACTCAGGCAGAAGGTGCCCGCCTGGTTGGAGCGGATCGACCTGGCCGCCCAGGCAAACAGGAAGGTCGAGGAACTCTCGCGCGGGATGCACCAGAAGCTCCAATTCGCGGTGACGGTAATACACGATCCGGACCTCGTGATCCTCGATGAGCCATTTTCGGGTCTGGACCCGGTGAACCAGGACCTGCTTCGGGAAATCATCGACGGGATGCGGGACGCGGGACGGACCGTCCTGTTCTCGACGCATGGCATGCACGAGGCGGAGCAGTTGTGCGACTTCATCGTGCTCATCAACCAGGGCAAGGTGGTCGTGGACGGCACGCTGGACCAGATCCGGGCCGGGCATGAGTGCCGCATAGTCTCCATCGAGCTGGAGGGCGAAGCGGGTTTTGTCGAACAGATGCCACTGGTCGCCGGGATCCGGCGCGAAGGCCGACGGATCGACGTGACGCTGCGGGATGGCGCCGATCCGCAGGACCTGTTGCGGACGCTCGTCGAGCGATCGACGGTGCGGGTGTTCGAGATCAAACAGCCCTCGCTGCACGAGATCTTCGTGCGGCTGGTCGGAGGCGGCCATGTGGAAGATCGGTAAAATCGCTCGACGGGAGTTCCTCGATACGGTCAAGACCCGGACCTTTCTCCTGAGCCTGTTGCTCATCCCGGTCCTTATCGTGGGCATCATCTTCCTGAGCCGGAAGATGGTGGAGAGCAAAGGCGGGCCTCGTCCGGCGATCCGGGTCGGGGTGACTTCATCGTCCGATGAGCTGCTCTCACGGATTGCGAGCGCGTTCGAGGAGCACAACAAGTCCCATCCACAGAGCCAACTGGCCCTGCGATCGCTGTCGCCCGGGGACCCGGAGCAGGGCAAGGAGAAACTGCGACGTAGCGACCTCGATGCGTTCGTCTCGCTGGAAGGGGACCTCGAGGGCAGGGGCGGGACCGTTCAATTCTACACCTACAAACCGACAGCCTCGCAGATCGATGCGATATGGTCCGTCGAGCGGCTGTTCCGAGACGTGGTGGTCAACCGCCGGTGCGAGACCCGCGGGATCGACCGGGCCGTGCTGGCGGAGATCCAGAATGTCCCCATCCGACGGATCGAACTGGGCGACGAGCAGGGACGCGAAAAGGTCCAGAGCGAAGGTCAGCGAGTGGCTCGCATGATGGTGCCGTTCGCGTTCATGTACCTGATCTTCATCGGCATCGTCGGCATGGGCCAGCACATGATCAGCAGCATCATCGAGGAGAAGAACTCGCGGATCATCGAAATGCTGCTATCGGCGATCAGTCCGTTCGAGTTGATGGCGGGCAAGATCCTGGGCCTGGCCGGGGTAGGATTGACGGTCATGATCTTATGGGGCCTGGCGGCCTATGGCGCTGCGACCTGGCGAGGGATCAACGTCGATATCGGTCCGGACCTGGTCGTCTACGGCCTGATCTACTATGTCCTCGGCTTCATCCTGTTCAGTGCGATTCTGGCGGGCGTCGGCTCGGTCTGCAACACGATCAAGGAGACGCAGAGCCTGATGATGCCGATCACGCTGATCCTCGTCATTCCACTGATCGCCTGGCCTCAATTGGCCCGCGATCCGAATGGCGATCTGGCCCGTGTGCTGACGTACATCCCGCCGACGACGCCCATGCTCATGGTCCTGCGCCTGGCGAGCAGTCCGGACATCTGGTGGGGCGAGATCGCCCTCTCGATCCTCGTCCTCGTTGTGGGCGTCTTCGTGACCATCTGGGCGGCCGCCAAGGTCTTCCGCACCGGCATCCTCCTGTACGGCAAGCGTCCCGGCCCCCGCGAACTCCTCCGCTGGCTGCGGGAGAAATGAGCGAGCAGTCGATGGGGCTTGCTCCGCCAGACGGCTCCGGATATGCTGTGCCTTGCTGCCGGGTCGATTGGCGGCGTTTGGGGATTGTCTATGAGTGTGCTGGACGTCAGTCCGTTGACCTGGGAGGGGTTGCTGTGCTGCTTCCTCTCCGGCGCGATCGTCGGACTGGAGCGGCAGTTGCGCGGCAAGCCCGTCGGCGTGCGGACCAGCACCCTGATCTGCACGGGGACCTACGTCTTCATCGCGATCTCGCAGAGCGTCGCCACCGGCGTCACCGACCCGTCGCGGATCATCGGCCAGGTGGTCACAGGCATCGGCTTTCTCGGCGCGGGCGTCATCCTGACCCGCCAGGGGATGGTTGTCGGCGTCACTTCCGCGTCAGCAATCTGGGTCCTGGCGGCCATCGGCGTTGTCATCGGGCTGGGCCTGCCCTGGCTGGGTGTCAAGCTGGCGGTCCTGGCGGTGATCGTTCTCGTCGGCGTGGACATGCTGGAGAACCAGTTCGAGAGCCTGCAACGCGGCGTCCACCGCAAGACGGTGTCGCCACATGGAACCGCAGAGGGTCCGCAGGCACGTTCCCCTCGCGATTCTGAGTGAAGCCCCCGGAGACCAAGACGGGGGCAGCAGGACAGATTCCGCCCACAACCTTTCCTCTCTTCGCTGATTTCCTCTTGTGTGGGCCTAACGTCCTGTGTCTTCGGCACGTCTATAGAAGCAAAAGGGCGGCTGAATGAGCGATATCTGCCAAGAGCACGACGAGATCGTCCGACTGGTGTGGGCCAGCCGGGCGGGAGACAGAGGGGCCTTCGACCGCCTCGTCCTGCTGCATCAGCGCCAGGCGGTGGCGCTGGCTCTGGGCATCTTGGGCAACCGGGATGACGCCGCTGAGGTCGTTCAGGAGGCGTTCATCAAGGCGCACCTCAGCTTAGGTCACCTGAGTGAACCCGAGCGGTTCCGCATCTGGCTGCTGAAGATCGTGGCGAATGAAGCGATCAGTTGTCGTCGAGCCGCCCGGCGTCGCAGGATCGCAATGGGTCTGTTCGCTGTGGCGAAGGCCCGTAAGCAATCCGAGGGGGCACGCGAGAGTCCGGCTGAGCTGCACGAGGCCGTCGAGCGGGCGATGCGACACCTCACGGACAGGCAAGCCCGGGCGATTGCCCTGTTCGGCCTGGATGGCTTGCCCCACGCTGAGGTAGCGCAGATCATGGGCTGCTCTGCCGAGGCTGTCCGATGGCACGTGCATCGGGCGAGGAAGAAACTGCGCGTGCTGCTGAAGGAGCACTTGGTATGAACGAGGTGAATCGTGACATCGACGAATTGCTGCGACGAAACACGGAGCGACAGCTCGCGGACTTCGACTGGGACCGACATCGCCAGACGGTGATGCATCGCCTGGCCGTGACGCAGGCTCGGGAGTCTCGCCGGGTTGTCGCCGTCGGGGCAGTGGTGGGCGTCGCGGCGGCGTTGGTTCTGACGGGAGTCTACGCATGCATGAGTCTGCTGAGGGGCACGCATCGAGATGCGATCCCGCCGACGGAGACCGCAGCAGTGCAGGAGTCGGTCGAAGACGATCTGCTCCTGGCATCGACCGATCCCACGACGATTCTGTTGACCGGATCTATGCAATTGCTGGTCTCCAACGATTCGACGCTCGCGCCGCATTCTCTGTGGGATCAGTAGACACGGAAAAAGACGAAAGGCAACTCAGCGAAGGAGAATCGAGATGAAGGCAAAGAGATGTGGAGGGACAGCGAAGGCGGTGGCCATGCTGCTGGGGACATTCGGGGTCCTGTTGATGGCTGCCGAGCGGCCCGATGTGGCGCTGAACGGGGTCGCCGGGCTTGAACTCCTCGTGAACGGCGATTTCGAGGGGCCCCTGACCGAGGGGGGGCCCAGCGGCTGGTTCAAAGCCGTATCGTCCGAAGGAGTCGAGACGATGATCGTCGAGGTCCGGCAGGCTCCCCAGCGGGGAAACGTGGCTTTCATGGAGCTCAGCGGTCTGAAGATCCACGCCGCCAACAACTGGGCCCAACGGGTCCCCACCGTTCCAGTCGGCGCGACCGTGCGGGTGACGGCGGACGTGAAGACCGAGAACGTGCCCGCGGATGCGGGGTTTGTCATGGTGCAGTGCTGGGATGGCGCCAAACAGCTCATCGGCGCGGGTAGCTCCCGGAGTTTCGGGCCAATCGGCGAGACCGAAGACTGGAGGCGGATCTCCTTCGAATTTGTCGTGCCTCGAGGCACCGAGGCCATGATCTTGCGTTGCGGCCTGGTCCAGTCGGGCAGAATCTGGTTCGACAACCTCTCGATGAAGGCGATCTCCTCGGCGTCCGGCAGCGAGGGCGCATTCCAGGGCAGAGGCTTCCGAGTCACCGACACATCTCTGGGTCAGTTGAAACGAGTCACCGTGCTCGGCGACGATCTGGTCGCACACGCCCAGCGCCAGTTGGGAACGGAAGCTCGCGTCCGCAGGGAGGTCTTCGCGCAGGGCGATGGACAATTCCAGGTCGTGCTGTCGCTGGACCTGTCGAAGTCCGAATGACAGCGCGAGTCCTATGCGTCGGAGAGCAGGCCGATGGTCGAGTTCAGGACGCGATCGCGGAACTGCGTGTGCTCGTTGGCTCGCTGTTCCTGGAGGTCCTTGAAGTTGGCCCGGCAGAAGTGACATCCCATCGTCGTGAGGTGGAAGTCCACGTAGTCGAACCACTCGGGCGAGAGGTCCTCCAGGAGGAAGGCGCCGAGCGTGCTGCGTTTCGGGCAGCTCAGACGCTCCGATTCCCAGACCTCGGTCAGCAGGTCCTCGGAAAAGGAGATGGACAGGTCCCGGATCGCTTCGTTGTCTGCTACGGCTTTCCGGATCGCCTTGAGGCAGCGGTGTTTCACGACGCGGACCAGCCCCTCATCCGTCGCCAACAGCTTCGCGGCCTCTTTGCCTGGGAGCTGGCAGTAAAACACCAGATCGGCGATCTTCAAGTCACGGAGCTTGCCGGAATCCTGGAGGTCCCTGACGAATTGCTGCAGCGCCTCGGCCAGGATGCGACGTTGCAGTCGATGCTGTTCCTCATGGCTGACGCACCAGCTCACGCTCGGGTCGCAGGAGGCGACGCCGGTCATCGCGTCGACGTGCGGGCTGTTCTTGTCGCCGCAGTAGACGTCCTGGATCAGAGACACGGTCCGGGCCCAGCGCGTTCGCAGGCGATTGACAATCGCATTGCGCAGGATGCCGAACAGGTAGGTCTCGATGCTCGTCTCGATCCGCAGGGAATGGACCGCCTTGATGAAGGAAGCGAACGTGTCCTGCACGATGTCCTCCGCGTCGGCGCTCTGCGGGACCCGAGTCTGCGCGAATCGCAACAGGCGACCCTGGTACTCGTCCACGAGCCGGGTCCACGCCTCCCCGTCGCCACGCCGAATGGCCTCCAGCAGGCATCGATCTGTTTCGCTCACGCACATCGTTCGGAACAGTCCGCCACGAACCACCACAAGTTCCACCGCAGAGTATAAAATACCATATTCTATCGGTTTCTGCTACGGAACCTTACTGTCCATCGCAGATTGTCTTGACCTTGCCCAGGTACTGGTCCAGCCAATCGACGATGGCCTTGTGATATTGCTCGCGGCATTCCCATGCAATGCTGTGTCCGCCGGGGAAGACCAGGTGCTGTTTGTGTCCGGCGGGGGCGCCCAGGAGGTCGAACAGCGGTCTCTGCGCCGTTTCGAGCGGGAAGATCGAATCCTCCCGTCCGTTCAGCATGAGGATCGGGATCGTGACACGCGGGGCGAAGTTGGCCGGATCGGACGCCGGGTGCCTCTGGCAGGCGCCGATGCCGCCGAGCAGGAAGATGCCCGTCCTGAGCCGATTCTCAGTGGCGATCATCACCGAGCCCATTTGTGCGCCCCAGTTCAGTCCGACGTAGGCCAGCTTCTCGGTGTCGATGTCGTCGCGGGTCTGGAGGTAGTCGATGGCCCGTCGCATGTCCTGCGAGTCCTGGACGTAGAGATTTCTGCTCTGGATGCTGTCCGGGGGGTAGATCCGATCCAGGCGCCGTTCATAGGTCCCCCTGTAGATCGGGACGATCAGAGCCCGGCCGCTGCGGATGATCGTGGTCATCTCCCGTTTGTGGGCCTGGTCGTTCCAGGGACTTCTGCGGGCTTCATCGCCGGGATACCATACGACCACCTGATAGGGCGGGTCGGCGGTCTTCGGGAGGTACAGGTAGGCGATGACCCGTTCGCTCGGATATGTCGCGTCGAAGGAGACCCGCTGCCGACTATAGTCGCCCAGGTCGTCGTCCACGGACTCGATCTTCGCGTTCAGTTCCGTCGGGTCGTAGCGGTACCAGGTATCGAGGTACGACGTGAAGACCTCGTCGGAAACCGGCGTGAAGTTGGACAGGTCCCGATGTCGGCACTCGACCGGCGCCAATGCGGCCTGTGGGATATTCTCCTTGCCTCCGATGTAGGTGACACAACGCAGGCCGTTGCAGGGGTCCCGGTCCCAGGGGGAACGGGCGTCTCCGCCGGCGGAAAAGCTGTACGCCTGCTCGTTCCAGGCACTGCCGAGGATGCAGCGGACGCTGTTGTTTCCTTCCAGCGTGTTGCTGCACCACTCCCTTACGTTTCCGGCGGCATCGTAGAGACCGAACTTGCCCATGCCCGCAAATGTCCCTACCGGCGCCGCACCCTCTGCGAAGTTGCTCATGCTGGTGATGCTGGACGGGTTGTCGTCCGCAAGGGCCGCCAGCGCCCAATGGAAGATCGTCGGCAGGTCCTTGCCTCGAAATCGAGCGTATGCCATGGCCTCGTACCAACTGATTCCGCCGACCGGGTGGTTGTCCTGTCCCTTGGGGAAGGCGCCGTCCCGCCAGAAGGTCGGACCGAAGCGTCCGGTCTGGTCCCGAAACTCCTGGACTGCCTCGGTCCACGGCAGGACTCTGCCGTCGCGCAAGAATTCCTCCTGCCAAAACTCCTGTTTCTCGTAGCCGCCCGCGTCGACGAACTCCTGATACAGACGGTTGGTCACCTCGTACTTGTCGATGAAATAGGCCGGGGCAAGGAGAATCAATCGCTCGCCGTAGAACATGTTCTTCTGGTCGAGGTTCGAGGGGGGGATCCAGACCATGGCACGCGGGCAACTGCCCACCTGGTGCAGGGTGAAACTGATCTGCCTGGAGGGCCCGTTGGCGCCCTGGGAGGAGGGCGGATCGTTTGCTTGCACGGTCTCCACGCTCAGAAACCCGGGTCGGATGGCCCTCCATCGATATGTCCCGAACGGGATGCGGACGTGCCGCAGCGGACTTCGGCCGAGGTACTTCCAGCCACCGGCGGTGCGGAAGTACTCGCGAATGTAGATCCTGGCGCCGGGTGGAGTCGTTATCACGGAGTGCTCGCGGGACAAGCGGGGCCATCGGTCGATCAGCAGCGGGTCGTTCGGGATGAACCGTTCCGCCCGTTCGGCCAGGTGCAGAGCGGCGAAGTACTCGTTCTGTTTCATGAGGTTGTCGATTTCGGCCATGGCGTACTGTTGGGCCCACCGCGTCGAGTAGTGTTTCCAGCCTATCAGGCCGGCCGCTCCACTGGCTGCGAGGACCAAACACAGCATCGCTGCGACCGCCTTGTGCCGGCCGATCAGCTTGACCAGCCGATCCGTCGGGCCGGGACGTCGGGCGCGGATCACCCGCCCGCACAGAAAGCGGCGCAGGTCCTCGGCCAGCTCGGCCGCACTCTGGTAACGCCGACTCGCATCCTTCTGGATCGCCTTGCAGCAAATGGTGTCCAGATCGAGGGGGATGCGACGGTTGATTTGTCGTGGATGGCGCACGTTCTCGCTGAGAATCTGGCTGACGACACGCTGCTGGGTATCGCCATCCATCAACGGTTCGAGCGTCAGCAGCTCGAAGAGTGTTGCACCGAGCGAGTAGATGTCGCAGCGATGGTCGGGCTTGCCCCGCCCGCCGGCGATCTGCTCGGGACTCATGTAACGCGGCGTACCGACGAAGGACGCCGTGACGGTCATCGCGCGTTCCTCGCACATCCGTGCGATGCCGAAGTCGAGCAGGATGAGCCGGCCGTCACGCGTGAGCATGAGATTCGACGGCTTGACGTCGCGATGAATGACTCCATGCCCGTGGGCGTAGTGAAGCGCTTCGGCCCCCTGAGCGATCAGACCGGCCACGTTGTTGAAATACTCTCGGTCCGATCTGCATCGTTGCAGCACGCAGCGGGACGTCGAGGCGTCCTCTGCACCCGACCAGGAATCGATGCCCCCGGTTATCGTTGAAACAGCGATTGCGGCTTGCGATGCCTTCGCCCGGCGCAGGTCGGCAATCACTCGATCCAGGTTGTGCCCGTCGATCATCTCCATGGCGAAGTAGCAGACGTTCCGCTCGGCTCCTTCCGCGAAGATGGTGACGATGCCGGGATGACACAATCTGGCGGCGGCGCGGGCCTCCCGGCGAAATCGCTGAACCGCCGCAGAACCGCAAGCCAGGCCGAAGGGAAGGACCTTCAGCGCGACGCGCCGGTTCAGCGAAACCTGCATGGCCTGGTAGACGACGCCCATGCCGCCGGCGCCGAGTCGCCGTTCGATCAGGAAATCGCCGATTCGAAGATTGGGCTCCAAAGCGATGTTGGCTGGAGCGGCCTGGGCGGGGTCGGCTTCACCTGGCGGAACGCAGGTCGGTCCGGTCGCCGGTTCCGACCCTGCACGGATCCGAGCCACCGCCGTTGCGCATCGATCACACAGGCGCAAATGCTGCTTCCAGGCCCCCTGTTGCCCGACAGCGGCACTCCCTTCGATGAACAGCCGGATATCTCCCTGTGACAGGCAATCCTTCACAACCCGCAAGCTCCCATCAATGCACCCAGAGCCCGTGGGCGAATGCATCCGCCTCTCTACTTGCGGACAGATCGCCCGGGTTCCGCACTACGTCCTTGCCCTTAATGACTATAGACGTGCGAAGGGCGGGACCGTTCCAATAAATCCTACGTTATTGTGTTCGCAGCGGGTTGACGAGCACCGTCAGACGACTTTGGCGGCGTCGCCCACCGGTGAGCTGGGAGTGTTGCCCGGCTCCGAGCCGGGCTTGGTTGTACGCTCGTCGGGCGAGCGTGGGGAGGGGCCGGCGCCGTCCAGAATCACGATCCGTGTGGGACTGACGAGGCGATACCGGATTCCCCGCCAGCGGATGGTCCGGCCGAACGCAGACGATAGAAGCGAGACGAGCAGCACGATCGACCAGAACCAGCAGCCGAAGATATCGGCCAGGGCGGCGGGCACCAACTGGGGCAAGTGTGCCGTGAGGATTTGGGCAGCGGTCAATTGTCGCAGGACGACCCGGGCAAGCTGGCCGGCCAGGAACAGGCAAGGAACGGCTGCGACGAAAAGCGCATGTCCCGCGTGGGTCTGTGCGGCGTGGATCGCCGCCGCGGCGGTCCCCCACAGACCGGCCACCGAGCCGAGACTGCTGAGCAGACCGAGCCACCACGTGCAGGGGGCGTAAACCCGCGTAATGAGGAATTGCCGTCGGCCGAACTCCAGGACTCTCGGCCAAGTCATCGATTCGAAGGACGCGACCAGGCATTCCGGAACGAACGAGATCTTCATGCCCGCCCGTTTCACCGCCCGGCCCAGGGATAGATCGTCGCTGAGCGTACTTGACCAGATCTGCGGTATCGCCAGGCGTCTGAACTCCTCCAGGCGGATGGCCATTGAGCCGCCCCAGGCGTGATTGAAGGGGGTATTGCCGAGCGATTGCGCGACGGCTCCGTTGATGGCCGACAGCGCCAGTGTGGCAAGATTGTTGCGGAGCGGCACGAACCAGCGGTATCCCGTGGTGACTCCGCACTTGGGTCGTCGCAAGGGGCGCACGAGCCGGCCCAGCCAGTCTCGTTGGACGCAGACGTCCGAGTCGGCGAAGGCGAGGACCTCCGTGTCGTCCGGGACGTGTTGGTATCCGTAGAGCAGATTGAACAGCTTCTGACTGGAGACGCGGGACGGACCCGCCACCAGGATCTGAACGTCCGATGCGTGGGAGCCTCCTGCGAACTGGTCGCGCAACGCCGTGAGTTCTCGAAAGGCGGGGTCTGATTCATCCTCGACCACGAAGAACAGACGGTAGTTCTCGTAGTCCTGCTCGAAAAAGGACCGGATGTTCAGATGAAAATGGGTGTCGATGCCCTTGCATGGGACAATCAAGGCCACGCGGAAGGGACAGAGAGCCTCCTTCCTTTCCGTGGACTTGAGCCGCACGTAGCGATAGTTCCGGGCGGCGTTGTACACGAAAAGCCATTGGGCAAGGACTGCGGCCCAACCTATATGATAGTACCAATCCATATCGAACTGGCCGGCTCCAATCCAATAGTGCAACCACGATTCGGCCCGCGCACTCTCACCAGGCCGGCGCCACCACGATAGGCGAAATCGACTCGCAATACCAGCGTTTTCCGTCGCGAGACCACGGTGTCGCAGGCTGGGGACCCATGCTCCAGGGATTACGGGCTTTCCCCATCCGGCTGTTTGGCTTAAGATGGCCCGAAGTGTCGCGTGAGCAAGGCAGTTGTCCACTTGCGAGGAGTCGCTTATGAGTGATCCGATGAATCGACGTGAGTGTCTGCGGGTGTTTGGATTGTCGGGTTTGACCGTAGGTCTGGGCGCCATCGGGGCTGCCCCCAGTCTGGCCCAGAGGCCGGGCGAGTCCACCGGCTTCGAGAGTTCCGTCCTCGCCGGTCACAAGGTTCGAGCCGACGGTGCCGCCGCGACGCTCATCGACGGCAAGGTGATCCAGCCCGCCAGGGAGTTATCGGTCCTGGATGAGACGGACGTCCTGGTGGTCGGCGGAGGACCCGCCGGTATCGTGGCGGCCATCGCAGCCCAACGCACCGGTGCGAACGTGACGCTGGTCGAACGCTACGGACACTTCGGCGGCCTCTGGACGGGCGGCCTGGTCCTCCTGGTTCTCGGGCATATCGTCGAGGGCGGCAAACAGGTCTGTCAGGGGATCGGCGAGGAGATCATGCGCCGCTTGGACAAGATGGATGGCGCGATCATCGACCGCAAACCGGGCTCCAACCCGACGGTGGACGCGGAGGCGGTGAAGTACCTCATGGTCGAGATGATCGAGGAGGCGGGCGTCCGGGTCTTCCTGCACTGCTGGGGTGTGGATGCCATCGTCACCGGCAACGCGGTCTGTGGTGCGGTGTTCGAGAGCAAGTCCGGCCGGCAGGCGATCCTGGCCAAAGTCGTGATCGACGCGACCGGCGATGGCGACGTATTTGCGGCCGCCGGCGCGGGATTCGAGCACCGCTCGCACAACGTCGGACTGGTCTCGCGGATCGGGAACGTGGATCGAGTAGACGCCGCCAAGGCGACAGGCTCGCCCAAACCGAGGCACCTCGGGGCACGAACCCCCATGCCGGGAGTGAACTGGGTGAATCTGCACGGGCCGGAGGTGGATGGCCTGGACATAACTACCCTGACTCGCATGGAGATGAACCACCGCAAATTCATCTGGCAGAACATCCAGAGGACGCGGGGTACGCCGGGCTATGAGAGGGTGTACCTCGTCGAAACTGCACCGCAGCTCGGCGTGCGGATCACTCGCGTGCTTGAGGGCACGAACGCCGTGAGGCTGGCCGATTTCCGGGCGCAGACGAGATTCCCCGACGTGATCGGCGTGGGCGGAGCGTCCGGCGGCGACCATGGCGAGTGGCAGATTCCCTATGGCGCCCTGGTGCCGGCCAAAGTGGACAATGTGCTCGCGGCAGGGCGGTGCATCAGTGCGGAGATGTCCATGGCCGACCTTGTCCGGCTGATCCCAAACTGCTTTGTAACGGGCCACGCCGCCGGTGTTGCGGCAGCGGTCGCCGTCAAAGACAAGTGCCTGCCCCGTGAGGTAGATATCCCCAAGGTGCAGAAGGTGCTCAGGCAGCAGGAGGCCTATCTCGGTTGAGTCTGCAAGCAGGATTGAAGGTATTCTCTGATGCAGCCAATCCCCAGGATCGCCTTCGTCGTCTGGTTCGCGTGGTGGTTCTGGTCGCGGCGGCGCTCTCGCTATGGCCCATCCTGCCGGGCGATTCAACGCTCGCCTTTGTTTCTGCACTGAGTCCTTTTGTGACAGTTGGCACAATACTTGCGACACACGGCCTTCATGCTCTGGCTTGGCTTGGACTTGTTGTTGGTCTGGTGGTGCTGATACGTCGCCGGTTGTTCTGTCGTTGGGTATGTCCTGTCGGTTTGTGCATGGATGCGATGAGCAGGCTGGGCAGCAGGCTGGGTCGTCGATCTGCCGGGTTCCCAAAGCTCGGGCCGTGGATCGTCCTGCTGACGTTGGGCGGGGCCTGCCTGGGATTTCCCCTGTTCCTGTGGCTGGACCCGCTGTCGCGTTTGGCCGGCGTGTTCGATCTCGCAGGACAAGGTCCACGACTGGGGGCGGTCGTCTCGATTGCAGCGTTCCTGCTCATGCTGCTCCTCACGCTGCTGTGGCCGAACGCTTGGTGTGGGCGTGCGTGTCCCTTGGGGTCGTTTCAAGACCTGCTGTTTGCCCTGCCTCGACTCTGCCGTTCGCTGCTGCCAGGGGTCCGCAAGACTGCTCCACAAGCGAGTGTCGAGTGGCCTCTGTCGCGACGATTCCTTCTGGGTGGCGCAGCAGGAGCCGCCTGCGCCGGTGCAATGAGACTGCTGGGCCGTGGGAAACCATCGTCTCTCCGCCCGCCGGGCGCGATCCTTGAGCCGGCCTTCAGCGGAGTCTGCACCCGTTGCGGCAATTGCATCCGAGTGTGCCCCAGCGGTGTGATCGAACCAGACGTGGGCGAGGGAGGGTGGGCAAGCCTTTTCACACCTACTCTCCGCTTCCGGAAAGACTACTGCCGTGAGGATTGCGTGCGGTGCACCGAGGTCTGCCCGAGCGGGGCGCTGGCGCGCGTGCCGTTGGCGAAGAAGGCCCATGTGCAAGTAGGGCTGCCTCGCGTCGATATGAACGTGTGCCTGCTGGGCGAAGACCGGGAGTGTTCGCTGTGCCGGAGCCGCTGTCCATACGGTGCAATCCGCTATGTGTTTTCCGAGGCCGACTACACGCTCACTCCGCAGATCGATCCGAAGAGATGCAACGGCTGCGGCGCTTGCGAGGCCGCCTGTCCCACCTCGCCTCGCAAAGCCATCGTTGTTGTCGCGACATGAGACGCGGGTCCTACCGCTGTTCCTGCGTGTCCTCGACAGGGTCCCACTCTGCGAAGGCCTCAATCCGAACCTCCAGTTGTGGATCGCAAGTGTAGGTCTCATAGCAGTTGTAGTACCAGCCCAGGTACTCCGAGTCGCCGGCGCCTTGTGTGGTGATGAGGAAGCGGTTCGAGAGGTTGCCGATGTGGATCGCCCGGTCGCGAGGCAGGGGTTTGTCCCCGCCCTGGGGGTCCATCGTGACCCAGCCGTAGTTGGGCAGATACACCTCGGGCCAGCGATGGAACGTGTCGTCCAGGCTGGCGTCGTCGCCGCGAACCACGACGGAACCGACGTACCTCGCAGGCAGCCCGGCGGCGCGACACAACGCAATGAAACAGAACGAATACTCAGAGCACGAGCCCGTCCCGCGTTTGAGCACGACCGGGGCCGCGTTCCATCCGCCTTCGAGCTTGTATTCGAGGTGTTCCCGCACGTAGTCATACATCTTGCGCGCGATGGCAAATGGGTTCTTCTCATCGCCCGCCAGGTCCCTGGCGATCTTCCGAATGTAGGGATCCTCGATCATGTACTTGCTCCCGTCGGCGGTGTAGCGATCCCGAATCTCGGCGGGAATGTCGTTCAGCGTGCCGCAGCGATCGGGGAAGATGAAATATCGAATGTTCGAGATTTCCACGTCGGCTTCGAGCCGGGATTCCACGGTCGCGCCCGCCGGGATGCTCTCATAGTGAAACACGGCGGCCCCCTGCAGCCAGCGGTCCTTCCTCAGCGTGTACGTGGCGGGCGAGAACGACAGGGAGTTGATCTTCTGTTGTGGCATGTTCTCCGGGATTGCCAGGCACACATCGAGCTTGCCGATCCTGCCTGCGCCATACGACTTGACCTCATGGGTGAGAGTGACTTTTGCCCGGCGGGTGTCCTTCAGGCGGTACAGTTCGCCATCCCATCGGACGAGTCGATGCAATGCATCCTTCTGCTGGTCCACCACCCAGAGGCATTCGCCGTCCCAGGCCAAGCCGCGAGGGTAGGGGCCGGGCGCGTCGAGCACGATGAGCGTCTCGCCGCTGCTCGGCTCGACCATGTAGATCTCATCGGTCATGCGGTCGGAGCACCACAGATAGGCGCCGTCGAAGGCCAGGCCGTTGGCGGACTGCGCCGGTGCGACCAAGGTCTTCACCGCAGTCCCGTCGCTCAGATCGATCTGCATGATCTCCCGGCTCTTGCTGTCGCTGACCCACAGGGTCTTGCCGTCCCACGCCAACCCTTCCGGGTTCTGGGAAGGGGCATCGAGGGTTTTCAGGATCGTCCCATCGAGGGGATCGACCTGAAAGATCTTCTGCCTGCCTTTGTCCGCGTTCCAGAGGCACTCACCGTCCCAGGCCAGGCCCATGGGCCAGAAGCCCGGCGACGGGATCGCGCGAAGCGTTCTTCCCGTCTTGGCGTCCACGTGGAACAGCATGTCCGCCTTGTAGTCCGCGACCCAGAGCGACTGGCCGTCGAAGGCGACGCCGGTGCAGAACCTGCCCGGGGTGCCGAAGCTGTGGACTACTTTGCCCGGGTAGGCAAGAACGGGCTGGGCAAGCAGCGCAAGTGTGATAATCGCTGTCGGGAGGCGTCTGTAGAACATCGCAATTCTCCTTCTCGATACTCGATCAAACCGTGATCGGCAATTCGCACGCGTCCGCGATCATCGACCATACCACGTACTGAGATCTCGATTCAAGGCAATTCCAAGCCTCCCGCAGGATGGAGCGTTCGTGTAATGGCGCTCCGCCTTTCGATGGATTCGTTCGTAGTGACGCCGTCAGGCGTTATCTTCCATTCGCTGAAAGATATGCCCTCACGGGCACACTACAAACAGGCTTCAACACTCGCAGCTTTCCCTGGTCAACGCCGCCATTGTCTGTCCTGCACGACCCGGATACCATGTCCGTGCGTATATGGGTTTCGATCACCGCGGTGTCGGTCGCATCGTAGGCCGACGGAGTTGCTGTTGCAGGATTGAGGACGATATGAAACGACGAGAATGCCTTGGGGTTTTCGTATGGACAACGTTCGTATCGCTGGTCATGGCGTCGCTTGCGTCGGCCGGGGTACTGCGGGTCCCCGCCTTCACCGCGTATCTCGAGCCGGACGTGGAGGGCGCGAGGGTCTCCGAACGCTCCGGCGTCACTCGCTGGGACGACCCGAGTTTGAAGGTGCTCTGGTTCGGCCGGATCGCCACAGCCGGAAAGCTCGACTGCTCCGTGGCACTGCGTCTGCCGGAGGATGCGGAGTCGAAGCTGCGCTTGACTGTGGCGGGCCAGTCCCGGGAAGCGACCGTCGCAGGCGACGACGCGAATCCCGTCACTGCAAGCTTCGGCTCGTTCGACGTTGCCCAGGCCGGCTACCAGCGGTTCACGCTTGAATCGCTCAACCCGCAGGGTCAGCCGTTCGGCGACCTCGATGCCTTGATCCTCGACGGCCCGGCGACGCAGGACGCCCACTTCAATCTCCAGCCTCGGCGGAATGCCGCTTCGGTGCATCTGTTCTATCCGCTGGAGAAGGATGTCGAGGTCGCAGCTTTCTACTGCGAGATGACCGGACTGGAAGACCCGATCTGGACGTACTACATGGCTTGCGGGTGGCATCGGGGCTACTTCGGCATGCAGGTCAATAGTCCCACCGAGCGCCGGATCATCTTCAGCGTCTGGGACAGCGGCAACGAGGCCATCGACCGCGACAAAGTTGCCGACGAAAACCGCGTCAAGCTCGTCGCCAAGGGCGAAGGCGTCTACGCAGGCGACTTCGGCAACGAAGGCACAGGCGGCCACAGTCACCTGAAGTACCTGTGGAAGACGGGCGAACTGCAGCGGTTCCTCGTCACCGCCAAACCCACCGACGCGACGCACACGATCTACTCGGGCTACTACTTCCATCCGGACAGGAAGCAGTGGTTCCTGATCTCCAGTTGGAAGGCCCCCAAAGAGGGCGGCTACATGCGAGGACTCTACTCCTTCAGCGAGAACTTCGGCGGCGCCAACGGGCATCTGTTCCGTAAGGCCCTCTATGGCAACCAGTGGATTCGGACCGCCGACGGGCGATGGATCGAGCTGACCGCCGCGACCTTCAGTCACGACCCGACGGGCAAGGCGGACCGCCTGGACCGCTTCATGGGCGTGGAGAACGGGCAATTCTTCCTCGCTCACGGCGGCTTCGGACCCGCCTTCACCACGTACCGCGAGAAGTTCACCAGGCCGCCGACCGGCAAAACCCCGACGGACCTCACCTTGCCCGAGTAGGGGGCGACTTGTTCATAGTGACGCTGTCTTGTCATCCTGAACGGAACGAAGCGGAGTGAAGGATCTGGCCTGCGACCGAGAGTGATCTCCCGGCCATGAGCCAGATCCTTCGGCTACGCCTCAGGATGACAAGATCAAGAATACTCGCGAACCGGTTACTTGCGACCCGCGGTCACGCCGCGCCAGTTGTCCGTCCGGAATGGGGACGCGGGCAGATCGGCCGTGTTGTACAAATTGCAGACGGGATTGTCCGCCCAGGCGTAGCGGACGGCCACCGGGCGGGGCACTTTGTCGCTGCTGACCACGACCGTCTTGCCTTCGATCACGGCGTCCGCCCAGACGAATCTGCGGTCGGCCCCGGCGATGGCGAAACCTTTCAGCGGGCCGCCGCCTTTGGCCACGAGCCCGTCGCCGACGCAGTCGAATTGCAGAACGATCTCGCCGTCGCGGACGTTCATTGATTCGTACAGAGGGCCGGAGTAGACCGGGTCTTTCCTTCCGTAGGTTTTGGCAAGTGCCCACAGCGCGAGCCGCTTGCCGACGTCCTGCTTGTTCTTCGGATGAATGTCGGCGGCCTCGCCGATGTCGATGATCGTCGCCATGCCGGTGTCCTTGAGGGACAGGGTCATGAGCTGGGCCTCGCGGAGTTCCGCCCAGGCGCTGTCGCCCGGCTCGGGCTTCTCGGCCATGAAGTTGGCCAGCTGGACGAACAGGAAGGGGAAGCTCTTGACGCCCCAGCTCTGCCGCCAGTCGGTGATCATCTCGCGGAAGAGCTGTCGGTATTGATAGGCCCGGTCGGCGTTCGATTCGCCTTGGTACCAGATCGCGCCGCGAATGCCAAATCGGATCAGGGGGGCGATCATGCCGTTATAGAGCACGGTCGGGGCATTAGGATTGTTCGCCCAGGTCGGCGGCTGGGGTTGCGGCGGCATCGACGCCAGGTCCATCGCGACCCTGTATCGCCACTTGCCCGCGAGGGAGAGAGCTGCGTCGTCGCCTGCACCGGCGGGCTTGATCCGCATCTGTGCGGGCTGGCCGTAGATTCCGCCGCCGCCGCCGGTGTCGAGCACCTGGACCGCGATCACGTTGCGACCGGCCTTGATCGCGCCGCTGGGGACCTTGTACCGCCGGGGGGTCTGCCACTGGCCCGACGCCATGATGGCGCCCACCTTGACGCCGTTGACCCAGGTGGCGTCCATGTCGTCGATTGGTCCCAGATCGAGCGTCAGTTCCTTGCCCACCCAAGATTCCGGGACCTCGATGGCCTTGCGAAACCAGACGAGGCCGTCAAAGTCGCCGAGGGCCGTCTGCTCCCAGAGCACGGGCAGCTCCATCTCTTGCCATGTGGAATCGTCGAAATCGAGTGAAATGCACCCGGCGCCTTGTGCCCCGGCGGTCTCAATCTGCTTGTGCCACTGGTCGAGCGACTCCTGGTACTTCTTCATCGAGGCTTCGGGATTGGCTCGGGCCTCGGCGATCTGGTCGATCCGCGTCTTGAACTCGGGGAACTTCGCCAGTGTCCCTTCGCTGGTCCAGGCCTCCGCTACGGTGCCGCCCCAACTGGTGTTGATCAGGCCGACCGGGATGTCCAGCTCCTTGTGCAGATATCTGCCGAAGAAGTACCCGATCGCGGAGAACCCGCCGACCGTCTGGGGACTGCACTCGGTCCACTGGCCCACGCAATCCGCCTGGGGACTGTCAGCGATCTTCTTCTGGACGGTGAACAGGCGGATCTTCGGGAAATCGGCCGCTGCGACTTCCTGCGGACCCGAAGCGGAAGCCGCGACGGGCCACTCCATGTTCGACTGGCCCGAGCAGACCCAGACCTCGCCGCACAGGATGTTCCTGAGGGTGATCGTGTTCTTGCCGGCGATGGTGATCTCATAGGGCCCGCCGAACTTCGGGGCTCTGACCCTGAGCGTCCAGGTGCCGTCCTGGCCGGCGGTGATATGCTGTTGAGTCGGGAGCCAGCTCACGCGAATGTCGATCTGTTCGCCTGGATCGGCCCAACCCCAGAGGGTGACCCTCCCACCGCTTTGCAGCACCATGTTGTCGCCGACGATGGCAGGCAGTCGGATGTCCGCGGCGTCGACGCTCGCCAGCAGCAGAATCAACGTGAAAACGACGCACACATTTCGCGGGCAGATTGCTCTCTGCGATCCCATTCTCAACTCCTTATCCATGTGTATTTGGACTCTGGCTCTTCCACTCGGCACATCCTCCTCGTGGAGGACATATTACCACAGGTGTCGAGGGGGGTAAATAACCTGTCCTTGACCCGGCCAAGACCCCCTGTATGATGGCAACTTTGATGGCAGGTCTTGTCAAGGAGATCGAAGATGAATGTGCGATCCATGCTGTGGGCGGTTCTCGCGGGGTGTTTCCTTGTTGCTTCGGCCCGGGCTCAGACACCGGACTGGGAGAATGAACAAGTCATCGCGGTCAACAAGGAGCCCGGACGGGCGACAGGCGTGTCCTATCCCGATGTCCAGTCCGCGATCCGCGCGGACTCGGTCAAGACGCCGGTGGACACGCTGAAGAAGTGGCAGAACTCGCCGTACTATCGATGTCTCAACGGGCAGTGGAAGTTCCACTGGGTCAAGTCACCCGACGAGCGTCCCGTGGATTTCCACAAGCCGGACTTCGACGTCAGCGGATGGGCCCAGATCCCGGTCCCGTCCAACTGGGAGATCCAGGGCTATGGCACCCCCATCTACTCGAATATACGGTATCCGCATGTCCGCCAGCCGCCGAAGATCGTCGGCCCACTCCCGCCGGACTACACCGCTGCTCGCGAGCCCAACCCGGTGGGCAGCTATCGGACGGTCTTCGACGTGCCGAAGGACTGGGATGGGCGCGAGGTCTTCATCCACTTTGAAGGCGTCGCCTCCGCGTTCTACCTCTGGATCAACGGGCAGAAGGTCGGGTACAGCGAGGACAGCCGGACGCCCGCCGAGTTCGACATCACGAAGTACCTCCAGCCGGGCGAGAACGTCCTGGCGGCGGAGGTCTATCGCTGGTCCGACGGCAGTTACCTGGAGGACCAGGATTTCTGGCGACTGAGCGGCATCTTCCGCGACGTGTACCTGTTCAGCACGCCGCGAGTCCAGTTGCGGGATCT
The DNA here is from genome assembly GCA_034678485.1 of Sedimentisphaerales bacterium. GTDB lineage: Bacteria > Planctomycetota > Phycisphaerae > Sedimentisphaerales > Anaerobacaceae > PLanc-01. Next base: position 10,299 of record JAXDBU010000110.1, on the reverse strand, counting down.
GTTCGTGCTCAGCGACCTGGACGAGCAGTACAAGGACGCCCGGCTCAACATCACGGCCAAGGTCCGCAACCTCTCGGATAGTCAGGCCGCGCGACGCGTTCGAGCGATCCTTGTTGACGCCCAAGGTCGTCGGACGCCTGTAGGATCGTCTGAGACGGCCGCGGTGGAGCCGGGACAGGAGGCGGAGTTGAGAATCCACGCCAATGTGGAAGACCCGCTCAAATGGACCTCCGAGACGCCAAACCTCTATCTTGTCGTGCTGGAGATGGTTGATGCGCAGGGCCAGACCACCGAGGTCAAGGCCTGTCGGTTCGGCTTCCGCGAGGTCGAGCTGAGGGACCGCCAGTTTCTCGTCAACGGCGTCTCGATCAAGCTCAAGGGCGTCAACCGTCACGAGCACGATCCGGATCGCGGTCAGGCCATCGAGATCGGCTCCATGATCCGCGACATCGAGCTGATGAAGCAGAACAACATCAATACGGTCCGCACCGCCCATTACCCGGACCATCCCATCTGGTACGACCTGTGCGACCTGTACGGCATCTACATCGTCGATGAGGCGAACGTCGAATCGCACGGCATGGGGTACGGCCGCGAAACGCTCGGCGCCGTGGAGGGCTGGAAGACTGCTCACGTGGACCGCAACGTCCGCATGGTCGAGCGGGACAAGAACCACCCGTGCGTGGTCATCTGGTCGCTGGGCAACGAGGCTGGGAGCGGCCCGAACTTCGAGGCCGCGGCCCAGGCGATTCGAAGCCTCGACACGTCCCGGCCCATCCACTACGAGCGCATGAATTCTGTCGCGGATATCGACAGCGTGATGTACCCATCGGTCGAGAGCCTCATCGGCCAGGGTCGCAGCGACTCGCCCAAGCCCTTCATCATGTGCGAGTACGCACATGCAATGGGAAACGCGATTGGCAATTTGCAGGAGTACTGGGACGCGATCGAGAGTCATCCGCGTCTGATCGGAGGGTGTATTTGGGACTGGGTCGATCAAGGGCTCCGCAAGTACACGGGCGAAACGAACGCCGACGGGTCCAAGCAGTGGTTCTTCGCCTACGGCGGCGACTACGACGACCGGCCCAACGACAACAACTTCTGCTGTAACGGCGTCGTCGATCCGGACCGGTCCCATACCGCCAAGCTGCGGGAGGTGAAGAGAGTCTACCAGTATGTCAACTTCACGCTGGGCGAGGTCGCGAAGGACCGTGTCACTGTCGAGTTGACCAACAAGTACTTCTTCACGGACCTGAGCAACTTCACAGTCCAATGGCAGCTCATGGAAGATGGGCAGGGGATTGAGCGGGGCATGCAGACGCTCGACAGCGTGGCGCCGGGCGAGTCGGCGAGCGTCTCTCTTCGTCTGCCATTGTCCCGGCTGAAACTGAAGCCGGGAGCGGAGTACTTCCTGAACGTCAGCCTGACGCAGAATCACGACGAGCTGTACGCCAAGTCGGGCCACATGGTCGCCTGCGAACAGTTCAAGCTGCCCATCAGGACGCCGGAGGCGCCCTCGCTCGAGCTGGCGCGCCTGCGGGCCCTGGCGGTGGCGGATGAGGGCGACTCGATCACGGTTACCGGCCGACGGATCAAGGCGGTTTTCAGCCGGTCCGCCGGTACGCTGTCGTCGCTCGCCTACGACGGTGTCGAGGTCCTCGCGAATGGCGGCGGCCCCCAGCTGAACCTCTTCCGCGCCATGGTGGACAACGACAAGTGGTTCCTTCGCGACGTGGAGCGGTCGGGGATCGCCAGCCTGTCTTACACGGCCAAGAGCGTCACCGTCGAGCAACCGGCGCGAGGCATCGTTCGGGTACGCTGCACGGTGGATTGTGCCGGCCGGTCCGAGACCGGAATGGTCCACACGGCCACGTTCACCATCTTCGGCGACGGCTCGATCGATGTGACCAACCAGGTCGAGCCCTATGGCAACCTCACGGTCCTGCCCAAGCTCGGGGTGAGCCTGGTTCTGCCCAAGGGGTTCGACGATCTGACCTGGCTCGGGCGGGGGCCGCACGAGAGCTACGTGGACCGCAAACGCAGCGCCGACGTTGGGCTCTACAGCGGCAAGGTGGCCGCTCAATACGAGCGTTACGTCCGACCCCAGGAGAACGGCAACAAGACCGATGTCCGCTGGGCGACCCTGACCGACAAGAAGGGCAAGGGCCTGCTGGTGACTACCGACGGCACGTATTCCATCAGTGCCCACCACAACACCGCGACCGACTACGACCAGGCGAAGCACATCGACAAGGTCGTGCCGCGAGACGAGGTCTACCTGTGCATCGACGCGGCCCACATGGGTCTCGGCGGCGCCAGTTGCGGCCCACGTCCCATGAACCAGTACATCCTGAATGCCGGTCCCGCACGATTCCGCTATTCCCTGCGTCCCGCGATGGCGGACGCCAGGATCCAACTGCCCAACCTCGGGGCGCCGCTGATCACCCGGGACAAGGGCGGGATGGTGGGGATCGAAGCGGACATCTCCGGCAGAGTGGAGTATCGGCTCAACGACGGTGCGTGGACGGGCTATGCCAAGCCGTTCGATCTCGTCGAGGGCGGCGTGATCGAAGCCCGAGTCGATCTGGGCGACAAGCTGGTCAGCGACACCGCCCGTGTGGAGTTCGAGAAGATCATCCCGCTGCTCGAGCTGGACAAGTCCACATGGACGGTCGTGCATGTGGACAGCTTCGAGCCGGGCGAGGGCCAGGCCCGTCACGCGATCGACAACGCGCCGGACACCTTCTGGCACACGAGCTGGTCGGCCTCGCAGCCCGCGCATCCGCACGAGATCCAGATCGATCTGGGCAAGACCCTCTCGCTGGTCGGCTTCACGCAGTTGCCGCGACAGGGCAATCCCAACGGGCGGATTCGCACCTATGAGTTCTACGTGAGCGAGGATGGCAAGCAGTGGGAACCAGTCGTGAAAGAGGGCCGCTTCCCGAACAGTGACCAGCTTCAGACCGTTCGATTTGAGAAACCGGTGACCGGTCGTTACGTTCGTCTCGTGGCGTTGAGCGAATGGTCGCGCCAGCCGTACACGACCATCGCCGAGTTCGAAGTCATGGCGGCCAAGTAGCCCGAATTGCAGGGAGATAGACTATGAAAGCGTCATGGGTTTTCCTCGCGACTGCGGTGTTCGCGTGTCTTTCGACCACGGTTTCCCCGGCGGCGCAGCCGCCCACCGTGTACGTCACGTTCTGGTTCGACACGGAGGACTTCATCCTGCCCCAGGCGGACGACGCGGCGATGCGACTGGCCGAGATGTTCTCCGCGCGAGGCGTCCAGGCCACGTTCAAGATCGTCGGCGAGAAGGCCCGGGTCCTGGAAGAGCGCGGGCGGGACGACGTGATCCTGACTCTGGCGAAGAACGACATCGCGTACCATTCGACGCTCCACAGCGTCCACCCGACGCCCTCGGAGTACAGTCGGGACTTGGGCTGGCATGAAGGCGTCTCGGAGTTCATCCGCCGGGAGGGGGCCGGCCTGGAGACGCTGCGGCGCGTGTTCGGGGTCAACGCGTCCTGTTACGGCCAGCCAGGCGGGTCGTGGACTCCCCAGAGCTACGGCGCCTTGCGTGCATTTGGCATCCCGCTGTACCTGGACGAGACCTCGCACGTGAACGTGAACAACCGTCCCTTCTGGTATTGCGGCGTGCTGAATATCCTCCGCCTCGGGGACTGCGTCCTGCGGACCGGCTGGGCGGACGACGAGGTGAAGGACGCCTGCGCGAAGTTCGACCGGGTCCAGGAGAAGCTCATCCGCGAGGGCGGCGGGATCGTCAGCATCTACTACCATCCCTGCGAGTTCGTGCACGAGCAGTTCTGGGACGGGGTCAACTTCTCCCACGGCGCGAACCCGCCCAGATCGGAATGGAAGCTCCCGCCCATGAAATCGCCCGAGAAGCAGGAGCAGGCCTTCCGTGCGTTCGAGACCTTCCTGGACCACATCGTGCGCCGTCCCGGCGTCCGTCTGGTGACCGCCCGGGAGATCCCCACGCTGTATCCCGACCGCGTCTACTCGCATCCGTTGACGCAGAGTGACATCCAGACCATCGCCACCGCATTTCAAAAGGGACTCTCCTATGTCGATCTGGGCACCAGGACCGTCTCTGCCGGCGAGGGACTGCTGACCCTGTGCGAACGGGTGGGCAGGGGGGCGGAAGAGGTCGCGCTGGCATTCGCCCACGGTCCCGCGTCGTCGCCGCAGCGATGCGTCAAGGAGGGGACATTTTCGCAGGAAGCAGTGCAGCAGGGCGCCCAGGAAATACTGGACATCGTCCGCACGACAAGCCAGTTGCCCACGGTCGTCTGGGTGGCGGGGCAGCCCGTGCGGCTGGAGGATTTCGCCGTCACACTGGCATCGGTGGTTGCCTCAGAGCAGGATTCCGGCGACGTTCCGCTGCGACGGGGGGAACTGGCGGCGAAGAGATACGTCGCGGACGATTCGCCGGGCCTGTGGGGATGGGTGATCTTCCCCAGGGACTTCAACGCGCCCGGCCTGATGGAAATCGCCAAGCTCCAGGCGTGGACGATCAAGCCGGCAGTCCTGCGCAAGGGCCAATAGGCTCATCTACCTTGCGTGGGCGTCTGTTCTCGTGTTGTGTTCGCCGGCAGTCTGTCAACGAATCGCGTGTCGGGTCACCAGATGGGGATCGCATCACACCTGCCGACGCAATCCCAATCCAGCGGCTCCCAGGCCGAGCACCCCAAGCAGGACCGCACCGGGAATTGGAACATACGCCGTATCCGGGACAACGATCTTGTAGAGACCGTCTGAGTCTCCGAAACTCGAGTTGTAGGCGATGACGTCATCACCTCCATCCTTCCCGTCTTTCGCGTAGAAATCACCCCACATCGGCAGACGGTAGCTGTCGAACTCGATCGTCCACTGAATGGCTTCACTGAAACCTTCGAATTTCAGGCCCCGCCACGAATCGTCCTCCACGGCTGGAATGCCGGGGTTGCCATCTGTGCTGTATGGTTCCGACACCACGGTATAGCCTGATCCGCCAAAGTAGTCTCGCTCCTCATCCACATCGAACCCCGGGGACACCTGCAGGATGAGGTGGCTGAGTGCCTTCTTCTCGGCAATTGCGAATGTATACGCGTAGTGCAACGACCCATCCGCATTCTGAGAAAGAGTCCATGTGATGGTCGTACCCGCCTGCGCCCAAGCTTCCGTAGCATAGAGTTCACTGTTGTCCTCGGTCCAGGAGAGCGTTCCCGTCTCCGGGAAACCATAGAGGTCAGCCAGGGACATCGCGGGGGACAACAAGATAACGAGCGCGGCTATCGCATGGGCTGCTCTTGTTTGTCTCAATGTATTCACAGTCATCACGTTCTTCTCCATCTGTACCGATTTGTCCGTCAGTTCGTACGCACCCATCCTGCTTGCTCTCTCATGTGAGAGACAACCAATACATCCATGCGGCAAATCCTGATTCTGCCCGGCACACCCACCAGCCCGCGCATTCCTTGTGGTGTCATCTGCCGAGGGAAACCCTCCTTGTCTCCACTGCCCTGTATTATGCACATTTTGCTTGCGATCTGTCAATACATACATGCACGTGTTCTGACACTTACTCGACGCACAGTCAGTTCCGGCATGGGCCCTCGGCTCGGCGACCGTGGTGCGCCTACTCCACCGATGCGAGGGGGATTGCCAGGTTGGCAAGGGCTTCGGCGGTGTAAGGCTTTCCGAGATCGACCTCGAGGAAGCAGCCGTGGTTGTGGTCGCAGGCGAGGATGATGAGGTTCTCGCCCGCCTTGCACCACCCGTGGGTCTGGGGTTGGTGGCCCAGGACGAAGACGTCCACATCGAGGATCTGAGCCATTCGGTCGAGGGTGCTCTGACTATGGCGCCGACCCCAGGTCAAGAGGTAGGCAGAGCCGGGTCGATCACAATCGGCGACTTGCAGTTCTCTCTCGAAGATGCCCGGGTCGAACAGGTCGATGGACCGGTCACTGGGCAAGGAGTGAGAGACCCACAGGCGCTTGGCGCACCGGACCGCCAGGGGTTGCGAAAAGAGGAATTGGCGGATTGCCAGGCGGATCTCGGGACCGGCCTGGCGGAACTCGCGGTCCAGAGCCGAGGCCATCGCACGATTCATCTCCTTGCCGTTCTTCATCACCTCCGTGCTACTGATGCAGGCGGTGTCGTGGTTGCCCATGATGATGTGGACCTGGTCGGGGAATCGCAGCTTGTATCGGATTGCCTCGAAGAGCAGTTGGTAGGAGAGGCACCCGCCTTCGTTGTCTTCGGGCCCGCCGTGGATGATCTCCTGCAGGATGATGTGTCGATCCGGGTGGTTCGCGAGGTCGGCGCGGGCGACGAGACGTTCGAAATTCCGGCGGTGTCCGTGGATATCGCCGCTGATGACCAACGAGCCGGCCGCCGGCAGACAGATGAGGTTGCCACGCCGAAACCTCTCCGTTTGATTCGCTCGGATCCCCCTATTGAGAAGATCGATGGTTGCTTGAGGCATTTCGGTTCGCTTTGATTCTGCTGCCGAAGATACTGTGGATCATCAGGTCGAGCCGGGAAATGACCTCCATCATGCTGGGGGGACGTTCCGCCGGGTCCTCCTTGACGCAGTCCATGACCAGCTTCGAGACGCCGGCCGGCAACTGACTCTTGAGCTCATGCGGGGCGGGGCATTTCTGCGGCGCATAGGCGACAAGACCATTCTTGTTCTTCTTGGGAATCAGGGTGGGCACGTTCTTGCCCGTCAGGGCCCAGTACATCGTTGCGCCGAGGTTGAAGATGTCGGTCTTGGGCCCGAGGGTCTTGCGGCGAACCTGCTCGGGGGCGATGTAATCCGGCGTCCCCTGGATCCGCGACTTGACGGTGCCGATCGGACAGCTCTGACCGAGATCGATGATTTTGATCGTGCCGCCCTTGTTGATCAGGATGTTGTTGGGCTTCATGTCGCAGTGGACGTATCCCTGCTGGTGCATGGCGTTCAGGCCGGTGGCGACCATGCGGAAGACGAGCAGCACGTCGCCCAGGCTCAGCGTGGTGGTCTCCTCGAGGGTCTTGCCCTCAAAATGCTCCATGGAAAGCAGAAGCTCGCGGACGCGGAACATACTCCGGATTTTTTGCAGTCTGTAGCATTTGCGGACGTACGCGTGATCGATCTTCTTGGCGACCTGATACTCCTGCTCCGTCTGCTCGAAGAAACGATGGTCCTCAGGCTTCTCGTAGATCAGGCGTTTGAGCGCGACGACGCTGCCATCCTCTTCGTCGGTTGCCAGGTAGATCGTGCTGCGGGCGCCATTGCCGATCCGCCTGATAATCGTGAACCCCCCAACACTGAGAATGTCCTTGGCCATGTCGCACTAATCCACGAATCCCAAAACCAACGGTCTATGCTATGAAAAACTAAGATGCGCCCTGATCAATCCATGTTCCTCAGATTCCACCGCTGAACACCGTCGCGGGTCTCTGTGCGATCTGCCTGTCAGGGGCACCTCAATCTCCGCACGTCTGCATAAAATGCGTAAATTAACCATCTTAATATGCGGCATACCCCGTGTCCAGTACCGCTGCGCTTTTTCTCTATCGGCCGGAGCAGATAAATCTTGACAAAGTTGGCAAAATCTGTTGTATGTAGCATACCTCCGACGATAATTGCTGGAGCATCGGGTGTTCTCCCGATGACGTTCTGTTCGGGTGTATTCCCCGATAGCTCAATCGGTAGAGCGAGCGGCTGTTAACCGCTAGGTTGTAGGTTCGAGCCCTACTCGGGGAGTTGTCTTCTCCATATCGAGATGCGTTGGAGTCTCCATCGGATCTGCTGCACGTCTCTTCGGTACCCCGCTGAATTTTCCTTCCTGAACTCCGTCTCTGTTGTTCCGAATCGAGGCTTCCGGCGAATGCCATGCTACCCGGCTATTCGCTGTACTGCACGGCGTGGTTATCGCGGGTGGGGCGGGTGCTCGGAAGCGAGCGGGCGGTCTGTTCTGGTGTGCTCGGCCGTTTCACAGTCCTTTTTTTTGCAGCGCACTACGATAGGGTTGACATTTATGGGAAGGATGGGTAAAATACGATGTGTTGGATGGATGAGATGGCAGGATAAAAAATGCTGTCTTTGGGTTTTTGGGCTTGACAGTATAAGATAAAAGTGGTAAGCTCGGATACTTAGGAAGAGTCGCATAGTGTGTAGGAGTTTCTCTCGATGCCGGGAGGTTTTCGGAATTCGGTGTCCGGCTTCGCGAGGGGAGTGAGTCAGTGAGGAGGTGTGAGGCTCAGTGTGCTCTGCTCCTCGCTGCATCGCTCAGGTGCCAACGGATGGGTCCTCTAAAAGCGGTACCATAGGGATTTCATCCGAGTCGGGATAGCTCTCAGACAACCGGGTGAGGTGGCTTCAGCCGAACGCAGGAACGAGAGCACGCCGTGGTGGCAAGCGAGAGGGCTTCCTCCAAGGTGTGGGATTGTTCGAGTAGGGGGGTGATGATATGCGATTTTTGGCGAAGACTTGTGTGATTTTTGCGGTGTGCCTGGTGACGACACAGGGGGCGAAGGCCATTGATTGGTCGGAGCCGTTTGTGGCGATCTCGGTGCCGCGTGGGTCCTTGTATCTGGGCGAGGTCTATGAGTCCAGTGTCAAGGATGCAGTGGCTCGCGTGACAGCCCGCGTGGTGGCCAATTGTCCGTATCGTGTCTTGGCCTCCTTCAATGGGCTTCGGCATCAGGTTGAAAACGTGGCGATCTCGCCCTCGGACCTGAGGGTGGCGATCAACGGCCAGCCCGTGCCGGTTGGGACCGATCGAGTGCCGATTGCTACGGGCGTGCCGACACCGCGCAGTGGAGTGAATGTTCCGATTGAACTGCAGGTAGGAGTGAAGACAATTCAGCCCTACCCGGCAGGGAGGTACGGTGGAGCCTTGGTGATTACGGTTACCGCAGGGTACTGATTCGGAGAGGGTGATGAAGCCGGGTTCCGCCGGTGATTCTGTCGGGTCGCAATGATCTGGTTACTTGATTACCCAGGACCTAAGGAAAGGTGCGATCCCAAGCATAACCCCCCTCGGCAAGGGACAGGGGAGAAAGGAGGTAAGGTGATGACATGAGGTTCTCGCGGGCCGAGGATGGTTCGCGGGGCGTCTGGAGGGACGGCCCTCCCTTTGGGCGGCAAGAGAGAATGTCAAATGCCAAGTGGGAATGAAAATCGCAGGTCAAATCCACAATTGTGAAGGGCCGCAGCTTCCCGGGTCACAAGCGGGCAGATCGGGGGAAGCTGTTATTCAGGTGGTCATGCTCGCTGAAACGCGGTCCAGGCAAAGCGTTGTCTGGCCGCGGTAACTGGGTGTAGCTCCACTAACGGCCTATCGGCCGAATCGGAGCGAGGGTTAAGTTAGAAAGGAAGTAAAGATGAAGAAGGCATTGTTTGCAGTCGCAGCAGTGGCTCTGCTGGCCGTCTCGGTGCAAGCGGGCGAAATCAAGACGCATTCGTGGCCGTGCACTTTCACTCCTCTGGACATCACGACGATTCCGGTTGTGATGGACGTTGGCTACTGGGTCAGCATCACGAACCAGAGCGGCCTGAAGATCACCTTGTCCCAGATGGACCTCCATTGGTATCAGGGTTGCGCCACGATGAAGATGAAGACCAACACCAACCTGACGGTGTCGGCCACGATCGAGAAGTCGGGCGCCATCCCCGGCAACTACAGCACCTGGATTGAGGGCACGAACACGATTAGCATGGGCAGCACCGATGTGGTCGTCTGCGCGAAGGTCGAGAATGCCGATCTGTCCGCACAGCCCGGTGGCACTACGGGTGTGAATGTTGCTACCGTGACGATTTGGGTCGTCCCGACCTCGTGACTGGGCTGACCAACGTCAGAGCTCTGTCGGGTGGGCGCGCGGTTGTTTCCTGACCGGTGCTGAAGGCTAATCACAGCAACAGTGCTCACTGGACCGAGTGATGGAACATCAAGGGGAGGGTCGAGACATCAGTTTTCGGCTCTCCCCTTCTCTATTGGGCCAACGGGGGAGGAGCGTGTTCTCGGAGGGGCGGCGCTTTGCCCTCGCCAGGAATGGCGACCCCAGGGCGGTGGGTGTTCGGCCGCCATGCCGGCTGTCCCATAAGCGTCAGGATGGAGATCCCGTGGATATGCGGACCATCAGGTCCGGTGGTGGGGGCAAATAGTATGTCAAAATGGGAGCGGAATATAATTTGGGCTTGACAAAGCGGGTCTGTTGTGATAAAGTGGGTAATATCATATGTGGGGCTTTCGTCAGGGCATCATGACAGCTCTGAGCAGGAGGCGGCACCATGGGTTGGGGGTGTCT
>JAXDBU010000109.1:0-36132 GCA_034678485.1 Sedimentisphaerales bacterium | reverse complement strand
GGGAATTATGGCTGGGATGTCATGGGGGGGGGGGGCTGCATACTGTTACCGTTCGACTTTCACCGACTGCACCTTCACAGGGAATAAGGCCAAGCGGATGGGGGGGGGTATGTTTTGCGAGTGGCGAGTGTACGCTCACACGGTGTGTTTTTCGTCGGAACGTGGCAGAGGAGTTGGGGGGGGAGTAAGTGGTGGACATGTAACCATCACAAATAGTGTCTTCGTTGCAAATGAGAGCGGAACGAGAGGGGGAGGAGTGGTTGCAGGCGATCTTACGATGTCCAACTGTTTGTTTGCGGGCAATCGAGCCGGGGAGCCTGGGGGAGCGATCTCAAAGGGATCCGGATATGTCACATTGTACAATTGTACTTTTGCTAACAACAGGGCGACAGATGGTGCGTTCCTGTGTTTAGCGCTCGCAGGCTCTACCGAAATCCACAATTGCATCATTTCCGATGGCGACAGCGAGATCTGGAATCTGGGTTCTGCGGAGATTGTTTTCGAGCATACGGATCTGGTGGGCGGACAGGCGACGATCTATGATCCGAAGGGGTTGGTTGTTTGGGGCGACGGCAACATCGACGTCGATCCCTGCCTTGCGGATGCAGGGTATTGGGACCCGAACGGGACGCCGGACGATCCGAACGACGATTTCTTTGTCGAAGGGGACTACCACTTGAAGAGCCAGGCGGGACGATGGGATTCTGCAAGCGGAACTTGGGTCCAGGACGAGGTCACCAGTCCCTGTATCGATGCAGGCGATCCGAACAGTCCCATCGGCGATGAGCCCTTCCCGAATGGGGGACGGATCAACATGGGCGCCTACGGCGGGACCAGCGAGGCAAGCAAATCCTATTTCGGCGAGCCGGTCAGCGAGACGATCATTGCAGGCGATATCAACGGCGACGGCAAGGTGAACTGGCTGGACTTGAATATCCTGGCCTCCCACTGGCTCCAGACGGGAGAATAGGCGAGAGAGACGAATCGACAGGACAATGTGGTTCGGTGTCCATCCCGTCTGCAGCAAAGTACTGACCGGACTCTGTCATTCCTGCGCAGGCGGGAATCCAGGAACCGTGGGACGTGGAGGTTCCTGAGACGTGGATTCCCGCCTCCGCGGGAATGACAGTCCGGGACCACTGAGAGTAGCCCCGGCCGCAATCCACCGCCCGGGCGTGCTTTGTGCTTTCTTGACATTGATTGGCGGTTCTGCCATACTGGCCGCGAAGCGTTCTCGCATGGAATGCGCGTTCGAACAGGTAGTTGCAGAGAGCAGATCGCATGGCGTTTGAGAAGATAAGCAAGGCCCTCATCAAGGTCTTCGGGTCGCGGAATGAGCGTCTAGTCAAGGGGTACATGGCGGTAGCCAAGCGGGCGGCGGCCTTCGAGGAGCCGATGAAGCAGCTCAGCGACGAGGCCCTGAAGGCCAAGACCGGCCAGTTCAAGGCGGCAATCGCAGGCGGCACACAGGCGGAGGACCTCCTTCCCGAAGCGTTCGCGACCGTTCGGGAGGCCGCCCGGCGCACGGTCGAGATGCGTCACTTCGACGTCCAGCTCGTCGGCGGCAACGTCCTCTACGACGGCAAGATCGCGGAAATGGCGACCGGCGAAGGCAAGACCCTCGTCGCCACCCTGGCGGTCTACCTCGTACACCTGACGGGCCGGCACGTCCACGTCGTCACCGTCAACGACTACTTGGCCAAGCGAGACGCGGAGTGGATGGGCCCGATCTACAAGGCCCTGGGACTGAGCGTCGGCGCGATCCAGTCGGACATGGACACCGCGGGCGAGGAACGCAAGGCCCAGTACCGCTGCGACGTCACCTACGGTACGAACAACGAGTTCGGCTTCGACTACCTCCGCGACAACATGAAGATCTCGCTCGACCAGATGGTGCAGAGCAATCTGGAATATGCGATCGTCGATGAGGTGGATTCGATCCTGGTCGATGAAGCGAGGACGCCGCTGATTATCTCGGGTCCGGCGCACGACGACGTGACCCGCTACCGCAGGGCGGACCAGGTCGCCCGCCAGTTGATCAGTCTCCAGAGCGGCTACGACCGGATCAAGAAGCAGATCGACGCGGCGGAGCGGCAGATCGCCAACGCCCAGGGCGAAGTGGCGGAGGCCAAGAAGGACAAGGACCACGACCGGGTCGAGAAGGCCCAGAAGGTGATTGCGAAGGCCCAGGAGGAAATCGAGACCGCCCAGGCGAAGCTGTCGCAAGCGACGCAGTATTACGAGGTCGAGTACGACCGCAAATCGGCCCACCTGACCCACGAGGGGATCGGGGCCGCCCAGGAGATCGCGGGGATCGGGTCGTTCTTCACCGGCTCGAACATGGAATGGCCGCACCTGCTGGAGCAGAGCCTCCGCGCCCACGTCGTCTACGAGCGGGAAAAAGACTACGTCGCGATGGACAACAAGATCATCATCGTCGACGAGTTCACCGGGCGGCTCATGCACGGCCGGCAGTGGTCGGACGGCCTGCACCAGGCGGTCGAGGCCAAGGAAGGCGTCACCATCAAGGAAGAGACGCAGACGCTGGCGACGATCACGCTCCAGAATTTCTTCAAGCTCTACGACCAGATCTCCGGCATGACGGGCACCGCCGCGACGGAGTCCGAAGAGTTCATGAAGATCTACAAGCTGGAGGTCGTGGTCATCCCGACGAACAAGCCGTGCGTCCGCGACGATATGGAGGACGTGATCTACAAGACGAGCCGGGAGAAGTTCGACGCGATTGTCGAGGAGATCAACCGGATCAGCTCCGAGGGGCGTCCCGTGCTCGTCGGTACGATCAGCATCGAGAAGAGCGAGGAACTCTCAGCCAAGCTTACCAAGCGTCATGGCCTCGACCACGAAGTGCTCAACGCCAAGCAGCATGCCCGCGAGGCTCTGATCGTTGCCAAGGCCGGCCAGCAGCACACGGGCCGGGACGGGAAGGTGCGAGGCAATGTGACGATCGCGACGAACATGGCCGGTCGCGGCACGGACATCAAGCTCGGGTCCGGCGTCGCGGAGATCGGCGGCCTGCACATCCTGGGCACCGAGCGTCACGAGGCCCGACGGATCGACAACCAGTTGCGCGGCCGTGCCGGTCGGCAGGGCGACGCCGGCTCCAGCCAGTTCTTCCTGTGTTTCGACGACGACCTGATGCGGATCTTCGCGGGCGAATGGACCGTCAAGGCCCTCTCCTGGATCGGCTGGGAGGAAGGCCAGCCCATCTATCACAAGCGGATCAGCAAGGGAATCGCGCGGGCGCAGAAGAAGGTCGAGGAGCGGAACTTCGAGATCCGCAAGAGCCTGCTCGAATACGACGAGGTGATGGACTACCAGCGGAAGATCTTCTACTCCCGCCGGCGCGACCTGCTGGGCGGCAAAGGGGTCAAGAAGCTGATCGAGGAGATGATCGATTCGGTGGTCACGAAGCAGGCCAAGACGATCCTCGACAAGGAGTATCCGCTCTCCTGCATCATCGAGTGGGCCCGGGCGAATTTCGACGTGGAGCTCAAGCCCGGCGAGGTATTCGGCGCCGAGCCGAAGGAGATCGAGGAACACATCAAGCAGCGGGCGCGGGACAGCGTTCAGAACGACGTCTCCCTCTCGCTCGGCGAGTACCTGGAGGACTACGAGGACCCGAGCACGTGGGACGCCGCGGGCTTGTCCAAGTGGGCGATGAGCGCGTTTAAGGTGAACCTGAGCCTTGGCAAGATCAAGAGCCTTTCGCCGGAGCAGATCGAGCAGCAGCTCATCGAGGCGGCCGCCGAGCAGGTGGACAAGAAGGACTGCTCGCCTATCGGGGAGTTCCTTCACGACGATTTCGCGACGCGCCGATTCGCAGAGTGGGCCAAGGCGAAGTTCGACATCAGGATCGATCTGGAGCAACTGAAGGGGTGCAATGCCGAGCAGGTGCGCCAGATGGTGCTCGAACAGACCGCCCAGAAGTATCGGCGTCGGGAAGTCGAGTACCCCGTCGAGTTCGGGATGAGCATGGTGTCCGGCCAGCAGGGGGCCAATGTGTACGGTTTCCAGGACCTTGCGGACTGGGCGAACCGAAAATACAACGCCGGTATTACAGTCGAGCATCTGCAGAATGCCAAGCCCCGCGATATCCACGCGGAACTGCTGGCCCTCAGCGAGAGCTACAACGACGGGAAGCTCGATGAGGAGCTGGACCATCAGATGGCCGGCCTGAGCAGGGCCGAGCTGGTCCGGTGGGCCAACGAGCGGTTCAACGCTTCACTGCGTGAGGAAGATCTTGCACAGGACGGCGGAAAGTCGCGGCTGGTGGAGATCGCCCGCGAGTTCCTCCGCGCCGAACTGGCTCACCTGGAACGGTACGTCCTTTTGCAGGTCTATGACAGCGCCTGGAAGGACCATCTTTACGCGATGGACCATCTCAAAGACAGCATCTGGACCCGGTCCTTGGCGGAGAAGGACCCCAAGACCGAGTATAAGCGGGAAGGTTTCCGGATGTTCAACGAGATGCTCGAGTCCATCGATGATCGTGTGACCGACATCATTTTCCGCGTCCACATCGAGGCCGGGGCGCGGGCGCGAAGCGTGTGGCGGGTGAGCCAGACCTCGCACGACCAGGTGGGACAGTTCGCCGCGAGTGAGCAGGATCGGGCGGCCGCTCAGGCCCCGCAGCAGGGCGAGGTGCAGGTCAAGCAGATTCGTCTTGAAAAGCCGAAAGTCGGACGGAACGACCTGTGCCCGTGCGGCAGCGGGAAGAAGTACAAAAAATGTTGTGGGCAGAAATCGTGAAGTGCGATCTCCTGAAGATGCCCGACGGAGGGCAGGGCATGATTGCGATGTGCGCAAAAGAAAACATCGAGTAACATGGCGCTACCCGATGTTTTCCGGAGGGGAGAAAAATCTTTGCCTGGGCTGATCCGGGTATCGGCTACCGTGCGTCAGCACTTGAGTTCACGATCTATTCACTTTCTTATCGTCCCATAAGAGATACGGCTCCAGAGATGAAGTAGTTCGGCAATCATCGAAGATTCTGCAGAAGTGCGGGGATGCTCCCTGCTGTTCCGGCGGTGTCCTGGCGGCCAATCCCTGGTCCGTAGGGCGGGATTCCCTATCCCCAGCCGGCCTGACACATAGTGCGAAGTGGAACCGGGTTCCGGCTTGACATCGACGCGTATTGCTGGCATATGCTAATAGACGGAACGGCCGCTCGGTCAACGTGGCTGCGTATCCGCCGCTCCTCGTGGGATTATGTGCTGGACAGACAGGGTAGAGATGGGAGTTTCGGGGAGGGGGCGGCATCGCGTCTCCTCTGATGCGAACGGATGATGGGTGGCCCTATGCACGGACGTGCGACGATGGACCAGAAACAGCACGACTTATCGCCTGCAGCGGTGCTGGAACGGGACTTCCCCGAGTCTCTTATCGATTCGCTGCCATGCAGTTTCTTCGCGGCCGGCCCGGAAGGGCGTCTGCTTCGCTGGAACGCAGACTTTCGTCGCCTGGTCGAATACTCCCATTCGGAGCTCGGCTCGATGCACGTGCTCGACGTGGTTGGCGAGGAGTGCAGGGGGGCGGTGGCGGAGGCGATGGAACGGGCATTCGCAGGCGACATAATCCATGTGGATCTGGTCTGTCGGGCGAAGACCGGTCGCGTTGTTCCGCTCTTCGTGACCGCCCGGCGCGTGGCGACCGGGGAGAGCACGTTCCTGATCGGAACCGGTTGGGAGACTGCCCGGCAGAGACCTCCCCAGCACGGATTGACGGACGACCGAAACCTGCTAAGCACGCTGATCGACAACCTGCCGGATGCCATCTATATCAAGGATCGCCAAAGCCGCTTTTCGCTCTGCAACAAGGAGGTTCTCCGGCGCAAGGGCTTAACCTCCCTTGGGGAGATCATCGGTCGGACCGACTTCGACTTCTATCCGCCGGATCTGGCGCGGAGCGTTTATGCGGATGAGCAGGAGCTGATGAAGAACGGTCGGGCCCTGGTCAACAAGGAACGCTGCGTAATCGACAAGAACACCGGCCAGCCCACCTGGAACCTGACCACGAAGGTGCCTCTGCGCAACGCCGCGAATGAGATCATCGGGCTGGTGGGCATCGGCCAGGATATCACCGATCGTCGGCGGGCGGAAGAGGCCTATCACGCGATCGTCGATCACTCCCTCCAAGGGCTGATCGTCCTTCAGGACGGACAGGTCGTTTTCGCCAACCATGCGATGGAGAGGATCACGGGCTACAGCGTTCAGGAGATGAAAGCCTTATCTCCCGAGTCGATACGGGATTTCATTCACCCGTTGGATCGCGACACGGTGTGGCGATCCCACGAGGCACGTCTGCGCGGCGAGGATCTCTCCGAACAATACGAATTCCGGGGAATCTGCAAGGACGGTACGATTCGGTGGCTGCAAATCCACGCCAGTCGTGTGGAATATCAGGGCCGCCCGGCGGTCCAGGCCGCCTTCATCGACACGACGGAGCACCGTCGCGCCGAGGAGGCGCTGCGACGCAGCGAAGGGCGCGATCTGGCCTTGTTGGATGCCAATCCCGATCTGATGTTCCGACTCAGCCGCGGGGGCGTCTTTCTCAACTGCAAACCTCCGAAAGACGATGCCGTGTCTGTATCTCCGGCGCAGTTCATCGGCAAGCATCTCGACGATGTCTATCCGGCGTCGCTGACGCGAACCTTGATGCACTGTATTCAAATGGCGATTCAGACAGGTCGGGTCCAGACGCTAGAGTATACGTTGCCCGGCACGGACGGCGAGGGGGCCGCATTCGAGTGTCGCGTGGTGGCCTGCGCCGAGCAGGAGGTGGTGGCGATCGTCCGGGACATCACGGATCGCCGGCGCGCGGACCATCTGGCGAAGCTCCAGCGGGACCTGGCGATTCAACTCAACAGCCTGTCGGACCTGGACGAAGGGCTTCAATACTGTCTCGATGCCGCGGTCAGGACCTCCCAGATGGACTGCGGCGGGATCTACATGCTGGACAGGCACAGCGGAGACCTTCGACTCCGTGTCCACGTCGGCTTGTCGCAGGAGTTCGTCGAGCAGACGGCCACCTATGGCGCGGATTCGGAGCATGTCCGACTGGTTCAAAGGGCCGAGCCCGTCTACACGACGTACGACAGGCTGCATCTGTCCGGTGGCTCGGATCGCAAGACGGAACAGTTGAGGGCGATCGGGATCATCCCGGTCAAGCATAATGGACAAGTCATCGCTTGTCTGAATATAGCTTCCCATACAAGTGACGATGTGCCGCCGTGGTCGCGCGTTGTCGTGGAAACGATAGCCGCCCAGATCGGGTGCGCCGTCAATCGCCTGACGACCCAGGACGCCCTGCGACGCGCGGAGCAGGAGAAAGCCGTCATCCTGAACACGATGCCCCAAATCGTGGCATATCACGACGTCGCCCATCGGATAATCTGGGCCAACCGGACCGCCATCGAAGCGCTGGGCAAACCCGCTGAGGAGATCATCGGGCGTCCCTGTTACGAGGCGTGGGACGGTCGGACGGAGCCCTGCAAGGACTGCCCGGTGGACTTAGCGCTGCGAACGGGATGTCCGCAGGAGGCGGAGATCGTCGGCTACAATGACGGCAACTGGCTCATGCGTGGCGAGCCGGTCCGGGACGACAATGGCCGACTACTGGGGGTGGTCGAGCACGCGCTCGACATCACCGGTCGAAAACGGGACGAGCAGGAGTTGCTCCGGCGACTGCAGTTCGAGGAGTTGGTCACGAGCATCTCCACCGACTTCGCCAATCTGCGAGCGGACGAACTGGACGGGGGGATTCAGCGGGCCCTGGCCGGTGTCGGACGTTTCGTCGATGCGGACCAGTGCAGCGTCTTCCTGCTCCAGGATGGCGGCACGCGGATACGGGAAGCCTATGAATGGCTCGCGGAGGGAGTTGATCCGAAACCGGACTGGATCCGGGATGTGGAGACCTGTCGGCTCTCCTGGGGCATCGAGCAACTCCGGCAGGCCCGTGTCGTGAACGTCCCGTCCGCGCGGGAGCTGCAAGGCCAAACGGCGGATGCAGAGGAACTTCTGGAAACGATGGGAGCGAAGTCCCTGGTGTGCGCCCCGCTCACGATCGGTGGGCAACTCTTCGGCTTTCTGAATATCTCGGTTGTCCGGCGGGAACGGACGTGGCGGGACGATGCGGTGCAGTTGCTCAAGATCGCTGCCGAGATCGTCGCGAACGCCCTGGAGCGAAAGCGGTCCGCCGACCTGATGCGAGAACGCTTTGCCTTCGAGACTCTCCTTTCGGATCTGTCGGCCGCCTTCATCAACCTGCCGGTCAACGATCTCGACGGAGAAATCGAGCGGTGGCTCGCGAGGATCGGGGAATTCCTCGGCGTAGACCGCAGCGCGGTTGCTCAGGTCTTCGATGGGAGGATTACCATCACTCATTCGTGGGTCGCTGCCGGGCTGGTGTGGCTTTCCCCCGTGGTGATCGCGGAGGGATTCGACTGGGTGGTGAAACGAATGCGCAAAGGCGACGTTCTGGCGTATGGGCGGCTTGACGACGCTCCGCCGGCGGCGCGCCGGGAGAGAGAGCACTGCCGGCGGTACGGCGTCAAGTCCATCGCAGCCATTCCACTCGAGGTGGGCGGGACACTGTTGGGCATCCTGGTATTCTCCTCCGTGCGAGCGCAGCGGGATTGGCCTGACGACTTGATTCATCGGCTCCGTCTCGTTGCGCAGGTCTTCGCCAACGCCATGCTCCGCCGCCGGGCGGAGGAAGCGCTTCGGTCCAGCGAGAACCGCCTGCGCAGCATCGTTCGCGCGACGCCCGCGGGCATCGGACTGGTTCGCGACCGCATCATGCTGGAGATAAACGATCGGATCTGCGCGATGGTCGGATATCGTCGAGAGGAGCTTACGAATAAGAACACCCGAGTCTTGTACCCGACGCAGGAAGAATACGAGTACGTCGGTCGTGAAACGGTCCGTCAAATCGAAGAACGCGGCGGCGGGACGGTCGAGACGCGATGGAAACGCCGGGATGGGAGCATCATTCATGTCCTGCTCTACTCGACCCCTCTCGACACCGCCGACCCGTCCAAGGGAATCACGTACGCCGCGTTGGATATCACCGAGCGAAAGCGAGCGGAGGCGGCGCTGACGGAATCCGAGCAGAACTATCGGCAGGTGTTCGACGCCGCCAACGACGCGGTCCTGGTCCACGACCCGGTCACCGGCGCCGTTCTCGATGTGAACAAGACGACGCTGGAGGTTTATGGGTTTGCCTACGAGGAGGCGCTTCGGGCCGACGTCGGGACGTTCAGTTCCGGCGAACCCCCGTACACCCGAAGCGAGGCATTGGCGTACATTCGCAGGGCGGTCGAGGAGGGTCCTCAGCTTTTCGAGTGGCATTCGAAGAGGACGAACGGCGAGCTTCTCTGGCAGGAAGTGAACCTGCGGACGGCGACGATCGGCGGGGAGCTTCGCGTGCTCGCCGTGGTGCGTGACATCACGGATCGGAAAAAGGCCGAGGCGCAGGCGCAGCAGCATCTGGCCGAACTGACGCGCGCCTGGCACGCCAATATGCTCGGCGAGATGGCCTCGGGACTGGCGCATGAGCTGAATCAGCCGTTGTGCGCCATCGTCAACTACTCGAGCGGTTGCTTGCGACTCACCCGTCGCCCCGATTGCTCCGTGGGGACGGTGAAGGGGCCGATCGAGCAGATTGCCGCCCAGGCGCAGCGCGCGGCGGATATCGTCAAACGCATTCGCGGTCTGATCGCGCGACACGAGCCGCAGCGAGCTACGCTGAACATCGAGAGCATTCTCACCGATG
The DNA here is from genome assembly GCA_034678485.1 of Sedimentisphaerales bacterium. Taxonomy (GTDB): domain Bacteria; phylum Planctomycetota; class Phycisphaerae; order Sedimentisphaerales; family Anaerobacaceae; genus PLanc-01. The sequence goes on along the minus strand of JAXDBU010000109.1, from coordinate 26,340 downwards.
CGGTCCACATGTTGAAGGATGAAGCCGTTGCGCACAATGTCGCGATCATCGCCAGGTTACAGGCGAACCTGCCGCCAATCAGGGGGGACAACGTGGAAGTCGAACAGGTCGTCCTCAACCTCATGCGGAACGCCATCGACGCGATGAACGATCCGACGATCACCCACAGAAACCTCACCGTTTCAAGTCGGCTCGCAGATGGTCACGAAATCGAGGTCGCTGTGGCGGATACGGGTCGGGGGATTCCGCCGGGGCAGTCGGAACGGATCTTCGAGTCGTTCTTCACCACGAAACCGGGTGGATTGGGGATTGGCTTGTCTTTGAGCCGACGGATCATCGAGGCGCACGATGGCCGGCTTTGGGCCGAGTCGGACGGCCAGTGCGGCGCCACGTTCAGATTCACATTACCTGTTGAAGGAGACACCCATGGAGACGGATAATCCGGTTGTGTTCGTCGTGGATGATGATGAGGCTATCTGTGAGTCTCTACGTCTGTTGATCGGGGATATCGGTTTGGAAGTCCGGACGTTCATGAACGCTCGGGAGTTCCTCGACAAGTATGATTCCTCTTGCCCGGGATGTCTCGTGCTGGACGTGCGGATGTCAGGCATGAGCGGCCTGGAGCTTCAGTCGAGACTGCGGGAGTTGGGCCACCACATCCCGACGATCATCATTACGGGCCACGGCGACATCCCGATGGCCGTGGAGGCGATGAAAGCCGGAGCCATGGATTTCATCGAAAAGCCCTTCCGGGACCAGATTCTGCTCGACGGAATTCAAAAGGCCATTGATCTGGATCGGCAGATGCGCCGCCGGTATAGGGAACGTCAAGACGTCCAGGCGAGAATCCAGCATCTTACCCAAAGGGAGAGAGAGGTGATGGATCGCCTGATCGCCGGCAAGAGCAACAAGAACATCGCATTCGATCTCGGTATCAGCCAAAAGACGGTTGACTTCCACCGCGCCAATATCCTGGGGAAGGTGGGCGTGAGCAGTGTCGTCGAACTCGTTCGACTGACCCAGAGAGCCGTGGGCAACCATCTTTGACAAGTCTCTGCTGAGTACTCACCCTTTCTATCATGGTGTAATGCCGGCTTGTGCTGGGAAACGGCTTGGATTCCTGCTGTTTGCCTGGGTCAATCCCCGTGCCCGGCAGGAAGAGTGCTCATTTACTCCGGCCCCGACAGACTCGATTATATGACTGGCTGCACGCGTTGCGCGAGCCGATGTCCGCATATCCGGACACGGCCTGGGCTTTCGAGTTTTGCTGCGATGCAGTACGGCGCTTCGTGGACGGCGCGTTCCTCGCGAATCGCGTCTTTCACGCGGTAATCCAAGAGTTGTGTGGTACATGATGAAACCCAAGAAATCGATATTGCTGGTAGAGGACCCCGCCGGGGCTGCACCAGAAGTGCGGTGTGTTTTGGCCGATTTGGGGCTCGGTGATCGTGTGGTTTCCGCCACGTCGTCGGAAACGCTGAGGTACCTCAAGATCCGGCGACAACAACAGCCGTGCGTGGTTCTATTGATTGTGAATGAGTCGGATGATGACCGGCTCGCGACGCTCAAGACGATCAAACAGGACGAGCAGCTTCGGAGCGTTCCCGTGGTCGTGCTGGGACCGTCCGGAAACCAACGCATGGTCGAAGAGAGCTTCGGGCTGGGAGCAGCCGGCTACATGGCAAAGACCACGGATCACTCGCAATTCTCTGCGACGATGCGCGCATTCTACGAGTACTGGAGTCTCAGCGAAATCCCGCAATAGGCGAACAGAACCGCCCGTCCATGTGAGCTGTGCTCTGTCGGACCGGGGGGGCGGGCGGTTTTCACAACACCTTCCTGATCCAGCGGAACCGAAACCTGTCGCGAATCCGCTCGGCAAAGTGCATCCCTATCCGTTGTGTGCTGGAACGAAAGTCGCTTCGTCTCAAATCGCCACAGCGCAACGGCGTCTTGCGGCTGCATGAGAACCGTGCCAGTAGACTTGCTGCGAAGCCCAGACACACGGACTTCCTGCGTCCGGGTTTTGCCCGCGTTCGGCATGACTTGAGATCTGCACGCAGGCGAGCCATCCGTTTACCTTTGCGCCGCTTTGGCGAGCGAGTTCCAGAGTTCTTGCCCGGTTCGGCTGATGGCCTCGCTGGCGCCGAAGAGCTGGTGCCGATCCAGGACCTCATGTGCCTGGCGGTAATACTGTTCGATGACGCCCACGCCGCCTTCGATCGGTCCGGCGGTTCGGTAGCCACCCTCCAGCAGCCAGGAGCTCATTTCTTCGTCCAGCTCGGCCGGGTAAATCAGCGCCACCGCATGGCGGTCCTCCGCCCATCTGGCCAGATGGACCTTCGCCGGGCAGGGAGGGGCCACACGAATGGCTAAATCGACCAGACGCTTGAAATCGTCGCGGGCCGTGCTCTCGTCTTTCGCGTGGAAGAGCATCCCGGCCTCGAGCTGGAATCGTTGTGCGGGCACGCCCTTGAGTTCCAGCCGGCCATCCGGAAAGGCCCGGTGGATCTTATACACCTTGCCTTCACGATATCGTTCGCTATCGAGGAGTTCGGCCACCTCTTGCGCTGTGAATCCCACGCTGGCGCGGTCGCCGAAATCGAAGACGTACAACCCTTCGTATCGATCCACTTTTTCCAGTTCCGGTAGTTTCATGCAGATATTATATGGAGCCGGCGTCCAGGTTGCACGCAATTTTCGCAGGGCGGGCCGGAGGCGTGTGCCAGGATGGAAAACCGGTCGAATGCGAGGTGGCGCAAACCCATTGTCTCTCGCGGGATTTCGTGGTACGATCCGCCGACATGGCGAAGTGGAAGTATGATTCCACGGTAGATTAGGATAGGGAATGCATCGTTGTCGATACACTGGCTTGGTCGTTCTGTCGTTCGTGCTTCTGGTCGGGGTGTCCGGGTGCCGGTCGGGCATCTTCTTTGCCACAGCGGTTATGTCCCAGCGAGCGCCCTGGCCGTCCAACCGGGCCGGAGCCAGCCGGTGGGGGTTTGACGGCCTGGATCCTCGCGTGCCTCCACGAATCCGGCCGGGCTGCTATGCCAGTGCAACCCGCAGTGTCCACTTCATGGACTCCGGGACCCTCGGGTCCCACAGTTATCGGTTCAGTTGGTCCGAACACAACGGGATTGCTTACACGTGCCGCGGCGGACACATCGATGTCGCACACGTCCGCAAGGGCGCCGACTGCACGGCCTATCTGGCCGCCGTGACACTCGATCACCTGCAAAAGGGCGAAGCTCTCTTCCGCTGCAAGCTGATGGAGCCGTCTGTGTACTTCGTCACGCTGACGTTTCCCTCTGATTGGGACCGGCTGGACGAAGCGGAACGAGAGCGGATCGCACGCGGCGTCGCAGTGCGACTGGGCCAACACCTGGCCTTCACGTCGCTGACCTGGCACGAGATCATCACGTGGTTTGGGTACAGGCCCAGGCCGCACGTATCGGAGTTCCCTTCGGCTTTCTCCTGGGAGGACACCTATTCGAATCTGCTCGGTGCGCATGTCGCAGGCATGGCCCTTCAAGACGAGAGTCGCGCCTACGACGAAGCTGTGACGTTTGCTCTGGAAGAGAAGATGAAGGAGCTTGCAGGGCAGTCCCTCGCGGTGGCGAGGCAGTCGTCCGAGGCCATGAGAGGAATCTGGTACACCAGCACTTGGATCTCGACCCGGATCCGAAGGAGAGATCTCGACGTGGGGTCCGACGACGGCTATGTCACGCCTTGCCTCGTTCCTTCGGTGGCGGTCTGTGAGGGGAAGCAGCCGTATCCCTTGGCGATTCCCAGCCTGGATTACCTTGCGGAGCATGGGTTCTCCGTGAGGGTGGAGATGGAGCCGAGAGTGTGGGAGATGAGGAAGATCCGGAAGGTTCTTGCGGCCGCGGGATGTCCGGCGGTGGAGTGTCTCGATCCCGCCGTCCATTTCCCCATTATCATCAGCCATATCGCGACCTGCATCGCCGGCAGGGAGGATCTCACCCTGATGTTGCCCTGAGGTCGTCCTCCTTCGTTTCGCCCAGGGCTTGCTGTGGACAACGTCAAGCGATGACGAACGCGCCGCAAGGATCTTCCTGACTGCACGCAGTTCTGTCGCGCCGAGGGGGGCGCGGGAAGAAGGCCCCGTTCCCTCTGGATACGGGCCCCACGAGCGTGCGTTCCAAGGAGATCGCCGACTACTCCAGCGGGTGGCCGCAGCCGATATCGTCGATGTACAGCAGCCCGCGACCGCCCGGGGTCGGATGGGCTGCGTCGCCCACGCCGATGCACAGCTTCTTGACCTTGGCCATATTCACGTCGGCCGAGGTGAACTCCGACAGCGGGATTCGCCACTGCTGCCAGTCGTCGATCGTCGTGGCGGCGGGATCGTCGTGCACGACCGTCTTGGTCTTGCCGGCGCTGTCCTGAACGGTCAGGTAGAGCTGTGCCGGATCGTTCACCGGCTGCGAGATCCCGATTTCCTCTACCTGCCATGCGCCGGTGACTGTGCCACTGGTCGAGACATCAGAGAACTCGGCCGTCGCGATCAGGGCGGTGTCGTGGCTGGTCACGGCCAGGCCGATGTAGACCGTCGAGTTCATCGCGAAGTCACGGGATGTCGGCTCGGTCGGATTGGCAGTCTCAGTCATCGGCTGCCAGGTGACTGCGTCACTCGAATGCTCGGCCTTGATCGTATTGCCCGTCCGCGTCAGTCGCAGCCAGTGAGGCAACGTGACCGCTGCCGGTTCGCTGCGCGTACTGTCGGACGTGCCCACGTCGATCAGTCGGAACTGCCACCCGACGCGACCATCCACTGTCACGTAGGCCAGAGCGTTCTTGGCGCCTGGATCGAGGCTGTCCCGAATCATCAGACCCGCCTTGGCCCAGTCACTGGTGTTATCCAGGCTCTCGATTCGGGCCACGATGGAGCCGTCGCCCGTGAGGCTCTTCCAGGCGAAGCGGCACTCATCCGCTACGTCCCAGATGTCGGCGCCGCCGCCGCTCAGGGTGATGCCGCCCGCCGACTCGAGCAAGCTGATTGGGTTGCCCCGGAAGTAGAGACTCAGCGTGTCGGCTCCGTTGGCCGTCCAGTCCTGTTGTTTGTCCCAGACTCTCGCCGCTTCGCTGAAGAAAGGCGTCCCTGTTCTCTCGAAGTCGGTGCCCTCACGGAACGTGCCGCCGTTGTCATACAGCAGAGGCATGGACTGATTGCCGCCATGGACGGTCGCCTGCTCGGCGAATGGCTCGCTGTCATATCCCACCTGCGAGGCGCTGGCGCCGTTGGTCACGCCGTCAATCCAGAACTCGTAGATCCGGCTGCCCAGCTCACCGGTGTAGCTCTCGAAATGATCGATGACTTCGTACTGCTTTGTGGAGAAGCTCCAGACGTCTCCCTCCCAGACGCCGGGCGTCTCGGCCTCGTTGACCTCGTCCACCCTCCAGTAATAAGTCGTCCCGAACGTGAGGGAGCCAGGATCGAAGTGGTTGTCCGTCACCGTGACGGTTGCTGCGGTTCGCTCGACCACGGCCGGCCGATCCGTGCTGAAATAGACCTGGTGGGAGACGGCTTCCCTTCCGGCTCGCCAGGTCAGCACGGTATCGACTGCCACTTCGTTGGCGTCGGCTGCCGGCGCTGGTTTTCTCGCGCGGGTGGGGATGTAGAAGAACCGCACTTCGCTGAGGCTGTACTGAGAGAACACGCCGTCCCAGTTGCTGTTGATCGTCAGTCTTACGTGCCTGGCGACGATGCCGTCGAGGTTGATGGCTTCGCCGGTGTAGGCTGCATTGCCGGGAGCCTGGGCGAACACGAAATCACCCAGCGGACCCCATTCGACCCCGTCGTTACCGTATTCAATCGTAACGTCCTTGGCGCCGAAGCCGAAGGTGGACTCAAGCGTTTGATTGGAATTCCAGACCTGCACATGGTCGAGCTTGCATGCTGCGTCGAATTCGTACTGAATCCACGTGGGTTCGGGTGCGTCCTTGACGCTGAACCACATCTGCGTGGGTTCGCCTGAATGCTGATCGCCTGCAAGGCCTAATCCATTGACGGTGTTTTCCGGTCCCATGTTGCCGGTGGCGCTCGATGCCGTAGCTCTCACTGTGGGGATCACGTAAGAGACCGGCTCGACCGTGAAGGACCAAACGTCGCCGGTGAAAACGGTGTAGTCGGGGGCTCCATTGACTTCATCAACGCGCCAATAATAGGTCTGACCGAGCTGGAGAGCGTCGACCGGCTCGTACGTGTTGGCGTCCTGGTTCCGGCTGACCAGCACGCCGAGCGGCTCGGCAGTCGTGGCGTTGGCAACCGCGTCGGCATCCATACCGAAGTAGACGTTGTGCGTGGCGGCCCGGGCGTTTGGCGTCCAGCCCAGCACGATGTCGCGGGCCACGTCTCTTGCCTCATCGGCCGGCACGGGATCGGTGGCGCTCTTCGCTCCTTCGATGCCGGCCATGTAGTTGATCGCGTTGGTGAAGAGTCTCTTGCCGTTCTTGGTGAGGTTGAAAGCCCCCTGCGGGGTGGCGCCGGATTCCTGCGTGCCGAAGCAGAACAGCATTCGCTTACCCGCCGGGGTACCTGGCGAACCGGTGTAATAGGGGGTCCCGGCCTCCCATTCCACGATCCAGGAATTGGTCCCGGTGGCAGTCCGGGCAAGCAGGGTACCATTCCCGACGTCAGTCGTGCCGGCAAACGACGTCTGGCCGGTGCCGGTCGTTCCATCCACTATGCCCACCTGGTTGTTCGCGTCGAGCGGGACGCCCCTGAAGATCTGGTGCGTCGGCACGACCACCTGCATCATCGGTCCGGTGAGGTTGTTGATCGTGTTGGAATTGAGCCAGTACCATCGGTAATTGCTGCTGGTGCCTCGGGATAGATACGAAGTCAGCAGAATCAGCGGCGAGGTCAAGCCGTTCCAATTGGCGATCTCTGTGGAGTCGTCGTCGTAGTTTCCGCTGCCGGTCGCACGGCTCACGACGATCAGGTCCGCTGCGTTGAGCGTCGCGATCTTGGTCGCGTCGAGGGTGGTCCAGTTGCCCCGTTGGATGTCCACCTGGTGTCCGAGTCCTATGAGGAACTCCTCCAGCCCCAGATCATCCTGGGCGCCATTCCCATCTGCGTCATAGGTCTCATTGACGAGAACGATGTTCGCGGCGCCGGCGATACAGGCAAGGCACAGGCCCATCGTCAGAGCCAAGAGCATGAGTCTCTTGTGCATGTTGATCCTCCTTCTACGAGAGTCAGATGAATGACGCCGAAGCCCGAGCGAGTCTGGACACCCCGCGCAAGATGCCGGAGAACACCATGGGAACGGGAACCAGGCCGCTCCTCACTTGCCACGTCCTCTCGAATGCCTGCCAGGCCGGACCTGGTTGTCGTGCGCCCCCCCCCGGCAACCGCCGCAATACCACAGCCTCTTCAGGCACCCTCGCCGTAAACCTCAGCGTACATAGTGTAGCCTGAATCAGGTGAAATTCCAAGCGGAAGAACGGTGTGTGCCGGAAATGGTGATTCTCCGGCGGCTTTTTACGGGACCCCTCCGAAGCGGGATCAGAATCCGGAACTCAGTCGCTCTTTCGATATGGCCTGCACCTTGAGTCGGTTCAGACCGCCGACTTGCCGGTCTCCGGCACAGTAGCTCAGGATCGCGCGATCGTTTGTGAAGGTGATGGACGTGTAACAGTACCATCCGTCGGGATTGGCCTCGATGATTTGCGAGGGGCTCCAGGTCTGGCCCTCGTCCCTGCTGATTGCCAGGCACAGAGGCGTTCGACGGCCCTTGGGGAAGGCGTGCCGGCCGGTATGGTCGTTCCAGACGCATAGCAGGTCGCCCGTCCAGGGGATGCGCTCGATGGTCGCGGGGCTCAGAGGCGACGCGAGGGGCGACGGGCCGGGCTTCGACCATGTTTCGCCTCCATCGGACGAGTGACAGACGTACTGACTGCCGGCGTCGGTGCGGATGAACATCATCAGTCGCCCGTCCTTGAGTTCGACCACTCCCGGCTCCTGAAGCGTGATCCGCCGGCCATCGGTGTTGTAGCCCTTGAACGGGTCCTTGCTGCGTCGCCAGGTCTTGCCGTTGTCGTCGGAGAGGTAACACAGGATCACGCCGGCAGAATCTCTGGGCTGGCCGGGACCCTGGTGCCAGGCCACCGGCAGGACGAGCCGGCCCGAACGGAGCTGGACCGCGCGATCGTTGTTCAGCACATAGTAGCCGACCTCGTCGGTGATGCAGCAGGCCGGCGGGCTCCAGGTGTGCCCCTCGTCCGTCGAGAGGCACATCATCGGCCGACAGTCCTCCTGCGAGGTCTTGAGCAGGTAGAACAGGGCGATCTCGCCGCTGGCCAGGCGCAACAGGGAGACGGACATGACGTTCAGACCGCCGGTCCGCGGGACCAGGATTGTGTCGGCGTTCCAAATCCGCCCGCCGTCCGGGGAGGTCCGCATGGCAAGGTCCGCTGCGGCATCGTCGTCGCCGCCGCCGGTGAAGCGGGTGTAGATCAGGCACAGACGCCCGTCCTTCAACTCGACGACATCCCCCTCGGAATTGCGTGGATTGCTGGGACCGGGATCGAGGACCAGCAGTGTCTGCGCGTCGGAGCGCGTCATCGAGATGTCTCCATCGGCAGGGACCGTGAGCGTGTCCGCACCGCCGCCGCGTTGCACGACGACGGTCAATTCGCCGCCGGCCTGCGTGAGTTGAACGCGCGTGACCTGGGCCTGCCCGCCCGCAGGGACGGGTTCCAGGACGGCCGCGAACGTGGCGTCCCGTCCCGTCCTGCCGACGATTGTCAGAGGCACTCGGTCGGTGATCGATCCGCCGACCCCGTCGCCGACGGTCACTGTCGTGTCCCGCACGGGCGCCACCGTCAGATGGGTGGTGACCTTGGCATCCTCGAACCGCACGCGGACGCCGTCTGCCGTTGTACCTTGCTTGGCATTCCGGATGTACATGCCGCCTGGGTAGTCCGCGAGGTTCGCGTCGCTGGAGGCCGCGTCGCACACCGCCCGTTGGCCTCGATTGTGATAGAGCCATTCGAAGCGATGCTCCGCGTCCGATTGGAGATGATCCAGGACGAGCAGATAGGCGTCGGTCATGACGAGCCGGCGGGTGTGCCGCACGCCGGGATAGGCGTCGTCGCAACGGGCGACGACCGTCGTGAAGCCTTCACCTCGTTGGAATCGCAGGAGCTTGCCCGCCGCGGGTTTCTGGCTCTGTCCGTCGACGAGGACCGTGTTGTGCGAGATCGTCGCCTTGTACCAGTTCGAGTGGATGGGCAGGCGATAGGCCTGGCTTCGGGCCCGCCCGGGGTCCACGCCCAGTTCCGTCCCGAATCCGTACAGGACGAAGCTGAGCTTGTCATAGTGGCCGTGGAAGCCGCCATAGGGGCCGAATGTCATCGCGGCGGTCATTCCCGCTTCTCCGCCGGCTCGCAGGATGACGTGGCCCGCGTCGTCGAAGACCATGCTCTTGAGGATGGGCGGGTCGGCTGTGACGTCGGTCGGTCGCCCGAGGAGGATGCTCTCGAACGTCGGCCTGGTGGACAGCAGCGAGAGGATTTCGGGGGCTTTGTAGGCGTAGTACGCCGGCTCGAACGACCGTCCGACGCCTTTGACCGAGGAGCCGGTATCGTCGCCGAAGCGGGGCAACGTGCCGTCGGCCATCGTGTAGTAGATCGGCAGAGTGAACATGCTCCTGAGTCGCTGGTCCGACCACAGATCGATCCCGAGCCGGCGGGCCGTCTCCGCCGTGTTGATGAGTGCGTGGAGCGTGTAAAAGTGGTATCCCCAACTGTTCTCATACCACATCCCTTCCTTCGAGACGGACACGCCCATCTGAAACTGGAATCCATGTTGAGGGTCGCTGATGGCCTTCCGGATCCAGGCAGGCTCTCGAACGAGGGCGCCGCCCCAGACCATCGCGGCGTTGTGCCAGGTCTGCCAGTTGTTCTTGCCGGTCTTGTTCTTGTCGATGTTCTGGAGCATCGGCAGCAGGAGTCCCTCTCGGATCTTCTGGCGATCGGCCGGTGTAAGTGCACTACTGTCGTGGATGAGATCATACGCTGGGCCGACCTGGGTCGCGAGGGTATAGGCTTCATTGAGCGTCTGCTCGAACAGGTGTCCGCCGGAACGGCTCGTCGTGTTCTGCGAGTTGCTGTGATAGGGGTACTGGCTGTACCGCTCGGCGTACCCGAGCAAGACGTGTGCGGCGTACCGTGCGAACCTCTCGTCGCCGGATATCGCATAGGCCCAGGCCGCGGTCGTCATCTGCTGGAGGTTGCGACTGTGCCGGCGAGCGAAGATCACGTCGTCGTAGGGGGGACCGCTGTAGACCGTCTGGCACTTCGGGCACTGGTGATGGGTGTCGTCGATCGTCTGGAGGGCGATCTCGCACCTGTCGCATTGGTACCACTGATTGTGCTGACCGCCTCGCGGCGGAAATGTCACCGGTTCCTCGACGAACCGCTCCGCCTCCGTGGCGCGGTCGGCCACAACGTCTCGCTGCGGCCCTTCGCCGTGATAGGCACGCTGAAGCCCGGCGAGTTCCTCGGCACTGCATGCCAGATGCGGATGCGGCCCCTCGGGCAGGATCACCCTGGCTTCGGCCTGAGCCCAGGCGCGGTCCGCGGCAAAAAAAGTTGCAGAGAAAACCAACCCGGCGATCAGAATTCGACTTCGGATTTGTGGGGTGCGTACGGCTGTGCGACTCATCGTTTTCTCCTGCTTTCTTAAGGAATTGCGCGTGTTGCGGCCCAGGATACCCGCGATGGGGCGCCGGTTCAAACCTAATGCTGTCGTACGACGGGGGCTTTGCGCCTCGTGCCCTGAAATAGTGTATAATGGAAATACCGCAGGGCGCGAACCATGCCGAGGGAATCAGTCCGGCCGGCCGCACCGTGCGGCGTGAGTCGCTATGCGTATGCCCAAGACGATTCTCTACATCGCCAGCAGTCTCGACGGCTACATCGCCCGAGCCGATGGCGGTATCGACTGGCTGTCCGTCGTGGACAGCGAGGGGACGGACTACGGCTACGCGGAGTTCTACTCCGGCGTGGATGCCATCGCCATGGGCAGTCATACCTACCAGCAGGTCCTGGGCTTCGGCGAGTGGCCGTACCCGGGCCGCCGGGTGTTCGTCTTCACCCACCGGTCGCTCGAACGGGTCACGCCGGATGTCCGTCTCACGGAGCAGCCGCCCGCTGAATTCGTCTGCGGCCTGGACCAGGCGGGCGTCCACACCCTCTGGTTGGCAGGCGGCGGAGACCTCGTCGCCAGCTTCATGCAGAACAAGCTCATCGACGAGTACATCATCTCCATCGTCCCGGCGGTCCTCGGCGACGGCATCCGCTTGTTCCGCGAGCCGCTGCCCCGGAACCGCCTGGAACTCGTCCGAAGCACGAACTATCCCACCGGACTGGTGCAGTTGCACTACAGAAGCGCTCAGGATCGATGACGACGGTGCCCGATCTTCATGGGTGGCGAGCCGCAGGGGCGATTGCCCAGCGGAACTTGGCTGATCCGCTGCGGGGATTGTCTTGCCTCTCCCGGGCAGTCGGGACGATGGGTTCCGTGGCCGTCGATTCGTAAATCCCGCTGCGAACGCCATCGCGGAAGGCGTGCTTGACGAGGCGGTCCTCGCCGCTGTGAAAGGTGATGATCCCGATCCGACCGCCGGCGCGGAGGCAGTAGGGGGCGATTCTCAGGAGCTCCTTGAGTGCCCCGAGTTCGTCGTTGACCAGGATTCGCAGGGCCTGGAAGGCTCGTGCCGCCGGGTGGAGGGAGCCGAGCTTCGCCCGCTGCCTGTGCCAGATCTCGGCGGTCAGACCCTTGGCCTCGAATACCGCCTGCACAAGCCGGGAGGTTGAGGTGATCGGCTGCACAGCCCGCTGTGCGACGATCCGTTGGGCGATCTTCTCGTGGTCCGGCTCGTCGGCCAGTTCCCACAGGGCCTTCGACAGATCGTCCTGCGAGAGCCTCTTCAGCAGGTCGGCGCCGGTCTGTGGGATGCGGTCGTCCATCCGCATATCGAGCGGGCCTTCGTGCTTGTAGCTCATCCCGCGGTGGGGATTGTCAATCTGCATGCTGGAGACGCCCAGGTCGGCGAAGATGATGTCGTAGCCGTCGAGGTTCTCCAGACGCAGGACCTTGGCGATCCCGGCAAAGTTGCTGCGATGGAGGCTCACCGGCGTTTCCGAGCAACTCAACCGCCCTCGGGTCCGCTCCAGTTCGGCGGCATCGACGTCCAAGGCGACCAGTCTGCCGGAAGGCCCGATGTGCCGGAGGAACTCGCCGGCATGGCCGCCGTAGCCGACGGTGCAATCCACGACAACATCGCCCGACGCGGGCCGAAGGCACTCCATGACCTCCTCCACGAGAATGGGAACGTGGGTGCCGGCGGGCGTGTTGCCCTTGGCCTTCACGTGGGCCGCGATCTCCGGATAGGCCTGCGGATCGTGCTCCTTGTATTTCTGCGAATAGTCCTTCGGGTGGGTCCCGCTGTATCGCGGGCGACGCATCCGCTTCTGGGGCGCTTGATCACCATTGTCTGGCCGGTCATTCGTGTTCATTCTCGCCATTCTCACCGCCAAGTGAACGAAAGGCAAGAGACAGGACGGTGCGCCCCACGGGGGGGGGCGACCGGGTTCTTGGGTGCCCAGGCTGGGCTTGTCATGCTGAACGAAGTGAAGCATCTGGGCCCCGTAGGAGACGTGGCGTCCGAAGTCGAGACGCATTTTCCACTCCCGGGCCAGATCCTTCGCGTTGCTCAGGATGACAAGAGGTGGGCCTCCAAGCACATGAGCTTTGTGAGACGCCCGTGTCTTCCCCGACACCAGCCGCGAAGCGCCTGAGCGACTCAGGACGACAGAGTCGGGCCAACCCATGGCTGTTGATCGAGCTGTTGAGACGCAGGGCAACATGCCATATAATCGCATTCCTATGCAGTCGCAAACACAGACAAGGACGAAGGTGTACACGGTCACCCAGGTGAACTCGCTGGTCCGGGACGTGCTGGCGGCCCACCTGCCGTCCTGGCTGACGATCAGAGGCGAGATCACCGACTGGAAGGTGCACCAGAGTGGCCACTGCTACTTCAGTCTCAAGGACGAGGAGTCGGTACTGCCCTGCGCGATGTGGCGAACCAGCTTCGCGAAGGTCAAGTTCAAACCGGCCAATGGTCTGGCCGTGCTGGTGAGCGGCTCGATCGACCTGTACGTGCCGCAGGGTCGGTATAAGCTGATCGTCGAGGAGATGATCCCGGCGGGCATGGGCGCCCTTCAATTGGCGTTCGAGCAGATGGTCCGCAAACTGGAAGCGGAGGGGCTCTTCGCGGAGTCGCACAAGAAGCCCATCCCCAGGTATCCCCAGCGGATCGGCATCCTCACGAGCGAGTCCGGCGCCGCGCTGCACGACATCGCGGACAGCGTTCACAATCGCTGGCCCTGCACCCGGCTGGCGTTGTATCCGGTCCCGGTCCAGGGGCCGGGGGCCGCGGAGGCGATTGCCGCTGCTGTCGCCGACGTGAACCGGCGCAACGACCGGCTCCAGCTCGACGTCCTGATCGTCGGTCGCGGCGGCGGGTCGCTCGAAGACCTCTGGGCCTTCAACGAGGAGATTCTGGCGAGGGCCATCTTTGCGTCGCGAATTCCGATCATCAGTGCGGTCGGGCACGAGGTGGACGTGACGGTCGCCGATCTGGTGGCCGACGCTCGGGCCTCGACGCCGACCAAGGCGGGGGTCGTCGCTGTGCCGGATCGCAAGGAGGTCCTGTCCGATCTGCTGAACCAGCAGCGCCGCCTGACGGGGAGCGTCCGTTCCCGCTTCGGCCTGTGCAGCGAGTACCTCCGCACCGTTCTGGCCAGCGCCGTGTTCCGCAACCCGCTGTTGCCGGTTCTGAATCGCGAGCAGTGCGTGGACGACCTGGCGGGCGACCTGGGCGACGCCATGAGACAGGTTTTTTTCCGGGCACAAAAGCAGGTGCAGGATTCCTATGAGCAGGTCGCGAGGATCGAGCCGCACCGCCTGCTCGGGCGGATGATGGTGGAATTGAATGAATTGAAGGGACGCAGTCTCGCCGCGGTCACGCAGGCCCTCCATCGCAGAAACCTGGAAATCACCGCGCAGGAGAACCGCCTGGCCGGCCTGGACCCCCGCTCGGTCCTGCATCGCGGCTACAGCATCACGCAGAACCTCCGCACCGGCCAGGTCGTGCGAGCCGCTTCTGACGTGCAGATGGACGATGTGCTCGTGACCGAGCTGGCCCGGAATGATCGGATCGAGAGCCGGGTGACCGGAACAGGAATGTATAAGGGGTGATTGATGATGGCTGATTATCCCTCATCCATCATCAATGAAAGGCGTTGCTGATGGCTGAACGAAGACCCAAGGACGACTTGACCAAGCTGACGTTCGAGCAGGCGATCGGGCAGCTCAAGGAGATCGTGAGCAAGATCGAGCAGGGACAGATCCCGTTGCAGGACAGTCTCGACCAGTACGAGAAGGGGATGGCTCTCATCAAGCACTGTCGGGACATCCTGCAGAAGGCTGAGAAACGCATCGAGAAGATCTCCAGGGAGGAGCCGCCCGAGCCGCCGGAGGAGCCGGAAGAAGACCCCGAACCCCTGTTGCGAGGGTGAGGCCCTGGACGCAGACTGCAGGGTCTTGACGCGGTTTTGTCATCCTGAGCGCAGCGAAGGACCTGGGCCGGGAGGAGTGCGGATGATGTCTCGCATCCGCTGCCCGGGTGCTTCACTTCGTTCAGCATGACAATCCAGCGGCCGCTGCCGCAGAGTTTGGTCGCATTGGGTGGGGGTGGGGTGTACGAGCCGGTTTTCGGTTGATCTGAAGGGACCCGGCGGGGATAATGGACCCGACGCCACAGACGTCGCCATGCGAGCGTGGCGGAACTGGCAGACGCGCAAGGTTTAGGTCCTTGTGTCCGAAAGGACGTGGAGGTTCGACCCCTCTCGCTCGCATTGGAACTCCAATGGATTGTACGGTTGGAGCAGGATGACGTTATGAAAGGATGCCTTCTTGCTGCGCTGGTCTGCGTTACGCTCGTGGTCCTGGCCGGTTCCTGTACCCCGTCGGCTTCGCGAGAACGCCCCTCGATTCAGATGGCGGTGCTCGGGGCATTCGACCGGGAGGTGGGGTTGCTGGGCGAGATGCTGACGGATGCCCAGTCACAGCGGATCGAAGGCATCGAGTTCCTGTTCGGCCGGATCGATGACAGGCCCGTCGTGATTGCCTGGACCGGCGTCGGCAAGGTCAACGCCGCGATGGTTACGACCCTCCTGATCGAGCACTTCGAGCCCGCGCAGGTTCTTTTCACAGGGATCGCTGGCGCTGTCGATCCGAACCTCGAACCGGGCGACATCGTGATCGCCAAACAGACCGCCTACCACGACATGGGTTCCTGGTGGCCCGAGGGCATCGAGCCCGGCGGTGTGAGGAATCGCCTGACCGGCGACACGAACCCGGTCTTCTTCCCTGGTGACCCGAATCTGTTGGCCGCCGCGGAGCAGGCGGCCTCCAGGACGACGTTTGACCCCATCGCCCATCGCAACGGCTCCCGGTCGCCCAAGGTTGTCGTCGGGACCATCGTCACAGGCGACACGTTCGTGTCGTCCAGGGAGAGGTGTGCTGAACTGGCCGAGAAGCTCGACGCGGACGCCGTGGAGATGGAAGGGGCCGCGGTAGCACAGGTTTGCTACCAAAGGGGGGTTGGGTGCTTGGTCATTCGCAGCATCGCGGACAAGGCCGACGAGAGCGCCGTCGTGGACAAGCAGAAGTTCTACGCTCTGGCTGCGCGGAACTCGGCAACGCTCGTCGCGGCGATCCTGGCGGATCTGAGACCATAGGTGAGGGGACGGAATGTTGAGGAAGTACTTCGAGCTTGAGAAGCGCCAGACGAGTCTGCGGGTCGAGGTGGTGGCCGGCATCACGACGTTCCTGACGATGGCCTACATCATCTTTGTGAATCCGAGTATCCTCAGCGCCGCGGGCATGGACAAGCAGTCGCTCATCATCGTCACCTGCCTGGTCAGCGGGGCGATGTCCATCCTCACGGGGCTACTCGCCAACGCGCCGATCGCGATGGCGCCTGGAATGGGCCTGAACGCGTTCCTTGCGTTCACTCTCGTGGTGGGCGGCAAGATCACCTGGCAGGTCGGGCTGGGCGTCGTATTCCTCTCGGGCCTGCTGTGCTGGGTGCTGACCCTGCTGGGGCTCCGCAAACGCCTGGTGGAGGCGATCCCGTGCAGCCTGGTCTCCGCGATCTCCGTCGGCATCGGCCTGTTCATCACGTTCATCGGGTTGCAGGACCTGGGCCTGATCGTGAACAACGACGCGACGCTGGTCTGCGCCGGGCCGTTGACGGGGAAGGTCGCCATCGGTCTGTCCGGCCTGCTGCTCATGGCGTTCCTGTCGATCCGGAAGGTCAAGGGCGCCCTGCTGATCGGGATGCTCTCCGCGACGGCGCTCGCGGTCGTGACGGGTCTGGCCGAGAGGCCGACGAGCATCGTGTCGCTGGATTTCGACATCACCGCGGTGGCCTTCCAGCTCGACATCTGGGGCGCGTTGAAGTGGAGCCTGTTCGGCAATATCTTCGCGTTGATGTTCATCGACATGTTCGACAGCATCGGGACGCTGGTGGCCTGTTGCCACGAGGCCAAGATGGTGGACGAGAAAGGGACCATCAAGGGTCTGGACCGCCTGCTCCAGATCGACGCGGCGGCCAGCATGTTGGGCGCGGCCCTGGGAACCTCGTCGATCGCCTCGTACGTCGAGTCGGCCTCCGGGATCGAGGAGGGCGGGCGCACCGGCCTGACGTCCGTGGTCGCCGGCCTGTGCTTCTTCGCGGCCATGTTGTTCGTCCCCCTCGTGGCGGTCGTGCCCAAGTACGCGACCGCGCCGGCGCTGATCATGGTCGGCCTGTTCATGATGAAGGAGATCAAGCGAGTTGACTTCGGGAACATGGAGGAGGCTTTTCCGTCGTTCATCATTATGGTCATGACGGCCCTGAGCTACAGCATCAGCATGGGTCTGGCGTTCGGGTTCATCTCGTTCGTGCTCATCAAGCTGGTGTCGGGCAAGGCGCGCGACGTGAAGCCCACGATGTGGGTCATCGCGATCCTATCGCTGGCGTTCGTGGCGATGAGCCACCTGCAGGCTGTCTTCACCTTTGTCGTGGGGTTTCTGAAGGGGACGTGCAATGCGTAAGATCGGAATTGGCGTGAACATGGAATACGTGCGGCACGAGGACAAATCCTTCGAGTGGGGGGTCGAGAAGGCCGCGGAACTGGGGTACGAGTACGTCGAGCCCATGGTGCACTGAGGCCGCGAGCTGCTCAGCGAAGCAGGGTACTTCCACAGCGTCTCGATGCTGGACGACCCCTACCGCATCAAGCGGGCCTGTGAGAAGGCGGGCATGCGCGATGAACGCGGCCAGATTCGGGCCCTCGACCGCCTGCTCGGGATCGGCGCGGCCGCGACGATGGTCGGCGCCCTGTTCGGGACCTCGACCACGACCTCTTACGCGGAATCTGCCGCCGGGATCGAGCAGGGGGGACGCACGGGCCTGACTTCCGTCGTCACCGGCGTCCTGTTTCTCCTGGCGATGCTCTTCACGCCTGTGATTGCCGTTGTACCCGGCTACGCGACGGCGCCGGCGCTGATCGTCGTCGGCTGTTTCATGATGAAGGAAGCCCGCAAGATCAACTTCCGCAAGGCGGATGAGCTGATTCCTTCGCTCGTCATCGTGGTCATGATCTCCGTGAGCTATCAGATCAGCATGGGTCTGGCGCTGGGATTCGTCTGTTATGTCGTTCTGAAGATCGTTCTGGGCCGATACCGGGATGTTCACAGAGTGATGTGGATCATCGCGGCTCTGTCGCTGCTGTTTCTGGGCCTGAAAGTGCTGCCCGCTCTCATGGAACGCGTACGCACGCCCTTGTGACGGAGAGAACGTCGAAGCCGAACGCGGCTTCTGCCCAGGAAGGTCAAAGAGAAGGGCTGCGATATGGTGGTCGCAGCCCTCGTTCATGCCAAAGTCTCTATCCGTTCGATCTATATTGCTCTTCCGTGCTCCAAGGGGTTCAGGGCTTCGTCAAACGGATGTCGTCAATGTGCAGGACGCCCGTCTCGCCGCCCTGGATACCGATGGTCAGGGTCGTGACTTTCTTCACGCTAACACCGATCGAGGCGAGGTCGATCTTCCAGGTGATCCATTTCTTGCTCGCAACATCGGCCGTATCGCCAGTGTACGGTACTTGGGTTCCATTGATCTTGACGTACAACTGGCCCGTGTTGCTGGCGGCGCCGCGGAAGGGGACAACCAGCGTAGTCACGCCTTCGCTGGTCCAGTCCTGCGCCGGGGAGAGCGTCCGCTCGACCTCGGCGTATCCGAGACCGGCGGTGTTGTCGTAGTAGATCGGCATGGCCTGGAATCCCGCGTAGACGTTGCTCGTCTCCATGAGGTTCGTGTAGCTGCCGTTCCAGATGTCGTGGCCGACCACGGAGCCGGAGCCGTTGCCGGGGTTGCCCGGTTCCGGCACGTCAAAGCCCAGCCCGTCGATCCACGTCTCGTAGACAGCCCCGCCCAGGCTGTTGGTGTAGCTCTCGAAGTCATCCACGAGCAGATAGTCCGGCACGGTGAACTTCCAGACGCATCCTGCCCGCACTGTTCCGTCGGCTTCCACCTCGTCGATTCGCCAGTAGCAGTCGCCGCCGCCGAATTCGACCAGACCGGCCAGAGAGAAGCTCGTACCGGACCGATTGCCCCGGTACTCGGCCGCGTTCGGATCGGCATCGGCCACGGCTTGATAGTCCGTGCCGAGGTACACGTCATGGGAGGCCGCTGTGTCGCCGGCGCTCCAGGAGAGGGCGTCCGCATTCTGGATGGTGACGAGTGTGTCAGGACCCGGTTCCGGGCTCCCGGCCCGCAGCGGGTCGTCGCGCATGATCTCGGCAATCTCGTCGTCCGACAGGGCCTTGTTGTACACGCGCACATCGCCGACCCCGCCCGAGAGGTATCTTGCCTGAATCGGTTCAAATCCCACGGTCAGGTGCGGACTGGTATAGCCGGTGTACATGGTGCTGGTGTTGTTGTAGCCCTGCGAAGCACCGTCCAGGTACATCTCGGTCGTTCCTCGTTCCGTGTACAGCACGGCGAGATGGTGCCAGTGTCCCTTCTTCACCGCCTGCGAGGAGATGACGATGTTGTTGGTGTTGTCCTTGCACCAGACGCGCCATCGCACCAATCCGTCGGCGCCGACATATAGTTCGCGGTCGTGCGCGCCGCCTTTGGGCAGCGAGTTGGTCCAACCCAGGATGGAAGCGGGGATTTGGTCGACCTTGACCCATGCACAGACCGTCTGACTGGGCATGGCCGGACGCAGGCTTGCGTGCAGATAGTCGTCCTGGCCGTCGAGTTGCAGGGCGTTGCCGTCGTATCCGCCCGCAATCCACGTGGGCCCCTTGGCCAGCGAGTTGTGATAGCCGTGACCGGACCAGTCGGCGGCCGTCATGCTGCCCAGACCCTCATCCAGCGGCCACCAGAGCAGCAGATTGGGATCGTCCACCGGCGCGATATCGGGCAACGTCGTGAAACTCCAGACGTCCCCCCTGCAAACCGTAGTCAAACCGGCGTACTCATCGACGCGCCAGTAGTACGTCCGGCCTGGTTCGAGAACGCCGGGGTCGAATGTCTCGCTGCCGATCATGTGGTCTCCGTCGGCGGCGTCATTCACCTCGTCGAACGTCTCGCCGAGGTACACAGCGTGGAACAAGGCGTTGATTCCATTCTCCCAGGTCAAATCCTGATCCAACGGGGCGTACGTGCTCCCGTCAGGGGGAAAAGGACTCCAGGCAACCGCCGGCCGAACCTGGAAGCTCCACACGTTGCCCTTCCAGGGACTGTCGGAATGGGCGTCATTGACCTCATCGACGCGCCAGTAGTACGTCTGGCCGGGCGTCAGCCCGCTTGGATACGGCGCCGCGGTCCCAACCTCCAAGGAGTTCTCGGTTGTCACCAGGGGTTCTACCAGACCCTCGTCTACATCCTCGAAGCTGTCGCTGATATAGACTGCGTGTGCGGCCGCGAGGTCTCCTGCCCGCCACGCCAGGGTGGCCGACGTGGCGTCGATCATCGAGCCGTCCTGGGGATCGGGGGCCTTGGCCAACGGATGGGGCTCGAACTTCATGACCTGTTGAACCTCTCCTGCGGTCAGGGCGGCGCTGTAAATGCGCACGTCATCCAGGAAGCCGTCCCAATACCCCCAGCTCGTTGTCACCGCACCGCTGTCATTCGGTTTGGCCCCGATAGCCAGGAAGGGAAAGCTCGTTTTCAGGGTGCCGTCATAGGCTCCGCCGGCCACCTCTTCGCCGTCGAGGTATAGCTTCAACTTGCTGCCGTCCGCGGTGAACACGCAGTGATGCCAGTCGTCCAACGGGAACAGCACGCCGTGATTGACTTCGACTTCGGTTCCGTCTGACTGAGAGACGAGTACGTCCAACATGCCTGCGGTATCGTTGCCCAAACCGAAATGGAAGGCGCCGCTGTCGTTCGACCCCCAATTCTTGACCAGGCTGGCCCACTTCGGCCGGGACCGAGCATAGGCCCACAAAGCCACCGTCACGGTTGTTTCCACCTTGGGCGCATACTTGCCAATCCAGACGTAATCATCGGTGGTGGCGTTGAATTCCAGGGCGAAGGAGCCGACCGTGCCGTCGACCCATTGGGTGCCTACGATTTGCCCATTGTTGCCGTGGCCGCTGGAATCTGCCGCGACCGTGCCGGATCCCTCCTCGAATGCCCAGTATCCAATCAGGTTGGCGGTGAGGTCCGCCCGGGCGACTCCGACAGACAAGGGCAGCGCCAGCACCATGGATACAA
Organism: Sedimentisphaerales bacterium; assembly: GCA_034678485.1. Taxonomy (GTDB): domain Bacteria; phylum Planctomycetota; class Phycisphaerae; order Sedimentisphaerales; family Anaerobacaceae; genus PLanc-01. The sequence goes on along the minus strand of JAXDBU010000109.1, from coordinate 5,464 downwards.
GAAGTCTGCTGCTATTCATTGCCATACCTCCTTACCAGAAAGTCCACACTCGTTGTTTTGGGAACATGCCTCAACATGTATCCGTTTTCCATACGCCAGCCGTTGGGTGGTAGATGTGCAGGGGATGCGCTCGGCCGGACGCTGCGGCAGCGGCCGTCAGAAAGACGGCTGGACGTAGCTCATGATGTCACCTCCTTCCCCGCCGAAGCCAAGACCGGCCATCCCCAGGCGAGCCGACCTCCGCTCGATGCGGACTCTATCTCCGAGGGCCCTTCATGCGAAGTTCAAAATGGACCAGTGACCCAAAAACAAACCACGGACCATTTGACATTACGAACTCCTGTGAGTATATAAGTCAATCTATCAGAATCGATCGGAACTTGCGTTCGATCTGGTTCAGTGAACGATTTTAGATATGCCGGGAGTCGTGCGATGGCCTCCAAGCTTCCGCCCATCTACAAGGATCACGGCAAGACCTATCAGGCCGATACGTGTCTGCCCTTGGTCGAGGCCGCGCAAGCCGGACAGGTTCGCCTCGAAGCATTCGTGCACGGCAATTACCCCGGCCGGCCCCTGCCTGAGATGGTCCTGCCGGGACTGTGCACCGTGGGGTATTGGGACGCGGTGGGCGAACAGCGATGGGGTTTGGGCTTTCACCGCAACGAAGGGATCGAGGTGACGTTCCTGGAAACGGGCAATCTGCCCTTCACGGTCGAGGATCAGCACTATCAGTTGCAGGCGAATAGTCTGACGATCACGCGTCCCTGGCAGCCGCACCGTGTTGGAGAGCCGTACGTCAGTTCCGGGCGGCTCCATTGGGTGGTCCTGGACCTGGGTGTACGGCGTCCCAATCAGGATTGGAAGTGGCCCGGCTGGGTGGTGCTTGCCCCGGACGACCTGAACGAGCTGACTACGCACTTGCGACACAACGAGTATCCTGTCTGGCAGGGCACGCCGGAGATTCGTCGCTGTTTCGGACGAATCGGCAAGGCCGTGGAAGCCGCGGGCGGCACCGCCGATATCTCCCGCATCACGGTCTATCTCAATGAGATTCTCGTACTGTTGTTGGAGATGGTCAGACAGTGTCCTACGAAACTGAATCCCTCCTTGACGAGCACGACCCGTACGGTGGAATTGTTTCTCGCCGACATGAAGAAGAATCTGCAGCACGAATGGACTCTCGATCTGATGGCCGATTCGTGCGGTCTGGGCACGACGTATTTCGTTCATCATTGCCGGCGTTTGACGAACATGGCGCCGATGCATTACCTCAACTACTGTCGAGTCCAGGAGGCCGCCCGGATGCTGGAGGACCAGTCGGAGATGAGCGTGACGGATATTGCGTATGCGTGCGGCTTCTCCTCGAGCCAGTATTTCTCGACCGTATTTCGTCGTTTTCATGGGTGCACGCCGCGTGACTACCGACAGCGCGGTTGACGGGCGATGCGACGCGGCAAGCGGCTCGCGCCATGAGCTTCCTTCCGTCTCACGGATACGACACAACCGCATAGAACACGGCACGGACTCCGACTTGTTTCCGCGTCGGAGGTGATTTGCAAAATACTTCACTGTTCCACTTCGAAAGACCGAGCGTATCGAGAATGGTACACTCAGGTCGTGTGAGTCGCCGCGGGTGGGAACAGCCGTGCGGTTGGGGATGTTACGAATGACGGACATCGGGAAATGACGAGGTGGCTGAATGAAAATTCACAGACGAATACGATTCTCTTCCGTGGGCGTCGCCTCGCCTGGGACGCGATGTGGATTCACGCTGATCGAGCTGCTTGTGGTGATCTCCGTCATTGCGGTCCTGATGGGGATCCTGCTGCCCTGTCTCAAAGTCGCCAGGGACCAGGCGCGACGGGTGGCGTGCTGCTCAAACCTCAGACAATGGGGCATCGCGATTGCCACCTACGTTGGCGAGAACGACGGACACCTGTTGAAGACGACCAACACATGGGGGAATGGACCCGAGGGGATCATTGCCTGGGCGACGGAAAGCAAGGCCAAGGCCCACTCGGACGAGTTCAACCTGCCTGCCTTCGGACCCTACATGCCGGGTTTCGATTACTCCAATCGCGATCTCGGCGACGCCTGGCTGTGTCCCTCCAACAAGATGGATTACTATTGGATGACCCACGAACACTGGGATCAGGCCGAGTTCATCGTCACGGAGTACGCCTACTGGGCAAGGATGGACAAGTACCGGGACAAGACCACCCATCCGGAGGAACTCACCGAGAAAAACCTCGTTGGGGATCGGGTGCTGGTCGCAGACGCCTGTTTTCGGCTGCACAGCACCGGCGGCTATCTCTACAATCATGGCAAGGGAGGCGCGTCCGTGCATCGGGACCCTGCCCTGTTCAAGTGGAGCTTCATGGACACGGGTCCGCCCGCCATTACCGGACTCAACCGATGCTTCGGCGACGGGCATGTTGAATGGAAGAGCCGCGCGGAGTACGATGTAGACCTTATGAATGACTGGTATGATACGACCGAACCGAGGGTAACCAGCGGAAACAACAGCTTCTACTGAAAGACGAACTCCTACAGAGTCGAGAACATGGATCAGATGCTCTTTCCCATGTCGGCGATATGCGGTAGGATAATCGGAGAACGTCAGAGGTCAGTGAGAGTTCGTGTCGGGTGTGAAGCCCGAACGTACAGACGACAACAGCAGACAACGGAAGGGTAGAAGCATGGGGAATGTGTATCTGGGAGTGAATCTCGAGTATGTCCGGCATGTGGACAAGGCCTTCGAGTGGGGAGTCGAGAAGGCCGCGGAGCTGGGCTATGAATGTGTCGAGCCGATGGTCCACTGGGGGCGCGAGCTGCTCAGCGAAGCGGGGTACTTCCACAGCGTTTCGATGCTGGACGACCCCTATCGCATCAAGCGGGCCTGCGAAAAGGCGGGCATCAAGGTCTCCGCCCTGTCGTCCCACACGCCGCTGTGCAAGCCGGAGATCGGGACGGAGTATCTCAAGCAGGCGATCCGCTTCGCTGCGGAGTGCGGGGCGCCGGTCATCAACACGGACGAAGGTCTGAAACCCGCCTGGACCACGGAGGACGAGGACCACATCCTGATGCGGTACACGCTCCACGAGGCCGCCGCGGTGGCGGAGCCGCGAGGCATCCTGATCGGGATCGAGCCGCACCAGCAATACAGCAAGACGCCCGAAGGGCTGGATCGAATCCAGAAGCTCGTTCGCTCGCCGGTGATCGGGATCAACTTCGACACGGGCAACAGCTATCTCGGCGGCAAGGACCCCATCAAGTGGCTCAAGCACGTCCGCACCCGGCTCGTCCACCTGCACGCCAAGGACATCTCGATCCAGCAGTCGGCCGCCGAGCGGGGCAAAGTCACCGGCACCCCGGTTGGCTGCGCCTGCGGTGACGGCGTCATCGACTGGAAGAAGGTCATCGAGGTCTGCAAGTCCGCGCCGCGCGACATCGTCCTGAGCGTCGAGTGCGGTACGGTGGAGCAGGCCGAGCGGAGCATCAAGCATTTGAAGCAGTTTGTCTGACAGTAGCACGGGCGTCCTGCCCGTGATCGGCATGGGCGAGACGCCCATGCTATGAATGTGAAGGGGAACCTATGAGCAGAATGAGCGTGCTACTCGTCGTAGCGGTGATCGCATTCGTTTGCCACCAGGCAGTCCAGGCGCAACCGCCATTGCAGTTGACGGTGGATGCCAACAGTGTCTGGATCCGGGCCGGGCAATCGCCTGTTCTTCAGTACCGCTACGACAGCGTGCCATTCAAGCCGTACGTCAAGGAACTCTATACCCCCAACGGCGTGAACTTCCTGCTGGATGCGCCGTGGGACCATCTGCACCATCATGCGTTGATGTATGCGGTGGCTGTGGATGGCGTGAACTTCTGGGAGGAGACGCCGGCCGCGGGTTATGAGAAGCACGATGGATTTGCCGGCGTGTGGGCTGACGCGAAGGACGGCGCGGCCTGCGCCGGGTTCGGAGAGACTGTTCAGTGGATTCCCGCGAAGGGCCGCCCTTGTTCGCTTCTGGAGAGCCGCAGGATCACGGCCTGTCGAGTCCCGCAAGTAAACGCCACCGTCGTGGCGTGGCAGAGCGATTTCGAGCTTCCGAAGGATACGCGACAAGTCACGCTGTCCGGGGCACACTACTTCGGCCTGGGTCTGAGATTCGTGCGATCGATGGATGGCAGCGCGTTCTTCAACGCCGATGCAAAGGAAGGCACGGTTTTTCGCGGGGAGGAGAGACTGGTCCAGTCGAACTGGTGCGCCTACAGCGCCGCGGTCGATGACAAGCCGGTGACGGTCGCCATGTTCGGCCATCCCACGAATCCTCGCCCGACCACGTGGTTCACGATGACCAAGCCGTTTGCGTATATCTCAGCGACGCTGAATCTCCACGCGGAGCCATTGGTGGTGCCTGCCGGAAAGCCGCTGGTTTTGCGGTACGCGGTCGTCGCGTGGGATGGCAGGGTGGATGCCAAAGAGATTGATCAGGCCTATCAATGGTACGTCAAGAACTGCCGGCAGATTCATGGACCGGTGGAAGGAGCAGAGCAAGATGAAGAACGAAAGTAAACCAGTCGGCACGAGCCGGTTCAGTCGTCGTCGGTTCCTGCGGGATTCGGGCGGCGTCGCGGCGGCCGGACTGTTCATCGCAGCGTCGAGTGCACCGACCGCCAGGGGCGCCAACGACCGCTTAGGCATCGGCTTCATCGGTTGCGGCGGGCGGAGCGGGGCGCATTTCCAAGCTCTCCACTGGCTCATGACGCAGGCGAAGGAGCCTATCGAGCTCGTCGCGGCCTGCGACGTGTATCGGCCCCGACTCGAGAAGCGGGTCGAGGGCTACGGCGGCAAGGCCTACATGGACCACCGCGACCTGCTGGCCGATCCGAATGTGGACGTAGTCTGCATCTCCACGCCGGACCATCTGCATGGCTACCAGGCCATCGACGCCCTCAAAGCGGGCAAGCACGTCTATTGTGAGAAGCCCGTCACCCACTGGCGGCAGTTCGAGCTGACCAAGGAGCTGGCCCGCGTCGCCCGCGAGTCGAAGGGCGTCATGCAGGTCGGCACGCAGGGCATGGCGGACACCGCCTGGCGCCAGATGCGAAAGCTCATCGAGGACGGCCTGATCGGCAAACCGATCCACGCGGAGTGCGGCTACTTCCGCGTCGGCGACTGGGGCGAGCGGGGCATGCCCATCGACGACCCGAACGCCAAGCCGGGAGCGGACCTGAACTGGGAAGCCTTCCTCGGCGATTCTCCGAAAAGGCCCTTCGACGTGAGTCGGTTCTTCCGCTGGCGAATGTACGAGGACTACGCAGGCGGGCCCTCGACCGACCTGTTCCCGCACGGCCTGACGCCCATGCTGTACATGCTGGGCGTCAACATGCCCAGTACGGTTGTCGCGACCGGAGGCAAGTTCCGCTACTCGGAGCGGGAGATCCCCGACACCTTCAACACACTGAT
>JAXDBU010000108.1:0-11241 GCA_034678485.1 Sedimentisphaerales bacterium | reverse complement strand
GTCTTTCCCGGCACCAGCCGCGAAGCGGCTGAGCGACTCAGGATGACGGAGTTGCGCCGGCACACGATGCTTGCCGGACCCTCACAAGAGGCAATCCCCCGTCCGGCGCTTCGCGCGGTTCGTCTCACGCGTCACGCCCGTCCGGACGCAGCACCTCGCGGAACGGCAGTTCCACCTCCTTGCTGTCCACAAGGACCACGATCGTCTGGCGGTTCTTGCGGACCCGCTCGACGATCCCCTCCCGCCTGAATGGGACGACGTAGACGCTGTCGCCCCGTCGCAGACCGGCGATGAAATCTGCATGGCGACGGGCCAGCGGCGTCCCGTCCGCCAGCGAGATCACCCGCTCCACGAGCGTCCCGGCCTTCCCGCTCCAGGCGCTCGGCGCGTTCTGCATCTCCAGGGCAAATTCCTCGATCACTTTGCGGATCGCCTGCATGGAGTCGTCGATCTCGCGGTCCGCCTGCTTCTGGAGCCGCCGGCCTTCCTCCTCGATCTTGCGAAGCCGTTCGGCAGCCTCCGACCGCACGGTGTGGGCCTCGTCCAGCATGGACTGCGCCTCGGACCGCTTGTGCTCCGCGTCCTCCCGCGTCGCCTGGATCTGGTTGATCAGCTCCGACGTGCCGTCGGACTCGGTCGCCAGGAGGGCTGTCGCCTGGCCGACCACGTCCTTGGGCATGCCCAGTCGCTTGGCAATCACGATGGCGTTGCTGCTGCCCGGCGTACCGATCATCAGACGATACGTCGGCTGGAGGGTTTCCGTGTCGAACTGGACGGACCCGTTCTGAGCCCGCGGCGTGCTGTATGCGAAGGACTTGAGCTGGCCCAGGTGCGTCGTCGCGACGACTCGGCCGCCCCGGTGCATCAGCTTGTCCAGGATGGCGGTCGCCAGCACCGCGCCTTCGATGGGGTCGGTCCCCGCGCCGAGCTCGTCCAGGAGCACGAGCGTCCCTTCGTTGGTCCGTTCGAGGATCTTCACCACCTGGCGCATGTGGGCGGAGAACGTGCTGAGACTCTGCTGGATGCTCTGCTCGTCGCCGATGTCCGCATAGATCTGGCGAAAGACGGAGACTCGCGACCCGCTGCGGGCCGGGATGTGCATCCCGCTCTGGGCCATCGCGGCCAGCAGGCCAATGGTCTTGAGCACGACGGTCTTGCCGCCCGTGTTGGGACCGGTGATCAGCAGCAGGTCGAAGTCATCGCCCAGACGCACGTCGATGGGCACGACCTCGTCGGTCAACTGGCTGACCAGGCACGTCTTCTGCCGACTCGCGAGGTGCAGCAAGAGCGGGTGACGCGCCTGGCGAAGGTGCAGCGAGGCGCCCGATCCCAGGTCCGGCGGGGTCATCCCGTACGCGATGCTGAACCGGGCCTTCGCATAGGTCAGGTCCACCAGAGCCAGCGTCTTGATACTGTCGAGGATGGCCTCCTGCTGATCGAGGACCATCTTCGTGAGCACCCACAGGATTCGCCCGACCTCCTTCTTCTCCTCGAACGTGGCGTCCTCCAACTCATTGCTCAGCTCGACCAGTTCATCGGGCTCGACATACAGCGTCGCGCCGGTGTTCGAACGGTCCAGAACGGTGCCGCGAATCACATGGCGAAAGTTGGATTTGACCGCGATCACGGGCCGCCCGTGGCGCATCAGGAAATTCTCGTTCTCGATGGCCTTGCGTATCGCCGGCGAGGCCACGATGTTCATGAACCGCTGATGGATGTTCTCGCTCAATTGTGCGATCTGCCGACGGATGTCCCTGAGCTTGTCGGAGGCGTCGTCCCGCACTCGCTTGTCCCCACCGATGCAGCGACGGACCTCCTCCACCGTGGACTCGAAGTCCCCGAGCTTCTCTCCCATGGCCCGCAGATGGTCGCTCTCCGCGGGCTCCAGGTTCGTAAGGAACAGGCGGAGCCGGCCGCTGGCGGCCAGCGTGTCCGCGATCTCCAGCAGCTCGACGGGCTCGAAAACGCTCTGCTTCTTGCCGAACTCCTTCAGGATCGGTCGAATGTCTTTCAGGCCCGCCATGGGGACCCGCTCGCCGCGATCCAACACCTTCACGAGTTCAGTGGTCTCCGCGACACGGGCGGCCGCCCAGCGGGCATCTACCGAGGGATACAGCGCACGAGCTGCACCTTTGCCGAGTTCACTGGCAGCATAGGACGCCAGGATCGTTCTCACCTCCTCGAATTCGAGCACGTGCAGCGTGTGTTCGTCTATTCTCTTGCCGGCCATTCTCGGTTCTCGATGAACTGGATCAGATTGCAGACCGCCTGATTGTGGGGGACGGGAACGTCATGCTGTCGGGCAAGCCGCAGGACGACGCCGGTGAGCGCGTCGATCTCGGTCCGTTTGCCGGCGGCGATGTCCTGGAGCATGGAGGACTTGTGTCCGGCCGTATCGGGCACCAGCTTCGCGTAGAACACGTCGAGGAACTCTTCCGGCTCTCTCCAGTGCGTCCGATAGCCCGCCTTCCTCATGACCGCGAACACCTCCTCGACGATCCGATCCATCAGCGCACGGGTCGAGACCTCCTCCGCCAGTGCACCGTAGGGCACGCCGAGGACGGCTCCGAGCGGATTGAGCGCACAGTTGTACAACATCTTCGCCCAGAGGTCCTTCTCGATGGAATCGGTCGTCTCGCAGGGGATGCCACCTTCGCGAATGGCCAGGCACAGTGGTTCAACCACGGACAGATCGGCCCCGAACAGGCTCCCGACGTGGATCGCATCGGCATGCACTGTGACCTCCACCTCATTGGGACGAGGTCTGCGGAAGCCCGTAATCACGCGGGCGCTGTAGACCCTGCTCTTCGCGAACTGCTCGCAGAATGCCTCGGCGTTGCCCCAGCCGTTCTGGAAGAGAACGAGCTTGGCCCTTTCGCCCACGCGGCCGGCGTGTCGAGCAAGGTCCTTTGCCGCAATCACGGAGTCGAAGGATTTCGTGCAAACCAGCACAAAATCACACCGGGCCGCGTCAACCTGGTCCAGCGACTCATGGCACTCAAACGCATCGGGCAGCGACTGAGCTCGCCCGAAGATCCCGGTGCGGGTCAGACCTTCTTTCCGCAAGGCGGCAACCGTCTGCTCCCGCGCGACAATCTCAACTCGGTTCGGCGGCCTCAGCAGGCAACTGGCAATTCCCAGTCCCACTGCACCTCCGCCATAAATCAATACACGCATATCCTTCCACTTCCCCTGCTCGTCGCAGGGACTCATGACACGCCGAGTTTCTCCCGGAGCACGTGCAGATTCATCACGTCCTCCCGATTGTACTCCAGCAACACCCGCAGCGACTCCAGGTCGTTGTCGTTCACGTAGTTCCACCACAGCCTGACGGCCATGTACCCGTTCACGTCGGGCAGTCCGCGTGCAATGCCGAGACGGCGCTCGACTGCCTTCAGGCCGCCCTTGAAATCCCGTCGCCAGCAGTCGTACATCAGGTCTTTGTGCGAAAAACGGCGTCGCAGATCCAGGCCAAGCCTCCGCCGGATGATGGGCAGATCGAACCGGCTCCCGTTGTACGTGTAGATCTCCTCGACCCCGTCGAGCAGACCCAGGACCGCGTCGGCGCCGATCTGGGCGCCGAACAACTGCCCGAACCGGCTTTGCGTCCCCTGCACGGCGCCTACGCCGACCACCGTCAGGTCCGCATCCCGGCTGCAGCCGGTCGTTTCAATATCGAGATATCCGTAGCATTTCTGCATGACACCCGCCCTGTGAGCGACCCGGCCGCGTCCGATCGGGCATTCGCCCGACAGTCTACCGGCGGACTGCGTGGTTTTCAACCGGAAGGTCCACAAAGCCCCTCACGATCAGGATCGGAACAGCACACGGAGCAATCCGTGGAAGAACTGGGTTTTTCCTGGGTTTCGAACTTGGATTTCCTGGGCAGCGCTTTACATTTTACGTAGCAGCAGTCCGGAACAAAGAGGCACTTCCGATAAGACTGGATCGGAATGCCTCGAATCGGCTGCTGCGAATTGGGGGGATGTCATGGCGATCCTGAGTCTGTCGGAGCACGTTCTCCTGGTGACGCTGCCGGCCGAGCCGCAGTCCACCGAGGACCTGGAGACGGTGATGCGATTGACCCGAGCGAGGTCCGACTGCGATGTGATCGTGGATTTCTCGCTGGCGGAGATCCTGTCCTCGGCCACCCTGTGCAATCTGCTGATCATGGAGCGTCAACTGAGCATGACCGGCCACCAGCTCACGCTGTGCTCGGTCCCCGCCAGCATCATGGGGGTCTTCACCCGCGTGGGTCTGCTCAAGCTGTTCCGATTCGCCGACGACGAGTTTGCCGCCCTCCAATCCCTGGAACCCGAGAGGCAGACCGGCGCGTGACTAGCACAGCCATTCGTCGATAACCTCGTCCGCCGCGGCGGGCATGATGCCCGCGAGCCAGGCCAGGTCGATGATCGTCACTCGCTTGCGGATCTCGTGCATGTGCAGAATGGCATCGCGAATCCGCTCTCGCGAGCAGCCGATATCCGCGAAACCGGTCGCTCCGCCGGCCCGCTGGAGCCAGTCGCGAATCGTCCGGGGGCTCTTCACCTCGGACCGCAGTCGCACCCGAAGCCGGTCCCAGACGTCGCGCTGGCCAATCTTCTGACGCACGAGGTCCCATCGGGATCTCTTCGCGTCGTACTGCTCCCGGACGGCTGATGCAACCGCCGGCGCGATCCAGAACCCATCGTCGACCTCCGGCGGCAGGTCGCCGAGAATGGGGCTTTCGAGGGACAGAATCCGCTCGAACAAAGCCGCCGAGAGGATCGTCCCGACGCCGACTTGTCGGCCGTGCAGGTCGTGACTTTCGCCTCGCACCTCGGCCATCATGTCGAGCGTGTGACTGAGGAGGTGCTCCCCGCCGCTGGCCGGCGCGCTGGTGCCGACCAGCGTCATGGCCATGCCCGTCCAGAACAGGGCCTCGAACAGGCCGCGAATCGCCTCCGATTTCCCGTCGCGAATGTCCTCGGGACGGTCCAGGTACAGGGGCTCCAGCTCCGCGACGATGCCGGCGCAGAAACGGCAATGGTACTCGCCCAGCAGCAGGTGGTTCACGATCCAATCCCCGTTGCTCTGGTGCTTGGCGATGATGTCGCCGAAACCCGCGGTGGTCATCACGCGAGGGGCTTGCTCGATGATGGCCGGCTCGGCGACCACGGCAGCCGCAGGCCTGGCCTCGAACAGCATCTTCACGCCCGCGATGCTCGGCGCGACGTTGGCGCTGGAGTAGCCGTTCATGGAGGCTGCCGTCGCGACCACGACGTAGGGGATCTTCAACTCGAAGCTCGACCACTTGCACAGGTCGTTGACGACGCCGCTGCCGACCGCGACCACGAGCTGCGCGCCGAGCGGACGCAATCGCTCGATCAACGCCCGGCACGTCACGTCATCGCACACCGGTGGGCGGTCTCCCCGGTCCGGCACGATCACCCGATCCACCGCCAGTGCGGCCTGTTCCAGGGCCCTCCCGACCCGGTCCCCGCAGACCTCCCAGGTCCGCACGTCGGCCACGATCGCCGCCCGCTGCGGCCAGGGCTGATCGAGGCTCCGCCGCAAGACCTCCGCCAGCGAATCCACAGCACCGGGTGCATACACCAATTCACGAATCGGCACGCGGTGCGTCCGGCCGCACCTGCATTCGAAGCTCGTTCCCAACAGTTCCGAAAGACCCATGGCGATTTACTATTTCCGATTAACGATTTACTATTGGTCCCATAGGCGCACACGCGCCGGGAGTCTCGATTGTAGCCGAGGCGCTGCGCAACGTAAACCGGGAATTGAGGACAAGATGATGAATGAGACACTGGACAGACGCGAGTTGCTGAAGGCCGGGGCCGTCGGAATGGCCTCCGCGCTGCTGGGTCCGGTGGCCGGGCGGGCACAGGAACGAGCCATCAGACCGAACGTGGTCTTTGTCTTCGCCGACCAATGGCGGGCCCAGGCGACGGGCTACGCCGGCGATCCGAACGCTCGGACTCCCAACGTGGACCGACTTGCCGAACGAAGCGCCAACTTCGCAAACGCCGTGTCGTGTTGTCCGGTTTGCAGTCCCTATCGCGCCAGCTTGCTCACGGGCCAGTATCCGTTGACTCACGGCGTGTTCCTCAACGACGTGCCGCTGAGAAACGAAGCGGTCTCCCTCGCGGAGGTGTACCGCCAGGCGGGCTACGAAACCGCCTATATCGGCAAGTGGCACCTGGACGGCAACCAACGCAGTGCGTTCATCCCGCGAGAACGACGCCAGGGATTCGACTTCTGGAAGGTCCTCGGCTGCACCCACGCCTACAACAACTCCTTCTACTATGGGGACGAGGACGTCCAACTCAAGTGGGAGGGCTACGACGCGATCGCGCAGACCCGCGAGGCCCAGCGGTACATCCGCAGCCACGCGGGCGGGCGGCCCTTCCTGCTCGTGCTGTCCTGGGGCCCGCCTCACGATCCCTACCAGACCGCTCCGCAGGAGTACCGCGACCGATTCGGGCCCGAGAGCATCGTCTTGCGACCCAACGTGCCCGAGCAGGACCGGGAGAAGGCCAGACGTGCAACCGCGGGCTACTACGCCCATATCGCGGCCCTCGACGACTGCGTCGGCGACCTGGTCGAGACGATCCGCCAGGCGGGAATCGAACGGGACACGATCTTCGTCTTCACGTCGGATCATGGGGACCTGCTCTACTCCCATGGCGGTCAGAACAAGCAACAGCCGTATGATGAATCGATCCGAGTGCCCTTTCTGCTTCGCTACCCCGCCCTGCTCGGCGACAAGGGCACGACCGTCGATACCCCAATCAACGCGCCGGACATCATGCCAACGCTGCTCGGCCTGAGCGGCGTTCTCGTGCCTGAGACAGTCGAGGGCACCGATTTCTCCGGCCTCCTCACGGGGACATCGCCCGCGCAGGACAGCGCCGCCCTGATTGCCTGTTACGCGCCGTTTGGGCAGTGGACAAGGGCCCGCGGCGGGCGGGAGTATCGGGGCATCCGCACCCACCGGTACACATACGTTCGCGATCTGAGCGGCCCGTGGCTGCTCTACGACAACGAACGAGACCCGTATCAGCTCGACAACCTGTGCAACGAGCCGGAGCACGCCGCCTTGCAGGGAGAGATGCAAGTCCTGCTCTCGCAGCGATTGAAACAGACAAATGACACCTTTCTCGCTGCCGGGGATCACATCGAGAAATGGGGCTACGAGGTGGACGACTCGGGCACAGTCCGCTATACGAACTGAGCAGGAGCACACACGATGAAACTACCTGCCGGCCGGCAGATCAGTCATCGCCTTGCCAACCAGTTCGGTGAAGGTCGAGTAGACAGCGTCCGTGATCCGGCATTGTCCCTCATCGAGCCGAGGCGCACAATCACCATGTTCCATTCGGGGATGACAAGCTGATCGACGCCGTCCGAGCCGGAGTTGCTTCGCAGATAGTTCACAGCGGCATCGACCCGGGCGGCATTGAGCCCTTGACACTCCGGCCAGACCTGGCGCCAATCCTGTGCGCGACGGACCACCCTCGACAGGAACAGTACGGCGTCACCCTGGATGGGGCACGAGAGCACCGTCTCACCGTCAGAGATGGTTTGTGTGCCACGAGAGGCTTGGCGGCCGCTCGCAGGGTCGAACCATTCATATGCATAGGTCCCGGCCGAGACATTCACTGTGACCGAGTCCCCTCCGCCGGTCGGCTTGTACACCAGGTACTCGTTGCCCGGATTCGCAAGACAGTACCTTGTCGAAGCCACTTCCGGATTCGGTCGGGCCTTCGACAGGTCCATCCTGCGGGCGTATCGGAGCGTGTAACCCATGGTCCGCCGGATCGGATCCCACCTGGGATCGAGGCGACCGCCAACAACGTCGCCGGCATAGGGGTCCATGAGGATGGGATTGTAGCCCCGCGTGAAACTCCTCCACACCCAGGCGAGATCGCCGCCGATGCCCCAGAGGTGGTCGGTGTCGTTGATGACGACCTTGCGGCCGTCCGCCGGCGGCGGGTCGTCCCGATAGCCCCCCTCCGGATTCGGCGAAATCCAGTCGGCCGGGCTGTCGAACAGGACCTGGTTCGTACCGCCTTTGTACTGAAACGTCATGCCGACCGGGTGCTGTTGCGGCTTGGTCCGCTCGTATTCCTTGATGAAGCGAATCATGTGGTAGTGCCACTGTGTCGAAGCCGGATGATTCTCGTTCGAGATCTCGTACAGCACGTTGTCCAACTCATTGACCGTGTCGATCACCTTCCGCACGTAGGCTTCCTGGATCGCGATAACGGACTTGTTGCCAAGCTCGTGAATCTCGACCCCCTTGCCATCACCATCAACATCGCCATCGATCCCGTTGATGTTATTGCTCGGATGCAAGGGATGTCCCTCCCAGGCGCCGGGTGCGAACTGCGTACCCCAGCCTTCGAAGAGCATCACAGAAACATAGATGCCCCGCTCGCGTGCCGCCGCCACGCGGCTACGGAGCCGCTCGAAATAGGCCGGATCATATCGCCTCAGATCGAATCTCGGCTTGCCGTCCAGGGCCAACCCTGGCCCGGTTCGCGCGTACGCGTGCGGAGCTATCATGCGATGCTTGCCCGCGCCGTTGGCCTTGGTGTCCCAGGAGATCAACTCCCACGTCCACATCCGCATGAAGTTGTGGTTCCGTGTCGCCATCCAATCGATGTACTTGTCGTAGTCAAACGGAGGCGGCGGGTCCGAAGGGCCCATATCGACGAGATTGGCCCACGTATGCGACCCGGTCAAATAGACGACTTCACCCGTGGACACGTTCTGGAAATAACGAGGATTCTGTGGACAGACCGTCAAAGGCCCCATCGGCTCGCGTGGCTGATTCCCGGGCATCGCCGGGAGCGAAGCGATCACACTCAGACCTGCAATGAATGCACGCGTCACTCTGCGATCTCGCATGATATCCCCCTACAACTTTCCGCCGCGGACGATGGAGATCAGCAGCCAGACGCCGAAGACCGCCGCGATCATATAGCCGATCACCCCCATCTGCCGAAGGCTCTCCTGGGCGACCAGCATGCTGGAGCCGATCAGCAGGGCCGCGATAATCAGGGCAAAGCTGATCCGATTGGAGCTCTTGTCCAGCGTCTTGGTCAGCGTCTCGAGGTGCTCGTGCTGCACGCGGACCTGGAACTTGCCCTGTCGGAACTTGCTGAGGATGACGTTCACGTCGTCGGGCAGTCGGGAGGCCAGGTCGCCCGCGTCGAGCATCATCTGGCGCATTTGCTGCATCAGGCGTTTGGGCTCGAAGTCTCGCAGGCTCGCCCGCTGGGCGTAGGGTTTGAGCACCTCGGTCAGGTTGAAGTCGGGATCGAGCGAGTGGGCGAACGACTCGATCGTCGCCATGCTCTTGAGCATGAGCGTAAACTGCGCGGGCGGGCGGACATAGTTCGAGCGGAGCAGGTCGAAGATCTGCGACACCGCCGGACCGAACGGGATGCTCTTCAGCGGAAGGTCGCGATAGGTGTCGACGAGCTGCTCCATGCCCGCCGTCAGACGCGACAGATCCGTCTTCTCGTGCACCATGTCCTGGCGATCCAGCGTCCGTACGACCCGCGCCGGCTCGTTCTCGACCACCGCGAGAATGATCTCGTTGAACAGCCTGCGGTCGAGGGAGGACAATCGCGAGACCTGCCCGAAATCGATGGGCGCCAGCACGTCGCCCGGCAGGAGGAAGAAATTTCCGGGATGGGGGTCCGCGTGGAAGAATCCCAGATCGAAAATCTGGTGCAGCACGAACTGGGCGCCGCGACGCGCGATCAGCACCGGGTCGAGTCCCTGCTCCCGCAAGGCCGCGGGATCGCCCGGCTTGATCCCGTCGATGTACTCCATCGTGAGGATCCCCGCCGTGCAGTAGTCCTCGTAGATCCGCGCGATGTGGATGGTCGGGTCGTTCGCGAAACTCTTGAGGAATCGCGTCTGGTTGCGACGCTCGTTGGCCAGGTCCGTTTCTTTCGACACCGCCTCCGCGAACTCGCGAACCATCTGCCGGGGGTCGATGGTCTCGTGCTCGAACAGCGTGACCTTGAGAATGGCCGCCAGCTCTTCGAGCACCTCGCACTCCGCCTGAATGATCTGGACGATGCCGGGCCGGCGGACCTTGACGACCACGGAGTCCCCTTCCCGCGTGGTCGCCCGGTGAACCTGGGCAATACTGCCGGCCGCCAGCGGCGACGGATCGAAGCTGGCGAACACCTCCTCCAGCTTGCCGTCCAACTGGGCCTCGACCTCGACGCGGATTCGCTCGAACAGTTCCGGCTTGACCTGGTCCTGGAGGCGACCCAGCTCGTGGACGTATTCCAGCGGGATGAGGTCGGGACGCGTGCTGAGCAACTGCCCGAACTTGATGAAGGTCGGACCCATCTCCTCCAGCGCCAGGCGGAACCGCTCGGGACGGGTCCGCCCTTCCGCGATCCGCTTGATCCGCACCGGCGCGATCCGCTCCCCCAGGCGGACGAGCACGCGGGACCGCAGCGCGTCCGCCACTTCCTCCAGCCCGTACTTCATCAGAACCCCGACGATGTGACGGTAGCGACGCAGTCGCTGGAGCCGACTCTTGAACCGGAAACCCCACGGACTCAAGGGCGACTACTCCCCGCCGCACTTGGTCAGCAGCTCATCGAGCTTGCGTTCGAGCCGCTCGACGTCTTCCTTGCTCGCCAGGTGCAGGCCGTTGACGGTCTGGCGAACCTGGTCGCCGACGAGCTTCTGGAGTTCCGCCTTGGTCCGCTCGGCGCCGTCCATCACGTCCTTGACGAACCCGCTGCGGGTCTCTTTCATGGCCTGGCCCTTGTTGACGTACTCGTCGAACATCTTCTCGGCGCGTTCGCGGGTCATGGTCAGAGCCCCCAGGCCGGCCATCATCAGTTTGTCGAACGTCTCGAACATGGCGTTACCTCCATTCAAGTGCCTGTCCCATCGCATCGGATGAAGAGTCCACACCGGCGAACGCATCCCCCGTCGCCGCCCTGCGGCCTTCCCCACAACCATCCATACTAAGCCGACACAGCGGTTCATGGCAAGGGGAAAACACGCAGGGCAGCCACGAGGGGTATATGACCGTACTTGCGCGCGTGCAATCGGGGTTCATGAGAACCCCGGAATGTCATTCCCGCGAAGCCGTTCATGGGCCTTTGGCCCACCCGAAGGGGATGGAAATGGTGCCGCTTCGCCACGTCATACACAAGTCTTGTCCAGTACATGACTTAGCGCGTTTTGTTCCGTTGTCCG
>JAXDBU010000107.1:0-39086 GCA_034678485.1 Sedimentisphaerales bacterium | reverse complement strand
AGTTCGGCGACGCGGAGATCTACAGGAACCCCGACCGCCTGGCCGACCTCCAGCAATCCTACGAATCCAAGCAGTCCGAGCTCGACCTGCTCTACCGAGCCTACGAACGCCGAGCGGGATAACCACATCTTGAAGACCAGTCGCGGTGATCGGCAAAATCAGCGCCTCTGTCGGCCCTTTGCCAGGGATGTCCACTGTCGTACAAGGGACGGCAGTCGCTTCAGTGCTTCCCGTCCGAACAGCACCTCATCAACATAGCCCATGTGCAGCATGTCAAGGATACGACAAAGGTAGGACCGTCCACAGCAGCACCAAGTGTAGTGGGCATCAATCATCAGATAATGCTTGATATCCACACCCTCGCTGCTGCGGAGTCCCTCAAGCTCCATCAGATCCAGGCGGAGTTCTCCGGACTCGTACTTGCTGACAGAAGACTGGCTGCGACCAAGGCGCCCGGCAAGTTCGACCTGGCTGAACCCGGCCTTCTTCCTCCTCTCCCGCAGGAGTCTCAACAGCTTGTCTTGTTCGGGACTATTGCGACCCGCCATACAGCCGTACCCAGTCGATCCTCTATGGGGCGCAATCCTTCAGCCTGGAACGACTCTTCGAGGTCATTGCTGCCTGCAAATCGCGAGGTGTGTTCGTGGCGTTGAGCATTGACGGCCAGAAACGCTCGGGCCGGCTCAAATGTGCCCTCCCCCCTGCCGACGGCCTGTTCGAGCGAGAGATCCTGTTGGACTGCGGGCGGTCCATGCTCAAGAGGTTCCAGATGAATGGGTTGTCGCTCGAAGACGAGGTTGTCCACGACCGCCTGCTCCTGACCTATTGACGGAGACAATGCCCGCCGCGTCAGCAACACACGACCTGCCGCTATTCGATTACGACCTCCTGGACGCCGGTGGACCATTGTTCCTGCAGGACGATCTCGATCTTGAGGGCAGTGGTCTTGACCGGCTCGAAGGCGACCTTGTTGAAGCCGTCCTTCTCCACGCCGTAGGGCGAAGCGGTCTTGACCGGCTGGAAGTCACCCGCGGCGGTGCGATGCAACAGGCGCCAACTCCTGGGCAGGTGACACTCGCCCCGGCCGGTGTCGTCGAACCAATAGACCTGGACACCGGACATCTCCTGCGGCTTGTCCCACTCGAACAGGAGCCACTCGGTCGTGCCCTTGTGCGGCCAGAAGTCCAGTTGCTGCGCCCCATCGGCCGAATCCTTCGGCAGGTTCTGGTCCTTGATCGCTTCGAGCGATTTGTGGACGAAGGACGCGGTGGTCTGGCTCGTGTAGGCGAGTGTATCGGCGGGCTCCGGCGTGGCGGCCTGCGGCTCGCGGGCCGGCCAGACCGTCATTGCGGAGCGGCCGCGATGGGCCCAGGCGTAGTATGGAATCGCGGTGAACGCCTTCGTCCCGTTCACGACGACTCTGCCGTCGAGGGTGCGCTTGGCGGTCCGCGCCTTGCCGGTGAGGACGGTCACGCCATTGAGCAAATCGGGCCTGTATTCCGCCTTGAGCTTCGCATCATCCGGGATCGTCAGGTTCAGGACCCTGCCTTCGTTGTCCGGGCCTTCGAGGCAGAACACGATGGGACCTCGCTGGAATGCGACCTTGCCTGCATTGGTCTTGATCTGAGGGTGCGAGATGATCCGCCGAATCGGCATCGGCAGCCCGAGGACGATCTGGTCGCCCTTTTGCCACGTCCGCTCGATCCGGGCGAAGCCCTTCTCGACCTCGATCGGCACGGTCTTGCCGTTGACCTTGATCGACGGCTTCTCGGAGACCACATCGGCAAACCTGTACAGATCACTCGGGACGGGTTCATTCCTCGCCCAGCCTGGGATGCGAATGGAGATCGCAAATGAGCTGCTCTTGTCGGGCTCGACGCCAATCGCAACTTCGCCCTCCCACGGGTACTCCGTCTGCTGGCTGAGTTTGACTTCGCCGGCAGCGGTCCGGACCGTCGCATCGCCGCCGATGAAGAGATTCACGTACACGTCGTTGCCCTTGCTCGCGTAGATATAGCCCGGCACGGAGGGGACGAACCTCGCGACGTTCGACGGGCAACAGGCACAGGCAAACCACGGGCTTCGCTCACTTCCAGCGGCGGATTCCAGGACATTCGGATAGAAGAAACGATCCCCCTTCATCGAGATCCCTGCCAATGCGGCGTTGTACAGCACCCGTTCGAGCACGTCCATGTACTTGGCGTCGCCGCGCATGAGGAACATTCGATGATTCCAGAAGATGTTCGCAAGCGACGCGCAGGTCTCGCAGTAGGCGGTCTGGTTGGGCAGCTCGTAGGGTCCGCCGAAACCCTCGTGTCCGCCCTCGGCGCCGATGCCGCCGGTGATGTAGAGCTTCGTTCTCACGACGTCGCCCCAGATGGTATCGATGGCATCGACGTATTGCATGTCGCCGGTCAGGGCGGCAACGTCGGCCATGCCGGTGTACAGATAGGCGGCCCGCACCGAGTGGCCGACCGCCTGGGTCTGCTCGGTCACAGGGATGTGGTCCTGGGAGTACAGGCCGTAGAGGCCGCCTTTGCCGTCGGGCCCACGATTGCCGAGCCGACCCCGCTGATCGAGAAAGAACTTGGCCGTATCGAGGTACTTGCCGTCGCCGGTGGCGCGGTAGAGCTTGCACAGGCCGATCTCGATCTCCTGGTGTCCCGGCGGATCGGTCCGCTTGCCCGGCCCGAACACCGAGCAGACGTAATCCGCACATCGCGTGGCGATGTCCAGGAACGACCTGTTGCCAGTCACCTGGTAGTGGGCGACCGCGGCTTCGAGCATGTGCCCGATGCAGTACTGCTCGTGCATATCCCGCACTTTCGTCCACCGGTTCTCTGGCTGTCTTCCGGGCACAGAATAGAACGTATAGAGGTAGCCGTCTTCCCACTGGGCAGCGGCCATGATGGCAATCAGCTTATCGAGGTACAACCTCATCATGGTGTCCGGCCGGACCTGGAGCGAATAGGCGGCGCCCTCCATGACCTTGTAGACGTCGGAATCGTCGAAGTAGATCCCCTCGTGCTTGCCCTCCCTGACGCCGGCGGCCTTCTCGAAGTTCCTGATGCGACCCGTCTCCTCGCACTTCTCGAAACAGTACGGGATCGTCACCAGCCGGCTGGTGGCAAGCCGGTCCGCCCAGAAATCATCCTGGACGTGGACCTGGTTGAAGGGGACCGGTGTAACATCGTAGTCCCGTTCCAGTCGGGTCTTCTGGTCCTGGGCCGCACAAAGCCCCCCGTACAGGCCGAGAGCAAGAACCACTGAAATCGTCGCGAGCGGGATTTGTCGAATCCGATCTCTCATAACCAACTCCATTAGCGAAAACCTTGGTCGATTTGCCTTGTCAATCCATAATACTCCGTCGTCGTCGTGCGTCAACGGCATACCCAATCCCACAGGGTGTGCATGACGCGCCATCGCTGCTCACTGTTAAGACAGCGAAAAGATTTTACGCGAGTTACTTATCTTTCCCAGATTATCCTTGACTAATTCAACAGGGTACCTCATATACTGCAGGTGGTTCATGCGCCAGAATCTTCAGGATGGTGGTAGGACAGACAAGGAGGTAGGGTATGAGGACGAACCCGCTGGTAATCGGCGCAATGGTCTTATTGGCCGTGGCAGCACAGGCAGGCGAGATCAGCACCTTCACTTGGCCTCGTATCCATGATCCCATAGAATTGACCACGATCCCGGTCTGGATGGACCTCCAGCCATGGGTGTGGGTCAAGGACGTGGACAAGCTGGTCATCTACCTGATCCGCAAGTCCGCTTGCACCTACGAAGGTTGCGTCGACGTGACCTTCGAAGCTCACGCCAGCGTGAACATCAGTGCCGAGTTCATCCCCAACGGCGTCGTTCCCGGGACGTACACGTGCTGGATGAGCTCCCCGTTGCTCGATCCTCCCGGCGGGACGCTGAGCGTCTGCGTGAATCTGAAAGCAAAGCCGGCGCCGTTGCCGCCGCCGACCGGCGTGCGAGTGGGCACCGTGATCTTCCGAATCACTCCCAGGGCATAGTCACGACGCCTCCGGCGTGGGGACGGATCGGATACGGATTCGGATTGACGCTTGCGCGGCTCCTGTCATTCCCGACTGCGGTGATGGACGTCTGCAAACCAAGCCTATGCCAGGGGCCTGCCGCCGTTGATCTCTTCATAGGCGGTGATGTACTTGGCGACCATGTTCTCCAGGCTCCAAGTGTGCCTGGCTTCCTTCATGATCCGTCTCATCTGCTTGTCCCACTCCCTGGGATGCTCGCGGAAATACCTGTGGTGCGAAATGGCGGTCTCCAATCCCCACCTCAGTCCGTTCGCATCGTAGTCGCGGAAGAGCACGCCGTTGCCGCGGTCGATCGGGGCGCCCCAGGCTCGGAGGGTCAGTGGAACGATCTTGTCGCTGTAGCCGCCCGTGTCGCGATTCGTGGCCGTGGCGCCATAGATGTTCCCGACGACATCGATCTGGCCGAACGGCTCGTAGAGGGAGGCGCCGAAGACATCGCTCGCAGCGGCATAGCCCAGCGTGCTGAGGTCCTGGTTGAACCGATGATAGCAGACACTCCCGCGCGACGCGAAGGCGATCCTGCCCATGACGTCGGCATGCCAGTTGTCGCCGCCGACGGGATCCCCGATCACGGCAATCTGCACACCGGGATGCTCGTCCACGAGCGTCTGGGCCACCTTCTCAAGGAGATCGACGCCTTTCTGCATCGGGTCCAGTCGGGACGGCCAGTACAACAGAATCGCATCGGGATCGACGCGCAGGCCCGTCTTCTGCTGGAACTTGACCAGGTTGGCCCGCTTGGCCTCGATGACGCTGCTGTCGGACGGGCCGTACCGTCTCGCCAGTCCCGGCTGGTCTACCTGGGCGTTCTCCTCCTGATTCTCCGGGTACGTGTCGGGAGAGATCCCGTTGGGGATGACGTGCGTATCATGCCCGTAATACCGCACTTTCGTCTCCTGGCGGACGCTCCACGGCACAACAGGATCCCAGAGGAAGTAATCGCCCACGATCTCCTTGAGAAACTTCTCCCCGACGTAGCTGACCTTCGAGGCATTGCGGATGGCCGTGGCCTGGCAATCGACAGCTCTCTCACGAGCGTCCTGCGACAGGTACAGTTTCGGCGCCAGGGCCTGCATGTTCACGCCGTAGAACATATCGAGCGGCACATGCCCGGTGTGCGTGTTGTGAACCGTGTGCAGGATGGGCATACCCCGCAGGTTGGCGTAGGCGGCAATGATCCCCCCGGCCATCCAGTCGTTGGTGTGAACGATGGCCCTCCCCTCGTAGGCGCTGCGGATGTCCTTGATATACGTGTTGACGATCTGCTTCTGGAACTCGGCCGCGTTGGCCAGTGGAGAGCCGTCGTAGGCGCTGCGATATCCCTCGTAGATCGCGGAACTGACCAGGTGAATGTTCTCCGGGTTCAGATGGTGGCGGGTTTGAGTCCATTCCGCCTCGCTGAGCCCGGCCTCTTCGCGAAACCGCCTGCTGAGGTTCAGCGTCACGAGGTGCACGGGAATCCGACGCTCGGAGAGCCCTTTGCACAGGGCGGAGATGACTTCGCCCAGCCCGCCGCTCTTGCCGGAGACGTACTTGGCGAACTGGCCCATCCCTTCCGACGGGAGCCGGCCCGTCTCCGGCGTAATCAGAACCACCGGCGTCCGATCACTCTTCTTGAGGATGTTGAAGCTTCGGATCGCGTGGAACAAGTCGTCGATCGCGTGCGTCAGCGCGTACGTGGCGGTCGCGACGGAGTCGTATGGGCTCCCGGAATCGCCCGAGAGATCGTGGCCGTTGTCGTTTTCGCGCAGGTACTGCAGGTGGTCCGATGTGGTCAGGTATCGGAACCTGCGGACCAGGTCGCCGCCGGCCCGTTTCGCCTCGGCTTCGAGACTCTCGATATTCCGGAAGATCACCCACTGCGCATTGGAGGGAGGGGTCCCCGCTCGCCCGGACATCGTCGTCGGCAGTGAATCCCTCGGATCCGGGCAATCCACCATCGGGCAGTCGGTGATCTGAAACCACTCGGCGATCTCGGTCGGATTGGCAGGCACGATATCCGTACGGTTGGTGACTTCCTCGGCCAGATTCCTCCAAAACTCGGCCATCTTCCCGTACGAAGGGCTCCCGGCCTCGACGCGAGGGAAGTCGCTGAAGAGCACCATCACCTCCCCTCCCGCTTCATGGATCAGACCGGCGTAATGATTCGCCGGAGAGGCGGCGCCGTTGATATCCAGGGATAGCTCCCGGCTCAGAACGGCGTGCCGCGGCAGGACCGCCAGCTTGCGGGGCCGACCCTTTCGACCGATCGCACGATGCACCTCGTTCGCCTGAATCGGCGCGCGGGTCCGCACGTCGATCGTCGTGGCCGTCGGCTCGCAGAGGATCGCCTTGAAACCCATGTCCGCGACGATGTTGGCGATCTCATTGTTGTACGAGAGACCTGTGTTGGCAAACGCGGTCGGCTTGACCCCGAAGATGTCGTGCATCTTCTGTCGGTGCAGCGAGACCTGCTCTTTGAATTCGGTCTTGCACGGATCGGCGAAGAACGACGCATACGAATAGTAGTACGGCTGTTCGAGGAATTCCACCTGGCGCGTTTCGCTCCCGAGGTGAAGGAGTCCTTTGAGAACGCCGAGAATCTCGGGCTGATAGAGTTCCGCCTGCTCCAGGAACGTTCCAGAGATGCTCAGGCAGATCTTGAAATCGTAATGATCCCGAACGAGGTCCGAGAACATCTGAATCGTGGGCAGATAGCAGCGTTCGGCCTTCCGAGTGAAGATCTCCCGGTTCTTCTCATCCCAGAAGAGGGCCGTCCCGTCCGGCTGGAGCCGGAACGGCTGGTGAAGTTGAAAACACAGCGTCAACAGGGGCATTCCACTGACTCCCAAGCCGCACTTCTGCCGCCGAGGCTTCGAACACCTGACTCTCCACGACTCACATGCTCATTCGCAAATCTGCTGCATCCACCCCACAAAGTACAACGAACCGATGAAAGCACCCGCCCGTGAATTCGCATAGATCATGGACACAGAGCTTACCCGATTTCGTGCAGGATGGGAAGCCCTTTCTGGTGGCGCAACCGCAAAATATCAGGTTTTTGTCGCCAATTCTTATCGGACCCATCCGCCGGTCGGAGCGTCTCACGCTCATCGGTCCTCACTCCTCTGCCGCCTGTCCTGCGACACGACGGGTCAAACCCGAGCGGGGTCCGGGTGCACCCACGGACTGCGGTACGGCCGCGCGAGCAGGCGGTTGGCTTCGTCGTCGCCAACGACCCGTCCTCGCTCGGGGTCCCACGTCAGACTGCGCCCGAGCTTGCACGCGATATTGGCCAGGATGCAAGCGCTCGCGGTGATGCAGCCCTGCTCAACATCGGAGACAGGCTGTGTGCGGGAGTCGACCGAGTCCAGGAAGTTCCGCCAGTGCCGGCGCATCGGAGCGGCCACGTGGCGCTCCAGGTCCTTCTCGGTCTCATCCTCGGGATACTTGTCGTACTCGTAGAGCGCTTTGCCTTCGAGCGGCTGGCCCTGCCCTTGCGGGATGAACTTGTACCTGTGAACGTCGGCCTTGAGCGTGCCCTTGTCGCCGTAGATGAAGCCCGCCCAGGGGAATTCCGGGTCCGGCGATGAGCCCCACGTCCGATGCGTCCACACGACCGGTACGTCGCCGAAGTCGAACGTCGCGGTCTGCGTGTCGTTGGTGTTGGCCTTGCTCGCCTTGTCCATGAGGATGCCGCCCGAAGAGCTGATCCTCGTTGGAGTCCCCAGGTCGAGCAGCCAGCGGACCATGTCGAGCATGTGCACGCACATATCGCCGATGATGCCGTTGCCGTACTCCATGAAGGCCCGCCAGCCGCGAGGGTGGTTGATCGGGCAGTACGGTCGCATCGGCGCCGGCCCGGTCCACATCTCGTAGTCCAGATTCTCCGGCGGAGCACAATCAGCGGGATTGCCGCGGTTTCGCATGTGATAATAACAGCAGATTTCGACGTAGGCGATCTTGCCCAGCAGGCCCTCCTTGATGACGCGCTCTTTGGCTTCGATCAGGTGCGGCGTGCTCCGTCGTTGCATGTTGACCTGCACCACGCGTTTGTACTTGCGAGCCGCCGCGAGCATCGCCTGCGCTTCGATCACATCGACGCTGATCGGCTTCTCGACGTAGACGTCCGCGCCGGCCTTGCAGGCCGCGATCATCGGCAGCGTGTGCCAATGGTCCGGCGTCGCGATGTGCACGATGTCGAGCTGCTCCTGCTGGAGCATTTCGCGCCAGTCGCCGTACGTGTGGGGCGTCTTCTTCGATACCTGGCGGGCGGCGATCATCTCCGCGGCCTCCGCGAGCATCCTCTCATCCACATCGCACACTGCGACGACTTCGACCGGCTCGATCTGCAGCAGGCGAAAGTGGGCGCTCTTGCCGTACCAGCCGGAGCCGATCAGACCGACGCGACGCGCCTTGGTCTGAGCATACAGAGGTACGTAGGGTGTTGCAGCGGAAAGGGCCACTCCGGCGGCGGCAGCTTGCAGAAACTCGCGACGATCCATAGCGTTCCTCCAGATTCGTGTTGCCCTGCGCACCGCGCGTGTCACGCCCTGCGGCGCCGCGCGATCCGCACATCATCGGTAATGACTATACCATCGTCAACGATGCGGTGCAAGCCGGCGTCCGGGTCTCCGTGGCGCACGGAACCCGGCGACACAAGGGGATCGTATCGGAAGAACGAGCGGGCCCGGTCGCCCAACCGTTCGCGCGCAGCGCCACTGTTGATGGTCTTCGAGGATTCCCGGTTCAATCCGACGGGGTGTAGCCGAGCCCGCCCCAGGCGGCTCGCTGGACCCGCTGGATGTCCTTGTTGCCGGCCTGGGCCGCGGAGAGACCGCCTTCCCCACGGGCGAACTTGATGGTCCGATTGTCGTCCCATTTCCAGTACTCCGCGTGCCCGTCCGCGAAGTTGAAGTTCGTGCCCTGGCCGTGACGGACCGGCACGCCGTCCCACCAGGACTCCCGATCGTAGAAGATCGTCCAGCTCTGCGGGCTCGTCTTGCCCTCGTCGACGTAGACCATCCGCTCGCCCGGCCGCTTGATCTGGGTCTTCTTGCGGATGACCAGGTCCTTGACCCCCGGAATGCTGATCATCGCGCCATTCATCGCGTCGACGATCGCATAGGTGTTCTGCTCGCCGCGGATGCCGGTGGGACACTTGTAGATCTTGAGCTGCTTGATGTACGGCCACATCGCGCCATCCTTGATCCCCTGGATGCACTTGTCCACATTGTTTCTCCAATCGTCGTGGAAGTACAACCAGCAGGGCTCCAGCGCCTGGGAGGCATGCCCTTCCGTATTGGCGACCGTGCAGGCATTGACCATCATCTGATCGTTCTCATCGGCATACATGACCCAGCACATGCCGAACTGCTTGACGTTGTTCATGCAGACCGCCCGCTTGCCCTGCTCCCGCGCCCGCTGCATGGCGGGCATCAAGATGGCCATCAGGATCGCGATGATGGCGACGACAACAAGCAACTCGATGAGTGTGAAGCCTTTTCTGCTCATAGGTACTGCTCCGATCCATTTCCACCACGTTCGATCATCCTATCGCCAACGACAACTTGGCTCGTCACCCCGCCTGGCCCATCCACCCCGCAACCCCCAGGCACCCTCCATTCTACCACACCGACTCATAGATAGCGACACAATGAATGCGATGCTGCCACGGCGATTTCTCCTTGCACAGGCATGGCGACTTTGTGTACAATTTCACCATTCACAACATGGTCTCGCAGACAAGTTTGGACGGAGAATCGATGCCAGATACGCACGATCCAGGCTTCAAGATCCGCCTGCTGCAACGTCTGAGGGCCGATGCCGACCTGTTTCGGCTCTTCGACTCCCTGCCCGACGTGTGTTTTTTCGCCAAAGACCGCAAGGGCAAATTCATCATGGGCAACCGGGCATTCCTCGAAAAGCTGGGCCTGGATCGAGAGGAAGACCTTATCGGCAAAGACGACTTCGACTTCTTCCCTGCCAGACTCGTGGAGATCTTCCTCCGCGACGATCAGCGAGTCATCCGGACGGGCGAGCCGTTGATCGACCGTGTGGAACTCGTCTCCAACAGCAACGGCAGCATCGACTGGCACATCACCACCAAGGTGCCGCTCGTTTCCCGCAACGGTTTCCCCGTCGGCATCGCAGGCATCACGCGGGATTTCCGTGAATCGGGCGAGCAATGGCGTCCCCACCAGCAGTTTGCCGCCGTGATCGACCACATCAATCGCAACTACAGCCAGGCAATTCGAGTCGAGGAGCTGGCGGCTCTCGTATTCCTGTCCGTCAATCAGTTCGAGAGGAAGTTCAAGCAGGTGTTCCAGGTTTCTCCGGTCAGGTTCCTCACCGGCTACCGCGTGCATCGTGCCTGCTACGATCTGCTGCACACCGACCGCACCATCACTCAAATCGCCATTCGAAACGGGTTTTACGACCACAGTCACTTCATCCGCCACTTTCGCAACGCGATGGGAATGACCCCCAACCAGTACAAACGGAGTTGACGACGAGATGACGCAGGAGAAGACATGAGCACAAGACCGAATCCGGCGAAGGCGTTCGTACTGACAGCTCTGATGGAGATCATCCTGGGAGCCCCCGCTTTCGGGGCCTTTCGAGCGGGTTTCGCACTCCGCGACGTGACGCCCGACGCCATGCTGCCCGTCTCGGGCGGCGTCGGTCCTTCGGACCCGGTCACGCGCAAGATTGGCCGACTGACCGTCCGGGCATTGGTCCTTGAGAACGACCGGACGAGAGTCGCCCTCTGCAGCACGGACTTCCTCGGCTTTCCGGGCGTGTTGTGCGACAAGGTTCGGCGCCGGGTCACGCGCATCCCGGCTCAGAACATCCTCATCGGCGCCACGCACACGCACAGCGCCCCCGATTGCTACGGCTTCCCCGACGAGACCGGTAGGACATCCGCCGACCTCGTGTATCTTGAAAGCGTCTGCGCGAAGCTGGCCGATGCGATCGACGAAGCCGTCGATAGCCGGGAACCGGCGCGGGTGAGAATCGCTACGGGCAAGGCCCGCGGCAGGATCGCCTACAACTACTACGCAGAGCAGTTGTACGATCCGCGGTGCCACATCATCCAGATCGTAGACACGATCGACAAACCGACGGCAACCCTCGTCAACTACGCCTGCCATCCCGAAGTCATCGGGCCCGACCAGGGAATCCTCAGCCCTGATTTCGTCGGCCCGCTCTACGACCGCATCACGGAGCAAGGCGGAGGTCAGGGGATCTTCCTGAACAGCGCCCAAGGCGGGATGGTGACCGCCGACTGCCGAGGACCGGACGGCAAAGACGTGCGGACGTGGGACGAGTCCATCCGGATCGGGAACCTGCTCGCCGACGAGGCGCTTCGCATTGTCGCGGACGCCCCTGTCCAGACAAATCCGGCGCTATTCTGCGGCAGCACCACGATCGAATTACCCGTCGAGAACGAGATGCTCCGCACCGTGGTGAAGCTGTCGCCCCTGGGCTTCGAACTGAACACGAACGGTTGCGTCTCGACCCAGGTCAACGTGGTCAACCTGGGCAATGCTCAGATGCTCACGATCCCCGGCGAGGCCCTGCCCAACATCGGCTACTATCTCAAGCGCAGGATGCCTGCCGAGCACGCATTGCTCCTGGGTCTGACCAACGACGCTTTCGGCTATATCCTCGCAAGAGTCGATTGGGACAGCTTCGAACGGTATCGCTACATCACGCGGACCTGCCTGGGCGAGATGACAGGCGAGATCTTCATGACGAAGGCACTGGAATTCGTGGAGCACTGTCCCCATCCGACCCGCCTGACGCCGAAATAGCGCGCCGACAGCACCGCGAAAGGTATGAGTCTCGAAGCTCGATGCAGTCGTCGGACGCCGGATGGGTTCGTGACACAGATTCCGTCGGACCAGAGACCCCTATCGTGTTGACCGACCAACCACGGTGCGATACAATCTTTAGCATGGATGGGAACGGCATTACAACCTTCGTTAAGGAGAACGACGATGAAACCACACATCGTGTGCGCATTGGCGGTGTTGCTCTGGATCGGAGCCGATGCGATGGCGCAGGGCAAAGGGCCCGGCCAAGGCAGCGCAACGCAGGTCAAGGAAAACGCTCCTTCGCCGGACAAGACTCCGCAGGGCAACCGGTCCGTTGCGGGGACCGGCCCGAAGGAAGCAGGCAAGGTCGACAAGAATGCTCCGCGGCCTGACAGGGATTCGACCGCCGGCGGGCCCAAACCCGGCACGCCGCAGGGCAAGAATGCCCAGCCCCCTCTGAACGCACTGGAAAAGGGCAAGAGCCCCGGCAAAGAAGGTATCAAGCACGCCGAGGCATTCCGAAAACAGCTTCGACACGAAGACGCCAAACACCTGCAGCGCCACGCCCGGCTGCTGCGGATTCGGGAACTGGCCGCACAGAAGGGTGACAAGGAGATGGTCGCCCGGGTCGAGAAGCTGATGGAAAAGGAACAGCAACTCCACGGTCGCAAGCTGCAGAAGTTCGAAGAGAAGTCGCAGGCGACACGGCAGCCTCCCGCCAATGTACAACCGGGCGCCGTGCCGGCAGCCAAGCCCGAGTCAGGCAACAGACCCCAGGGTGCTCCCGATGCCAAGAAACCGGGC
This sequence comes from Sedimentisphaerales bacterium, assembly GCA_034678485.1. Lineage (GTDB taxonomy): Bacteria > Planctomycetota > Phycisphaerae > Sedimentisphaerales > Anaerobacaceae > PLanc-01. The sequence continues at coordinate 26,416 of JAXDBU010000107.1, read as the reverse complement.
GGCGACCTGAAACCACCGAAGTAGCCGAGTGATTCAAGAAGATCTCGCCGGCGCCCGTGGCGGCAGGGAAGCCTGTATGCTCGGCGCCCATTCAATCGGCGAGCAATTTGGAGATCCAGTCATGCTGCGGAATACAGTGATCCAGGTGATTGTGGCAATTCTGTGCGTCGGAATCCTGGGCGGGTGCTCAAAAAAGACGGAGCCGGCGCCCACCGAGCAGGAGCAGGTCAAAACAGCTTCTGAATACAAAGCCGAGGCCGACAAGGAGATCACAGAACAGAACATGAGCGAGGAACTGAACAAGATCGAGAAGGAAGTCGGCGCAGAGGCAAACGCAGTGGACGCCAATCAGGCGCCGTAACATCCCAAGCCGACAACGTGAACAGCCGGCGCGCCCCGACAGGGGACTCCCCGACAGAGGATTCAAGATCCAACAGCGCAGATTTCCGGATTCAGTCAGAGACACACAGGCCGGACGAAGCGGAGATCATTGTGTTCTGCCGGCTGAGTCAGGGAGTGCGGCCCCTGGGTGCCCTACATCCCTTTTGCCTTGTATTCCTCAAGGCGTGCCTTCTGTGGTTCGACCCACTTCTGCCACCGTTCTCCACCGAGAGACTCGGCCTTCTCGACGGCCTTCTGCTGCATTTCGACGGCGTTGTCGATTCGGCCGACTTTGAAGAGCGCCTCCGCATACAGCGAAAGGACGGTCGGATTGGTGTGTTCGCCTGCCTTGGCTTTCTCCAGAGCACCGACCAGCAGAGCATAATCCGGATTCTTCAAGTTGGCCGCCTGTTGGCTCACGATCAAGGCCGCATTGAAGGCCATGAAGGGCGCCTTCTCGATGCTGCCTTTCTCCGATAGCGCCCGTAGATAGGCAAAGGCCGCAGCTTCATCGCTTTGCAGCAGAGCACGGAACTTCACCGGCATCAGATCCTGCTCCATCTCCGGCTGGACGGCCACCGCTTTGTCGATCGCCTCGATCACGGCCTTGTTGTCCCTGGCCCTAAGGGCCGCTTGGATCGGCGCCTCCAGTTTCGCACGCTCCTGCCTGTTCCGCCACTCGACCTCCTGCCGCTGGGCCTCCGCCTGAACGTCCCACGTGCCCGCGATCACCTCGTCGAGCACGTTGTCCATCGCGGCGGGATGGCCAATCCAGGCGATCTTGCCGTCTTTGCCGATGACGAACGCACAGGGAATCCCATTCCTCTCGGCCGCGGCCATCCACGTCGTCGCCATCGTCCGGTCGATACTGTCGGCGGCCACGTTGTAGTCCATCTTGTCACCCATGTCCTTCACGAAGGGCTCCACGAGGGCCGCAATCCCCTCGTCGGTCTTCTCGGTCGGCCTCTCCCAGACGCTGACTCCGATGAAGGCGATCTTCCCGGCGTGCTTGTGGGCCAGCTCGGTCAGATGGGGGATCGAGATCTTGCACGGCCCGCACCAGGTCGCCCAGAACTCCACGACGTAGACCTTGCCCACCTCCAGCTTCTCGACCGGCGTTCCCTTGAACCATTTGGCGACCTTCAGCGCCGGCGCCGGCATACCGACCCTCAGCGCCGGCGGCTTCGGTTCGGCCGGCGCAACAGCCTGGGGCTGCACCGGTTGAGGTTGGACGACCTTCGCGGGCACGGCGTTAGGTTCCTTGGCGCCGGATTGCGCCGCTGCGAGGTTCGAAAGACCGAATACCGCCAGAATCAGGCACGTTCTGATGCACATCGATGTCATAGGGTACACTCCTTCTGCGATGCTTCTCTGCAATAGGCTAACAGAGTGATTATAGACACGGACCCCGTCGGACAACAGGGCAAATTGCAGCAGGCTCTCGTTTTTCCTACTCCCGGGCGGAATCGAGAACTATAATGGGGATCATCATGGAGAGAGTCGCTTACAGGATTGTCGATGCGAACTTCAACCGCGCGCGAGAGGCACTCCGCGTCGTGGAGGAATACTGCCGGTTCGGACTCAATTCCGCACCGCTCAGCGAGCGAGCCAAAGGACTCCGCCACGAGCTGTGCGCGGCCATTGGCCGGCTGAATGCCGGCAAACTCCTTGCGGGACGCGATACGCTCGGCGACGTCGGCGTCGGCCAGAAGGTCGAGGGCCAGCACCAGCGGACGACGCTGAAGGACTGCTTCACCGCCGCCGCCAAGCGATTGACCGAAGCACTGAGGGCCCTGGCGGAGGTGATCCAGATCCAGGACAAGGCCGTCGCGGAGACAGTCGAGCGGTTGCGGTACGACAGCTACACCCTGGAGAAAGACATCGTGCTGTTCAGCGAGCCGGTCGAGAAGTTCCATCGGGTCCGGTTGTACGTGATCCTGACGAGCAACCTGCCGGCGGAGGTCCTGGCCCTGGCCAGTCAGTGCGCCACAGGCGGCGCCGACTGCATCCAATTGCGGGCCAAGGACATGCCCGACGACCGGCTGTTCGCCACCGCGGTCGAGTTCGTGGAGATCTGCCGGGAGATGGGGACGCTGAGCATCATCAACGACCGGGCGGACATCGCGGCCGCCGCGGGCGCCGACGGCGTCCACCTCGGCCAGAACGACCTGCCCGTCGAGCAGGTCCGACGGATTCAGCTCAGTCCGCTGATCCTCGGCAAGAGCACGCACTCGCTCAGGGAGCTTGAGTCGTCACTGCCTGGGCAACCAAGCTATGTGAGCCTGGGCCCGGCGTTCGAGACCCCGACCAAGCCGGACATTGAGACTGCCGGCACCGAGTACGTCAGGCAGGGCTTGGCGAGGCTCGAAGGGACTGGGATCAGCCACGTCGCGATCGGAGGCATCACCGTGGACAACATCGAGCAGGTGATCCGGGCCGGAGCCCGGCGGGTCGCGGTCTGCGCGACGGTGACCAAGGCATCCGACCCGACCGAAGCCTGTCGGCGATTGAAAGACAAGCTCGTGAAGCTGATCGGCGACTGGGAATAGTAACTTCTTGCCACCGAGCCCACAGAGAGTACAGAGAAAGCAATCGGACTTTCGGGGTCGCAATCCAGGTCCGCCTCTGTGATCTCTGTGCCCTCTGTGGCTGGTTTTCGTTCTTCTGAGAGTTTATGAGGAAAGCAAGGCACATGAAGCGATTCGAGATTATCGGTCTGGTTCTATCCATCGCGTCGAGTGCGTGGGGTCAACCGCTCTGGGAGTTGGCCAAGGTGAATCGAGATGCTCTGACGGTCTCGACGCTGTTCACCGCCCAGGACGTGCGCGGCCACTTGTCCTCGGACGCCGGGCTTGATCGAGCGATTGACTGGTGCAAAAAGACCGGCGTGACACGGGTCTTCGTTGAGTCCTTTCGCGATGGGTACACGGCCGAGCGAGATTCGCTGCTGCGCGCGAAGAAGAGGTTCCTCGAAGCAGGGATCGACGTTTCCGGCTGCGTGACCCCCACGCAGGTCGGTAAGAAGTCTGTCAACGGATGGAATGGCATTTGCTGCTACACCGACGAACCCACGCAGAAGCGAGTGCAGGAGATCTTCGAGTTCACTGCGTCGCTCTTCGACGAGATCATGATCGACGACTTCTGGTTCACCGACTGCGAGTGCGACGAGTGCAAGAAGGCGAAGGGAGAACAGAAGTGGTCCCAGTACCGCTGCGACCTGATGGTCAAGGTCAGTCGCGAACGCATCCTGGCGCCCGCCCGCGCGGTCAATCCGAAGGTCAAGATCATCATCAAGTACCCCCAGTGGTACGACCAGTTCCACAATCGAGGGTACGAGGTTGTGCGCGAGACCGCTGATTTCGACAGAATCTGGGTGGGCACCGAGACGCGTGACCCGGACAACGAGCATTGGGGCAAGAAGGCCCAGTACGAAGCGTATTTCATCATGCGCTGGCTGGGTGGGATCGGCGGGCCCAAGTGCGGCGGCGGCTGGTTCGACCCTTATGGTACTCACGAAGCCACCTATGTCGAGCAGGCCCGCCAGACGGTCCTGGCCGACGCAAAGGAGATGCTGCTATTCTGCTACGGCTCGCTCCTGCACGACACCGGTCCCGCCAACGTCGAGAAGCTCCGTACGGAGATCCCGGGCCTGCTGAAGCTGGCGGCCATGGTACGGGGCAAGTCGCTCAGAGGCATCGCGGCGCCGAAACCGCCCAACAGCGACGCCGCCAACGAACAGTACGTCTACGACTTCGTCGGCATGCTGGGCCTGCCCCTCGTGCCCACGACCGAGATTCGCACGGATGCCAAGGCCGCCTTCCTGCCGGTCCACGCGCTGAAGGACCCGCAACTGAACGACAAGCTCGCCGCCATGCTCAAGGCGGGCACGCCTGTGCTCGTCACGGACGGCTTGGCTGCCAAGCTCCCGGCCGAACTGGCCGGCGACAAGAACCTGCTCACCTTGAAGGTCAACGGCCAGCCGAAGAGCCTTCTGAACCTGACGAGAGAAGACCTCAAGCCGATCCGCGACAAGCTCCTGGCCCCCTTCGGCATCCGCTTCGACGCCCCGAACAAGGTGGCTCTGTACTTGATCGGCGGCGACTGCATCGCCATCGAGAGCTTCAACGACGAGACAGTAAAGGCCTCGCTGGGTATTCCAGGAGTGTTGAGACAAACGCTGGTGCTGCCGACCGATGGATCGGTCAGAAGCCTCACGGAAGAGCCCGGCCAATATGAACTGACGATCTCACCTCGAACGCTGGTCGCGTTCACATACTGACTGTAGGTGACAACTATGTTCAGAAGGATGATCGCATTCTCTCTTGCCACCGTACTGGTGGTGGCAATCCTCGGGCCACGAGCACGTGCGAATACGGAGAGGTCCGTGCCGCGACGAGTCCTCGCCTTCTACTATCCTTGGTACGGCATACCGGAGGGACCGGGCGGGTCCGGCCAAACCATCCACTGGGGCTACATCGACCGCGCCAATCACGACATCTCCGAGAGCACACACTACCCGACTCTCGGCGCGTACGATTCGCACGATCCGGCGGTGATCGCTCAGCACTGCCGGTGGGCAAAGGCCGCGGGCATCGACACGTTCATCGTGAGCTGGTGGGGTCACGGCGACTACACCGACCTCGCCATGCCCAAGATCCTCAATGCCTGCCGGACACACGGAATGAAGGCGTGCATCTACTACGAGACCGTTCCGGAGCCCAAGACAGCCCAGACCGCCGCACAGGATATCCGCAGAGTGCTCACCAAATACGCCGGCCACGAGGCGTATCTGACCGCAGACGGCCACCCCGTCGTGTTCATCTACGTCCGGGCCGTCGAGGAACTCGGTCTGGTTGGCTGGCGCGAGGCCATCGAACTCATCAAGGCCGGCCGTCGAACCGGGGCCACCATCGTGGGCGACCAGTTCAGCTACGGCGCCGCCCGCGTCTTCGACGGCGTACACGCGTACAACACCGCCGGCTCGCTGAGCGGCTTGTCCCTGGACGACGCGGAAGACTGGGCCGCCAGCACATACGCACCCTGGGTGGAGTTGGCCGACCAGGCAGGCGCGATCAGCACGATCACCGTCATCCCGGGCTACGACGACACGAAGATCCGCACGCCCGGCCTGGCCGTCGAGCGCTTCGACGGGGACCTCTATCGAATACAATGGGAGCAGGCGATCGCCGCCGACCCGCACTGGATCCTCATCACCAGCTTCAACGAATGGCATGAGGGCAGCGAGATCGAGCCGTCGTTCGAGTATGGGGACAAGTACATCAAGCTGACCACCGGACTCGCCGAGCGGTTCAAATCCACCCAGCGCGAGGCCCACACACCCGTCGCGTCGGGGACAATCACGCGGGACCAGAAGGAGCAACTGCGCGACACCCTGCAGGACAGGCGGATCGCTGTACTCCCCGACGCGGAGTCGATGGCCTTCTGGTGGCTGCTCGATCTCGGCGTCGAGCTCGAGAGGGTCACGTGGGAGCAGGTCGTGAGCGGCCTGACGCCCCAGCAGTATCCGATGCTTCTCTACTGCGCCGGCGAGCGGTACCAGCGGACCGTACAGACGACCGGCGACGTGGACGCGGCGCTGATTCTCTACCAAGAAGCTGGCGGTTGTCTCGTCGCGTTGCCGTCGGGGCCGTGGCCGTTCTACTACGACGAAGCCGGCAATGCCGTGAATCAGAGCTATCGCTTCGGCCTGACTCTGCGGATCGGATGGGAGCGACCACCCACCGGGACCGAGCCACGATTCGTCCAGGTCGCGCATCGACTGTCCCACGTGCCGGAGCAGTTCGCTTTTCCGACGACAGGCGACCTGCGATGGCGACCATTCTACGCAGGCAATCACACCGAGTACGTTCCCCTCGTACAATTGCAGGCCGACACGGGGGCGTACTTCGGCGACGGAATGGTATATGCCCGACTCAACAACGGCGGGCACGTGGGCTACGCCTGGTTCGGCCTGCTCAATGGCCCGCACGCCGAGCCGATCCTCTATGACCTATTCATGTTCCTGGCCGACCGCATCAGTCAATGACGACTGCCTGAAAGACAAAGCCCTCGATGGAATGGATGTGCGAGCTGCGTCCATGAGTCAGGTAACTCACGCTGAGACACACGCTGTGTCGCCCGCTCGCCTGCTGACAATTTGGCAGTCCGCGAATTGATGCCGACGCCGGGAACCCCTGCCTCATAGCCTTTCTCCCCCTGTGAGCGGCCCAAACACAGCCGTTTTGCACCTCCAAGACGCTTGGCCCCGAAATTGCTGTCACATTCTTGCTCAGGCGGTTTCTCTAATGGAGAAGAGGTCACAGCAGTCTCGTTCGTGACAGGGGATTTGCGATGTTCGAGAGGACAAAGAAGGACATCGAATTGCTTCGGGCCAGCCTTCAGGGCAGCTCGAAGGCGTTCGGGGTCCTGATAGGCCGGTATCAATCCCTGGTATGTGCCATTACCTATAGTGCCACCGGCAGTGTGGAACGGAGCGAGGAGCTGGCTCAGGAGGTCTTTCTCCGGGCGTGGCGGAGCCTGAGCCAGCTCCAGGACTTGAACAAGTTCCGGGCCTGGCTGTGCAGTATCGCCCGGAGCACCGTACAGAACTGGTTCCGCGACCGCCAGCGCGACCTGGTAGGACGGGCGGTTCCCCTGGACGCCGTCGCAGACAAAGCATCGGAGGAATCCGGGCCTGAGGAGGCAGCCATGATCCAGGAACAGAAAGCCATCGTTCAACGAGCGCTGGCGGAGATCCCGGAGCCCCTGCGGGAGCCTTTGATTCTATTCTATCGCGAGCAGAAGTCCATCGAGGAGGTAGCCCGGCAGTTCGATCTGACGGAGAATGCCGCCCGGCAGCGGATCTCTCGCGGGCGGAGCATGCTGCGCAAGCAGGTAGCCCGCATGGTGGAAACGACCATCGCTCGCACCCGCCCGGGCAAGGCATTCACGACAGCGGTGATCGTGTGCATCGCCGGCACAGCGGTCAGGAGTTCCGCGGCGGTCACTGTCGTGGGGGCAGCCTCAGCCGCGGGCAAATCGGCCGGCCTCGCTTCGCTGTTGTCGGGCACCACCGCGAAAATCGCGGCCATCGCGGCCGGCTTGGCGCTCGTTACGGCGGGCTTTCTTGCCTACCGACAGTTCGTCAAGTCGCCAGAGCCGGACGGCGCGGACCGCACGGCAGCAACCATCTCAGGGGAGTCTCCCACAGAAGCTCGCCCCAGCATGCAGTTGGGGGCAATTGGCGCCATGGCGAGCGCGAAGCTGCATCCAATCGTTCCGGGTGCAGCCACACCGTTCGAGTTCAAAGCCAGGGGGGTGCTCAGTGGCCTGGTCACCGATATTCAGACAGGAGCGCCGATCCAGGATGCCATCGTGCGGATCTCGTTGTCGCGCGTCTACCGTTGCCGCACCGACGCCAACGGCTTCTACAGCCTGGAGAACATCCCCCAAGGCGGCACCGCCAATGTGACAGTCGAGTCGAAGGAATACGTCGGAGCGTCGGCCCAGGACCAGGCACGCGAGGTTGCTCTGAGTCCCGACAGACAGGCCGTAGAGCATTTCCAGATGCGGCGGGTTCGCCCCTGAGGGATTTCCAGGTTCATGGGCAGTGAAAGGGAGGTAGTTCCGGTGTGGTGCAAGCAGAGGATCCTGTCGGCAGTAGTGCTGAGCCTGGGGCTGGCGACGATGGCGTTGGCGCTGGAGTTGCCCAAGATCGACCGCAAACCGTCTGCGGCCCATTGGCAGCGGGGCAAGCCGGCCGCACTGCCGCACTATGACCCGAATTCGGCGAAGGCGTTTTCAGTGGACCTGCGTAGCTACGACCTGACCGGCCTGAATCTGCAGGACCGCCTGGAGGACCTGCTCCACGCCGACTTCGATGACCGCACGAAGTGGCCGGCGCGGATGCCTGAAGGCTACGACTACGCGCAAATCATGGAGTCGGGCAAGAACCCCGGTCTGGGCATCCGGGACCTCCACCGGCAAGGGATCACCGGGCGGGGAATCGGGATCGCGATCTGTGACCAGCCGCTCCTCGTCGATCACCAGGAATATGCCGACCGCCTTCGCCTCTACGAGGAGATCAACATCCTACCCGGAACGAAGTCGCAGATGCACGGGCCGGCGGTGGCCTCCATCGCCGTGGGCAAGACGGTAGGCGTGGCCCCGGAGGCGGACCTCTATTACATCGCCCAGTTCAACGGCATAAGCCTGGCTGGCAGGCTCTTCTGGGACTTCCAGCCTCTTGCGCGTGCCGTTGACCGAGTCCTGGAGATCAACGAGCAGTTGCCAGCAGAGCGGAAGATCCGCGTGATCTCGATTTCCGTCGGCTGGGATCCCTCGCAGACAGGTTATAAGCAGATCACGGAGGCTGTCAGCAAGGCCAAGGCGGCGGGGATGCTGGTGATCTGCTCCTCGGTGGAGCGTGTGCATGGCTTTCGCTTTCACGGTCTGGGCCGACACCCCCTGGCCGATCCCGATGACTTCACCGTCTATGGACCAGGCGCGTGGTGGACCCGCCTGTTCGATGAAGGTGACCCGATCCACGCGGGGTCGAATCAGTTGCTCGTACCCATGGACGCGCGGACCACGGCCAGTCCGACAGGTGTGGATGAGTACGTGTTCTACGGTGAAGGTGGGTGGAGTTGGTCGATCCCTTACATCGCCGGCGTCTATGCCTTGGCGGCCCAGGTAGAGCCGACCATCACGCCCGACCGCTTCTGGGCGGTCGCCCTGCGGACGGGGCGAACCATCGAGTTGCACCGCGCCGGCGAGAAACGCAGGTTCGGCCCGATCCTGGATGCGGCCGAACTCATCGCGGCGCTGCAGCGAGGTGAGCTGGGCGATCCGGAAGTCGTGGCCGCCGAATTGGCGAAGTACTATCCTCCGGGAGAACTGCAGTCGCGTCAGGCAGATGCGCCGCATGTCCCGAAGGACGTCGCGGCCCGCATCGACAAGTTGGCCGTCGGCAGCGCGACGCGGCAGGACGTGATCGCTCTGTTCGGTGAACCTCTCTTATACTGTCAGGGCAAGGAGCGTTTCGATGCGAGCAATCTGCCGAGCCGGTTCGTCATGCTCTATCCCGGCAACGTTCAGGTCGTCATCTCCGACGACTGCGTGCGGAGTGTTACGATTGTCAATCCCGGCTATCTCTTCCGCAGCCGGATCCAGGTGGGCGACGCCAGAGAGAATGTGTTCAAGGTGCTGGAGCCGCCACTCAAGACGATGGAAGTAGCCGGTGATTTCGACATACGCAAGGTCACGAAGAACCCTGTTTTCTTCCAAGACGCCGGCGGCGAAGCGGGCAATGGCTACTACCGCAACGAACCCGAAGGCGTGGGCTTGTACTTCCGACAAGGCAAGGTGATGCAGATCTACCTACTGCCCAAACGCCCACCGGCCCAGGTCACACGGTAGCACCCCATGTCTCTCTCCAAGGAGACAATCGGATGCGCAGGGAAAAGGCCCCGGCGACTGCTCGGGGCCTTCGTGATTCCTACGCGAATCCGTCCTCAGCAGGGGACAACATTCGTCGCACAGGGACCTTTCTTGCCCTGCCCGACCTGGAACTCCACCGACTGGTTCTCGTCCAGCGACGCGTACCCTTGCGTCTTGATCTCCGAGTGGTGGACGAACAGATCCTGCCCGCCGTCATCCGGAGTGATGAACCCGAACCCTTTGCTTGCGTTGAACCACTTTACTTTGCCTTTTGCCACGAAACTCACTCCTGAGGCCAGACTTCGGCCTGCAAACGTACTTTCCCTCTGTTGCTGTATAAAGGGGTAAACTTCGAGGGAGAAAAGAATACACCTTAACAAAACCTAAAGATCATGTCATCTTATCGACTCTCGGGCATCGTGTCTATAAAATAAATCTGACAAAATGAGTGGTTGCCAAGATTGTTTCTTCTCCCTCGCCGGGCATCTTGCACGCGGAGGGCCCCGGAATTATCCTGACGGTGATATCGGCAGCCGATTCATAAGGTGCAGGATAGAGGGTATTGCTTATGACGTGGACCGCAGGGATTCTGGCCGTGGTATTATGTGCCACAAGCGTACAGGGAGAGGGACTCCCAAACACCGAATTCGCCGGGGGGATACAGGCCTTTGTCGAGCTTGACTTCACACGGTCCGATGCGAACGATGATTCGCGAACCAAGCCCATTTCGGAGCCGTTGGCGGCCGGCGCGATGGACCTCTCGAAGATCCCGTTCAGGATCGTGCATGAGAGCTACCGTGAGACCGCCGGCAAGCGCAACTGGGAAATCCTGATCGTGAACGCCGACGGCTCGAATCAGGTCAACCTCACGAATACTGCGGACATCGACGAGATGTATCCACACGTGTCACCCGATGGGACGAAGATCTGCTTCGTCACGGATGAGGGTCGCAGGAGGAGGGACAAGGTCCGCCACGTGCACTACATGAATATCGACGGGACCAGCCGCGTCCACGTGGCCGCCAATGCCAAGGAGCCCTGCTGGTCGTTTGACAGCAAGAGCATCGCCTACGTGAAAGGCGAGTACGAGCGATTCAGCACGCGGGAATACGCGACAACCGGCCTGGCGTACTACCACCTCGACGGCAACTGGCACCAGCCGCACCAGAGCAGTGAGCAACTGCATCACCTCTATGCCATCTGCTGGTCTCCCGACAGCAAGTGGTTCGTCGCGGCCGTCGAAGGCGGCATGGGCTACAGCGACACGATCATCGCGTTCGAGGCCTTCGGCAAGCGGGTCTTCGATCTGGAGAAATGGGGCGTCCATGGATGCCGGCCCGACCTGAACGCCGACGGGACGCGGATGGTCTGGGGCGAAACGGACTGGAACCTGCAGACGGGCGAGGTCGATCTGAATGCGCCCGAGCCGACGGTCACGAATGTCCACGACATCCTGCGGGTCGCCCGGCGGTCCAAGGTCTATCATGTGGACATCTCGCCGGACAGCAAATACATTGTGTTCAGCTACGGCCCGTTTGCGGGCGGCCAGCAGGTCGGCGGGATGGCCGAGGGCTGGAATCTCTGCGTGGGCGATCTGGACGGCAACTGGGTGCAGATCACGACGGACGGTCTGCACTACAAAGAGCCCGACTGGGTGCCACTCAAGAATTGATGATTTGCGATTGACGATTGATGATTCGAGTATCCAGAGCACCGGCGCTGTGCGGGTGTTCGTAGTAACGCCATGAGGCGGTGTCTTCCTCTGGAGGAACAGACAATGTCGGGACAGTATGGTATCGCAAAGCATGTTGCGTCGGTGTGCGTGATCTCCCTGGTGCCGCTGGTCCTGCCAGTCGCACGTCTGGCCGCCTCCGAGGACGCGTCCCTTCGTCCCGGGACAGGAATAGACGTCAAGAGCATCCCGTTCAAGATCGTCTACGAGAGCCTGCTCCGGACGGACGGCAAGGAGAATTGGGAACTGGTGATGATCAACGCGGACGGTTCAAACCCCGTCAATCTCACCAGAACCGCCGACGTCGGCGAGATCTATCCGCACGTCTCGCCCGATGGGACGAAGATCTGCTTCGAGGGCGAGGAGGGCGAAGGCAGGAACAAAGTCCGCAGCGTCTACTACATGAACCTCGACGGCACCGGGCGGGTCAAGGTTGCCCACAATGCCCGCCAGGCGTGCTGGAGCCCCGACAGCAAGACCATCGCCTATCTCAAGGGCGAGTACGACCGTTACACGATCACCGACTACGCCAGCAAGGGCGTTTACTTCTACGACCTCAAGACCGCCCAGCACAAGGCACACCCGAACGAGACGAAGCTGTATCATCTCTACAACCTGTGCTGGTCCCCCGACGGCAAGTGGTTCGTCGCGACCGTTCACGGCGGCATGGGCTTCGACCACGCGGTCCTCGCCTTCCCCGCGGACGGCACGAGCATCTTCGACCTGACGCCGTTCGGAGTCACCGGGTGTCGCCCCGACTTCAGTCCGGACGGCAAGAAGATCACCTGGGGCCTGACCGACTGGGACCTGGGCGTCGGCACGTTCGACGTGACCAGCGGGACCCCCAAGGTGACCGACGTACACAAGATCGTCCAGTGCGACAAGGAGCACGAGACCTACCACACCGATTTCTCGCCCGACGGGCGGTATGTGACATTCAGCTACGGACCCGAGGCCAACGAGATGGGCGCCGGCCTGGCCCCCGGCTGGAACATCTGCATCACCGATCTGAACGGCCACTGGGTCCAGGTCACCACGGACGGGCACCACAACAAGGAGCCCGACTGGGTCCCGCTCGCGGCCAGTGGCACAGGCAAGTGACGGAATCGAGCATCTCGAACGGGCAATTGAGGGCACCGACCCTGTTTTGGAGAAAGGAAGGCATCGTGTGCAGCCGCAGTCCCACCAACGTGTCTCTGAGAATCCTCGTTCTCGTCGCAGTGGCCTCCGGTACGGGATGCGTCAACGTGCATCGAGAGAGTTCCGTGACGCGTGAGACCGTGGTCGCCGGCGTCGGATCGGAGATGGGCATGGGCACGCTGCCTCTGCTGACCTCCGCGAGGACCCGCTCGATCTCTGCGGAGAATCCGACGGGCGAAAAAGGCAAAGGGGGCATGGCGATCCCGAATCCCGCCGAGCCGAAACCCGCCGCCTCCGCCCGAGCGGCCGATGATCTGGGCCAGGGCTGGAAGGTGCGTCCCTTCCTGCGGGTCAACGCCGGACAGACCGTGACGTTGATGGACGTGGACGGACCGGGGATCATTCAGCACATCTGGATGGTCGAGGGCCTCAGCCGGGCGCACGTGCTGCGTTTCTACTGGGATCACGAGCCGACCCCGTCGATCGAGGTGCCCGCGCCGGACTTCTTCGCCGTGGGACACGAGAGGTTCGCCCGCGTCAATTCCCAGGCGGTCGTGGTCAATCCTCGCAACGCGATGAACTGCTACTGGCCAATGCCCTTCCGCAAGCACGTGAAGATCACCTTCACCAACGAGGCGGATCAGGACCTGACCCTCCTGGCCTTCCAGATCGACTACGCCGAGACCCAGGTCTCCGCCAACGCGGGCTATCTCCACGCCCAGTGGCGACGGAGCAATTCCAGCGAACAGAATCCCTATATCATCCTGGACGGCGTCCAGGGCAAGGGCCGATACGTGGGAACTTTCCTCGCCTGGACGCAGCTCGAAAAGGGATGGTTCGGCGAGGGCGAGATCAAGTTCTTCATGGACGGTGACACCGAGTTCCCCACCATCTGCGGGACGGGCACCGAGGACTACTTCTGCGGCAGCTATGGCTTCCCGGAATCGTACAGCACCGCCTACACCGGGACCGTCCTGCCCAGCAGCGACGCCGAGGTGCCCGGCTACTGGAGCCTGTACCGCTGGCACATCCTCGACCCGGTCTGCTACGAGAAGGATCTCCGCGTGACTATTCAAGCTCTGGGCTGGGGCTCGGACGGCAAGTACAAGAAGCTCTCGGACGACATCGCCTCGACCGCCTATTGGTACCAGGTGGAACCCCATGCTGCGTTCCCCCCGCTGCCTTCGTTGGAGAAACGCCGCCCCCTGAAGAAGGCAGACTGAGCAATACGGACTGTATCTTACATCCGCGGCGGGTGCAACGCGGAGACTTGCGCGTGCCGTGGGCCTGAGCCGTACCTCGGGCGTGCCGCAACTCGGTTGACGGTCGTGCATTGACTGGCTCTGTCATCCTGAGCGAAGCGAAGGACCTGGCCCAAGAACGTGAGTGGTCTTGCGCACCCATGCCCGGATGCTTCGGCTTCGCCTCAGCACGACAAGACCGGACAAGCACTTCGTTCACGCCCCGCTCTATTCTCTGGCGACGTTCCACAATCGTGTTATGATACGGCATGATGTCGGGATGGTATGACAAGCTGTTGTGGTTCTGCGTGTTGGCCTTGGCGCTTCCCGCCGGGGCGGCGGAGCCCAATGCCGCGACTGTGCCTTCCGATTGGTACGACACCGCCAAGACCGATCTCCGCGTGTTTCCCGACCGGCTCATGGCTGATGCCAAAGCTACGTTCTTCAACGGGGACAATCTGGCCCTCCTGGGATGGGCGGGACTGGCCAGCGTCGCGATGAACAACGGCAACGCCGACGACGACGTCGCCGAGCACTTCGACGAGCACGACACATTCGGCACGTTCAGCGAAGACGCTCTTTTCATCATCGGCTCGCCCGTCACGCACTTCGCCGGCACGGCGCTCTGGTACTTCCTGGACGCCGAGGCACAAGACGACCTGGGCCGGCAAAAGGCGGTGACCATGCTCTCGGCTCTGACGATCACCGCAACTGTCACAGGCGGACTCAAAATGATCCGCGACAACGATCAGCCCGACGGCCAAAGCTGGTCCTGGCCCAGCGGCCACACCTCCAGTTCGGTCGCGGTCGCGTCGGTGCTGCACGAGTTTTACGGCCTGAAGGTGGGTCTGCCCGCCTACGCGGTTGCGGGAGTCGTCGCCTGGCGAATGATGGACGATGGCGATCACTGGGCCAGCGACGTGGTCTTCGGCGCTGCGCTCGGCTGGGTCGTCGGGCACACGGTGGCCCAGCGCCACGGCAATCCCGAGATCGGGGGCTTCGAGATCCAGCCCTACTACGGCACCGCTCAGACCCCGGCCGTCGGCATCAGTCTGGCGAGACGATTCTGATCCGAAGAACAGAGAAGCCAGGAATATCGTGGTTCTCAACAGAGGATCTGACCTGGATTCCGACGAGCATGTGCGAAATCCTCATCTTGTCATCCTGAGGCACAGCCGAAGGATCTGGGCCAAGATCAAGAGGTTGCTCTCGGTCGCAGACCAGATCCTTCACTCCGCTGCGCTCCGTTCAGGATGACAAACACGCCGACAGCGGCTTCCCAGATCCGCATGACAACTCACGTCATAGATATCAGACCGAGAACCTACGTAGCCAGATCGACGGGCACAGGCGCTCGTTCGAAGTCATTGGCCGCCATGAGGGTTCGCGGCTTGAGGGCGGCCAATCCCCGCACGAATCGGTCGGGGATTCGTTCCAAACGGGTGTTGTAATACGTCGCGATGTCGTTGAAATAGCCGCGGGCCAAGGCAATTCGCTGCTCGGTGTCCGCCAGGTTCCTCTGGAGACTCAGGAACGAGTCCTGGGCCTTCAGTTGCGGGTACTTCTCCTGCACCGCCACAAGCACTTTGGCACAGGCTCGGTAGTCCGGGCCGGGCACACCGGGAGGCGTCGCTTCCGTCTGGGCGCGGAGCACGGCGATCTCGGTCTGTACCTGACGCTCGTGGTCGCTCATTCCCTGGACCGCTGCGACGAGGCTGGGGATCAGATCGTGCCGACGCTTCAGTTGCACGTCCACGAGCGACCACGCCTGACTGACGCGGTTTCGCAGACCGACGAGACTGTTGAAGACGAGCCAGACCCATCCGACAACCCAAGCCAGCACATAGATCGCCGCGGCCACTACATAGGGCGCTGCACCACGCCACAGAACCTCGTCTTTGGCGGCATCGGCAGCAATGACCCCGCCCACCGCCAACACGACTCCCACGATCCCCCAGATCCAGTACCCAATTCCCAGGCCGGAACTGATCTGCTTCTCGGTTCTGCACGAGATCAGGAACAGGGGACACTTGGGATCGGCCGCGATCTCCGCAGCGACGACGTCTTTGCGTTCCCGAGCCTGCCCCATGACGTACAGCGGCGTGTGAAGCGGAATCGCAGTCTCAGTGAATGACCGCTCATGATCGGAATCAGCCACCGCGTTCACCGGTCCTTTGCCGTAGTACAAGGGATCTGCCCGGCCACACGTCCTGCTGAAGACAGTCACCGGTTCGATCTTCGCGCCCTCGGGCCGGACCTGAACGACTCCCAGATCGTCCTTCAGGTAGAACGAGGTCTGTTCGCCGCCGGTGGCGACCGTAGTCCAGCCGCTCTCGTGGCGCGTGCGAGTCTGAGTCTTGCCTTTGTCGTCTGTGTACGTCTCAGTGACCGTACGGGACCAGTGCTCCTGGACCGACCACGAGTAGCAGACACAGGGTTGCTCCGCCAGATGGCTCAGCACCGGCCGCTCGCTCTCGGCGATGCCCTTGACCTCGACCAGGCCGATGAAGACGCCGGTTGTCTTGGACGTCGGAGTGTCATCGACCCAGCGCCGCCGTCGATTCGCCCGCAAAGCCGCCCACAGGCACAACAACGCCAACGCGCCACCCACCCACGGGAAGTAGGGAACGATACCCTCGGAGCCCACCCCGATCACACGGAATCTGCCAACCATCTCCAGACACACTTCTGTCAGCACATCCAGTTCCCTTCCACCTTCAATCGGCCAAGTCGCCAACGTATCTGGTGAGTAGACGCCCGTCAATGCACGAATAATCACCGCGCCCAGGGGGCATGAACGCTACTGCGCCCTCCGCTGGGCGACGAGACATGGGCTGGACGCTGTCATTCCTGCGGAAGCAGGAATCCATGAGCTGTGGTTGACAACGTATCCCAGGAACTGGATTCCCGCGTTCGCGGGAATGACAATCCAAGGTCTCCTTAAGCCCCGATTCCATGCGTGCGAGTACGCCCGTGCCCCCCGGAGCCCATTCCAGGAAACGAGTCCTTGATTTCCGCCGCATTCTGCGGGACAATTCATCGTCAGAGCATTTCCATAGCCCCCATTGGAGGTAAGAAGGGATGGTTCAGCTTGGAGCAATCGTTTTAGCGCAGATGATCGCGGTTTCGAGCATTGCCGCGAGTTGGGCACAGTCGAGTGGCGACATGCGGGTCGTGGGCCTGCGATGTGAGTACCAGACGAATCCACTGGGCATCGATGTGCCGCAGCCGAGACTGAGCTGGAAGCTCCAGTCACAACAGCGAGGGCAAAGGCAAACCGCCTATCAGGTCCTTGTGGCAACTGAAGAATCCCTGTTGGCCGAAGGCAAAGCCGATCTCTGGGACACCGGCAAGGTCGTGTCCGATCAATCTGTTCACGTTGTCTACGCCGGCAAGCCCTTGGCTTCGCGGACCTGCTGCTACTGGAAGGTCAGGGTCTGGGACAAGAACGACCAGGGGTGCGATTTCAGCAAGCCGTCCCAGTGGGAAATGGCCCTGCTCGACGAAGCCGACTGGAAGGCCCGATGGATCAATGACGGCAAGGCCAATCCGAAGAACGACGAGGACTTCTACAAGGAGGACCCCGCCCCGCTGTTCCGAAAGACGTTCGAACTGGCAAAGGCCGTGAAGAAGGCACGACTCTATATTACAGGCTTGGGCTACTGCGAGGCGCATCTCAACGGCCAGCACCTCGGCGACAGTTCCCTGGACCCCGCCTGGACCGCCTATTCCAAACGCGTGTTCTACAGCGTCCATGACGTCACCGATCTCCTGCTGGACGGGAACAACTGTCTCGCGGTGACGCTCGGCAACGGCTGGTACAATCCCCTGCCCCTGCGGATGTGGGGCCATCTGAATCTCCGCGAGCACCTGACGGTCGGCCGGCCGCGATTCATCGCGCAACTGGAGATCGAGATGGACGACGGCTCGCGGACGACCGTCGTCAGCGATGAAACTTGGAAGGTCACGCAAGGTCCCGTGCTCCGCAACAACATCTACCTGGGCGAGATGTACGACGCCCGTCGGGAGGTTTCCGGCTGGGACCAGCCGGACTGCCAGGATGCCGATTGGGCGCACGCCGCAATCGCCACGGAACCCATCGGGAGATTGCAGGCCGAGCCACTGCCTCCGATCAGGTTGACGGCGACAGTCCACCCGGTGAAGATCACGGAACCCAAGAAGGGCACGTTCATCTTCGACATGGGACAGAACTTCGCCGGCTGGCCCATGCTCGCCGTGTATGTCCCGACCGGCACGCAGATCACCCTGCGCTACGGCGAACTCCTGAACAAGGACGGCACACTGAATCCCATGACCAGCGTCTGCGGGCAGATCAAACGGGCCTCCGCGGGCGGACCGGGCGCACCGGAGATCGCCTGGCAGAGCGACACGTACATCGCCAAAGGCAAGGGCATCGAGGTCTACATGCCCCGCTTCACGTTCCGCGCGTTCCGCTACGTGGAGATGACCGGTTATCCGGGGACTCCCACGCTGGCGACGCTGGAGGGACTGCGTCTGAACACGGACGTGGCAGAGGTCGGCAGGTTCGAATGCTCGAACGAACTGTTCAACCGCATTCAGACGATGTGCCAGTGGACGTTCCTGAGCAACATCTTCAGCGTGCAGTCGGATTGCCCTCACCGGGAGCGGTTCGGCTACGGCGGCGATCTCGTCGCGACCTGCGACGCCTTCATGCTGAACTTCGACATGTCGCGATTCTACGCGAAGGCCGCTCAAGACTGGCGGGACAACGCCCTCGCGGACGGCATGCTCACGGACACCGCGCCCTTCGTCGGGATTCAATACTGCGGCGTCGCCTGGGCGATGGCCCACCCCCTGCTGCAACAGCAGCTCTATCAGTACTACGGCGACCGGCGACTCGTCGAGGAGCAGTACACCGCTTCGAAACGCTGGTTCGACCTCGTCGCCGGCCGGACCCCGGACCACATCATCAAGGAGGGACTCAGCGACCACGAGGCGCTGGTCCCCGCCCCGGCGCCGGAGATGGTGACGCCCTTGTACTGCGAAAGCGCGCGTCTGCTCTCGCGATTGGCCCGCATCCTGGGCCGGGAGCAGGAAGCGAGGGCTTACGCCGACCTCGCAGAAACCATCAAGAAGGCCTATCAGGACAGGTTCTTCACGGAGCAGATCGGCCGCGTCCCGCCGGGCACGCAGGCCAGCCAGTCCTTCGCGCTGCAACTGAACATGCTCTATGAGCCGCAGCAACCGCTCGCTCTGCAATACCTGATCGATCAGATCACGAAACGTGACGGCGGGCGTTTGACCACCGGCATCTTCGGGACGCGATATCTCCTCGAAGTGCTCTCTCGCAACGGCCAGGCAAGTCTGGCCTACGACCTCGTCAACCGCAAGGAGTTCCCCGGCTGGGGACACATGCTCGAAAACGGCGCCACGACGCTCTGGGAGCATTGGGAGTTCAGCGACAACACGTACTCGCACAACCACCCGATGTTCGGCTCGGTCAGCCAGTGGTTCTTCAACTGGCTGGGCGGCATCCAGGCGGACCCGAAGGCGGTAGGCTTCGACCGTATCGTCATCCGCCCGCAGATCGTCGGCGACCTGACCTGGGTCCGCTGCGGGTACGACTCCGTTCGAGGCCTGATCATCAGCAAATGGCGCCGCGATGGCGAGACGCTGCATCTGGACGTGACGATTCCCGTCGGCACGACCGCTACGGTCTATTTGCCCGCGAAAGACACTGCTGAAGTGACCGAGTCCGACAAGCCGGTCACTCAGGCAGTCGGCGTGCGCCGGCTCGGTCGAGAGCACGATTCGATGACTTTCGAAATCGAGTCGGGGAGCTACACGTTCACCGTCAGGAACCGCGAAGAACAGCGATAAGGAGCACAAAAATGACTCGGCGAACCATGATTCTCCTCCTGCACACCATCGTCGTCTCGGCCGCGGCTGCGGACCTGCCCAAGGTGGCCCTCCCCCTGGCACAACTCCGCAGCAATGTGCGCGTGACCGACCTGACCTGCGAGCACATGCGAGACCCGCTGGGCGTCGATGTCGCAGAACCTCGACTGAGCTGGAAGCTCCAGTCCCCCTGGCGCGGTCAGAAGCAGACCGCCTACCAGATCCTCGTCGCGACGGACAAGTCCCTGCTGGCCGACAACCGGGCCGACCTGTGGGACACCGGCAAGGTGACCTCCGATCAGTCGATCCTCATCCGGTACACAGGCCGGCCGCTGACCTCGCGAGTCGTCTGCTATTGGAAGGTCCGGGCCTGGGACAAGGACGACCAGCCCAGCCCGTTCAGCGAGGCTGCGATGTGGGATATGGGCCTGCTGAAACCCGAGGACTGGAGGGCCCAGTGGGTCAGCGCCCCCGGCAGCGACGACGACAAGAGTCCCAGGCCCGCGCCGCTGTTCCGCAAGTCGTTCATCCTCCCCAGGAGACCGGTCAGCGCTCGCGTCTACATCTGCGGCCTGGGTTACCACGAGCTTCGACTCAACGGCCAGAAGGTGAGCGACCACGTCCTCGACCCCGCGTTCACTCGCTATGACAGGCGGGCGCTCTACGTCGTCCACGACGTGACGGGACAGCTCCGCAAAGGGTTCAACGCCCTGGGCGTCATCCTCGGCAACGGCTGGTACGACATGCACACCCGCTGCGTGTGGGACTTCGACAAGGCCCCCTGGCGGGACCGGCCGGTCCTGCGGTGCCAGCTCGAAATGACCTTCGACGACGGCTCGACGCGGGTCATCGCCAGCGACGGCACCTGGCGGGTCTCGACCGGCCCCATCGTCTTCGACAGCATCCGCAATGGCGAGACCTACGACGCCCGACTGGAGAAGGCCGATTGGGATGACGCCGACTGCGACGACAGCAACTGGCCGCTCGCGCAGGTCGATTCGGGTCCCAAGGGCGAACTGCGGGCGCAGATCATGCCCCCGATCCAGGTCACCGACACGTTGAAATCGGCCAGACTCACGGAGCCCAAGCCCGGCGTGTATGTCTTCGACATCGGCCAGAACCTGGCGGGTTGGGCGAGACTGAAGGTCTCCGGCCCCGCCGGGACGGAAGTCGTCATGCGCTACGGCGAGCGGCTCAACAAGGATGGCACGCTCGATCAGAAGGACATCGGCCAGCACATCAAGACCGGCAAGGCTCAGACCGACACCTACATCCTCAAGGGCCAAGGCACCGAGATCTGGGAGCCGCGATTCGCCTATCATGGGTTCCAGTACGTCGAGGTGACCGGCCTGCCGGGCAAACCGAGCCTGGACGCCATCGAGGCCCGCGTCGTGCACACCGCGTTCGACAAGGCCGGCTCGTTCGAGTGTTCCAATGAGCTGTTCAACCGAATTCAACGCAACACGCTGTGGTCCTACGTGAGCAACTTCGTCGGCTATCCGACCGACTGCCCCCACCGGGAGAAGAACGGCTGGACGGGCGACGCCCACTTGGCCGCCGAGACCGGACTGTACAACTTCGACTCCGCTGCCGCCTACGCCAAGTGGATGAACGACTGCAAGGACGAGCAGCGGGACAGCGGCGAGCTGCCAGGCATCGTGCCCACGAGCGGCTGGGGCTATGCCTGGGGCAACGGTCCCGCCTGGGACAGCGCCTACGTCTTGATCCCGTGGTACCTCTACGAGTACGAGGGCGACGCCCAGGTCCTTGCGGACCAGTACGACCGGCTCAAACGCTACGTGGACTATCTGACGAGCAAGGCCCAGAACCACATCGTCTCGATCGGCCTGGGCGACTGGGTGCCTGCGAAATCCAAGACGCCGGAGAAGGTGACATCGACCGGCTACTACTATCGCGACGCCCTGATCGTGTCGAAGACCGCCGCGATGCTCGGCAACACCGATGACGCCAGGAAGTACGGCGATCTGGCCCTGAAGATCCGCGACGCCTTCAATCGCGAGTTCTTCCAGAAGGACGCCGGCCTCTACGACGGCGGCACGCAGACCGCGATGAGCTGTGCCCTATATCACGGCCTGGTCCCGCCGCAGGAACAGCAGCGAGTCCTGAACAACCTCGTTGCGATGATCGAGAAGAACGACGGCTACCTCGACGCAGGCATCCTGGGCACCAAGTACCTCATCGACTGCCTGACTGCCGGCGGTCGGGCCGACGTGGTCCGTCGCATGGCGACCCAGACCGGCTACCCGAGCTGGGGCCGCTGGCTCGACGAAGGGGCCACCACGCTCTGGGAGCAGTGGGACGGCGAGGCCTCTCGCAATCACATCATGTTCGGGCACATCAGCGCCTGGTTCTACCAGGTCCTGGGCGGCATCGTGCCCGATCCGGAGGCGGTGGGCTTCAAGCACTTCATCATCAAGCCGCAACTGTTGGGCGACGTCGCCTGGGTCCGCGCCGAGCACGAGTCCCCCTACGGCACGATTCGAAGCGACTGGGACATTCGCGGCAGCAAGATCGTGCTGAAGATCGCGGTGCCCGTGAACACCACCGCGACCGTCTACGTCCCCAGCGACAAGCAGACTGCAATGGCTGAAGGGCCCGACTACCTCCATGTAGGCGGCCACGCGAAATTTCTCCGCGTCGAGGACAACTACGCGGTCTTCGAGATCGAATCCGGGAGCTACGAATTCGTTTCACAATTGCCTGCTGAAAGAACAAGATGATGACACAGAGAATGCGCTCGCCCTGGTTCCTCATCCTGTTGACAATCACAGGAAACGGCTCGCACGCGGCCCCAAATGGCAACTCCGCTCTCGGCATCAACATCGCCGGCGTGACCTACTGGTCCTCGGAGATCGTGTTCGTCGATCTGTTCAAGCACTCCCAGACCTTCAAGAGCCAGACGCCGGGCAAAGGCTACGATCAGGGCGGCCCGCTCGATCTGACGCCCGAAGGCTGGGTCCGGTCGCTGCGAGGCGACGGGCATTTCGCCGATTCGATCATCCTGACCCGCCCGAAGCTCGGCTACCCCGCCGGCGTGTACACCTGCCTCTACGAAGGTAAGGGCAAGATCCAGTTCGCCTATCGCACCAAGGCCGTCGAGGAATCGCCCGGGCGAATCCGAGTCGAGGTCGGCAGCGACCTGGACCTCCTGGCGTTGAAGATCACGGAAGCCGATCCCGCCGATCCGGTTCGCAACATCCGCGTCATTCTGCCGGGATTCGAGAACACGTACGAGTCACAGCCGTTCCATCCGGAGTTTCTCAGGCGATGGGAGGGGTTCAAGGTCCTGCGATTCATGGACCTCCAACGGACCAACAACTCCAAGGTGGCCCAATGGTCCGACCGTCCCACGCCGCAGATGCAGACCCAGGGCGACGACGCGGGCGTCGCGTTGGAGTACCTGATCCAGTTGGCCAACACGCTCGACGCCGATCCATGGTTCTGCATACCGCATAGGGCCGGCGACGACTACGTCCGCAACTTCGCCGCAATGGTCAAAGCCAATCTGGAGCCCGGCCTGAAGGTTTACATCGAGTACTCCAACGAATGCTGGAATGGCATCTTCGGTCAGGCCCGTTACTGCCGGGATAAAGGCAAGGAGCTCGGCCTGAGCGACAACGATTACCAGGCACAACTGCGGTACTACTCCAAGCGAACCATCGAGATCTTCAAGATTTGGGAAGACGTCTTTGGAGGCAAGGACCGCCTCGTCCGCGTCCTGGCTGCCCAGCACGCCAACCCTTGGACTAGCCAGCAGGTGATGGACTTCGAAGAAGCGTACAAACACGCGGATGTGCTCGCGGTCGCCCCCTACTTCGGCAACGCGCTCGGCGATCCCAAGACACAGGACGAGGTTGCCCAGATGACGGTCGATCAGATCCTCGACAAATGCGCCGGGTACATCGCGGCAGGCAACAAGACCATCGCGGAGCAGGCCCGCGCGGCCAAGGAGCGAGGATTGCGTCTGGTCGCCTACGAAGCCGGCCAGCACCTCGTCGGCTACGGCGGAGCGGAGAACGACAAACGCCTGGAGGACCTCTTCCAGACCGCCAATCGCCATTCTCGCATGAAGTCCCTGTATCTGGACTACCTCGCCGGCTGGCGGCAAAACGGCGGTACGATGGTCGCCATCTTCTCTTCGTTGCGAAGCTCCTCCAAGTGGGGTTCCTGGGGCCTGATGGAATACGACGGACAGCCGTCGGTCGAAGCCCCCAAGTACCAGGCTGTCATCGAATTCCTCGACCAGAATCCTCGATGGTGGTGATTTCCCATCATGGCTGCCCTGCGCAAGATCAAGCTGGTGATCGCCTATGACGGCACGGACTACCACGGCTGGCAGATCCAGCCGGGCTATTCGACCGTGCAGGGCACGCTCTGCGAGGCCGCCACGGCGATGCTGCGGAATCCGACCGCGGTGCAGGGGGCCAGCCGAACCGATGCGGGCGTTCACGCGATGGGACAGGTGGGCTTGATCAAGACCACGAACCCCATCCCTGCGGAACACCTGGCCCTTGGACTCAACGACTTCCTGCCTCGCGACATTGCGGTGCTGAGCGGAGAAGAGGTCGGGCCGGACTTCGACCTCAACGGCGATGTCACGCGCAAAGCCTATCGATATACGCTCTACACCGGCCGGATTCGCCCGGTCCGCCGGATTCGGTTCTGCTGGCATTACCCGAGTCGGCTGGCCGTCGAGGCCATGCAGGCGGCGGCCCGCCTGTTCCTCGGGCCGCACGACTTCCGCTCGTTTGCCTCGGCTCTCGAAGAGGGCGAGAACACCGTGCGGACCTTGCACCGCTGTGAGGTCACGGACGGCACAAACAACGATCCGGGCACGATCACCATCGACCTCGAAGGCAACGGCTTCCTGCATCACATGGTCCGTATCATCGTGGGTACCCTCGTTGACATCGGACGCGGGCACTGGCGACCCGAGCAGATAAGCGAGATCCTGGCGGCCCGAGACCGCCAAGCCGCGGGCCACCTCGCTCCCGCGAGCGGCCTGTGCCTGGAGTGGATCAGGTTCCGCCAGGAAGAGACGGATTCCAACCGCTGACTATCGCACGCCGATCCGGTCGTCAGACGACATAGGTCGAAGCGGAGGTCGCGCCGCCCCGGCCGGTCCAGTTGGTGTGGAAGAACTCGCCTCGCGGCTTGTCCACCCGCTCGTACGTGTGCGCGCCGAAGTAGTCGCGCTGAGCCTGGAGCAGGTTGGCCGGCAGACGTTCGTGGCGATACCCATCGTAGAAGGTCAGGGCAGAACCCATCGTCGGAGCCGGGATGCCGAGCTTGATCGCGGTCGTGACGACGCGCCGCCAGGCCCCGTTGGCCTTCGTGACCGCGTCTTTGAAGAACGGGTCCAGCAGCAGGTTGGGCAGGTCGGGTTTGCCATTGAACGCTTCCTTGATCTTCCCGAGGAAGACCGAACGAATGATGCAGCCGCCGCGCCAAATCGACGCGATGGCCCCGTAGTTCAGGTTCCACTTGTGCTCCTTGGCCGCCTCGCGCATCAGCATGAAACCCTGGGCGTAACTGGCGATCTTCGATGCGTACAAGGCCAGGCGAAGATCGCTGACCATGTTCGCCTTCTTGCCGCGGAAGGTGGCCTTGGGACCGGGCAGCGACTTCGACGCCAGGACGCGATCTTCCTTGAGCGCCGACAGGCAGCGGGCGAAGACGGCTTCCGCGATCAGCGTCAGCGGCTGGCCGAGGTCCAATGCCTCGATCACCGTCCACTTGCCGGTGCCTTTCTGACCCGCAGTATCGAGAATGAGGTCGATCACGTGCCGGCCCTCCTCGTTCCGGACGCCCAGGATGTCCGCGGTGATCTCGACGAGATAGGAGTTCAGCTCCTCCTTGTTCCACTCGGCAAAGACCTCGTGCATCTCCTGGTTGCTCATGCCCAGGCCCTGCTTCATGAGGTCGTAGGTCTCGCAGATCATCTACATGTCGCCGTACTCGATGCCGTTGTGGACCATTTTGACGAAATGGCCGGCGCCGTTCTCGCCCATCCACTCGCAGCAGGGGGTGCCGTCGGGGGCCTTAGCCGCGATCTTCTGCAAGATCGGCTTGACGTGCTCCCAGGCCGCGGGCGAACCGCCGGGCATGATGGCGGGACCCAGCAGGGCCCCTTCCTCGCCGCCGGAGACGCCGGTGCCGATGTAGAGCTTGCCCTGGCTCTCGACGTCTGCGGTCCGGCGGATCGTGTCCTGGTAGTTGCTGTTGCCGCCGTCGATGATGATGTCGCCGCTCTCCAGGTGCGGGAGCAACTGCTCGATGAACTCGTCCACCGGCTTGCCCGCCTTGACCATGAGCATGATCTTGCGGGGCCTCTTCAGGCCGGCCACCAACTCCTGGATGGAGTGACAGCCGATGATCTTCTTGTCCTTGGCCCTGCCGTTGGTGAAACCGTCCACCTTCGAGACGGTGCGATTGTAACAGGCGACCGTGAACCCCTTGCTCTCCATGTTCAGAATGAGATTCTCGCCCATGACCGCCAGGCCGATCAATCCGATATCCGCTTGTGCCATGATGATGTGCTCCTTGCCCAAATCCAAGCTCAATTGCCGCTGTATTCTCTTGT